>NQOV01000007.1 GCA_002632265.1 Rhodospirillaceae bacterium MC!
CTAAATTTAAGCCGTATTCTTTTAAGATATCCGCATCTTTTTTCTGCACTCTTGCGGGCATGGCATAGCCCACATAAGGGAAACTTTGATGACGGTTTAAACCCATGATTTTAACTTTCTTATCATTAAGATAAAAACCATCGATTTTAAATTCAGCCGTACGGAATCCTGTTTTCACTTGTAAATTATCATGACCTTTTATGGCAACATCGAATTCATACATGTTAGGATTATCTAAATCCCACAATTCTACTCCAGAAATGGCGGACACATCAAATTCGATAACTTCTGATTCTGTTTTGCCTGATAATTTATGAGTGATCACATGATTAACATTAAGATCTTTTTGAGTGATCTCAATGGTAATTTCTTCTTGAGATTTATGGGCGTTGATAACTTCCACCAACACGCCNNNNTTAATATGCGATAAAACTTTCAATTGTACTTCTCGATAAATACCGCCATAGGTTAGATAATCGATCATATTACCAAAGGGCGGAATGTCAGCTCGTTCGGTTGAATCTACCATTATGGTAACTTGGTTTTTATCTTTAATTAAGTTTGTTGGTAATGGCACGTCAAAAGCCGTATATCCGCCCTTATGTTCCTTGAGAAATTCGCCGTTAAAGTACACTTTTGACGCAGTCATTATCCCTTCAAAATGGAGCGATAAATATTTACCTTGATCTTCCTTAGATATCTCAAGATCTTTTTTGTAGCAAGAAACAAACATGAAATCTTCTTGATCGAAATAGTTAAAAGGTAACTCGGTATTAGCATGGGGAATGCGAACTTCGTGATAATCTTGGGTAATTTCTGCTGTAATATCATTTTCAGAAAAAGTTGGCTTGTAGAACCAATTGTTATTTATAGATATATTTTGTCTCATGATTTTTTCCTTTAAAATCTTAAATTTTATTGTGTTATATTTACATTTTATGTAGTACTTTTTATGTGGCATATTTTGTATGGGATGTTTTATCTCTCATGTTATATATGTTACATTTTATGTACTACATTTATTTATTATGTTTGTATTATACACCCTATACCTTGTACATATACAGAGATGAAAGACATGTGTATTACATAATATGTAGATGTATAAAAAATTATCAATATTACTTAATATGCTTAAATTAACAAACATATTAAGTAATTATTTCTCTCATTATCCCTTAGTACCAGAACTTAACATATTAGATATGAAATGACGTGATAATAATAGGAATACTATCATAATTGGAATGGTAGTTATGGCGATACCTAGAACGATTTGTCCATAATCTGTCATATCAGCACCCTTTAGAGTCGATAGGGCTACAGGTAGGGTTTTCATATCATCTTGAGATGTGATGATCAATGGCCACATGAAATTATTCCAGTTTCCCATAAAGATGAAGATACCTGCTGCGGCTAAAGTTGGCTTGATGTTTGGTAGAACGATTTTAAGGAAGATCCATAATTCATTTGCTCCGTCCATACGTCCAGCGTCCAGCAATTCTTCGGGAAAGTGAGTTAGTGATTGACGCACTAAGAATACAGTAAAGATATTACATAAACCTGGAATGATCAAAGCGGTATATGTATCCATTAGATCAGCATTGGCAAACATTGAAAATAAAGATATCATTGTTGCTTGATATGGAATCATCATAGAAAAGATAAATATAGCAAAGATTGCATTTTTAAATCTAAAATGAAACTTCGCAAAAGAATAACCAGACATTACAGAAATCGTTAATGTTATAGATGTTCCAACTATTGATATGATAACCGTATTATAAAATACTCGAACAATACCAACGGATTCATTTAAATTTTTAAAGTTAATCATAGTATGATCGCCGAACCACATATGTGGTGGGAAAGCGTATACCCCTGAAGTATCGTAACTGGCATTTATTATCAGCCAATAAAATGGATAAAGAGAAATAATAACCAATATGGTCAGAATTGTATACAAGCTTATTAATGTGAATTTATTATAGTACATTATTTTTCTCCCATAAATTTAAATTGAATAATTGTAATGAAAACAACGATCAGCACAATACCATAAGCGATAGTAGAACTATAGCCTAATTCTCCTGAATTAAATACTTGATACATTAATTGTGTTGGGCTTTCTGTAGCTCCATCGGGTCCGCCTGCGGTTAAGTTTTGCGGTTCTTCGAATAATCTTAAAGTACCCATAGTAGATAATACGGTTGTAAATAATATGGCTGGCTTTAACAGTGGCATGGTAATATGTAAGAATCTTTGCCATGTGGTTGCACCGTCAATGGTTGCGGCCTCATATAAGCTTGTGGGAATATCTTGCATAGCTGCAAGAAAAATGATCATATTATAACCACTCCAATGCCATGTTACTGCTATCCCTAAACTAACCTTTGCCCAAATTGGCGAAAGTAACCAAGGAACGGTAGGTAATCCTACACTTTTTAGTATACTATTTAGTAAACCACCGTTATCAAGTAACATTGAGAACACCAAAGCGTACGCCACTAAAGATGTAATGGCAGGCATAAAGAAACTGATTCTAAAAAATGCCTTCATTTTGATAATAGCCGAATTTAAAATAGACGCCATTAATAAAGCAATAAATAACATGATAGGAACTTGAATCACTAAGATCTCAACCATATTTAATAGAGATTGCCACCATTCATGATCGCCCATTAAACGTATGTAGTTAGCTAATCCACCCCAACGAGAAGATTCCCCACGAGTTATATGTAAACTCAACCAAAAGGAATCCAAGACGGGATAAATGAACATAAGTAAAAATATGGATAGGGTTGGAAATATCATCACATATGGAAAATATTTTCTTGTTAGGAGTTTTTTCATAACTTTTGCCTTTCTTTAATATGTATTTTATATTTTATATTGTATATTGTATTGTATTATTATATTATATTGTTGTATTGTAGTGTGTTGTGTTTTATTGTTATTTCTTAATTTAGAAATAACAGGATAAAGATAATTTACTTTACTTTATCTACAAACTGCCTCACATTTGCCATACTATTGTAAGCTATGGAGATCTCTGTCGTGAGTATTGTGATTAATAATTTCTTTTTCATAAGTTATTCCTTTTTAATCATTGATTTTATAGTTTTATTTATATTTATATTTTATTGTTTTTATAACAAACAAAATATATAACAGCAACCGTTTACGATTACTATATAGTATAGTATAGCACATATTAATATAAATGCAATAACAAAAAAACTAAAATTAACCTTTGATAGTGTTTTTGTCATAGTTTTAAAATTATATTCATATATTTCTCACTAAAAACAATCTACTAAAATTGTAAGATAAATCACTCTCGCATATCTTTTGCACTGAATATACGAGAGTGATTTCTAAAAATATAAGAATATAAGTATATAATAAAAACTAACTTAGTATTTATTAACCTTACGACCAGTACGAGCCTTAATGGTTTGTGCTGTTTGGTCTAGGCGTTTAAGTAGATCTTTATTATCGAAGATCACACCAGTAAATAGCTTGTTTGATTCAAGATTTGCATAATAATAATCTTCGGTAAAGTTAGTTGTCTTAATTATTTTAAGAGCTTTAGCACCAACTAGCCAGATTTTCTGACCCTTAAAGAATGGTAGTGATTCTTTAAATACATTAGTTTTCTGCATTTTTAACAGACTAGGAAATAAGCCACCTTTAAAAGCAAGGGTTTGAGCTTCTACGGTTGTGGTATAATATTTCAAGAAATTATATGTAAGTTGTTTATTTTTTGATTTTTGGAACATAAGGAAACCGCTACCGCCTTGAGTTGCGGCTGCCACGTCGCCATCGCCATTTTTAGGCAACAACATTACACCCCAATCGCCTTTGGTTTTCGGAGCTCCCATTTCGATATTCCCAGCAAGCCAAATACCCTGCGGAAGTGCCGAGATAGTGCCTGACGCTATATCACGCATATACGGAGTCCAACCTGTGCCACGATGATGTATGATCCCCGCTTGTTGCATACGTTTAATTAGCTTTAAGGCCTTGATAGAACGTGGAGAGTTCATGTCTATGTTACCTTTAGCATCAAAATATCCCTTACCGTACTGACCGATCATTAAACGATATACGGTATCATCATCATTCCCACCAAACATGAATTTTCCTGTTTTTGCTTTGATGATTTTACCATATTTAAGATAATCTTCCCATGTTTTGATCTGACTAGGTTTAACTCCTGCTTTGGCGAATGTACTGCGACGATAAAAGATCACAGCTGGACCACCGTCAAAGGGGAATCCGTACATGTGAGATTTATATTTATAGGCATTTGCCTTATAGGTAGGGAACAGATTCGCTAGCTTATCGTAACCCATTTTACCCACATTAACGAAACTTCTCGGATAAATTCTCACGAAACTATCAAAGTGATTATCTTGAAGTAAAGTAGCGTCTGGCAATCCCTTACCACGAGCCATTAAACCAGCCGATAACTTCTGTAAAAGTGCGGTGTGTCCTAAATTAGTAATTTTAATATGTGCATTCGGATGAGCTTTCATGAAGATTTTCGCTGCTTGTTTTAATGGTGGAACATTAATTGTCCATGCCCAAATGTTGGTATTACCTGAAAATCCGTCTTTCGCTTTCGCCATAGTAGTAAAAGACGTAGCGATCAAGGTTGTAGCTATTGTTGTTAGTAGAATTTTTTTCATCTTATTGTTCTCGCTTTCGATTTTGAGTATGAAATTATAATATTGCGATTATTGTGATTGTTATGATTATTGTTAAAGTTAAAGTTAAAGTTAAAGTTAAAATTATAAAGCAAAATTAAGAATATTAATATTGATTTATCTTACGTCCTGTACGAGCTTTTATCGCTTTAGAGGCTCGCTCCAGACGTTTCATTAAATCTTCGTTGTTATATATTACACCTGAATATAAATTGTGCATTTCTGTTACTGCATAGGCGTAATCTTCTGTAACTTTCTTACCTTTAATTAAAGGTAAAGATTTAGCACCCATTAGCCATATTTTTTGATTGTGAAAAAATGGTACAGGTTTAGCAATTTCTTTAGTATCCTTAATTGCTAGCAAGCTTGGGAACAAGCCATCCTTAAAGGCTACTAGTTGATTTTGCGTATTTGTTGTGTAAAACTTCAAGAAATTATAGGTAAGTAATTTATGTTTAGAACTTTTAAACATAACGAATCCACTACCACCTTGAGAAGTTGCGGCCACGTCGCCATCGCCATTTACAGGTAAAGGGAAGACCCCCCAATCCCCTTTAGTTTTAGGTGCATTGGCTTGGATATTTCCTGCAAGCCAAATACCTTGAGGCATTGCCGAAACCGTGCCAGTGGCGATATCACGCATATAGGGAGAATGTCCGTCAGAACGATGATGTAAAATCCCTGCCTTTTGCATACGCTTTATTAGCTTTAAGGCCTTGATAGAATATGGCGATTTAATATCTATATTCCCTTTCGAATCATAATATGATTTACCATATTGACCCAACATAATACGATAAACAGTATCATCAGCATTCCCACCGAACATATATTTGCCTGTTTTCGCTTTGATGATTTTACCATATTTAATATAATCTTCCCATGTTTTGATCTGACTAGGTTTTACTCCTGCTTTGGCAAAAGTACTACGACGATAAAAGATCACCGCTGGGCCACTATCAAAGGGAAATCCGTACATGTGAGATTTATATTTATAGGTACTGGTTTTATATGGAGGAAATAACTTTTCTAACTTATCAAACCCCATTTTTCCCACGTTGACAAAACTATTAGGATAAATTTTCACGTAACTATCAAAATGATTATCTTCCATTAAAGTAGCATCCGCCAAGCCCTTACCGTGAGACATCAAGCCAGCTGATATCTTCTCTAAAAGTGCGTCGTATCCTACAGTCGTAATCTTAATGTGTGCCTTAGGATGAGCTTTCATAAATACTTTCGCCGCCGTTTTTAATGGTGGAACATTAATAGTCCACGCCCAAATATTGATATTCCCTGAATATCCGTCATTCGCTTTCGCCTGTGCCACACTGCCGATACTTGTAGCGATCAAGGTAGTAGCTATTGTTGTTAATAAAATCTTTTTCATGTTATTGTTCTCTCTTTCGATTTTTTATTTCCAATTATTTCAAATTATTTAAATTTATTTAAGTTTAATATTGATTTACCTTACGCCCTGTACGAGCTTTTAAAGAAGTAATAGTTTTTTCTAAACGTTTAACCACATCAATATCAGAAAAGACAATTCCTGTATATAATTTATGTAATTCCATATTAGCATAATAATAATCGCTAGTATAATTTAAGCGTTTAATGGTATTAACAGTTTTAGACGCTTCTTTCCATACGTTTTGACCTTTAAAAAATGGCATACTAGCATTAAATTCTTTAGTTTTATAAACTTTCTGTAAAGTTGGAAATAATCCGCCCTTTTTAAATGATATCAATTGGGCTTCTGTAGTTGTTGTATAATATTTCAAGAAATTATATGTAAGAGATTTATTTCTTGATTTTTTAAACATAATAAAACTAGCACCACCAAGATTACAAGCAGCCACATCGCCATCGCCATTTACAGGTAAAGGAAACACACCCCAATCGCCTTTGGTTTTTGGAGCATTAACCATAATACTACCTACAAGCCAAACACCTTCGGGAATCGCTACAATTGTACTTGTAGATATATCACGCATATACGGAGTCCAACCCGCCGCACGATGATGTAAAATTCCCTCATGCCCCATTTTTTGGATCAACTTCAAAGCGTGAATTGATTGGGGAGATCTCAAATCGATATTCCCTTTGGCGTCAAAATATCCTTTGCCATATTGTGCCATCATAATACGATAGAATCTATCATCTTCACTACCACCAAGCATATATTTACCTGTTTTAGCTTTGATAATTTTACCATATTTGAAGAAGTCATCCCACGTCTTGATCTGGCTAGGTTTTACTCCTGCTTTAGCAAAAATACTGCGACGATAAAAAACCATAGCAGGCCCACCGTCCAAAGGGAATCCGTACATATGTGATTTATATGTTACATTACCGACCTTATATTTAGGGAATAAGTTGGCTAATTTATCCATACCCATTTTCCCCACATTCACAAAACTACTAGGATAAATATGTACAAAACTAGCCAAATGATCATCAGGTATTAAAGTAGCATCAGGTAATCCCTTACCATGTGCTATTAAGCCCACTGATAATTTCTCTAAAAGTGCTTCATGCCCTACGAGAGTAATCTTCACATGTGCGTTAGGATGAGCTTTCATGAATAATTTAGCGGCTGCCTTTAATGGTGGAATGTTAGCATTCCAAGCCCATATATTGGTATTCCCTGAATATCCGTCATTCGCTTTCGCCTGTGCCACACCACCGATAGTCGTAGCGATTAAGGTAGTAGCTATTGTTGTTAATAAAATCTTTTTCATGTTATTGTTCTCTCTTTCGATTGAGATTATTTATATTGGTTGATTTTACGGCCTGTACGAGCTTTTAGTGCTTTAGTGGCTTGGTCGAGACGTTTCATTACGTCAGCATGTGCAAACATAATTCCAGAATACATTTTCTTTACTTCGGCATTACCATAGAAGTAATCTTGAGTATAGTGTACAGGTTTAATTTTCTTAATTACTTTAGCACCCTCTGCCCAAACGTGCTGATTTTTAAAGAAAGGTACGCCTGCATTAAATTCTTTAGTTTTATAAACTTTTCCTAATGTTGGAAATAATCCGCCTTTAAAAGCTGTTACTTGAGATTGTTTTGCAGTTGTGAAATACTTTAAGAAATTATATGTAAGTGTTTTATTTTTTGATTTATTCAACATAACAAAACCACTACCACCTTGAGCGGAAGCACTTACATCGCCATCGCCATTAATAGGTAAAGGGAACACTCCCCAATCGCCCTTAGTTTTAGGAGCTACGGTTTCGATATTACCTTCAAGCCAAATACCTTGGGGAATTGCAACCAAGTTACCCGATGCGATATCACGCATATACGGATCCCACCCAGGACTACAATGATCTAAGATACCTGCGTCATTCATTTTCTTCAACATCTTCAAAGCTTTTACAGAGGCAGGAGATTTTAGATCAATATTCCCTTTTGTATCAAAATATGACTTACCATATTGACCTAGCATAACTAGATATATCGCATTATCCGAGCCACTAAACATATACTTACCTGTTTTAGCTTTAATAATTTTACCATACTTTAAAAAGTCATCCCATGTCTTGATCTGGCTAGGTTTTACCCCTGCTTTAGCAAAGACACTTCTACGATAGAACACCATAGCGGGACCACCGTCAAAGGGAAATCCGTACATATGAGATTTATATTTAAAACTATTTGATTTGTAATTTGGAAATAAATTTGCTAGCTTATCATAGCCCATAGTTCCCACATTAACAAAACTTCTAGGATAAATCTTCACAAAACTATCAAAGTTAGAATCTTCTATTAGTGTTGCGTCTGGCAATCCCTTACCGTGAGACATTAATCCTGTAGATAATTTTTTATAAAGATCTTCACGCCCTACTTCGGTAATCTTAATATGAGCTTGTGGGTGAGTTTTCATAAAAGCTTTTGCCGCCGCCTTTAAAGGTGGCACATTGATATTCCAAGCCCAAACATTCGTACTCCCTGAATATCCGTTACTCGTTCTCGCCTGTGCCACACCACCAATAGTCATGGCAATTAAAGTACTAGCTACTGTTGTTAATAAAATTTTTTTCATAAATTATTCCTTTGCAGTTATTTTAGTTTTAGTTTTAGTTTTAGTTTTATTTTTATTTTGTATTTTACTATATTTTACTTTGTTTGATAATAAATAAAATACGTAACAACAACCCTTTAAGATTACTGTTAGGTATAGTATAACACATGCTATCTATAAATGCAATAAAAAACTAATATAAATCTTATATAGTGCATTGTCAGACTATTATTTTATAATATAAAGGATAAGGAATAAGGATAGGAAATAAAAATATTGCTATAGTATAATTACTATAGCAATATTTAAAGTTTAAAGTTATATGATATTTATTTTTTAACTATTAGCATTTCCTCTATGCTTTCTATGGTTTTATCTTTAGTTTCAGGGACAAATATTATAATAAATACTAAAGAGAAAGCTGCTAAGACAGCATATACTAAGAAAGTATTGGCACTCCCAAAAGTAGCTAATTGCCATGGGAAAAGTTGTTGGGTTGCGTATACCCCTATACTACCAAGAATTTTAAAGGCAGGGATACCAATAGAACGGACGGAGTTTGGTAGTATCTCGGAGAACATTACCCATAATAGCGGCCCTACCGCTAGGAAGAATGCTATCTCGAAGACGAAGATTGCGACAACAATTAACATGGGATTTACGCCAAAGACAGCGGTGGCTTTAATTAAGACAGAGCTTTTTAAATCCAATATTTTTTTACTATAATTCTTTCTTAAAAATGCTTTAAACTTTAATTCATTGGAAAAAGATCTATTTAAGTTATTTTGCAATGGAGTAACATCAAGGTTTTTATCTACTTTCTGCACTTGCACGATTGAATCTTGACTAATTGTATAACTCATTTTATGGAAACCATAATAAATGGAACTATGGGCAAATAACACAGCTACAGCACCAGCTATATATAACATACGGCGTCCGAATCTATCGACAATAAATAAAGTTCCGATAGATGCCAGCACTCCAGCACCACCTACTAACATGGTTTGAAAGGCTGCAGAGTTACCACCAAAACCAGCTTCTTCAAATACTATAGGAGCATAATAAGATATAATTCCCATACCACACATTGCTTGACTGATAGCTAAACCAAATCCGATAATTAGTATTTTTTTCATTTTACCATCAAATAAACGGATTAATTGTTCCCATATTCTTAATTTAGGTAAATATTCCACATTAGCTCTAATTTCGGCAATTACGTCTTCGGCAACTTCTGGGGGATTTACTGTACGAATAACTTTTTCGGCTTCTTTGAATTTATCCTTTAACATTAACCATCTTGGAGTTTCTGGAACTATGAATAATGTTACTAACCATATGATACAAGGAATCATTGTAGAACCAATCATGAAACGCCATATGTGAGTATCGCTAAAAATGAATGATTGTGCCATAGCTTCAGGGTTTGAGTTTTTATGTATAAGAAATAAATAGCATATTATATAAGCCATTAAAAAACCGATAGTATTAGAAACGATCATACCTGCAACCGCTTTACCACGCATATGACTTGGAGCAACCTCACCAATATACATGGAAATCACGCCCAATGATGTGAACGCCATACCACCTAGTAATCTTGCAATTACTAAAGAGTAGTATCCTACGCAAAAGGCAGAACCAATTGCAGAAATTAAAAATAAGAATGCAATTAGTAATAATGTTTTCTTTCTTCCGTATATGGATGCCACTTGTCCGATAAACATTAAGGCAATCACAGCACCAAAGTTTGGTGCTCCTACCAATGCACCCACTTCGGATGGCGTTAAATTAAATTCAACTCTAATATATTTTAAAGCTCCTACAATTATACCGCCGTCTAAACCAAATATTAGACCTCCTAGCGATACAATGATTGCAAATAAATATGCTTTTTGTGTATGTTTTGTCATTTTATCCTCTTTTTTATTTTATAAAAATGTTTTATTGTTTTAATTATTGTATTTGTATCAAACTCTTAACTAGTATTTTAACTAATTAATAATCTTATATTATTTAATTTTTAAGTTGCTTGGGAGACGTTATTTTAGACAAAAATCCCTGCTTTGATTATTATTGGAAACATCAAAGTTCTCCTAAGGTATTCAATATATTACATATGAAACCTTGTTGTTATTACTTTATTTTAAATGAAATACAAATTTTAATTTTAATTTTGTGAACATGGATTTATTATAATTATTTACCAACATTGAATAATTATGCACACCATGATCCCTAAAATAGGGATTAGCTTTCCTTTCATAAATTATTATGCCTGTATGTTTGTATATTTTTTAAAAATCTTTCTTGAATTTAATTTTTTAAGATTCTTAAAATAATAAGTATTGAAATATAATATATTACTTCTAATTTAAAATATCAGTATTAATATATCATAGTATAACTTTAACACGGAATAACTAACTCAACAATGACCTTTATTGCACTAGTTAGTGTTCTTATCTACTAAAATAAAGACTGCAAAAATAAATTAAAATGTACATTAATTATTGGATTCTTAAAGTTTTTCCATTTATGCTATCAATACTATACTTAAAAGTATAACATAAAGATATGCAGTCGTGTAATGTCCTAATCCACCTTTAAGACTGACCCTATTTACTATAAAGTATATATAATGGCAAAAAAATTCCCATACATTAGAAACATAACCATAATTTCCTAGAAACTCATAATATAGCACTAGTAAATATTAGCATTGTTCCCCATGTATGGGAAAGTAACAATTGTGATATAAATTTAATTAATACTTGTTAACTTTACGACCTGTACGAGATTTTAAAGAAGAAGATATTTGATTTAAACGCTTAACGATATCCATATCAGGCGAGAAAACCATTCCTGAATATAATTTACATAATTGCAGATTAGTATAATAATAATCTTGAGTATAGTTTACTTGTTTAATTAGGTTGATAGTTTTAGCTGCTTCTTGCCATACTTTCTGACCTTTAAAGAAAGGTAAACCCGCATTAAATTCTTTAGTTTTATAAACGCTTTTTAAAGTAGGGAATAATCCACCTTTTTGGAAAGCGATCAATTGTGGTTCTTTTGTTGTTGTGTAATATTTCAAGAAATTATATGTAAGTTGTTTATTTTTTGAATATTTAAACATAACGAAACTAGATCCGCCCTGGTTACTTGCACGTATATCGCCATCACCATTTATAGGTAAAGGGAATACACCCCAATCGCCTTTAGTTTTAGGTGCTTCGGCTTTAATATTACCTGCAAACCAAATACCTTTTGGAATGGCTACCACGTTACCCTTAGCTAGCTCACGCATATCAGAACTCCAACCAGGGCCACGTTTTTGGAATACGCCTGCCTTAACCAATGTTTCAATATATTTTAAAGCATGAATAGATTGTGGTGAGTTTAGATCAATATTACCTTTAGAATCAAAGGCACTTTTCCCATATTGACCAAGTAAGATATTATAAAATCCGTCATTACTAACGCCACCCAGCATATATTTACCTGTTTTCGCTTTAATAATTTTACCATACTTTAAGAAGTCCGCCCATGTCTTGATCTGGCTAGGTTTTACTCCTGCTTTAGCAAAGGCACTTCTACGATAAAAGACCAATACTGGACCACCATCTACAGGAAAACCGTACATATGTGATTTATATTTTATACCGTTTGTTTTATATTTGGGAAATAAATTTTCCAATTTATCAAAGCCCATAGCTCCCACATTGACAAAACTACTAGGATAAATATTTACAAAGCTAGCAAAATGATCATCAGTTACTAAAGTGGCGTCTGGCAATCCTTTACCGTGTGCTACTAGACCTGTTGATACTTTATCTATAAGTGCGTCATGCCCTAAAGTAGTAATTTTAATATGTGCTTTAGGATGTGCTTTCATAAATAATTTTGCCGCAGCTTTTAATGGTGGTATGTTCTCTGTCCATGCCCAAATATTTGTATTACCTGAATATCCGTCATTGGATCTCGCTTGTGCGATAGTGCCAAAACTTGAAACGATCAAACCTGTTGCTAATGTTGTTAATAGAATTTTTTTCATATAGTTATTCCTTTTTTGGTTATTTCTTTATTTGATATTTATTTATATTGTTAATTAGCTTATGAATTTTAAAGCTAATATTTTTATAGTCTTGATGTTATCAATCCTATGTTTGCCAGTATAACACAAAATATAGAATTATATAATGTCTTAAATTACCGTTAATACTGACCTAAATTGCCAAAATAAATTGCCAAATAAGTATAAAATAATCCCATACATGAACATGACCATGTATGGGATTATCGCAATAAATAAAATGATATCTTATTAGTATGTATTAACCTTACGCCCTGTACGAGCTTTTAATGTTTTAACTGCTTGATCTAGACGTTTCATTAAATCTTCATTATTATAGATTGCACCTGTGAATAATTTATGAACTTCTTCAATGGCATAGGAATGATCTATGGTATTATTTACTGATCTAATTAAAGGTAAAGCCTTAGCTCCCACTTGCCATATTTTTTGTCCTTTAAAGAATGGTAATGCTTGAGAGAATTCTTTAGTATTACGCATTTTTAACAGACTTGAGAAAAATCCGCCTTTAAAAGCGATTTTTTGAGCTTCTAGAGTAGTTGTGTAATATTTCAAGAAATTATATGTAAGAGGTTTATTTTTTGAATGTGCGAACATAACGAATCCGCTACCACCGTGAGAGGCTGCGGCCACGTCGCCATCGCCGTTTACAGGTAGGCTCATAATTCCCCAATCGCCTTTGGTTTTAGGTGCTCCTTTTACGATACTAGCCTTAAGCCAAATACCGCTCGGAATAGCCGAAACTGTACCAGTGGCGATATCTCGCATGAACGGAGTCCAACCTGTGGCACGATGATGTAAAATTCCTTCTTTTTCCATACGTTTGATGAACTTCAGAGTTTTGATCGAACGTGGCGATTTTAAATCGATGTTACCTTTAGCGTCAAAATAACTTTTGCCGTATTGTTGCATCATGATTGTATAAGGAGCGTCATCATCATAGCCACCGAACATGAATTTGCCTGTTTTCGCTTTGATGATTTTACCATATTTTAGATAATCATCCCATGTTTTAATATCGCTAGGTTTTACTCCTGCCTTAGCAAATGTACTTCTACGATAAAATATCACTGCTGGACCACTATCAAAGGGAAAGCCGTACATATGAGATTTATATTTATAAACATTTGCCTTATAGGCAGGGAATAACCCTGTTAGTTTATCCATTCCCATTTTACCGACATTAACAAAACTTCTCGGATAAATCTTCACATAGCTATCGAAACGTTTATCTTCCATTAAAGTAGCGTCTGGCAAGCCTTTACCGTGAGCTACTAACCCAGCCGATAACTTACTTAAAAGAGATTCGTATCCTATGGTAGCAATCTTAATATGTGCTTGCGGATGTTTTTTCATGAAGATTTTCGCTGCGGCCTGCAATGGCGGAATGTTCATAGTCCACGCCCAAATAGTTGTCGTACCTGAATAGGGTCCAGCCTGTGCCATACTACCGAAACTTGTAGCGATTAATGTGGTTGCTATTGTTGTTAATAGAATTTTTTTCATGTGGTTGTTCTCTCTTTCAATTTTGAGATTAAATTTATGATTTGTTTTTATGTTTATATTTGATATTGATATTTTACCTTATTTTTATAACAAAGAAAATATATCATAGTAATTTTTTGCAATTACTACACCATATAGTATAACATATATAAATGCAATAAACAACTAAATAAATTATGAATTTATTAGATTATTAGATTATTAGATTATTAATATTGATTAACCTTACGCCCTGTACGAGCTTTTAAAGAATCAATGGTTTTAGTTAAGCGTTTCACTACATCAATATCAGTGAAGACCATTCCTGAATATAGTTTTCTTACTTCTAGATTAGCATAATAATAATCTTCGGTATAATTAACTTTTTTGATTAATTTTGTAGTGTCAGCCGCTATTTTCCAGACTTTTTGATTTTTGAAAAAAGGCATCTTTGCATTAAACTCTTTAGTTTTATAAACTGTTGTTAAAGTGGGAAATAATCCAGCTTTAAAGGCAAGTAATTGGGGTGCGGTTGTGGTTGTATAGTATTTTAAAAAGTTATATGTAAGAGCTTTATTTCTTGATTTTTTAAACATAACAAAACTAGCACCACCAAGGTTACTAGCGTGTACATCACCATCGCCATTTGCAGGTAAAGGGAACACTCCCCAATCGCCTTTGGTTTTTGGAGCTGCGGTTTCAATGTTTCCCGCTAGCCACACACCCTCGGGGATAGCTGATACAGTGCCTGTAGCCATATCACGCATGGACGGACTCCAACCTGCTGCACGATTGTGTAAAATCCCAGCTTTACCCATTTTCTGGATGAACTGTAAAGTATGAATAGATTGTGGCGATTTTAAATCTATGTTCCCTTTTGCGTCAAAATATCCTTTGCCGTATTGCCCAATCATTATACGATACAAGCCGTCATCATCACTACCACCACACATATAATGACCTGTTTTAGCTTTTATTATTTTACCATATTTTAGGAAGTCATCCCACGTTTTGATATCACGTGGATTTACCCCAGCTTTAGCAAAAGTACTTCTACGATAAAAAATCACAGCTGGGCCACCGTCCAAAGGAAAGCCGTACATATGTGATTTATATGTTATATTAGCCACTTTATATTTGGGAAATAGCTTTGCGGTCTGATCCATACCCATTTTCCCCACATTGACAAAACTACTAGGATAAATATTGACAAAACTAGAGAAATGATCATCAGGTAGTAAAGTAGCGTCTGGCAATCCCTTACCATGAGCGACCAAACCTGCCGATAATTTCTCTAAAAGAGCGTCATGTCCTATGGTGCTTATTTTTATGTGTGCTTGCGGATGAGCTTTCATGAACATTTTTGCCGATTGTTGTAATGGCGGAACATTAATAGTCCACGCCCACACGTTTATTTTACCTGAAAACTCTCCAGCATTCGCCATACTAGCGAAACCTGTAGCGATTAGAGTGCTTGCTATTGTTGTTAATAGAATTTTTTTCATGTGGTTGTTCTCTCTTTCAATTTTGAGATTAAATTTATGATTGTGAATAGATTGTGAATATAAAATTCTTGCTTATTTAAATGATATGAAAATGAGATGTGTGTATCTTAAATTATGGCGACATTTACTCTATCTTAAGCTTAGTCATGATTAATTTAAGACACATATCTCATTCTCACATATCTCATTTTTTTTCACAGTCGTTTTATTTATATTCGTTGATTTTACGTCCTGTACGACTGTGTAAGGCTTGTGCGGCCTGATCTAGACGTTTCATTAAGTTACCACCGTCGGCGAAGATTACTCCTGATTGTAATTTACCCATTTCCAATTCTGCATAATGGAAATCGTTTGTAAAGTCAATAGGTCTGATAATTTTTACCGCTTTGGCAGCTTCTGTCCATACTTTTTGCCCCTTAAAGAAAGGCACGCCTGCATTAAATTCTTTAGTTTTATAAACCTTATTTAATGTTGGGAATAGTCCCTCTTTAAATGCGACCAATTGCGGATGTAATTCCGTTGTGAAATATTTCAAGAATGCGTATGTAAGAGCTTTGTTTTTTGATTTCTGTAGCATAACAAAAGCACTACCGCCATAAGCTGCCGATCCCACATCGCCATCGCCATTTACAGGCAACGGCATTACGCCCCATTTGCCCTTACTCTTAGGAGCTACGGTTTCGATATTCCCCTCAAGCCAAGCCCCAGCAGGCACGGCTGCGACTGTGCCTCTTGTAAGCTCACGCAAGAACGAGTTCCAACCTGCGGCACGATGATGTAAGATCCCCGCTTTGTTCATTTTTTGTAAGAACTTCAAAACTTTAATAGAACGTGGCGATTTTAAATCGATATTCCCATTTTTATCATAGTATCGCTTACCATACTGTTCCATCATGATACGATATACGCTATCATCATCATTACCGCCGAACATGAATTTACCTGTTTTCGCTTTGATAATTTTACCATACTTTAAGAAGTCATTCCACGTCTTGATCTGGCTAGGTTTTACTCCTGCTTTAGCAAAAACATCTCGTCTATAAAAGACTAAAACTGGGCCACCGTCAAAGGGAAATCCGTACATATGAGATTTATATTTAAAAGCATTGGATTTATAAACAGGGAATAAATTCGCTAATTTATCCATTCCCATTTTGCCCACATTGACAAAACTTCTAGGATAAAGACCAACGAAACTATTAAAATGTTGATCCTGCATTAATAAAGCGTCTGGCAATCCTTTACCATGAGCAATCAGCCCAATTGACAACTTCTCTAAAATATCCCCACCACCAACTAAGCTGATCTTAATGTGAGTATTCGGATGAGCCTGCATAAACTCCTTTGCCGCTGATTTTAACGGCGGAATGTTAATATTCCACGCCCATATAGTAGTATTACCTGAAAGTGCTTTCCCATTCGCCACACCACCAAAGGCAGTAGCAATTAAAGTACTAGCTATTGTTGTTAATAAAATCTTTTTCATCTTATTGTTCTCTCTTTTCATTTGAATATAAATTTATAATATTTGTAATATTGTGATTGTTAAAATTAAAAGTTAAAAGTTGAAGTTAAAAGTTAAAAAATAAAAGTTGAAGTTAAAAAATAAGGTTATTTATATTGATGTACCTTTCGCCCCGTACGGGCTTGTAGAGCGTGGACTGATTGGTCTAAGCGTTTCATTAAATCGCCACCTGTGAATATTACACCAGAAAATAATTTACTTAATTCTAGATTGGCATAATAATAATCTTCGGTAAAGTTAACCGCTTTCATACTATTACTAGCTTTTGCCGCTTCTAGCCATACTTTTTGATTATGAAAGAAAGGTACGCCTGCATTAAATTCTTTAGTTTTATATACTTTCTTTAATGTAGGGAATAATCCTGCCTTAAATGAAACCAATTGAGATTGAGTTTCGGTTGTGAAATATTTTAAGAAATTATAAGTAAGTGCTTTATTTCTTGATTTTTTCAACATCACGAAACTAGTACCGCCATTGAAAGCCGAGGCCACATCGCCATCGCCATTTACAGGTAAAGGGAAGACACCCCAATCGCCTTTAGTTTTTGGTGCTCCAATTTCAATATTTCCCTCAAGCCAAACACCTGACGGAATAGCAACAATAGTACCAGTAGCAATCTCACGCATGAAAGTATCCCAACCTGCACCACTATGATGTAAAATCCCTTCGTTCGCCATTTTTTGAATAAGTTTCCACGCTCTCACAGATATAGGATTTTTTAAGTCTATATTACCTTTACTATCGTAATATCCCTTACCGTACTGTCCTGCCATTATGCGATAAATACCGTCGCCATCGCTTCCGCTAAACATATATTTACCTGTTTTAGCTTTGATGATTTTACCATATTTTATAAAGTCATCCCATGTTTTGATCTGGCTAGGTTTGACCCCTGCCTTAGCAAAAATACTGCGACGATAAAAGATCATAGCTGGACCAATACCAAAAGGTAAACCATAAATACGAGATTTATAACTTGCTGACTGGATTTTATAAGCAGGAAATAAATTAGCTAATTTACTAAATCCCATTTTTCCCACATCAACAAAACTACTAGGATAAATTTTAATGAAACTATCAAAATGATCATCTTCCATTAAGGTACTATCAGGCAATCCCTTACCATGTGCGACCAATCCTGCCGATAATTTCTCGTAAAGATCATCATGACCCCTTGCCACGATCTTAATATGTGCTTGCGGATGAAGTTTCATAAAGGATTTTGCTACCGCCTTTAAAGGTGGCACGTTGATATTCCACGCCCAAATAGTTGACGTCCCTGAAAACGCCCCCGCATGAGCCACACCACCGATTGTCGTGGCAAGTAAGGTACTTGCTATTGTTGTTAATAAAATCTTTTTCATATTTTTTTCTCTCTTTCGATTTAAATATTGTGATTGTTAAATTTAAGGTTAAATTTAAGGTTGAAGTTAAAGTTAAAGTTATTTATACTGATTTACCTTACGCCCTGTACGAGCTTGTAAAGTGTGAATGGCTTGATCTAGACGTTTAATCAAATTACCTTTCCCTGTAAAAATTACGCCAGAAAGTAATTTTCCTACTTCTATATTGGCATAATAATAATCTTCGGTATAATTAATGGGTTTCACTACATGAACAGCTTTAGCTGCTTCCATATATATCTTTTGCCCTTTAAAAAAAGGTACGCCTGCATTAAATTCTTTAGTTTTATAAACTGTTTTTAATGTTGGAAATAATCCCACTTTAAAAGCTCCCAATTGTGCTTTGGTTGTGGTTGTATAATATTTTAAAAAATTATATGTAAGTGCTTGATGTTTTGAGTATTTAAACACAACAAAACCACCACCGCCATGGGCAGCAGAAGCCACATCGCCATCGCCATTTACAGGTAAAGGGAACACACCCCAATCGCCTTTGGTTTTTGGTGCACCAAGTTTGATAGTACCTCTAAGCCAAACCCCAGACGGAATAGCCACAATAGTACCAGAGCTAATATCTCGCACAGATGGAGTCCAGCCTGACGCACGATAATGCAAAATACCCGCCTTAGCCATATTTTGAAGACGTTGTAAAACTTTAACAGATACAGGAGATTTTAAATCAATGTTACCATTGTTATCATAATATCCTTTACCGTATTGCCCTACCATGATACGATAAACACCATCATCATCATTACCACCAAACATATATTTACCTGTTTTAGCTTTAATGATTTTACCATACTTTAGGAAGTCATCCCATGTCTTGATCTGGCTAGGTTTTACCCCTGCTTTAGCAAAAGCACTTCTACGATAAAAAACCATAGCCGGACCACCGTCAAGGGGAAAGCCATACATATGAGATTTATAGGTAAAGGCCTTTGCCTTATAGTTAGGGAATCTGTTAATGAATTTATCCATACCCATTTTGCCTACATTAACAAAACTGCTCGGATAAATTTTCACAAAACTATCAAAATGATCATCTTCAATTAGACTAGCGTCAGGCAAGCCCTTACCACGTGCGACCAATCCTGCTGATATCTTTTGATAAATATTATCATGACCGCTTTGAGTGATCTTAATATGTGCTTGCGGATGAGCTTTCATAAAATCTTTTGCCGCCGCTTGTAACGGTGGTAAATTGATATTCCACGCCCAAATATTAATACTGCCTGAAAATCCATTACTCGCATGTGCCATACCGCCGAAACTGCTGGCAAGTAAGGTAGTTGCTATTGTTGTTAATAAAATCTTTTTCATATTTTTTCTCTCTTTCGATTTAATTCAATTTGAGTATTTTTATATATGATTATATTTGTATTTATTATTTTTGTTGTTTTTTTGTTTGTATTTTTATTCTTTTTATTATTCTTATTTTTGTTATTTTTATCATATTACAAAGTAAACTTAATAATTAATATAATTCAATTGAAGTCATTGAAGATACCATAAATAATGAAATAAATAGTATCTTCTTTATGACTGAATATAACTTACTGAATGTAACTTACTTAATATAAGTTATTTAATATAAGTTATGTTAGGTTAGGTTAAGTTATTAGTACTGGTTTGCTTTGCGACCTGTACGAGCTTTTAAGCTTTTTACAGCTTGATCTAAACGTTTAACCATATTGGTATTTGTAAAGATTGCACCTGAATATAATTTGCCTAATTCCATATTGGCATAATAATAATCTTCGGTATAATTAACTGGTTTAATTACTTTAATAGCTTTAGCAGCCTCTAGCCAGATTTTTTGACCTTTGAAGAAAGGTATACCTGCACTAAATTCTTTAGTTGTATAAACTTTATTTAGTGTTGGGAATAATCCTGCTTTAAAGGCAACCAATTGAGCTGATGTTTCTGTTGTGAAGTATTTTAAAAAGCTATATGTAAGAGCTTTATTGCGTGATTTTTTAAGCATAACAAACCCGCTACCACCTTGAGAGGCTGACGCCACATCGCCATCGCCATTTACAGGCAAAGGCATTACACCCCAATCGCCTTTAGTTTTTGGTGCTGACGATTCGATATTACCTTCAAGCCAAGCCCCTGCAGGAATAGCTACAACTGTACCAGTGGAAATATCACGCATGAACGGATTCCAACCTGGAGCACGTTGATGTAAGATCCCTGCTTTAGCCATTTTTTGAATGAATTGCAAAGCTTTAACCGATTTAGGATTTTTTAGATCAATATTACCTTTAACATCGTAATATCCTTTACCGTACTGGCCTGCCATTATGCGATATGAACCATCGTCATTACTACCACCAAACATAAATTTGCCTGTTTTCGCTTTGATGATTTTACCATATTTTAAGAAGTCATTCCACGTCTTGATCTGACTAGGTTTTACACCTGCTTTAGCAAATGCACTGCGACGATAAAAGATCATAGCTGGACCACCATCAAGGGGAAATCCGTACATATGAGATTTATATTTAAAAGCACTTGCTTTATAATCAGGGAAAAGATTCGTTAATTTATCAAACCCCATAGTTCCCACATTAACAAAACTTCTAGGATAAATCTTCACAAAGCTATCAAAGTGATCATCTTCAATTAGGGTAGCATCAGGCAAGCCTTTACCACGAGCGATCAAGCCAGCCGATAATTTTTGATATACATCATTATGACCAATTTCTGTAATCTTAATATGTGCTTTCGGATGAAGTTTCATAAATGCTTTTGCCGCCGCCTTTAAAGGTGGCACATTAATATTCCAAGCCCAAATATTGGCAGAGCCTGTAAATTGACCAGCATTCGCTACACCACCAAAGGTAGTAGCAATTAAAGTAGTAGCTATTGTTGTTAATAAAATCTTTTTCATAAGTTATTCCTTTTATCTTCTTATTTTATTGTGTTTTATTTTTATGTTTGATTTATATTTTACCTTTTTTTATAGTAAATAAAATATATAACAGTAATCTTTTACGATTACTATCTAATACAGTATAACATATATTTATATAAATGCAATAACAAAAAGACCAAAAACGATCTTAAATGGTTTTTTTGTTATAGTGTTAATTTTATATTAAAAGATTTACAAGTAAAAAAGAATCTGTTAACATGGTAAAGTAAACTAACAACATTCACTATTATATAAAGGCTAGAGCTATGAATATACATGAATTTACGGTATCTAAGTACATATATATATCACGCAACATTAAACATCCAACCTATGAGAAACATAGCCATAACTTTCTTGAATGCTTTCTTGTAGTTAAAGGTTATGGAATTCATATTCATAATAATTTTTACGATCTGCTGTTACCTGGATCATTCGTAATGATTAACATTAAAGATGAACATCAATTCCTAGAAACTCATGATCTAGAATTGGTAAATATTAGCATTTTTCCCAATGCGTGGGAAGATACATCACCTTTGTTAATTAATTACACAAAAGAAATCAGTCAAATATTCACTAGATATAACAGACATATAACCCTATCAGGGCAAACCTTATATCAAGTAAACGCTCTAGCTTATTGGGCTGAAAAGGAATTAAGGCAGACGGTATATATTCATAAAGAAACTACTAATGTTTTAATTTCTACAATCATATCGCAAATTTTTGTTACTATCATCAGAAGTAAGAAAAATATAAAAACATGCGAAGATCTCAACAGGGAAAGGAACTTGTATACTAATCAAACAATCGAGCATGATATTATAGATTTACTTTACAATTATATTTCCTTTGATAATGACATTTTAATTACAGATTACGCCCTAACTCGCTCACGTACATACAATACATTCGCTCGTACATTTAAAAAATTGGTGGGCTTAAATGCCAAGGACGTCCAGAACAAAATAAAATTATTTAACAGTCGAAATATGATAATACAACATCCAGAAAAACAAATAACCCAAATCGCCACAAGCTCTGGCTTTAACGATATGGCGTATTTCTCCAAAACATTCAAAAAAGAATTCAAGATCCAACCCACCCAACTCCTAAAAGAAAACTTACGCACCTGATATTAAGCACAGATTAGATTATTACTCGCCTGTAATTATGTCGCTTATGGTGGCTTGGAAGATATTTCCACGGTCTTCGAAACTTTTGAACATGTCGAAACTTGCACAGGCAGGAGCTAGGAGAACGACGCCACCGCCGTTTTTGTTGCTGGCGTCTTTATAGGCTTGTTTTATGGCGTTGATGAACGAGATATGTTTTCTTTTTACTGGGTGGATGTCTTCCATTTTGATGTTTGTATCGTCGAATATGCTAAAGTTGGTATAGCCTGCGTCTCTTAGGGTTTGAGCGAATTCTTCACGGGCTTGACCGTATAAATATACGTGTGCCACTTGGCTTTTAATTTCGTCTACTATGGATGTAATTCCGCCCTCTTTGGCGATACCGCCAAGCAGTAAATGGGATTGTGAGAAGTTTTCTATGGCTTTTTGGGTTGAAACGGCGTTGGTGGCTTTGCTATCGTTATAGAATTCCACATCATTAAATTTTAAAACAAATTGTTGACGATGTGCCAAGCCTGCAAATGTGATAAATGCTTGATTGATAACATCATTTTCCAAACCGCAAGCGTGCAATGTTGCCCATGCTGATACGGCATTCTGTGCATTGTGCGATCCGTGTAAATGTTTATAATCGCCAAGATTTCCCAGTGGATTTTCATCTTGAGTGCTATAAATAGAGTTATCTTTAATATAATAATCTGCAGATTTTTCGCTAGAAGATACGGTTATAACCTTTTGTTTTCCCTGATCTTTCAAGCGAGTAGCCACCTTTTCGCTATACTCATCATCAATACAGATAATCGCAAAATGATTACTATTTTGATTATGGAAAATATTCGCTTTAGCGTTGATGTAGTCATTAATATCCCCATGGCGTATTAGATGATCTTCGGAAATATTCAACCATAAAGCCACATTAAATACGGTAGTTGGAACGAGTTCTAGCATATATGAAGACATTTCCAAGACATAATTTTCACAATTACCCAAACTAACCGCAGGCTTACCTAAATTCGCCCCTGCGTTAACGCTGATTCCTGCGTGCAACATGGTATGATGTAATAATTCTGTGGTGGTAGATTTCCCATTCGTACCAGTAATGCCGATGAAGTTTGCGGTGGATTTATCCTTATAAAGCAATTCCACATCGCCGACAATAGGCACATTTTTCTTCTTAGCTTGAGCGATCATTGGGTGCGGTTTAGGATGTGTATGGGGAATACCTGGGCTTAAGACTATATAACTAATATCATCCCAATCGGTATTTTCCAACGTGATAGAATCCAATCCTTGCTCTTGTGCTTGCAATCTTACTTCTTCCTTATCGTCCCACACAAGAACATTTTCGCCCTTTTCCTTTAAAAATAATGCGTCGGCAAGCCCTGCTTTACCCAAGCCTATAACCGCTACTTTTTTACTATTATCCATAATTCCATATCCCAACTTTATATCTAACTGTTATTTGTATACATATGATACTAACATAAATTATATAAGAAATCAAAATAAAATTATTTTGCCCCTAATTTCTTTAATGTTTGAATTACATTAGGGGATTGATCCGATAGTATGGCATAATCTAAAGCAGTTTTTCCCTTATTGCTTTTTGCGTTGATCTTCGCTCCTGCTTTTACTAAGATCTTAATGTTCTCAATAACTTCCTTTTGAATGTATGGAGTATCATTTACATACATTATAGAGCCATCGTAGTTGCGTCCGCTACCTTCGTTAGCGTAACGTGTACCTTTTAAAGTTCCATATTCATATAATGTTTGTAATGCTCCAAAACGCTTATTTACTACCATATACATTAAGGGAGTTAAGCCGTAATTATCTTTAGCGTTAACATCTGCCCCAGCTTTTATCAAATCGGCAATTAGTGTATTTCTCATATTATAAAAACTAAGAGAAGTGGTTTCCATTAAAGGTGTAATATTGTTATCGGCCTTTAATTTTTGATTTACATCAAATTTTAATCCTGCCTGCAATAGTTGGGATAATGCGTAAGGTAAATCAACAGCAGAATCACGATTATAAATAGTGTTGGTTAAAAGAGTTTTAGTAACTTTCTTTGTATCTACCCCAGCGGTTATTAAGCTTTTGATTATGGGTAAAGTATCATGACTTCTAAACACACGCCACATATGAAACCAACCATTTTTATTAAAGGCAATATTAAAAGCATTATCCCCATCTGAATTAGTGATATTAACATCAGCCCTTGCTTTTATTAATCTATCAACTATTGGAAGATTATTTTTTATAACCGCTTGAATTAAAGCGGTATTGCCTTTTTTATTTTTAATAGTAACATCAGCACCTGCTTTTATTAATCTATCAACTATTGAAAGATTATTTTTCATAACCGCTTGCATTAAGGCGGTATTGCCTTTTTTATTTTTAATATTAATATGGGTTTTAGCGTCTATTAAGATGTTAAGTAGTTCTAGTTTTTGACTTTCTAAAACTATATTCATTAAAGGACTATTGCCGTCCACATCAACGATATTAGGATCGGCTTTTCTTTGGATTAAAAGCTTAAAAGTGTCAGATCTCTTCTTTAATGCTTGCTTAGTATGTTCTAAATATTTTTTCGATATCTTAAGCAAGGCAGTATTACCCCAACTATTAACCAAATTCACATTAGATTTAAAAGCTTTTTCCTGACGTATGAATCTCATTTGCTCGGAAAAGCTCACTTTATCATCTGGCTCATTGTGATATATTAAAGAAGTATCTTTATTCTTAACGTAAATATAATCTGGCACTTCAGAGCCTAGACCCAAACCTATCGCTACTAATATACCCAAGGCTATTAGTAGCAATTTCTTTTTAGGTTTGTTCATGAATTATCACTCCATGGGTAGCTCGCTAGCTGTCGGCTTGAGCGTCGTCGCTAGCTGGAGAGTCTTCGGTAGTCTCGCTGTCTTCTTCGGCGAACCATTTTTCACGGGCTTTCATGATTAGTTTGTTGGCGTCTTCTTCGGAGATTTTATCTTCTCCTAGGGATTCCACCACTTCGTATCCTGCCAGCTCGGCGAAATCGTCCACGGATTTAATTTGGAGATCTTCGGAAAGAGCCACGATGTATTCCACTGGTAAACCCTCGAAATCAAGTAAATCTTGTTCTACGCCAAGAACTTCTAGTTTTTCGATTAGTTTAGATTCTTGCTCTTGTTGATAAGCAATGGCACGATCGATAATTTGAGTTGCGGTTATTTCGTCAAACTCTTCGATTCCGCATAGCTCTTCGGCGGTGGTAAGTGCAAGATCGCTAATGGTTTTGTAGCCGAATGAGATGATTAATTCGGCGATGTCTTCATCCACGTCTAGAGCGTCGGTAAATACTGACGATAGGCGGTTAAGATCGTCTTGACGGCGTCTGGCTTCTTCTTCTTCGTTGATTATATCGATACTCCAGCCGATAATTTGCGACGCTAAACGCACATTTTGACCACGGCGACCAATGGCACTAGATAGTTGATCATCAGGCACAACAACTTCGACCTTATTTTCCACTTCATCGATAAGCACTCGAGTAATTTCCACATTCGATAGTACAGATATCACAAGTTGAGCTAGATCATCGGTCCATTTAATGATGTCGATTCGTTCGCCACTTAGTTCGGAAGTGATCGCTTGGATTCTACTTCCTCTTGCTCCGATAGTCGTGCCGATAGGATCGATGAAATCATCTTCCGAATGGACTAGGATTTTAGCTCTCGCCCCTGGATCTCTTGAAACGCCTTTGATTTCGATAACACCGTCGGCAATTTCTGGAACTTCTTCATGTAATAATGCTTTCAAAAAGTGCGGATGTGTACGAGATAAGAAAACTTGATGGCCACGAGTTTCTTCTCTTACATCTAGCACGAGAGTTTTAATTTTATCGCCCACTTTGAATCTTTCACGGGGGATAGTTTCTTCACGGCGTAAAATAGCCTCGGTTTTACCCAGATCAAGCACAACATTACCGTAATCGATACGCTTGATTTCTGCAGTAATAACCTGCCCAACCTTGTCTTGAAAGTTTTCGAATTGATGATGACGCTCCGCCTCACGAACCTTTTGTAATATGATTTGTTTAGCGGTTTGAGTAGCCATGCGTCCGAAATCAAGGGGCGGTAGTTCTTCGATGATAGTATCGCCCACTTTAAGGCTTTTATCTTTGGCGTGGGCCTCGGCTAAGGTGATTTGATTAACTTCATCTTCAATATCTAACAGTTCTGGCACAACTTCGGTTACTTTTGCCAGCGTGATTTTACCGTTATTACGATCGATAGTAGCTCGTATGTCGTGTTCTGCACCATAGCGAGAACGTCCTGCTTTTTGAATGGCAACTTCCATAGCCTCCAAGATATCTTCCGCATCGATCCCCTTTGTTTCGGCTACTTCTTTTGCTACTTGTAATATTTCTGAACGTACTTTTGTCATTTTACACAACTCCCTTGGATGTGGCTTGGATTAATTCATCGGTTAATAATAATTTTGCTTTTGCTATGTTGGAAAATTCTATGGATAATTCATTGTTTTCGCTATCTCTAACAATAATATTGTTATCCATAACATCGATCAATGTAATACTATATTTTCTTCTATTATCCACAGGCATAATTGTTTGGATCTTTGCCTTAAAGCCTGAAAATCGTTTAAAATCTTTCAACCTTGTTAAAGGTCTATCAATTCCCGGACTGCTCACTTCAAGCGAATATTTCTCCGAGATAGGATCTTCCACATCTAAAATAGGCGATATGGCTAGACTTATCTTGGAACAATCCTCAACCGTAATTTTCTTTTGATCCATTCTATCAATCATCACTTGTAATGTTTGATGTTCGTTCCCATTAATGCGAATCACAGCTAACTCGTAGCCCTCTTCTTCAATAATAGGTTCGATAATATCTCTGATTTTATCTTCTAATAGCATAAACTTAACCTCAAATATAATTTGGTTACTTCAATAAACTTAGATGAATTACAAGTTATAAAAAAAGGTGTGTATCTTATGCGAACACCACCTTTACATCTCTTCACTCTTAATAACATTAAGCTTACTTAAATACATTTAAACACATTTTTTCTAAATAATCAATAAAAAAATTATAGATATTATTTTATTGACTCTTTTAAGGGGGATAAGTTATGATAAATATAGAATAATTATGAAAGATATACCAATATGACAGAACTCAATAAAGAACTTTATAATATATTTTTTGAAAAGATAGCATTGATCAGCAAACAGCATGATAATTCTTCCACTTTAAGAAATAAATTTAATATATTTAGTATATTAAGAAAATCACATGATGAAGTAAATTTACATTCTCAATTTATACATCAGGCATTAAAGAATCTAGAAGATCATAATGTGGTTAAATACTTTTTGCAATCCATTAAGTTGAAAGATCATACTAATTTTGAAAATATCGATGTTTATACGGATTTTAAAAAACCTAAAATTTATAAAGAAAGTGATAATATAGATCTTTTACTAGAAATAGATTTTGAAAAAGGCAAAGAAAGAGAAAAATTAGCGATTATCATAGAAAATAAAATTTATGCTAGTGATCAAAACGCCCAACTACTTCGCTATTATCATGTAATGAAAAAAAGGGGGTATTCTGATAATCAGATTAAAATTTACTATCTAACGTTAGATAGGCACGAACCAAGCGATTACAGTATACAAGAATTTAATGAAGAGAACAAAAGTGAGTTAATTGATAAAAATTACCCAACAAACTTACAAGATGTTTATAATATTGCTTATGAGAAAGAGAAAGAGAAACAAGATAAGGAGAGAGAGTCAGAAGATAAATACGATGAAAAAGAGAATGTTTTTCTTATTTCTTATAAAAAAGAAATTATAAATTGGTGCGATTCGTGTATTTCCCAATTCGCAACAGAACCAACCTTACGAGAAACATTTGTACAATATCAATTATTACTACAACAACTAACAGGACTAATAGGAACAGAAATGACAAACGAACTGACAAATATAATTATGGATAATGATAACAATCTAGAAATGGCTCTAAAACTCTTCTCAATAAAAGATGAAATACATACAGAATTAAAATATAAATATTTTGAAAAGCTTTATGAAACAATAAAAAACTATAATAAAGATCAAGATGATAATATCTCTTTTATAATGAAAGATTCAGAATTTCCCACAGATAATATAAAAAAGAAAAATTACGGATTTAACTTTAAAATTATAAGCTCACAGTCTGATAATGATCTTTTAACTGGTAGAGTAGAAAATAAAGGTGGCCGTGTTTATTGGGGGCTACCATATTGGAATGAACTCAATAAATCAGACAAGGTTATTACTGATAAGGTAATTATATTATGTAATAATGAATTTGGTGGTACAGAAGAAACAGTGTGGATAGCTCTTCAACCGCTAGATCAAAGGGATGATTATACTCTTAATTTCAATTCACATACTAGCCTAGCTAAAATTATTCGTAAGGAAAAAGACTTACAAGAATATATAACAAAGCATGTAAAAAATATGGCTAATAACTACAAAGAAATTTTAAAGGCAGAGCAAGAATAAACCTATCTAGGCAGTGGTGGGGACCATGAGGCGTCGGAGGCGTCGTGGGGGGTTGGGAGGCGGTGTTCGCCGATTCCTGATATGTCGATCATGTATAGGCTAGAGTGTTTGATTTTGTGGTGGATTTCTTCTCGAGTAAAGACTATATTTCTTCCGCTACTGGCCCATGAGGGATTCTCAACTAGGTATCCGCTTGTGAGAATTTTCTCGTTAGAGCCGTCGGGGGACATGATTCCGATGTAGAATTTTCCCTTTAGAATCTTTGTGAAAGCAATGAGATCGCCACGGGGCGACCATGATGGCGTGGCATAACTGCCGTCGCCTTGGGAAATGCGTTTTATGGCTTTGGTTCTTTTGTTATATATAAATAACTTTTGATGATTGATTCCGCCCTCTCTATCCGATGAGAAAACAATAAATTTACTATCTGGAGATTCGGACGGTGAAACATCAATGGCCTTAGATTTTGTTAAGCGTGTTAGTCTCTTTTTTTTCATGGTTATCTTATAAATATCGGTATTTTCGCCTGTAGATCCTGCAAAGAGTAAGGATTTTGCGTCGCTTGTAAAACGTGGAGAAATTACCATCATCCCTTTTTTTACCCCTGTTAAGGGAGCAATTTCGCCAGTTTGAAGATCGGCGAAATAGGTAAAAGGATAGCCCAATTGATAGGATACATATGTGGCCTGCGTGCCGTCTGGAGAAAAATTCGGCATGAGAATCATATATTTACCTTTGGTTAAATATTTAAGATTCGCTCCGTCCTGATCCATAATCGCCAAACGCTTGACGGTAAAACCATTTTTTTTTTGCTCATCAACAAAAATCACACGAGTATCAAAAAAGCCCTTTTCTCCTGTGATTTTATTATATATGGTATCGGCTATAATGTGCGATAAGCGACGCCATTGTCGCATTTTTACCTTAATTAAACTTGAAGTAATTTGCGATTCTACCGTAATATCATACAAGCGAAAGGCAACAGATAACTTATTGTTATGTATATTTATCTGTGCTTGGACAAATGCGTCTATATTTTTTTTTTGAAATATGCAAAATCAGGGCGTTTGTTGATGTTATTAAGGTCTTTTTTGTCCATATCAAAATCGTTCATAGTGTGAAATAAGCCCGAAGTTGTTAGATCTTGGTTAATGATATTAGACATTTTTTTGCCCATATCTTTTTCCAAATATGTTTTGCCGTTAAATTCTGGTATGGCAATGGGTGTCGGGTCAAAATATCCACCGTCGATGTTAATTTTAACATGAGCTTGCGAGCTTGTAGTAATTAACATACTTAAGATTAATCCTACCGCTATAATAATGGTTGTTTGTACAAAAGTTAATAGCATGATTCTTTCTCCATTTTCCTAATGATTCTTTATAGTTATTATTATAACAAGCTTTTCCTTAATATATGGTTAAAAACTGTAAGCAATTATTATTTTTTCTTACGAGAGAGTAATGTATTCAAATATGACAGATTCTACAGTGAAGATAAGAATGAGAATAGGTTTCATTGCCATATATAAAAACACTCACTTTTATTTAAGATAAATAAAAGTGAGTGTTTTACGTAGTCTTTAAGAGAAGAGATTCTATTCGTCTTCAGATGTTTCTTCAGCTTGTTCGGCTTCGATTTCATCTTTATCAAGATCTGTAGTTACAGGAGTCGGAACTTCTTTAACTTCTTCTTCTTCTTCAGAATGTTCGCCTCTTAAGCGAGCAATACCTTCTTTACCAAGATTGGCTTGTTCTTCTGCTTCTGCTAAAGATCTAGCAACGTTAATTTCAATGGTAACAGATACTTCCGAATGTAGTGAAATGATAACATCGTGTAAACCAAGATACTTAATAGGTGCTGATAAGCGTACTTGTTGGCGTGCGATAGCGTATCCAAGTTCTTTTAAAGCGTTCGCAACATCACGAGCATTCACAGAACCATACAGTTGACCAGCGTCGCCTGATTGACGTACAAGAATAACTTTAACGCCTTCGATCTTAGTAGATATTTGCTCTGCTTCTGCTTTTTCTTTCAAGTTAGTAGCTTCAATTTGAGCTTTCTGTTGTTCGAAATAAGCAATGTTTTCTTTAGTTGAACGTAAAGCGTAACCTTTTGGTAAAAGATAGTTACGAGCGTAACCCGGTTTAACATCAACTAAATCACCAATTTGACCTAGTTTTTCAACTCTTTTTAAAAGAATAACTTTCATAATAATCTCCAATAAATGTGTATATCAACTTTGAATTTTTGTTAATATATGTAAAGCATAAATATGCTTTTTAGTTAATATAGTTTTAATACTTTCTTAGCAAGTTTCTATATACTCCATGCAAAGCATGAACGAAAAAGAACGAAAGATAACCACTCAAATATAAGCCTAAACCATTGGATGTACCAAATATTATCAATGACATAAATAACGCACTATATACCAAAGTTGGTAAAAATGTATTCATTCTTTTTAGTCGACTATGGACAAATCCAAAGGAATAAAAGAAATAAGGTACAAGCATTATACGAATCATAGAATAGGTAAATGGATGAACATCATCATAATTAGGTAGCAAGCTGTAATTTTTGTATAGATTCAAACAAAGTAAACAAACAATCATCGCAATAAAAAATATCGAATAAGCATAAGGCACAACCGCATTTTCAAAACCCAAACTAGGTCTTAGTAAGCGTTTCATCAAGCGGGCTATTCCCATTGTTAACTTAGCTTTTATCAATATGAAAAAAATTGTCGAAATTGATAAAATTAACGGGAAATAGCTAACCAAATACTTTACGAAATCCTCTTTAGGAAAAGTCGAAAAATCTAACTCTTCCTTATGGGGCGAAGCCTTTAAGGATTCTTTTACAGATTCCACAATTAAAATATAAAATTGTGATACATATTCGCTTAAGTAATCAATATAATTCAATCCTTTAAACTTGTAGTATATGAATACGCTACAAAAGAATAAAGAAAGAATCGTACTAGAGATAGAAAGGAATACACCAAGGGATATCCATTTCACACTTTTAGTTACTTGATCAGCTTTATTTTTTAAGGTCTCACGACGAGCAATCAAGGTAGTAAATAAAAATATAATTATTAAAAGATATTCTTGAATATACTTTAAGAAAATTATACGATTACTCACATGTACAAGACTGATATTCATGTTGATTGTTACAAAAATAACAACGCTAGCAAATACAGCAGAAATAAGACCGGAAACCGATCCCCTAGTCATACCAGAATATAGAATTAAGCATGGTGCGAAAAAGAATAATAACGGATTATTACTCACAAATAACTCACCAGATACCATGCCCAATAGAGCTATGATTAACAATTCTATTTTCATTGCCTAGATTAAATCCTTCTGTAATTACCCATAAAATTTATGGTTTATTTTCTCTTGCTAGTTAGGAAAATATAGTTTTGTTTATGTATTATTTAGATACATAAGGCATTAAAGCTAAAAATCTAGCACGTTTGATCGCTGTAGATAAACGGCGTTGTTTTTTAGCAGAAACAGACGAAATACGAGAACCGATAATTTTACCACGTTCTGATGTATAACGGCTTAATGTTTTCACATCTTTATAATCGATCTTCGGTGCATTAACACCAGAAAATGGACAAGTTTTGCGACGGCGAATGAATGGACGGCGTGGCGATGATGGTGCTTTAACTTCTTCAGTCATTGTAAACTCCAATATTTTATTTTAAAAAGTTTAAAAAGAATATATTCTATTCTTCTTCTGTGGCAGTACGCATCATTACTGATGGACCTTCTTCGATTTCATCAATGCGTAGGATTAATTGACGTAAAACGTCTTCATTTAAACCTAAACGACGATCTAATTCTTTAATTGTTTCTTTAGTACAATCAAAATTAAATAAAATATAATGAGCTTTTGGACTTTTCTTAATTAAATAAGCTAAGTCTCTTAAACCCCAATATTCTTCTTTTTCTACTTTACCGCCAGTTTCTTTAATAAAAGAACCGATCTTAGTACGGATATCTTCAACTTGTTTTGTAGATAAATCCTGTCTTGCTAGCATAACGCATTCATAAAATGCCATAATAGAATCTCCCTGTGGATTGTCTTAATATAATAGATTGCACACGCTTAAATAACAATGATCAGTTAAAGTAACTAAGTATATATATTTATTACGTAATAGTGCATAAGACCAAGCTATACTACATAAAAAATAGTGTATAGCAAGGAGCTAACCTAAACCCATTATATAAGAATTTCAAAAAAAAGCAAGATTTTATTTTAAAAAGTTAAGAAAAAAATAAAAATATGAAAATTGCCTTGTAAGATTCTTTAAGATGATTTAGCTAAGTTATCATATTTCTTAGCTAAATTATACTGTTTCGATCTGCGATAGATGTGAGCGAGAGCGGAATATCCTTTTGTATATCCTGCTTTAGCTGATAAAAGGTAGTATTTCTTAGCTAGATCGTATTTTTTTAGTCTGTTTTCATACATATGAGCAAGATTATAATAAGCTTTGCTATTGTGATTCTTACCTGCTAAACGATAGTATTTTCCAGCTAGATTATAATTTTTTAAGCGACGTTCATACATACGGGCTAGATTATCATAGCCTTTGTTGTCGTGATTTTCACTGGCTAGAATGTAGTACTTTTTCGCTAAATTATACTTTTTGAATTTGCTTTCATATATCCAACCAAGGCTATTATAAGCTTTGGCATATGCTTTTTGACCTGCTAAAAGATAATATTTTATGGCTAAGTTGGGTTTGTTTAGTATGTTGTCATACATATTAGCTAGAGCATAATAAGCCTTTGCGTAGCCTTTTTTGCCTGATACTAGATAATATTTCTTAGCTAGATCATAGTTTTTAGACTGATTTTCGTAGATATCAGCAAGAGAATAATAGGCTTTTGTATATCCTTTTTGACCTGCTAAAAGATAATATTTCTTAGCTAGATCATAGTTATGTAAGGTTCTAGCGTACATACTAGCCAGATCAAAGTATCCTTCGTTGTTACCATTTTTACCAGATAGAATATAGTATTTTTCAGCTAATTTGTAGCTTTTTTCCTGTTCTTCATAATATTCGCCGAGATCTTGCAAGAAAGTAGAATAGCAATGATTTGTTGGGAGAGCATTTTTTTTCAATCCCTGTAAACCTGCTGTGTTCCATATGTTTTTTGCCAATACTTCACAAGGGTCAGCTTGTGCAGATTGAATAAATGATAGCTTAAGCAAAAATATTGCACAGATTATAAATTTCATGTATTTCATGAGAATAGCCTTTTTGTTTTAAGATGTTTAGTCTATATTATATACGCAAGATATAGCCTTGGCCTCGGACTGTTTGAATGAATCTTGGGCTTTTGATGTTTTCTTCTATTTTCTTTCTTATGCGAGTTATTTGGACATCAATGGAACGTTCTTCACTGGAAACGCCCATTTGGGTAGCTAGTTCTTTTCTTGAGAGAACTTCATTTAGGTTATCAGATAGAATAGTTAAAAGGTCTATTTCGGCGGTGGTAAGATGAATTTGGACGCCGTTACGTTCGAGTATTTTGGCGTTTTTATTGAACACTACTTCCCCTAACTGAATTAAGTGTCTGTTCGATAATTGATGATCGCCGTTTTCATTGGTAAATGAGCGTTTTAAGACATTATTAATACGCAATAACAATTCTTTAGGCTCGAATGGTTTAGTTATGTAATCATCTACTCCAGCCTCGAGACCTTCGATTCGGTCTGTTACTTCGCCTTTGGCCGTTAGCATGATTATGGGCATGTTGTTGTTGTGTCGACGAAGTTCTCGAGCGAATTCGATACCACTTTGTCCGGGCATCATTCTATCTAGAATTAGACAGTTAAAATCAATAAACTTTAATTTATGCCATGCGTCTTGGGAATTAGTAGCTCCTGATACTAAAAAATCATTTTTTGTCAGATACTTAGTTAAAAGACGTCGCAAAAGCTGATCATCATCCACAACTAAAATATGATGTTGAGTAAAGTCTGTTTCTAGATCTGTATTTTGCTTAGTAGTATTCATTTTCGCTATGTTTTACCTTAAAAAAACCAAATAATGCTAAAAAGTGCTTAAGGACGTTGAATGGGTGCTGTTTCCCACCCCTTTACTTATTTCACTTTACTTATTTCACTTTACTTATTCACCTTTCTGAAGCCTTTGCCAATGCGGGCTGATAACTCTTCAAAAGACATGGGCGGACATAGGAAATAGGATTGCATAATATTAAAGCCTTTAGCTTGAATTTGCAAGATTGTATCGATGTCGTTCACGCCTTCGATAATAACGGTTTTCATTCCGAGATCCTTAACCACTGTAACCATGGTATTAAAGTGGGTATTACCTTCAGGAGTTCCTAATTTACTGATAACATCACGGTCAATTTTACATTCGTCATATTGTTTATGGCTTAGATCGGCGATGGATAAGTAGGTTGATCCCAAGTTACCAATACGCACATGAACGCCTTTACTTTGTAGGATCTGCAATCCTTTATATTCTAAAGATTCGTTAGGGTCTAAGACTTCTTCTCTAATTTCTATGCCGATATTTTCAAAAGCCACATCGCTTTCGTCAATAATGTTGCACATGCCTTGAATGAATGTGAGATCCAATGCTTGTCTTGTGGAGATATTAAAGGAAATTATCAGATCTGGATTCTTGGATAATTCCATGAAAAGCTTAAGATCGATCAAGGCGGTATGGATCAGCTTTAAGGAAATTGTACTCAATAAGCCACTATTGTTAATAAAAGGAATAAACGTCCCTGGTGGGATGATTTTTCCGTCGAGTTTCCAACGCATGAACGCCTCAATACCAACCATTTTACCCGTTGTTGTGTCGATCTGCGGTTGATAGTGGTAGTTTATATCCTTATTGACAATGGTATCGTGGAGTTTATTGTACATGGCCACGTTATTTTCTAAAGATATATTCTGTGCAGTAGTATAACGTTGCAGAGCTTCGCCATTTGAGTAAGTTTTATTTAGGAATTGAATAAGAGCTAATTCCAAGTTATCATCTAAATAGGCGGTTTCAAGAACTTCGGTATAAATAAGAACCGAATTTAAATTCACATTCTGCCCCTTGATTGAGACAGTAAATATAATATCTTTCATGATATTGGCAAGAACTTCTTCAATGTGAGCTTGTTCGGATTTCACATTCACTTTAAAAGCAATTGAGAATGTATATAAAGAGAATCTGGCGATTGTTTGATCTTCTTTTAAGCCGAATACTGATTTTAAACGGAAAGCGATTGTTTGGACTACCGCATCAGCTCCAGAAACGTCGAAAATCTTAATGATATCATCGAATTCACGCAAGGTAAACATGGCCACAACTAATTTTTCATTTTGTTTTAAGTTTGTCGCCATTTCCTTTATGGTAAAATGGAAATGTTTTTCATTGGGCAAATGAGTATGATCATCATAATTCATCACTTGATAGAGAATATTATAATCGGAAACAATTTTGTATACGATCTTGTTGACTTTTAAAAACCAGCGATACCAAGATCCCAATAGGAATTTGTTTTCATCTTGAACGAGATTTCTTAAGCTACGGGCCTCTTGTTGATCAAATACCGCCAACAGCAATCGAGATAAAACATAGGACGGACGGACAAATAATAAATATACGAAAATCGATCCCAAGATCACAGCTAAAATTCCTAAAGTAAATGTTTTAGCAAATACTAAATATGATGTTTTAGAAATGTATTGATTCCAATAGTTATCGGGAATCACATAGAGAAAATTCCAACCGAATGTATTAATGGGTTCTTTGTAGATTTTATATTTGAAGTATGAAAAAAATGTTTTATCTTTTTGATCACGAATCTCATTAAGCGAGATAGGTGGATCTAAATAGGATAAGTTAAAGAGAATATTATTCTTTTCTTTCAAATGGTTAGAGTATAGAATATTGCTATTTTTATCTACAAAATAGACATTGCCGATAATTTCGCCATCGGAATTGATTTTTGTGTTGGAAAATATTTGTGTTTTCTGTTCGAAATCAACAAAGATATTATCAATTGATTTATCCTTATTGTGGATATTTCTTTTATATCTAAAGTTAAAAATGTTGGTTTTTGGTTGGAATGCAACATTCATCCCCTCATCGACGTTCATGGCACTGGAAACGAAATTAATATCGCCACTTTCACTTAGCTTATTTTCAAGGGTTAACAGCGGTTTAGAAAAGATAGTTACATGGGTTTTGAAGTTGTTTAAAATCGTCTCTTTAATATCTTCTTTCTTTAAGGGATAAACTAAAGATATATTGTGAGAGGCTACAACGATTCGCTTGAAAGATAAATTTAATTGATCCTTATTTAAGACCGCATTAATGTTTCTTGATACTTCGTAATAGGCGTATATCTTTTGGAAATCCTTTTTCGATAAGCTTGGAATCTCGCCTTTTACAATTAGCATGGAATCATTTAAGGCTATATAGTTGTAAATGGAACTGTTAATTGATATTTTAGGAGCAGTAACAAGTAACTTTTTCACGTAGTTACGACGATAGGCAAGATCTGTCTCATCTTCAGAGTTAAGATAGGATGTTACTTCATTTTGAATGATACTTGCAGAAGTTTGGGTTTGCGATAGAGTGGATTTATAAGCCTGTATGGTTTGATTTATGGCGTTTTCTGTTTTCAAAATAGCAATTTGCTTTTGGCTATTTTGTTGAAATAAAGCGAATCCTAAAGAGCTAAGGGTAACTAATATGACAAAGCCAAAAATAAACATATAGAAATAACGTCGTGAGATACTACGTACTTCACTTTGCGACATTTGATCTTCATATGATCCATCTCGGTTATTTTTTGTCAGATCCAATTCGGTTAGATCGTCCTCATTATAATTCACGGCTAAAATTCCTATTGTCTTAATTTTATATTCTATGAAATTATTACATTATCACATAAAGCAATCAGAAAAACAAGTATAAATATTTTTTACTCTCATATTTTATAATTTTAAGGGTTTATATTCGTTTACATATGCGTTATATTAAGAGACAAAGACATAAAAAAATTCATGACTGTTTAAAAAAACCATCATGAATTTTTATCGGATAAGAGCAAATTATAATTTTGTTACGTAACGGTGTGGTTAACAATAATGATAAGATTGCAAAAAACAATCTCTTCCACTTTTGTTTTTTCAAGTAGAAGCATACTATATCTAATTAATTATTATATAGACATTTTTCTTAAAAGTCAAGAGATTCTTTTCATTATAGATAAAAAAAATGTTATATTATATAAAAAAATACTACTTAAAATGTAAAAAACTAATAAATGCCAAAAATTATCCTATTTTACACAAGCACCAATACCCATGAAATCATCAACTTTTAGCGACGCACCACCGATAAGACCACCGTCAACATCAGCTAAAGCAAGAATTTCTTCGGCGTTAGTTGGTTTCATAGAACCACCATATAAAATACGCATGCCATCAGCTACGCTCTGCCCTAACTTAGAAGCTAAAGCCTTACGGATTTCCGCATGGATATTTTGGATATCATCAGATGTTGGAATACGTCCAGTACCAATTGCCCAAATAGGTTCATAAGCAATCACTGTATTTTCTGCAGTAGCATTATCAGGAACAGAACCAGCAACTTGAGATTGATTAACTTCAACCGCTTTACCTGCTTTATTTTGCTCATCTGATTCGCCAATACAAATAATAGCTTTAAGACCAGCCTCATAAACTGCTTTTGCTTTCTTATTAACTAGAGAATCACTTTCTCCATGATCGGCACGACGTTCAGAATGTCCTAGAATCACGTATTCAGCTCCTGCATCCTTTAACATAAGCGGACTAATATCAGCAGTATGAGCACCGTTTGTATTGAAATGGCAATCTTGTGCTCCCACTTTTAAACCCGAACCTTTTACTGTATCTACAGCATTGGCAACCAATGTAAACGGCGGACAAATTAACATTTCATATGCAGAATTGTTATTGTATTTTGCACTTACACCTTTTGCTAATGATGAAACTTCAGCCTTAAGGCCGTTCATTTTCCAGTTACCTGCAATTAAAATTTTACGAGACATATTATAAGCTCTCCTTAAAAATATTGTTAAAATATAAATTAACCAAGCATAGGGATATTGCAATATTCTAATATTATCATGAGCAATATCTAACTTGATTACATGTTAATGATGATAACATATTTTAACAGAATTGTAAAATAAAAAAAAATTTTTTTGCTTTTTTTATAAAAACAATATTGCACTTTCACATAGATACATATATAATGTATTATAGATGTATGTGCGAATCTTATTTTATATATCTTATATATTGTAAATTATCACAATAAAAACAATGGCAATATCAACCTATAAACGCTCTATAAAGGGAATTAAATATGTTAGACTTCTTTAGAAGAAACTCACAAAACGGTATTTTAAAATACGTATTCGGTGCTTTATTATTTTTACTTATGCTAAGTTTTGGTGCTTGGGGAATCTCGGATGTTATAAGACAACTATCAACTTCACAAACCGCTCCTATTAGTATAGGCAAGCAAACCATTACCGCAGGAATCATTCAAAATGCGGTGCGTGATGATATCAACAGAATATCAGCACAAACTAAACATCCTTTTTCCACTAAAGACGCTTTAAAGTATGGTGTTGTTAATCAAAGCATTCAACAACTAATCCAAAAGCAGATGTTTAACAACGAAATTAACTCCATGATGTTAACTGGTAGTAATGTGGATGTTTCTCAAGAAATCGCCAAAATCCCTGCCTTTTTGAATCCGTCTACGGGGGAGTTCGATGAAAAGATCTTTAAAGTTACCTTAAAGCAAAATGGCTTAACCGAATCTAAATTCATAAGTAACATAAAAAATACCATTGCTTTAAATCAGCTAAAAAGATCCATTCAACCTTTGGCGATTCCTTTTAAATCCATATCGAAGATTGTATATAATCATGTGAATAAGCTATATACCATTCAAGTAATTAACATTCAAAATAACATGTTTAAGATTCCTGCCATATCTATGGATGAGCAAAAGAAATATTATAAAGAGCATACAGCAAGTTATATGTATCCCGAATATCGCAATGCGTCGGCTATTATTTTAGATACAAATGAAGTATCAAAAAGTATCAACGTTAGCGATGAGCAGGTGAAACAGGCTTATAATGATAATATATCTGCCTATGTGCGTCCTGAAAGACGTAGCTTTAAACAGTTTGAATTCGCAACAGAAAAAGAAGCTAAGGATTTCCAAGCAGAAGTTTTAGTCTCGGATGTATACTCTTCGGCGAAAAAGTACAAAATCTCATCGGTGGAATTTTCCCTAATGACAAAAGAAGGCTTGCCTGCAAACTTACAAGGTATCGTATTTAAAACCAAAGAGAATCTTGTATCCGATGTGGAAAAGGTTGATGATAAGTTTGATGTAATATACGTAACAAAAATACAAAAAGCACAAACGGCCACTCTAGAATCTGTGAAAAATGACATCATAGCTACCATTCGTGGCGATAAGGTATCACAACGCATAGAAGATATGAAAAATAACGCTCTTAATATGTTAGGAGAAGGTAAGAAAATCGAAGATATCGCTAAAGCTTTAAAGATTAAATTACACACTTTTAAGAATATCACTAAAAACAATCTGGATATTAATGGTAAACCAGCCAATGTCCCTGTGAATATTTTAACTAAAATATTTAGCGGAAATGCTACAGATGAGCTTAATTTCGTTCCCTTAACCACCACATCATATATCGCTCTGCGTGTGGATAATGTTGTGAAAGCAAAAGCAAAAGACTTCAAAACAGTCCAAGCCCAAGTAATTAAGGACGCCCATGAAGATAAAGCTCAAGCTCAAGCCGATAAGGTAGTGGCTACTATCAAAGATCGCATTATAAAAGGCGATAAGTTTGAGAAAATAGCCTCTAAATATCATCTTGTAACCTTAAAAGATGTTGTTGGTACTGGTCCGATCAAAGGCTTGAACATCAAAACCAAAACACATCTATTTAATCAAAAGAACCAAATAGCAGTAAATACTTTTAATGGTGTTACCCAAGTGGCGAAGATCGTGAGTTCTAAATTGAATCCTAAGCTTAATAAGGCAGATTATAATAATCTCTCAAGCCAACTTGTGAAATCCATTTCCGATGATATGCAGATCCTATATTTGCAACAGTTATCAATTAAAAACAAAGTGAAAGTTAATAACAAAGTGATATCAGCATTATTTGACAAATAACTTATTAACAAGTAATTTACCTTACATGAACAGGATACCAAGCATATGAAAATATATCTCGCTAATCCACGTGGTTTTTGTGCCGGAGTTGATAGAGCGGTTGAGATCGTAGAGAAATCAATCCAAGCTTACGGTACGCCTATCTATGTTCGTCATGAAATTGTTCATAATAAACATGTGGTAAAATCTCTTGAAGATAAGGGAACTATCTTTGTTAACGAGCTAAGCGAAATTCCTGATAATGCTAAAGCGGTTATATTTTCCGCTCATGGAGTATCCAAAGCGGTAGAAGAGCAAGCGAAAAAACGTAATTTAAATATTATCAATGCCACTTGCCCTTTAGTAACTAAGGTGCATTCTCTTATTCAAAAATATGAGAACAGTCAAAAGCATACATTTGTAATAGGTCATAAAAATCATGCGGAAGTTATCGGCACTATGGGACAGTTGGCAGATCTTAAGAATATGACTTTAATATCAACCGAAAAAGATGTGGATAATCTTCAAGCAAATGATTATGAAAATACTCATGTGGCTTTTGTTACTCAAACTACCTTAAGCGTAAATGAAACATCAAAGATTATCGCCAAGCTTAAGGAAAAACTTAAGAATAAACTGGAAGATCTCAACAGTATGGAAGATAACGTCTGCTATTCCACCACCAATCGTCAAAATGCCATACGAGAATTGGCGAACATCTGCGACGGTGTTATCGTTTTAGGCTCGAAAAACTCATCAAACTCCAACCGCTTGGTAGATGTGGCGAAAAACCAAGGCGTCAAATACGCCACCCTAATCGACGACGCATCAGAATTAGACATCGACGCAATCAAAAATTTTAATAGTAGCGGAATGACAAATATAGGAATAAGTGCGGGAGCGTCGGCCCCTGAAAATCTGGTGCAAGGTGTGATCTCGTGCTTAGAAGAAAATTTCCCCAATATGGAAATAGAAAACATCCAAACCACAAAGGAAAAAATGGAATTCATCATTCCCCCCAAACTCATCCGAGCTTTAAAAAATAAATAAATCTCATCATAATCCATACAAACCAGACACAACAAAAACATCAGGAGATAATAACCCCTATGAACATCGATCTACTATCAGCACTAGATAACAGAGAAGAAGAAATTCGCAACAAAGAAAACAAACTCAAACAAAGAGAATCACAAATCAAAGAAAAAGAAGAGTATCTGCTAGAGTTGGAAAGATCGCTAAAAAAATATGCCGATCTCATCGGCTATAAAGAAGACTATACTCCACCAAAAAATCAAGCAGATAAACTAAAAGAACAACGCCAAACCCACATTCAACAACAAAAGGAAAAACACGCCCATGATAAAAAGGAAATCATCATATATACGGACGGTTCTTGCCTAGGAAATCCTGGGAAAGGCGGTTGGGGTGTCTATATGATATATGGCGATCATGAAAAGGAATTATATGGGGGCGAAGTAAATACCACCAACAATCGCATGGAAATGCAAGCAACAATCGAGGCCATGAAATACTTCGAAGATCCATATAAGTACAAGTTAGTCATTCATACAGATAGTAGCTACGTACAAAAGGGCATAACACAATGGATGAAAGGTTGGAAAGCCAACAATTGGCGAACATCTGCCAAGAAACCCGTAAAAAACGTTGATCTATGGCAACAAATAGACGAACTTATCGAAATAATGGATGTAGACTTCAAATGGGTCAAAGGCCACAACGGCAACCACGGTAACGAAAAAGCCGACGAGCTAGCAAATAAAGGTTCTGCCAGCGTATAGTAAGCGTATAGTATACTATACAGTACACGTCCCGCTCCTTAAATAAACAAGTAAACACACAAATCACATCACAAACGAGATACACACATGCAAAACAAACATTTACAAAACAACAAAGTAGAAAACCTACTGGATGATCTACTAGATGATTACGAAGAGAGATTCGAAAATTATGAAGAACAAGAACACAATCAAAATAGAGTTAAAAACCGTCATAAACATCAAGAAACATTCACACAAAAACAACAAAATACCCGTAGATGTATTGTTACAAGAGAAGATTTTCACAAAAAAGATCTCTTAAGATTTGTAGTAGGACCAAATAACGAACTGTATTTTGATATAAACAACAAACTACCAGGGCGTGGCATGTGGGTACAAGCCACTAAAGAATCCTTAGAAACCGCTTTAGAAAAAAATCTCTTTTCCAGATCTGCAAAAATGAAAGTTAACATAGATAATAATTTCAAAGAAAATACCAAGCAACTTTTACGAACTCAACTTTTACAAACCATAAAACTTTCCAACAAAGCAGGATTGGTAATTTGCGGATTCGATAAAATTTATGAACAAATAAAATACCGTTCTGCAAACTATCATTATTATATTGAGGCCTTAGATAGTGCAAAAAATGGCTCGGAAAAGATCCTAAACATCATAGGGCATATGGAAAACATAAAACATATAAATATCTTTACATCAGAAGAGCTTAGCCAATCTTTTAATAAAGTTAACGTTGTTCACTCTCTCATTAAAAGCGATCCCTTAACACGGAATATCAAAAAAATATATAAGAATTTTTTGCTATTTTCATAAATATTTTGCTATTTACATAAATATTTGTTACAATGTGAAATATATACAATTTGCTTACAACTTTAGGAGTTTAAAAAGTAATCATATGACAGAGTCTAAACAAAAATCAAGTAAGTTAACACTTGGAAACAAGTCAAAATTAACTTTAAACAAAAAACAATCTACAACATCGAAGAATCCCAAAACAGGAGTTGTTGTTCGCCGTAGAACTAACTCAAAAGTCAGTGCTGCCGCTACTGCACGAGAACAAGAAAAGAAACTCCAACTCTTAAAGCAAGCAAGTACCAGTAATGCAGGGCATGAGCAAACCGCAAAAGAAATAGCGGAATCAGTAGCTCGCCGTCAAGAAGAAATCAATAAAGATAAAGAAAAAAGTAATGAATTACTAAAGTTAAAAGAAATCAATAAAAAGCAAAAAAACGCCGAACAAAACACAAAAAATTCACAGACTCAAGCTCCTCATACTCCGAAAACTCACGCAAATAAAGATAAGGACGATCGTAATGATCGCAATGATCGTAACGATCGCAACAACAATAATAACGATCGTAACAATAACGGCGGATACAAAAAAGATCGCAATAACAACGATCGTAATGATCGTAATGACCGCAATAATAACGGCGGTGGCTACAATAAGGATCGCAACAATAATAATAATGATCGTAACAATAACGGCGGTGGCTATAACAAGGATCGCAACAACGATCGTAACAATAATAACGATCGCAACAATAACGGCGGTGGCTACAACAAGGATCGCAACAATAATAATAATGATCGTAACAATAACGGCGGTGGCTATAACAAGGATCGCAACAACGATCGTAACAATAACGGCGGTGGCTACAACAAGGATCGCAACAACAATAATAACGATCGCAACAATAATGGCGGTGGCTACAATAAGGATCGCAACAACGATCGCAACGATCGTAACAATAATGGCGGTGGTTACAATAGAAACCACAACTCTCCGAGCGAAAATAAATATGGCTTAGATAGTCTTCCCCCATCTCCGCATAAGGAAGAGGCAACAAGAAAAACATTCACGCCAAAAAGCACAGATAAGGATAAAAATAAAAGCAAAAAGCCTGCGGAAAAAACTCCTACTTCCTATTCAAATCGCCGTCAAGGTTCGCATATTTCCATTCAAAATCTAAGTTTTGAAAGGGGAGAGCGTAGTCGTTCGCAAGCGGCCATCAATAGAGCTCGTAAGAAAGATAAGAGAAAACAACAACAAAATGTTGAGACCGTTAAAATTTACCATGAAGTTGCCATTCCTGATTTCATAACCGTAGCCGAACTTGCCAAACGTATGCACGAACGAACTGCCGATGTGGTAAAAAAATTAATGCTAATGGGAACAATGGCCACCGCCAATCAGTCTATCGATTCGGATACTGCAGAATTGATCGTTGAAGATTTTGGACATAAAATCAAACGTGTATCAGATTCAAGCGTACTTGACGGCATTAAGCGTATTGTTGAGTCGGATGTATCAGCTCCACCACGTCCGCCAATTGTAACAATCATGGGTCATGTGGATCATGGTAAAACATCACTTCTTGACGCTCTTCGTCAAACTGATGTAGTAGCCAAAGAGGCAGGCGGTATCACTCAACATATTGGTGCTTATCAAATTACCTTGGAAAATAAGAAGAAAATCACTTTCATCGATACTCCAGGCCATGAGGCATTCTCTTCAATGCGTGCTCGTGGGGCGTCATTAACTGATATCGTGATCCTAGTTGTGGCTGCCAATGATGGTATTATGCCACAAACAATCGAGGCGATTCATCATGCCAAAGCGGCAAATGTGCCTTTAATTGTGGCCATTAATAAAATCGATCTTCAAGATACCGACGTTAATAAAGTAAAACAAGAACTATTACAACATGAAGTTATTCTAGAAGATTATCAAGGGGATACCCAATGCGTAGAAATATCAGCAAAATCACGCATTAATCTTGAAGGCTTAACGGACGCCATTTTATTACAATCGGAAATTCTAGAATTAAAAGCGTCGCAAGAGGCCACCGCTCAAGCGATTGTTGTGGAATCTAAAATCGATAAGGGCCGTGGTCCTGTGGCTACGGTGATTGTCCAACGTGGAACATTATCCGTGGGCGATATCGTAGTGGCTGGCGAGTCGTGGGGTAAGGTTAGAGCCTTAGTCGATGATCATGGTAAACGCATAAAAACCGCTCTGCCGTCCACTCCTGTGGAAGTTATGGGCCTTGATAGTGCCCCAACCGCAGGCGAAGAGCTAGATGAGATCCAATCGGAACAAGAAGGGCGAAACATTATTCAATATCGTTTATCTCAAGCCTTAAGCAAGCGTGAGGCCGAGCGTGCTAAATCAAGCTCTCTTGAAAATCTAATGGCACAAATGAAAGCAGGCGATATCAAAGAATTACCAGTTGTTATCAAAGGCGATGTACAAGGTTCAGTTGAGGCTTTAGTAACATCCTTGCTTAAACTTTCCAACGATGAAATCAAAGTGCGTATTTTACACTCGGCCGTAGGGGCGATCAATGAATCCGATGTTACCCTATCGAATGCCTCAAATGCTGTAATTATTGGCTTTAACGTTCGTGCCAATCCGCAAGCTCGTAATGCGGCAAGACGTGAGAAAATAGAAATCAGATACCATAGTATTATCTATAATGTGATCGATGAAATTACTGGTATTCTTTCAGGTATGCTAGCTCCTGTATATGAAGAAGAATTCATTGGATATGCGACTATACGTGAAATTTTCACATTCTCGAAAAAGCGTATTGCAGGTTGTATCGTTACCGAGGGTTTTGTAAAACGTGGGGCGAAAGTTCGTCTATTGCGTGATAACATCGTAATCCATGAAGGTAAGCTCGATACTCTACGACGTTTCAAAGACGATGTTAAAGAAGTTAAAGAGGGTTACGAATGCGGTATGAACTTCGAAACCTACAACGATATCCAAGTGGACGACGTAATCGAGTGTTTTGATATCAAAGAAATAAAACAAACAATCTAAAAAGTGCGTGAAAAAGCACTCATTCAACGTTCTTAAGGCATGCGGGGTGTATATACCCCATACATAAGCATGACTTAAGAACGACGCACACAAGCACTTTTTCACACACTTTAAGCTCATCTACACACTTTTACGGTTATGAACACATATCACAAAAAAGTAAAAACCAAACAAAAACCAAACAGTAGTCTAAGGATAATATTAAGGATAGAACATTATGGAAGAACAAGAACCACTTAGCCAACATTCTCAACTTCAAATTAAAGTTGCAAGAGAATTAAGGTTTTTCTTAAATAAAATTATCTCTAAAGCCAGCTTTGCCGATCCCCTACTTGCTGACACGCAAAACATTTCTTTTTCCCATGTGGACATGAGTCCAGATCTAAAAAATGCTTTAGTCAACTGCTCATTCCTACGCACTAAAAATGACGATATAGACACAAAAGCCATAATAAAAGCCCTAAACAAAGCCCAAGGATATTTCAAAAAAGAACTAAGTCGCAATAAAAATCTCCGCTACATCCCCCGCATGAAATTCGCCGAAGACAAAATCTACGACCGCAATGACAAATTCGAAACCCTAATGCAAAAACTCCACTCCAAAGACTAACCCCAAACCGCCCCCCTTACCCACTCCCACCACCTACAGGCCTATACCACCCATAAATTAAGTTACAATACTTATCACAATCCCCCACAGGATTGAAAGAAATGAGATAAGATGTGCCTTAAACTAGGGCGACGTGTACTCACGTCTACATAAGCCCTAGTTTAAGGTGCATATTAGCCCATTTATCACAACCCTACCAAGTTAGTTTATTATGTTGGTTATTATATACTCTTCTAGGATTTCGCCGATGTAGTGGCTTATTGCGGTTGATCCGCTTTCCATTAGGTGTAGGGAGTCGTCGAAGTCGTCGAAGTTTAGGTCTAGGTCTTCTATGTGTTTGTTTAGGTTGATTACTTTTATGTTTTGTTTGGTCTTTTTGGCGAAGTATGATAGGTAATTACTGTATTCGCAGGAGCTTACTTCTCTTGAGAGATCTTCGGAGTATATGGGGATGTCTATGAAGAAGAGTTTTATATCGTTATCGAATGCTAACTTCATTAGGTAGAGTACTTCTCTTTTGTATTGGCTATGAATGGGCTTTCTTTTGGGGGTTCTTATGTTTTTAAATTTGGTATCTTCTGGGACGAAATCGTAGCCTGGGGTTGGTTCGTCTCTGTATTCTGTTATGGGTAGAAAGCCTTTGTTTATGTTCATATGATTGTCATTTGTCATTAGACTTTGTAAATTAATTGACGATGATTCTTTATAGGATAAGATATCTTTTAAAATAGATAAGGGCGAATCATCATTTTTATATAATTTAGCGAACTCTTTGCGTTGTTTACGATTAAGTGCGGTTAATACGGCTTGATAGTAAGTTTCTGTCATCATAGTATTTTTTAGATAGCTATTGCGAATGAAATAACTGTCTATGAATATTATTTTAGGCTTATGGATTTTTATTAATTCTTGAACCATGTATGATGATAATGTGAAATTTTGCGAATTATTACCAAAGGTATAAACTGATAAACCCCTTGTGTATTCTTCTATGATATCAGGATTAAAAGTCGAGAATATCCTACTTGAACCGATGAAGTAAATATCAGCTTGAGATTTTAAAAATGCTTTAGTTGATAAAAAGTTAAATGTTCTTGGTGTTATGATTATATTTAACAAATATAAAGATAATAGGGTTGCTATTACTAGGCATGCGTATGCCAAGACTGGATCTATATTTAATATGGCTATAATTAGAAAAAATACTATTGGTAACAAAAGTTTATAGAATATTCCCATGTTTTACGTCTCTCACACATAATTATCTTGAAATTTCTATTATAACATATATATAGTTAAAAAAGCAATAAAACTTAAAAGGAATGAAAAAGCACTTGTTTAGCGTCTTTAAGACATGCTTATTACTTCTTGCTTAAACTTCTTAATTATTATTAAATTAGTTATTATGAATTTACAATTTATTCATAAATTCTTGTTACACTATAGATAAATATAATTAATTTTAGATTCGTATCACAAGGGATATTATACAAAAACAATAACTTATATGAGATGTATAATTATTTCTCATGAGTTATAACTTTAAGTATATAAATTGCGAAAATTAAGATTAATTACTCATGTGTTAATTCTCAAGGCTAGGGATAGAAGAATTATGATAGTAGAATATAATAGAACCGTAAAGATATTAATTGGGAGTGTTGCTTTTCTTGGATTACTGGGTTGTGCAACAGGCGAATCTTATAGAACTTCAACAAATGATAATGGTAAAGAACCTAAATTAGTATTAGTACCACATAGCCGATACAGGGCGAGACATCATTCAAGATCTGCCAATGGATCTAGAAGATCAGGCTCACAACAATATAGTTCTAGTAATAATAATGGCGGTCATAATAATGATAGTTACGCAGGTGGCGGATCGGCAAAGAATACGCCGTCTTCTTCTCGTTCTTCTTTGCCTAATTCTGCAAGATACGCAAAGGGCGATTATAGCCATGTGCCTAGAAATACAGATGTGGGCAACATCCAATTTGACGGATACAAATACAAAGGCTTATTACCGTCTGGTAAAGGAGCTTACTATAAAGTGGGCAAGCCTTATACAATTAAGGGCTATCATTACGCTCCCCATGAAAATTATAATTATAATGTAGTTGGTACGGTTTCTTGGTACGGTCCTGGTTTCCAAGGTGGGAAAACAGCTAACGGCGAAATCTTTGATACTAATACCCTAGCCGCTGCAAGCCCTATTCTGCCTTTACCGTCTTATGTGAGAGTAACCAACTTAAGTAACGGCAAGCAAGTTATTGTACGTGTAAATGATCGTGGTCCTTACGCATCTAAAAGAATCATGGATCTTTCGAAAAAAGCAGCGGAGATCTTAGATTATAAGAACAAAGGTACTACCAAAGTAAGAGTGGAAATTCTAGCCGACGAAAGTAAAGCCTTAAAGGCCATGTTGCTAGGGCAAAAGGGCGTAAATAAAAAAGGTAAAGGATCTTACAAGGTAAGCGACGGCGACCCAAGTAAAATCGCCAAAGATAACAAGCCAAGCCAAGCAAGCAATGCTAAATCATCAGCTAACGACTCATCAGCAGATGCAGACGGAATCAGCAACAAGCCAATTCATAACGGTAAGCAGATCATTGCCACATCTTCGGATTATTCGGATTCTAAAACCAAATCAGGTAACTACTATATTCAAGTGGGAGCTTATGCCACAGAGCAAAAAGTACGCACCATTGGGAAAAAACTTAGCAAGAACTTCGATACAAATATCGATCTAACCAAAATAAAAAAAGGTAGTCAAGATTTATATCGAGTACGTTTTAACAACATAGAATCAGAAGACAAAGCACGCCACCTTGCCGATCAATTGATTGATCTTGGCTATCCTGATCCAAAAATAACTTTACAGCAATAATATGACATCTTCTTAAATATTAATAAGCATACTAATTTTATACATACCAACTTCATAAAGATTTCCTAATGAAAAAATATATTATAACTACCAACTTGTTAATGGCTGGCTTAACATTTACTATCATGAGTGCTAAGGCTTATGCCTATACCCATGATGTATCAACCAAAGCCGAGCAAGCTTTTGTAATAGACATGAATTCACATCATATCCTACTTGATAAGGACGGACGCTCTAAAATGTATCCCGCCTCAATGACAAAGATGATGACAATTTATTTAGTTTTTCAAAGTTTGAAAAATGGTGAACTTAAGTTGAATCAGAACTTAAGAGTGCCTACAAATGCTTGGAAGTTAGGCGGTAGTGCGTCAGGAAGTTCTACGATGTTTTTACGTCCTAATCAGATCGTACGAGTGGAAGATCTAATAAAAGGTGTGCTAGTGGTATCAGGGAATGACGCTTGTATCACTTTAGCGGAAAGTTTAGGCGGTACGGAAGAGGGATTCGCCGAAGAAATGAACGGAGTAGCCAAGGAAATCGGCTTAAAGCATAGTCATTTCATGAATTCAACAGGTCTGCCAGATCCGAACCATTACACAACTGGGGAAGATTTAGCAATTCTAACAGAACGCTTAATTAAGGATTTTCCAGAGTATTTTTATTTCTTTAGTTTGAAATCATTTACATATAATGGAATTAGTCAGCCCAATAGAAATCCTTTAGTCTTTGGTTTCATGGGTGGCGACGGCATGAAAACAGGACACACAGAACTCGCAGGATACAGTGCCACAGGTACGGCAAAACGTGGTAATAGAAGAATTATCGAAGTGCTAAATGGTATGACATCAACAAAACAACGCTTTGACGAAAGTAAGAAACTTCTAAGCTGGGCTTTTCGTAGTTCTTATAATATCGAACCGTTTAAAGCAGGGCAGAGCGTCTATAAATTACCTGTATGGTTAGGAACGGAAGATACTATCAATTTAATCAGCAAGCAAGATATTATCTTAACGATTCCCCATGCTAAAGGTGTTAATATAAAAACCTATATTAATTTCATTGCTCCCATTAAAGCCCCTGTAAAACAAGGGCAACACATCGCCGATTATATAGTGAACTATGGTAAAACTCAAACCGTATTCCCATTATTTTCCGATAAATCTGTGGAAAGAACTGGTTTCTTTGCCACCTTAAGCCAAAAGTTACATTATAAATTAGGATACAATCCTTATCATCATTTAAGAGAAATCAATGCAAAATAAATTCATATCATTTGAAGGGTGCGACGGTAGTGGCAAAACCACTCAAGTTAAGAAATTAGTAGAATATTTACACTCACTCAAGCAAGAAACCATTATCACACGTGAACCTGGTGGATGTAAAGAAGCCGAAGACATCCGCCATATGCTCGTAACTGGCGATCCTGAAAAATGGCACTCTAAAACAGAACTTTTATTAATGAATGCCTCACGCCATGAACACGTAAAACGCACTATAGTCCCCGCTTTAACAGATAAAAAATGGGTGCTATGTGATAGATTTTATGATTCATCTTTAGTCTATCAAGGAATCGCAGGAAGTTTGGATTTTACAGAGGCCGAATACATCTGCAAATTCGCTAGCGATAATTTAGAACCTGACATCACTATCCTCATTGATATCTCGGCAGAAGTCGGCTTACAACGTTCTAACCGTGCCACCAACAAAGAAAATCGCTTTGAGAAAAAAGGCATAGATTACCACAACAAAGTACGTAACGGCTACCTACAATTGGCAAAAACCTACTCCCACCGCTTTATCACAATCAACGGCGAGCAATCCCAAGAAGATGTTTTTAAAGATCTCTTACAGGCCTTAAAAGATAAGGATATAGTATAAGTATAGTAAGTATATATACTATAAATAAGAAAACTATCATATAATATTTATATGATAGTTTTCTTATTTTTCAATAGCAAGTTTACAAGATAAAGATAAACATTAACTATCTAGCTATTTGTATTAGATACTATAGATTGGATACTATTGTCGCCTGTTTGATTTAGGTTAGGATCTAAATTTGCAGGGTCAATACCAGCATTTTGCATGGCTGATACTATAATATTATTCTTTTCTTCTGCCATAGCGTGAGGATGAACAGATGAGATTGGTTTAAAATTATCATTTGTTTCATTTGCACCAGAAAGAACCTGAATGCTACCCGTTGGGAATAGCTCCATGGTTTTCGCAAATGGGGCAAATATCTTATTGAAGTTTTCAAGAATATAGGCGTTTTTACCGTCTCTATTGCCTGATTTAACAAGATTAATAGTTTTTGCCAACTGGATTAATTCAGATTTAGATTCGGCTAGATACTGGGCAATATCTTCTTTAGTTTTCAAGATAATAGCTTCCTTTTGTGCCAAGGCAGGCACTTCGATATCTGATTTATACTTGATTGTCAATTGCTCAATTTTTTTCTGTTCGGCTAATATTTCACCTTTAATTGATGAAACTGTAGCTTTACCATTTTGAATCGCTTGACTGATGCCAACGGCCTCAATCTGTGATTGCTCTCTTAACTCTCTTTCTAGATTCGCCTCTAGATCCAACTTAGCATTTTCCAATGCTCGAATTTCCACTTCGGCTCTTCTTGCTTGTTGTTGTTCAAAAGATATTGCTTCTGATTCTGATCTTGCAGAAATGGCTTCCGCTCCTGCTTTAGCTGTTTGGACTCTTTTCAACAGGGCTATATAATGATCACTTTGAGCTAAATCGCCAATTTTGTTATCATCAACATCGGCAATATTCATTGTTGTTATTTCAATTCCGATATTTTCTAGATCGCTTTTACAAGCATTGATCATTTTAGAAATTAACAAAGCTTTATCTGTCATTACCTGTTCGGGAGTAAGGGATGCGATAGCGTCTCTTAGGTGTCCTTCAATAATGCTACTGGCTACAATATCAATTTTATTACTATTTTTATATAATCTTAAAACTCTTGAGGCCGCCATTCTACGCCCTTCCGAACTGGAAGAGACCGCAAAACTTACGGTAGCTTTCACATTTAGCGGGATAATCCCTGCAGAAATAGCCGAGCCAACTACAACTTCCACAGTGTGCGGAGTTAAAGATAGTTTATCGTATTTATTGATTAGGGGAATTACTACGAATCTACCACCAGTAATGGAAATAAATCCTGCTTTAGAACTGTTGGTTTTAATACCCAATTCATTACCACCTACCATTTTAATGTTTCTTAATACAATAAATAATAAATATATTGCTAAGCCAATTAAACACCCTAAGGCTATAAAAAATATTGCCATTATACATTTCCTTCTTTTTTAGTTGTACTATCTAGGTTTGCAGTCATAAACTCTTTGATGTTTACGCCTGTTGATTGATTGAAGATATCTAAGAAATCCGCAAAAGCAACAGCCCCACGGTTAACTGCTCCTTTAAATCCTGTATCCGTATCCAACACCACTAAAGAATCCACAGCAGAATCTTTGGAATGGTTTAAATAGTCTTGATACATATCTTCTATGTTTTTTTGAATGAACATGACAGTATTGGCAATACTTCCATTTTCATTTAATAACTTCATTTTCTGTTCTAATACGTAGTTTTTAGCACCTTCTATAATGGTAATTCTTTCCGCTTGACCTTCTGAAATTATTTCCGCAGCTACCTTTTTAGATTCGGCAATAATTGTAACTTCCGATTGGTTTTTTAACGCATTTAATTCCACATGATTTTCTTGAATTTCCTTTTCGGCATTATTCAAAGCTTCGGACACTCTGTTTTTCGCTTGTGCTTGTGCTTGCTTAATTTGACCTTGACATTCTCGTCTAAATACTTCTAGCTCTTCTTTTGCTTTGATGATTGAAGTATCGGCGTTGTTTTGTGCCACAGAACATCGGCGTTTACTATCGGATACAGCTTTGTCTCCAATGGAACTAAAATAAGCCTCTTGCACTTCCACATCTTGCTTTTTAGCGGCTAACTTCTTTTGTGATAAGTTATCAATATAACTTGAGCTATCCCAAATTCTCTGTAATGATACCGAAACCACAGTCATCCCAAAACTTTTAAGATCTTCGTTAATATCGGCTAATAGATCTTCTCTAAACTTACTTCTTTTAACGCTAGTTTCTGAATTGTCTTTATCTTCCATACCAATGGCTTGTAATGGGGTCGATTTATTTAATGCCCCCCTGAAGTTACCTACTAGTGTTTGCTTAATTTGCTCTTGAATTTCTGATTGAGTTTTACCTTGTAATCTTTCGACAGCCGTATTTAAGGATTCTAAACTAGAATTATCAATACATACGCACGCCGTAGCGTCGGCACTGATGGAAATACCGTTGGCAGAGTTTACACTCTCAACCTTAACATTAATGGGGATAATTTCCAAACTTAAAGTTGAATATGTATTAATTAAAGGCACAACATGAGTTCTACCTCTAAAAATAGAAAACCCTACTTTATTACCTGATGATGATTTTGAGTTCTTACCTGTAACGATCATAATTTTATTTGGTGTTTCTATACGTATTATATATTTTAGTAATATCAGTAAAAATATGAATATTAATACCCCTATTACTACTGCTATTATAGGCATTACTGGTATAATATCACCAATTGAAGGCTCATCTGAATACATTTGTTATTTCCTTAATCTAGAAGTTAGTATGTTGTCTTATATTATATTGTATTATATTGTGTTATATGGTATCTACAATGAATTCATTGCTTGAATTTGTTGAGAAAATTTTTACAATTGTCCTTTGTTCAATATCAATATTCTGTTTTTTATCTGTTAATCTTGCGTATCTAGTGTATATACGATCATTATATTTTATATTTATTGTTCCTATTTGCCCACTATAAATGGGAATAACAACTACGGCTTCTAAACCAATGAAATCCTTTTCATTAATGGCCGTATCTATAGTTCTAATAAATAATTTTGTTATATACTTAGTCATGAAAAACGCTATTAGACCAGTAATCACTGCCACAATAAAAACACTTAACACAGGTTGATGAAAAAGAGTAGCTATAACTCCCACAGATCCGAAACCCATGGAAAAATAAAAGCTAAACCTTAAAATAAACATTATCACAGAAATAAAAACATTATTTTCTCTATGTATTTCCAAAGTATCAATAGATCCAGCAGTTTCTAAGGACACATCCGCATAAATGGAGTTATCCATATCCACAGAGCTACCTAGATCAGCAGAGCTACCCATATCCACAGAGCTACCCATATCCCCAGATGTATCCATATCAACGGAGCTATCCATATCTACAGATGTATCCACAGACGTATCCATATCCACATTAACATCTTCAAAATGAATGTGAAATATATTTAAGATATTAAGTAAAGCAATAATCAGAGCAAAACAAAGAAAAATTATATATATTGTTAACACTTTTTTAACCCTTTTATAATATTTATCATTTTTAGAGTATCATAGCCACATATTAATTACAATATATTTTTAGAAAAAAATTTAAAATAATCAGAACATAGCGTAAAATAAATTTACTCAATAAAATATCATATTTCGTTTATTATAGCACAACAGCACTCATAATACCTAGTACAGTAAGAGTTAAGTATTTTACTCATCCCATATGGAAAATTTTTCTTTTTGATTCTTAATAAATAAAAATATAACATAATTCTATCACATTTGGGATGATCTAGCCATTTATAATATTTTATGACACATTTAACTTGAGAATATTTAACTTGAGAATACTTAACTTGAAAATACTGAACAATTACTTTTCCACAACAGTCATATTTTTAGGATCTAAAACGCTATTTTTTACTTTTAGATGTAAATGAATACTATAATAGTTAGAATACAATCTTGATAAATTGGTTTCAATAAAATGAAGCTCTCTATTTTTAATGGGATGTTTTAGAACGTTTTTACCATATGTACTTTCGCACCCTTTGAGATTCTCACATGCTATGGCAGGCGTATCGGCGTTGCTTGTAAGGATATCTTTATTTATGATAATTTTCTTATTATTTTCATTAAAATCCTTTACCATAAGTAAGGAATAAAACTTGCGGAAAGCTTGTATGGGATAAACTTTTGTTTCAAGTTTACTATCGCCAAAGCTATGATCAGCTACAAGGACTATTTTAGTATTATCATAGATATCATTAGCCTTTAGCCAATCAATAAACTTCGAAATGTAACGAATAGTACATTTACCGCTTGTATAATGGGCGTTATTGGTGATACTACTATTGGGAGTATACAATGTTTGATTATTAAAAGTATCAGGCAAACAAGTACTACTATTATAAGCATAAGGCGGATGGGTTAAGGTGGTTTGATAGAATTTAAATGTTGCTTGCTTGGAATTCGTATCACTAATATACGGCAATGAGGCTACAAAATTTAACTTATGAAAGATATATGAATAATCTTTATTTGATGTTAACCAATTACCACCATTATATATGTATGGACGTATATAATAAGGAGCTATCTTGAAAATTGAAACCCACGCTACTTTTAACGGATTACTTGTTCTCTTATTTTTTAATAGCTCAACAGCTTGGGGAGATATCTTTTTCCAATAGGGTGTATAATCGGCATTTGCATTGGACCAATCTTCAATACAATTATCTATGAGATCCTTATATGAGTAGCAGTTTTTCCCTGCATATGCAAGCATTTGCGGTCTTACTAAGCTCGTATTATAATCATTATCCTTAAAGATTTTTAGCAGTCTTTTATATGATAGAACAAAATTACCTAATATTGTACCTTTGCGTTCTTTATTTTGAATGTATGGTGTATATTTTAATCCGCCTACGATTCCATATAAGCCTGCATAAGTTCCTGCTCCTACGGATATACTATTGGAATATAAGGTAAATCCTGTATAGCTATTTAGATAATTAAAATCTTCTTTGATCATTTGAGATACAAATTCGTTAGTAAAACCATCTGTCATAAATACAACAACGTTCTTCTTATCTTTGGAAAAACTTGTGGTATTCATGGACGGCGATCCCATTAGATTCTTAGATATTACCATATTATTCTTTACAGTGCGAAGTTTATTAAAGTTTGTTATGTTCACTTTGTAATATAATCCCGCTCCCACTGATACAATAAAAAGCAAAGCCACTACAGTTTTTAAGGATGTTAAATATTTTGATCTCGCAATAATTAAGGCCAGCAAAAAGAATCCTGAAAGTAATAGGATGTCTTTTAATATAGTGATTTTTGCGAATAATTTATTGGTATCATTAAAGGCAAATCCTGTCATTAACCCGTAATCTCCTTTAAATACAAAGGCATATACTAAAGCTGAAAATAGAAAGCCAAAACAAAATAAGCTAAAGGTCTTCAATATCTTTTTAGGTAAGATGTTGTAAATCATCAATAAAATAAAAACAATAACTCCAGCAATGGGGAGAGTGGTATTCATTACCGCATCAGGTTGTAAATCGAATGCGGTTTTGTCGTTACTCATTAGGGAAAAAGGAAAATACCAAAACAATATGCTTGATAATGATAAAAGCGACAGCAAAAACAAACTAAAATATTTATGAACACTCTCTTTATGTATATTATCTTTATGTATATTATCTTTATGAACACTATCTTTATCAACCATAATTCCATAAGCTCGCACGAGCCATAGACCATTGATAATATTAAATATTAGTTCTATCCCTAAGATATCACGGCGATAAGCGTTGATATTCCCAACTCCATAAAATAGTAAATATACATGAATGAATAATAGAACGATAATAATAAAATTTAGAATCGCTAAAACAATACAAGTTGTATTTTTCTTAAAATTAAAAAGAAACTGACCCAAACCACAAACAAAAAATACGGATAATATCAAAATTATTGAATTGTAATTGGATACATACTTAGGCGTTGCCGTAGTTACGGTAAATATGGTGTAAGATAAAGCAAAAAACAACACTAACAGACTAAAAGATATGGCTAGAAAAAGGTTAGAGTAAATAAAATTCTCACTAATATAATCTAACAATCTCTCGCCTTTTTTCCCTTTTAAATGGACTTGTGTATTAACTGGCGAAGATATTTTGCCTTGTGTATTTTGCTTTCTAGATCTGTATTGATCCAGCATGTTATAAACGATATTTTTCCCTAAAGAGAAGATATTATTTAAAGTCCAATATAAAACCAAGGCCACAGGGGAATTATATAATAATACTAGAAATAAAATTGAGAGAACCCACAATTGGATCTTGTCTTTTTTGCCGAGGTTTTTTGTGTAGATATAAGCACTGGCGATGTTAATAACTGTCATTAATATGGGCATAACATTTATATGGAAGTTGGCAATAGATATCAAGTTATCAGGTTTTGCCAGATCCTTAAATATCATGAATGACACGCCATTTAAGGCAGTATAATGGCTTAACAAATGGTAAGCAGAAAAGAAAAATGGTACTTGAATTAAAAAACCAAAGCTTGTACGCACGGCCATAATTGGATGATATTTGTGTAATTTATAAATAAAATTCATCATCATCATACGTTCTTGTTTTATGAAGTTCTCTTTTACGAAATCCACTTCGCTTTTCATTTTTGCTTGGATAGAACGTTCGGAATTCTGCCACACTTCGGCAAGATTATACAAAGGCAACAGGATAATATTCACAACAAGACTTAAAATAATAATCGCCACACCGTAAGATAAAAAGGCAATATAAGATTTTTTTAGTACTAAATCCATGATCAATTCTAGCGGTGCGATTAATAATAAATATAAAAACATGTTATTTCCTTTTTTCCTGTGTTTTGTCTTGTGTTCTTTTATTGTGAGCGGTGTTCGTCATAGAGTTTCATTAAAGTATCGGCGGCCACCTTTGCCACATTTCCGTAATTATATAAACTTTTATTACGTAATTTTGCGATGTTTTCCTTAAAGTTTTGATTAGCCAATAAGTCGGAAATAACATCCGTGATATTATCTATTTCTTTTAAGGATATTTGCTGACCCATGTCATTTAATATGCCCAATTCCCAAGCATTTTTCCCTAAGAAGTGGCCATCAGTACCGCCCCAATTGGCTTTAAATTTCATAGTAATTACAGGCTTTTGGAAAACAAAAGCATAATCAAAAATCACGCCAGACATATCAGAGATCATTATATGGCTATTCATTAAGACATGAAAATTATCAGCCGAGTTATCCCATTCTAGATTTTCAAAGGATTTAAGATCATCTTTTATGCTCGCTATCATCTCGGATTCGGAAATAAAACTCTGCGGATGAGGACGAATAATAACTTTATGCCCTGTTTCTAGTATACTTTTTATGAAATTCGAGCCGAACATTTTCAACAAGCCATTATTTCCCCATGTGGGAGCGATGAGAATGGTCTTAGTTTGCTCATTGGCTATAACAGGAGCTTTGTAATTCTTGATTCTTTCTTGTAATTCATCCATATATGGAACACCTACATTATAGATATCTTTCTTTTTAGTATCTCTTAAGCTTTCCAACTTACGTAAATTTATGCTTTGATGTTCGCCACTTACCATGATACTATCATAGCAATCAAAGGAAAAAAGCTTATACAAGGCAACATCTGTACAGGCATGAAAAATATAAGTATAATGTTTCACGCCACGGGATTTTTTAATCTGTAACACATCCAAGCCCGGAGTGGTTGAGACGAAAATATCGGCCTCGAGCATATTTAAAGTGATAAATGCCGAATTGCCTGTGCCTATATATACGCTCTCCACTAGCTCGGAAGAGAATTTTAAGCCTAAATCCTGCTCATCGGAGCTAAGATAAGCACATTTTACATTACGGCGAGATAATTCTTCAATGATTGGCTTGAAAGTATGCCAATACTGTCCACCTTCCGAATAGAAAACAATAGAATATCGGCTTTTTTGCTTTACTTTTAGCCCAAAAAGACCCAAAACAAAGGATTTTATGTTATAATAAGTATTTTTTAGCACGAAAAAAGTCGTTGCCACAATTCCCAAGATAGCCGAAAGTAACATACTTCCAGTACCAGGATCTAGATAAGCATATGAATTATTTATAAATATACTCATATAGAATAAAGATAAAAAGGCAACAGATAAAATTTTCATAAAAAACCTTTATTTTTATTTGTAAATGGTTACCAAGATACTACCTGCTAAAATGAATCCTGTAGCGGTTAATCTTGACATGATATTTTTTTCTTTTAAAATAAATTTTGCTAAAATTACAGATATGGGAATATCCCACAAACGTAAACTATTTACAAGAACCATATCGCCATTCATACTTTCGGCTAGCAGAATTAAAAAGTAAGAAATATAATCAGTAATCGAGGCTGTAAGCAGTCTTACGGCATTCTTTTTATAGATTATAAATAGATTCGGTATGTATCTCAACTTGCTTTTAGACGCTCCAAAGCCAATAATAAAAAACAACAACGTACAGAATAATAGGTTATAAAACAAATATGTTGACGGTGCAGGCTTGATTTCTGCTGGTACTTGCATGGCACGAGCGTCGGCGATGAAGTAGATTACAGATCCCAATAGAGCCATTAAAGCAAAGAGAATCGAGGATTTATTTTCCTTTCTAAATGATCCCTTTTTAATGACTGTCCAACCGTTATATATTACGATTACACCGAAGATAATTAAGGCTATTCCAATTAAAAAGTATGGTTTGTATGTGGTATCCCACAAGATATAATTTACAAAAGCAATCAAAAATGGCGATGATCTAAATATGGGAAAATACACCGAGATATCGCCCTTTTTCAAGGCAAAAGCAATCCCTGCATAATACAATAAGTTACCAAATGCACTTAGGATACAGTAATAAAATGTCAAATCTGCCATTTGCCAACTTGATTGAGTTATAAGGGTTTGAATTCCTGCAATGGGGACCCAACCTGCAACCGCCAATAAATATAAATCATAACGTGGCTCTTTTCCCTTTAAGACAAGATCTCTTAAGGGATGAAAGATAGCTGATAATAATGCGTAAATAGTAACAATCATGCGTAAATTTTCTCCAACTTAATCCAGTTTAAATTCTTTAGATATAAACTCAATCATTGTTTTAGCAAATAATTGAGTGGTATCATTTTGTTTATTGTTCGTGTTCATTTGGACGATAGTATTAAGCACTCTTTGACGAATCAACGAGCTACTAATCCCTTGAGTACGTGGGAAAATTTTTAGTTTATCTTTCGGCACATCATTCACATTATCATCTCCATGGACTAGAAGATCAATGTTGTGTTTAATTAGGAAATCATTGTCGACCAACCAGTCAGTAGGCACTACTTCATCCACATATCTTATGGCGTAAAGGATTTCCGCTCGTTGATCATAGGTAAGTTCTGGCGTGTATCCCTTAGAACCTTCGACAGCGTCATCACGAGATAGGGCAATAATCACAGTACCACCCAACTCTTTAGCTTTTTTCATTAATCTAACATGCCCATGATGTAAAATTGTAGCTGACATATCAACCATGATTCTTTGCATGACTCAAATACTTTCAAATATATAACAATAATTTAAGGAAAATATTATCATAAATGTTAAGATATTGCAAGAATTATTTATTCTCTTGATTTTTTATCATTTTGGGTTTGATCTTTTTGTGAAGTATGTATATGAATACGGGAGTTGCCACAAGTACATTAACCAATCCGCCTGATACATGAGCATATAAGGGCGACATTACTCCAGCAAAAGAGTAAAATTTACTTAAATATATATCAAAAACATAAGACATAGGGGCGGTATAAATTACCATGCGGAAAAAGTTAAAGAATGTAGCTAATAATGGATGACCAGAGGCTATAAATATACCGTTTAAACAAAAAGATATGGTTAAAACGATCCATAAAGGGGTTAAGTAGTTAAAATATTGGTTAAACATGTGTTTTGTTAGTTCGTTATGTTCCAAAGAGAATATACGAATCAGTAAATTAGTTCCGCCCAATAACAGACCTGCCCAGATGATAAGCACGTAGATAATGGTTATAACGATCGCCCATTTGGTAGTACCGACCAAGCGTGAATAATTTTTCGCTCCGTAATTTTGCGAGATTATAGGGCTGATCGCTCCACCGATCCCAAAGGCAAGCGAGCCGAATATCAGCGGTATCACTCTGTTAATTATGGCCATTGATGACATTACTTCCGTGCCGTGTTTTGACGCAATATGAGTACCAACCATGGATGTAATAGTCGGCGAAACCATGGTGAAAGCAGTGGAAAAGAAGTATTTTAGTGATCTTTTCACATCCATAAAGAACCATTTTCTAGATGTTTTCACAATAATTTTTAATTTCAAATGAACTTGGGAAAAGGTTATAACTAAGGTAATTAATGCAGATATCAGCGAGGCCCAGGCTGCACCGTCTACCCCTTGATGTAAGTAAAAGATGAAGATTGGATCTAAAATGGCATTGATTGCCGACATGGTAATATTAATAAATAGAACCCCTTTAGCGTCCCCCGTTGCGGATCTGATACCGTTGAGAATCATAATGAGATTGGCAAATATGACAAAAACCAACATAATAGAACCGTAGGACATGGCATAATCATATGTTATCCCATTCGCTCCGAGCATTTTGTAGAAAAATGACTGGATACTAAAGCCAACTATTAAAACTACAGCCAGAAGTATCACACTTAGGATGATCATATTAGTAGCATAAAGGCGAAATTTGTTAGGACGATTCAAGCCAATTAAATGCCCACTTATGGTCGCCGCCGCCGTAGATAATCCCGCTGCTACTGGGAAAAGGAAGAATAACAGCGTACCTGTGTAACCAATAGATGCGGTAATATGAATGTCGTGAAGTTTTGATAGAAATAACACATCCACCAACTGCACCACCGACAAAGCTAAAATACTCAAAGCCGATGATGAAAGCATGGCAAGAATATGCTTTAACAAAGATCCTGTTAAGAATTTACCGTATGTACTAGTTCTTTCTTTGATTAAATTATCAGCCATAATCTTTACCCCTATCCCTATTATATTCCACTTAACTTTATACTAATTTTTTATTTGTTGTTCTTGATACTGTTTTTATATTCCATATTATCTATAACATATTATCTATGAGCTATGAATTATTTTATATTCATTTAATATGATATCATAAAAAAAACAATAGTAAAACAAAAATATTTTATATTACTATAAAAAATAAAAAAGAGAAGAGTAAATATAATTACTCTTCTCTTTTTATTAACTTTAACAATCACTTATCACAGTCATTAAAAATATCGTACAAGATTTTTAATGGGGGCGAAAATCTATATTATAACTACAGATCCGAAACTTTTGCTAAGAAATCATTAATTTCTTTTTCTAAGTTTTGTGTACTGTGCATGATATTACTTGAGCTTGTTTCCATTTCTTTGGCTAAAGTATTGTTATCAGTTAACTTACCGTCAATGGTTGTAATATTGTTGGTAATTTTAGATGATTTATTATTCGCCTCATCTAGATTCTTTGTTACATCGGCAATTGTTACCGCTTGTTCTTCAATGGCCGCAGCTGCACTGTTAAAGCGATCGGCAGACGATCCCAACTCATCCAAGACAAAGTTCACTGCCTCGGTAGCCTCTTTTGTTACGTTCTGTACTGTATCGATTTGAGTGGTAATATTCTCGGTAGCTTTGGCAGTTTGTGCTGCTAGATTCTTAACTTCCGACGCCACCACAGCAAACCCTTTACCAGCCTCACCTGCACGAGCGGCCTCAATGGTTGCATTTAAAGCAAGCAAGTTAGTTTGATCGGCGATATCGTTAATCAGTTGAGCAACTTCGGAAATTTTATCCACAGATGTAACCAAGTTATTAATGGTATTCACCGCTTTTTCCCCTTGTGTTACACTTACAGAGTTACGTTTTGCCCCTTGGTTAATACTCGCACTAATTTCCACAATAGATTCATTTAACTGTTCGGCAGCTGCTGAAATGTGTGATAAATCTTCTGACGCCTCGGTAGAGAGTGTTTTTACAGATTGAGAGAATTCCAAACTTGCAACGATACCCACTCCTGAACTGGTAGATTTTTCATTAATATCAGTAATATTTGTATTCACCTTAGATAAAATAGTCCCGATACTATTTTTAAAGTCTGCAATATATACCTGTTGTTTTTTCGTAACTTCTTCGGCACGTTTTTGGTTTTCTTTAATTTTGATGTTATTGGCATCACTTTCTTTCATTTTATCTCTAAAGTCCATTAAACTTGCACTCATAGATCCAAAGGCTGTGCCTGCTTTATAAACAGGAATAACCACATTAGGCTCACGATTAACTAAAGAGTATAAGGTGTTATTAATTGTTTTAATATTCTTGATCATACCTAGGAAAATAGACGGAATAATATAAATTACAGTAACTAGAATTAAAATTAGATTAACTATAATTAGGATTAAGTTATCCATTAACACTCTATATAATAGGGTACTAACTGGAGTTACAAGCTTAGAGGCACAAATAGTCCAATGTAACACAGGAGTACGTTTTGAGTAACCCACTAAATTTTTAAAAGTTCCGTTTTGATCTTTCCAGCTATAATAAATAGCCTGACCATTTTTATTTTTAATGGCATTATCAACGAATTGTTTGTGAGATTTTTGTAAGTTAAAGCCTTTAGCTAAACCATCAGGAGCGATGGCCGCAATTTTCACATCATCGGTTAAGGCGAAAGCGTAGCTACCTGTTTTATCATTAAAGATATAACCTGATCCGAATGTGGCATTTTTCATAATGGCGTTAGCTCTTTTTATACCCTCTTCTTGTGAAATTTTCACATAAACTCTATCTGAACCATTACCGTTTGGTCCGATCTTTTTACCGTATTTTTTGGCTTGGTCTGGATCGTAAACGATGTCAACGTAATGCCCTTTCATATCTTGTTCCACTTGATAGATTTGAGCTGAAATTACTTCCACAACATCTTTTAGGGAATCATGATCAGCCTTTTGCGAATCCGTAGCAGCAATACGAATAGATATTAAGACTGTTATCGCTAATATTAGAATGATAACAGTTAATACAATAATTAAATAATTGCGTAATTTCATGACGTTTCTTCCTTAGGTTATTTCAAAGCATTTGAATTAAATATTATTTTGATAATGGATTGTACTACATTTTTTTCCATAATACAATAGTTTTTTAATTATAATTTAATTTTTAACACTAAATAGAAGAAAATTCGGCAAAAAAATAGCTCTAAACATCTAATAATCAGATACTTAGAGCATTTAAATTTACTTGTGAATTCATTCATTAACTAATCTTAGAATTTACTTAATGTAAGAAATCCTTAACTTTAGTTACTTATCTTAGCGGTACAAATTGTCCAATGTAGTATTGGGGTACGTTTTGAGAAACCCACTAAATGTACAGAGTTTCCGTTTGGAGTTTTCCATTGATAATAAATAACCCCACCATCTTTATTTTGTTTAGCATTATCAACGAATTGTTGATGAGAGGGTTGTAAGTTATAGCCTTTAGTTAAACCATCAGGAGTATCCGCTGCAATTTTCGCGTCATCGGTTAAGGCGAAAACGTAGCTACCGCCCTTTTTATCATCAAAGGTATAACCTGATCCGAATGTGGCATTTTTCATGATGGCGTTGGCTCTTGCAAGCCCCTCTTCTTGTGAAATTTTCACATAAACTTTTTCCGTGGCAACACCACCAGCTCCGACGGTTTTACCATATTTTTGGGCTTGCTCTCTATCATAAACCTTAGTAACGTAATGCCCTTTCATATCTTGTTCTACTCCATATATTTGAGCTGAAACTAATTCCACAAGATTCTTTACGGAATCCGCATCATTTTTTTTCGAAAGTTTTGGCAAATACGAACACGAACAGATAGCAACACTAATTATAGCTAAAAATACATAACGTAAATATCTTTTTAATATCATTTGATTTCTCCTTAAATTGTTTAGATAATGGATTGTAATACATTTTTCCCCATAATGCAATAATTTTTAAGAAACTAAAAAAAAACTCTAAACATCTATTATATTAGATGTTTAGAGTTTTAAACTTTACTAGTGAATTAGTTAGGAAATTATTAACCTATTCTTTTACTAGATCATGTTCAATTTGTTCAATGGTTTTATTTTTTGTTTCTGGAACAAAGATGAAAATAAAGATCAATGAAACTACCGCTAGGATTGCATATAATAAGAATGTATTTGAAATCCCAAGAGTTGCCACTTCCCAAGGGAAGTATTTTTGAGTTGCCCATGCTAGTACACTTGTTACGAATCCAAAGAGTGGAATGGAAACTGAACGCACCGCATTCGGCATGACTTCGGAGAATATAACCCACATTAGCGGTCCTACAGATAAGAAGAATGCAAACTTAAACAAGAATATGGCCCCCACAATGATAGTAGGACTAATGGCAAAATGGACAAAGGCACTTACGAATTTATTTTCATTTAGATTCAAATACTTTTTATCGTATTGACTTTCTAAGAATGTTTTAAATTCCACATCTGATTTGTATACTGTACCAATGGCGTTTTTCAATGGAGTTAGATCCATATCGGCATTACCTTTGATCATTTGCATTTTAGCGATTCCGTCATCTGTAACGGTATATGTTTCAGTTTTCAAACTAAGCCACATGGTACTATGAACCACTAAAATCACAACCGCACCGAAAATATAGATAGGACGACGACCGAATTTATCAACCACGATAACCGCCACACCAGATCCTACAATCCCTAGTAAACCAACGATTGTAGCTTGGAATAAAGCCGATGTTTCACTAAAGCCGATTTGTTCGAAAATTGACGGAGCGTAATAAGATATCACACCCATACCCGCACAAGCTTGGGTAATAGCCAAACCGAATCCTAAGATTAGAACAATCTTCATACGTTTGGTAAATAATGCTCTTAATTGATCGAATATTCCCAATTTAGTAACTTTATCAAGACTATCATGGATTTCCGCCAATACAGATTGCACATTGTCGGGATTTTCGATTTTCTTGATAACCTTAAGAGCTTCATCTTCACGCTTCTTTTGAATTAACCAACGTGGGCTTTCTGATACTGTGAACAGGAAGATAAACCATAAGAAACATGGAATAATGGTTGAAGCAAACATGAAACGCCAAATGTGAGAATTGGAAAATACGAAAGAACTCGAGATCATAGCTGGATCTTCTGGACGTAAATCTACAATTAGATAATCCAATAAATAAGCCACAAAGAATCCAATTCCGATCATAAATTGCATTGAAGACATGAACTTACCACGGTTTTTAGCAGGGGCTACCTCGCCGATATACATGGATGATATCCCCAATGATGTGAAAGCTAATCCTGCAAGCAAACGCCCAAATACTAACATGTAATAGCTAGTTGCAAAGGCTGAAAAGATTGAAGAGGCTAGATAAAAGAACGCAATAAGCAATAATGTTCTTTTTCTTCCTAAAGTTGCCACAATCCACCCTACACATAGTAAGGCGAAGTTTGCACCAAAGGCAGGTGCACCAACCACCGTACCCACTTGTAAGGGGGTTAAGTCAAATTCTGCTTTAATATATTTTACCGCACCACCGATCACACCAGCATCTAAACCGAAAACTAGTCCACCGATAACCACAATTATGGCGTATCGTAGTGCAGTTCTATCTTGTAATGTCATTTTCATTACTCCTTAAACTTTTATTGATATTAATTTATTATTTATTTATTATTATAATCTATTTTTTGTAGAATGATAATAATACTTAATCATAAAACAAATTAATATACCTGTCAATATTTTTAATTACATTACGATATATTAAATTATAAGTAAGTATAAGCTCTTGATATACATATGTAATCATTATGAATATATATTATTGTTATTCTCTTAAAATTTAGATATAGTAATTTACTATGTATGATTTAATGATTCTATAGAATCTTATTATACTAAAGGTAATTATATATTTTACTAATTTGTTAGACATATTTTATGATCTTTTTCATACCCTTTATATATCTTGATCCTTTGACTTCCTTAAAATAAAAACACTCGCTTTATATATTCTTTGCTATCTATTATTTAAAGCCTAAATAGTTGGCCTTAAATGATAGATAGCGAGTCTTTTCATTTATGGGAGATATTAATATGAAAAAGCTCTCTAGAGTAGATGAAAAATCACTATTCTAGAGAGCTTTTTTATATTAAATTTAGATAAGATTCTAGCTTTAGAGTCATATTTTGAATATAACTCCAAGCTAGATAAAATCCTAGTCGTAATTAACGTAGAAGATTTTCTTTTCTAAGTATTGTTCGAAACCGTATTTACCGTCTTCGCCACCTGTACCACTTAGCTTATAGCCGTTATGGAAACCTTGGTGTTGTTCGCCATGGCCACGGTTTACATATATTTCGCCTGATTCTAGTTCTCTAACCAGAGCATTAATGTATCGCATGTTTTGAGTGAAGATCATTACTGATAAGCCGTAATCACTATCATTGGCATAGCGGATTACTTCTTCGAAAGTATCAAATTTAATCACAGGTAAGATCGGCCCGAATGATTCATCGTGGACGATGTTCATTGATTGGGTTACGTCTGTTAGAATTGTAGGTTCGAACCAGAAACCTTTTTCAAATTCTCCGCCTGTTAAACGATTACCACCGCAAGCAACGGTTGCACCGTCTTTTTTAGCGGTTGCCACAAGTTCTTCCATATGTTCCAGTTCTTTAGCATTGACTTTAGGACCCATATCCGAATCCGCATTCATTGGATTACCAACTTTAATGCCTTTAACTTTTTTCATGAATATTTCCATGAATTTATCATAGATAGAACTATGAACATACATGCGTTCGTTACAAGTACATACTTGACCACAGTTATCGAAACGAGCATGCAGAGCAGATTCAGCAGCTTTTTCCAATTCCGCATCTTCCATTACGATAAACGGAGCTTTACCGCCTAATTCCAATTGTACATGTGCCATATTGTTAGCTGACGCTCTAATAATCGCCTGACCAACTGGGGTACTACCTGTCATTGTTACCATATTTGTTAAGGGATGTTCAACCAGTGCATTACCTAGGTTAGATCCGCCACCTGTTACAATATTCAGAACACCTGCAGGAAGTCCTGCTTTTTCCGCTAAATAGCCTAGTTCTAAAGTAGCCAGTGGAGTTTCAGAAGTTGGTTTGATTACGATAGTATTCCCTGCCACTAAAGCAGGCCCTAGCTTTCTTCCTGCCAACGCCAAAGGGAAATTCCATGCTGTAATTGCCACAACCACACCACGAGGAATCTTGTGAATGTGTATTTGTTCGTTTTCGTTATCCGATTGAACGATATCGCCGTCCATTTGTCTAGCCCAATCACAAGCATACTCGATAAATGTGCTTGTTGCTTCCACTTCACCAAATGCTACTTTTAAAAGTTTACCTTGTTCTCTCACAAGCAATTCCGCTAGACGCTGTTTGTCTTCTCTGATAAGACTTGCTAATTTACGTAAAATATCTGCACGTTTTTTAGCGGGCGTTTTCGACCATTCTCGTTGAGCTTTTTTAGCAATGGCAAGAGCTGGTTGAGCGTCTTGCTCGTCGCCGTCTTGAATTTCTGCTAAAACTTCTTCGGTTGAAGGACTGATTACCTGTGTGGTTTTGCCGTTTTTAGCATTAATCCACTGACCACCCACATACATTTGATACTTTTTCATTGTTCATACTCCTAAATAGTATTTGTAATTAATATTAATGAAAGGGGAATGAAAAAGTGCTTAGACAGTGTTCTTAAGATATGCGACCTGCAACTTACACGTTTACATAAGCATGGCTTAAGGACATTGAATGAGTTCTTTTTCACACCACTTTAATTATTTATTTTTATTTTTAAACATGCCAGGATCTCTCAATCTTTGGCGTTTAAGTTTGTAGCGACAAATATAATTCCAGTTATAACTTACATCATATTTATGACATATACCCCATTCTGATAAACCTGGTGCATCATGTTCTTTTTCATCTCTTAAGATACCTAAAGCTTCAGGTGCTCCTTTGATGTGAGACATAATCTCGAAGTTTTCGCCGTCTTTAGCCCATTGAACGGTATTTTTTTCTGGTCCATCTGTAGTAAGTAACGCACCGATACCACCATTATAATGCCATACGGCTACTTCATGCCCACTATTTGAAATTGGGTTTAGTTCTGATTTCACATATGGTCCAAGAATATTTTCGGCAATTGCTACACCGTGTTTAATTTCACGTCCGCCGAAGTTCATTTCTTCGCCCATGGTTTCGCCTTTATAATATAAATAGAATTTATTTTTAAAGAACATCAAGCAAGGATCATGAACCTTATGACTATCAAAACTTCCTTTTGATTTAACATAGAATCTATTATCTTCCTCGCCGTCCCATTCGCCATCACGAGAGGCTTGTACGATAGGAGCGTCCGACTTTGTCCACGGACCGAAAGGACTATCAGAATAAGCAATGGCAATATCTTCATACTGGCGGTTAAGATAAGGATACTGCACAGTCTGATAAACTAGATAATATTTACCGTCATGAGCTAACACTTCAGGAGTGAAACAAGCACGATCATCGTATCGCCCTTCTTCGCCACGTTCGATAGCTACGCCTTCTTCTTTCCATGTAATACCGTCTTTAGATGTGCCGTGCCATACTTCTGTAAGATCCCATGGGAATACTTTTTCTGCCTTATTGGTAGATCCAAAACCTACAGTTTTCCCTGTACCTTTTGTATACCAACAATGATATACGCCATCAACTATAATAACAGCAGTGGGATCACGTCTAATTACCCCTTCTTCATAGGCAAAATCGCCTTTTAAATCTGTAACTTCGAATTGAATGAAATAATCTTCATTTTTTGTATCATAGCCACGTTCTATAGCTCTTTGTGATGCTAAACTTAATTTTTTAGACATTTTGATTTTCTCCATATTTTAATAATAATATACTGATCTCTTTATGCGATTTATTTTAGCAAGCTTTTATAAAACTTCAATAAATACATCTTGACCCTACATACAATAATAAGTTAATTTTATTTGCTACACAAGAAATATAACGCTTTCAATTAACCTTTAGGTTAATCATTAATATAAGATCATGTTTTTACTAGGAAATTTCCGTATAACTAATTTTAATTATAGCTAAAAATAAGAGATTTAACCTCAATATGACCCCTTAATTATGGATATTTCCGAAGAATTCGTACTTTTTATGAATAAAAGCACCTATTTTCCCATATAATTCTTAAAAATATGAAGATTTCTCTCCATACTTTAAAGAAAATAACATTATATTTCAAACATTTACTCCTTTAGTTAGTATTTTGGTTTAACTAAAGGAGATGTATACAATATTGAGTTAAAAAAAATACTCAATATTCTAATTGTGAGCCATAGCAGATTCTAAATAAGCTCGGCGGTTGGATGTGCCTTACTCATTTGCGACCACCATTTATCTCGTGTGCCTTTTTTCAAGATAATGATCAAAGAACCACCAAAGCCTCCACCTGTTTGACGAGCAGATAAAGCTCCGAATTTCATAGCGTCTTTTACCATTGCGTCGGTTTCTGGGATTGTGATTTCATAATCTACCTTTTGCGATTCATGGCTTGCTAGCATTAGTTGGGATAGGGCTTGGATATCGTCATTTTTCAAAGCGTCTACGGCACTAATTACTCGATAATTTTCAGTTACAATATGACGGGCTCTTTTTTGTTCTAGCTCTGGCAGTTTTTCAATGCGTGGAAGATCTTTCATTGTTAGATCTCGTAAGCTTTCCACATTTAGCATTTTACAAGCACTTGCACATTGTGCTACTCGTTTTGCATATTCGCCGTCTACTAAAGCGTGGGTAATTCCTGATTTCATTACTAGCCATTCGTAATCTTCATTTAAATGGACATTCACATAATCAAGAGTTTTACAATCTAAGAACACGCCATAATTTTGTTTACCAACAGAAGAGGCGAATTGATCCATGATACCGCAAGGCATGCCCACATATTCGTTTTCTGCTTGTCGTGCTAGAATGGCAATATCCACATCTGATATATCAGTAAGATTCAATAATTTTACGATACCTCGAATGGTTACCACTTCCAACGCTGCCGAAGAAGAAACCCCTGCTCCTGTTGGCACGTTACTATCTACAATGATCTTTAATGACGGGATTTGTAAATCATATTTCTTGGCAACCACTTGGATACTACCAATGATGTAATCTGTCCAATGATTTTTTTTCTCTTCGAAAATTTTACGTTCTGTTACTTCTTCAGGGAACATAGTAGACGCTAAGGTTAAGATGGCATCTTTACCTACTGGATTATCATCATCCTGTAGAATGGAAAGATTTACAGTATGTTTTAAAGGAAAGGGGAAAACAAAACCATTATTATAATCCGTATGCTCTCCGATCAAGTTTGCACGCCCTGGAGCGGAAACTTGAATACATTTATCACTCTTAAATTGTTCTTGAAAATTCATCATTATTTTATACTCCTAGTATTTTTGTATTGGATGTTTGTTAAGTGTTATATGTTTAGAAATATAGAAAGTAGTTTAACATTATACAATGTGTATATCAAACTACTTTCATGTTATTTTATACTCTCTAATGAGTGCTTTATACTTCTCTTAGACGTTTTGCAACATCTTCAGGAAGAATATCAGCTAAGAATACGCCTGTACCTTGTTCACATCCTGCTAAGAACTTCAATTTATTAGCGTCTCTTTTAAACGGTAAGAATTGAGCGTTATAATAGAATGATTTTTCATCGCCTTTCGGAGAAGAATATTGAAGCATTACATAAGGCATTGTGTCATCGAAAATTGCGTCGTATCTTCTGATAACTCTTCCTAGTAGTTCGGCGTAATCAGGGATTTGGCTTGGTTGGATTTCCCATAATCCTGCCATGCGTTTTTTGGGAACTATCCAACTTTCAAAAGGAAAGCGTGCAAATGGCGGAACGATTTGGGCGAAGTGTTCGCTCTCGTCAACAACCAATTCAGGATTGTTTAAAATATCGCCTATAAGATTAGCGGTGCGGAATGTTTTCGCCATGTTTTGGACGTAAGTTGGAACATGCTCAAATGAATATATTTGACCGTGCGGATGTGGTAAGGTTACTCCTACCGCCTCGCCACGATTCTCAAAAGGCATAACGAATTTGATTTGGTCTCTTGATAATAGATCATTATATCTATGAATCCATGCTTCCACTAGAGTTTCACGACGAGAGTTTGGCATTTTGCCGAGATTTCCTGTGTGATCGCTTGAATATACTACAACTTCACATCTTCCTAAGGCTGGCGAATATTCGAAATCATCGGGAAGATTCTTTTTAGCGTCCAAATGCAATCCTGCGAAACGATTCTCAAACACGGCCACTTCGAAGTTTGCGAATGGTACTTCGCCTTTATATCCGTCTTCAGGCACTGCACATAGTGGACAGTATTCTTTCGGTGGATTAAATGTGCGGTCTTGTCTACTTGGAGAATATACCACCCATTCAGAAGTAAACGGATTCCAACGTTTATGAGGCTGTGGCTTGGTAGTTAATGGTGGCATATCGTTGGTTGGTTTTAAAGTATGCTCTTCTGTACCGAATAAAAATAGGTCTCTACCGTCTTCCTTTTCGTGGTGTCTAATTTTCGCTTTATGTGCAAATTGTTTCATGTTATATTCCTTGTTAGTTTTACATGTTATTGTTATTGTTATTATTATGAATGAGTGCTTTTTATTTCTTAAACTCAAAGAGTGGGAAAAAGTACTTAGTCATTGTTCTTAAGGCATGCGTGGTGTATAACACCCATACATGAGTATGACTTAAGGGCAATGAATGAGTGCTTTTTCACGCTCTTTTATAGGTTCTTTTTCTTCATATGCCAATCGTAAGCCGTTTGAATGATAGTTTCTAGATCAGAGCGTTTAGGATTAAAACCTATAACATCACGGGCTTTTTGTGAAGAGGCTACCAACTGATCGGGATCTCCTGCACGACGTGGGGCCATGATTACATCGATTTTATTGCCGACAACTTTTTCCGCCATTTGTAGAACTTCTTTACAAGAATAGCCATTCCCTGTACCTAAATTGAAGTAGTTAGTTTCCCCACCACCTATTAGATATTCCAATGATTTAAGATGTGCTTGAGCTAGATCATCCACATGGATATAATCACGTACGCAAGTACCGTCAGGGGTATTGTAGTCATCGCCCATAAGATTAAATGAAGATTTATTAATACTTGCACGTAAAATCACAGGAATTAAATGGCTCTCTGGAGTGTGATTTTCCCCAATATCGCCACTATCTGACGCACCTGACGCATTAAAGTATCTTAATCTTACAGATTTTAAGCCGTAAGCATTGTCATAATCATCCATGATCTGCTCCATCATCAATTTAGACGCACCGTAAGGATTAATGGGAGCTTTTAATTGTTCTTCATCGATAGGAACACTTTTCGGTATGCCGTAAACTGCTGCGGTTGAAGAGAAAACAATTTTTTTCACATCAGCTTTGATCATAGCGTCTAGCAAATTCAAAGTGCCGACAACATTATTATGATAATACATTGACGGATTCGCCACAGATTCGCCCACTTGAATAAACGCCGCAAAATGAACAACCGCTACAGGTTTGTATTTTTGGAAAGTTTTTGCTAAAAGTTCGCTATCGTGGATATCGCCCTTTACGAATTCGCCGTATTTAGTGGCATATTCGTGGCCACTGCTTAGATTATCGTAAACTACAGGAGTAAAACCATTTTCCGAAAGCATTTTACAAGTATGACTACCAATGTAACCTGCTCCACCTGCAACTAATATATATTTTGACATTAATTAAGATCCTTTAAAGTTAAGTACTAAAATGAAGTACTGAAATTAAGTATTGAAATTACAATATTTTTCATGGAATATTTTTTTGAATTTTTATCCCAACAAGTAAATAATATCTCATATGAGAGATTAAAGCAAGATATTTTATTGCAAAAAACATCAAGATATGTTATTTTTATACAAGAAAATAAAAAAGAGCGTGAAAAATGGTCTAATATGCACTTTAAAGCATGGCTAAGCCCATTTTTAAAACTCTTACGTATATAAGGAATCCGAGCATGTTTAAAAACATCAGAAAGAAAGATAAATCCGATCGTAAATTTTATCATGAAGATGAAAAACAAATCAATATTATCAGACGTAAAAACCACAGGGCATACCACTTACACACTCACGAGTTCGAAGAGATTTTACTTGTGCTTTCAGGCCATGGCGTTCATTTTCATAATAATGAGTACGATTTTCTTTTGCCTGGCTCGTGTTTTTATATTAAATCGGGGGAACGTCATTCATTTTCCAATACAAATAAGTTAAATATCATAAATATCGGCTTTTATGCCAACTATTGGAGCATACAAGAAACCACATTGGCCTCATTAATTCTTAAGTTTCAAGATTTATTAGTAAAAAACAATAGAAAGATCCATTTAACTGGACAAGTATTAAATAAAATCGAAGAAATTATCCGCTGGCTAGAAATGGAAACCGCCATTGAACGTGAAAACAATCAGGATCAAAATAAAAATCAGAATCAGGAAAAAGAAAACAATAACATTCTAATCACAAGCCTATTTACTCAACTGTTTTATTTAATCACAAGAACCAATGATACACAAGTCTATCATAGGGATCATTATAATAACATCAATGACGATGTTTTTAATCTCTTAAAAATATACAAGTTTGCAAGCGATGATATTAATCAAGATAACATCAGCATAAAACAATATGCCAAAGATAACGGCAGAACATACAACACTTTTTTACGTCATTTCATCAGCATGGTAGGACTACCGCCGAAAGATGTGGAAAGCAAAATAAAACTCTACAACAGCCGAAACCTAATTCTACGCCACCCCACATGGAGCATTTCAAAAATCGCCATTCAATCAGGATTCGAAGATATCTCATACTTTTCCAAACTCTTCAAAAAAGAATTCGATCTTGCCCCTAAAAAATACGCTTTACAGAATAAGAGTAATATATCTTAATATCTGTTATTGTAATATTTTAATACTTGTGATCTAGCAAAAAAATATCACAACCTATATGACGAATACTAAACCTAAGGGGTGGGAAACCTAAGGGGTGGGAAACCTAAGGAGTGGGAAAAAGTACTCATCCAGCGTCCTTAAGCCATGCGTGGTGTATACACCACTACATGAGCATGGCTTAAGGACGCCAAGATGAGTGCTTTTTCACAGCCCTTAAAGAAGATCTATAATCTCTTGAACTATCAAGCGAGCAGTTTCTTTTTTGTTGCATTCGGTCATGGATTTACTATTGGTTGGGGTTATGAAAGTTATCTTGTTGTTATCTGATCCGATATATGATGTGTCGTTTAAGACAATAGCGTCTAGGGATTTTCGTTGTAGTTTGCCTTTGGCGTTTTCCATGCCGTTATCACTTTCGGCAGAAAAGCCGATTATAAGTTTGTTGTTAGCGGATCTGTCATTTGCTAAGGTTTTGATTATATCGGGATTTTTAATAAGTTCTAAAAAAACTTTATCGACCTTTTCGTCCTTTTTGATTTTGCTTTCCGAATAGTTGGCCACTCGATAATCGGATACGGCCGCACAACCGATAATAATATCGGCATTTTTGTTGAATTTTAAGGTTTCGGCTAGCATATCTTTGGCACTATAAGCACGGATAACCTTAAGATCATCAGGAATATCAACGGATACATTCCCCACAATAGCGGTAACATTTGCCCCCAAACGAGTGGCCTCTTGGGAAATTTCTATGCCCATTCTACCGCTTGAACCGTTGGTAATATAACGGGCAGGATCAATCTTTTCTATCGTACCGCCAACAGTAATTAAAAGATTCACACCTAATAAGGGCTTATTGCTATTCCCCTTGGTATCTTCATAAAGATTTTCTATGGCGTTGATGATAGTTTCATGCTTGGGCAATCGTCCAATTCCCATTACACCGCAAGCAAGCATGCCACTTTCAGGTTCTAAAAAATTCACGTCGTAACTTGTAAGCTTTTTCATATTATCTTGATTTATGGGATTTAAATACATATTAGTATTCATTGCTGGACATATGAGCTTTAAGGAAGTGGTCGCCGAAAATATGGTAGTAAGGAAATCATCGGCAATTCCGTTAGCAACTTTACCGATGAAATTATAACTTGCAGGAGCTACAACGAAAACATCCGCCCATGTGGCAAGTTCGATATGTTCGACCTTACTATATTCTTCTTCATTCCACATATTCATATGCACATGATTTTTACTAATGGTTTCCAAAGCTAAGGGCGAAACCATTTTGCTGGCGTTATGCGTCATTACCACACGGATATCGTGTCCGCACTTTCTAAGTTGTGAGACAAGATCCACACATTTATAACTAGCTATTCCGCCACATATTCCCAGTAATATTTTCATAATACGCTCCCCTATCCTATAAATTAAGTTTCGCTATGGTGCATAAGCCGTCCATTGTGAGATCTGGTATATATTCATTATCTATGGTCAAATAAGGCAGAACTATTGGGGCTTGCCCACCATTTATGATAGTTACGATATTATCTTCATTTAACTCTTGTTTGAATTTATTAACCATGCCTTCAATTAAACAAACATAGCCAAGAACCATACCAGATTGTAAAGCGTGAGTCGTGTTTGAGCCGATGATGTGATCGTTATATTCAAGCGGTATGGATTTCAGTTGGGCCGCCTTAGAGACTAAAGCATTAAAGGACGTTCCCAAGCCTGTAGTAATAGATCCCCCTAAGAATTCACCCTTGCCGTTTATGGTTACGATAGTTAGAGCCGTACCTAATGTTAGGATTATCGTAGGGCCTTGGAATTTTTCCCATGCACTTACGGCATTGACGATAAGGTCTGCTCCTGTGGCTTTGGGAGTATCGGTTTTTATGGTGATATTTAAGTTAAGATCAGGGGAAACGATAAGAAATTTTTTACTGCTTAAATATTTCTCATGCCATAACTTTAAAATGGAAGTTAAAGCAGGAACAACACTACTTAAAACCACTTTAGATATATGATCATAGGACATATTTAAGGTTTTAAGAAAATAACTTATTTGCATGGAGTATTCGTCAGCGGTTCGCAATTCGGAAGTTCTTAAGCGAAAACTCCCCACTGGGATATTATTTAAGTCATATATGGCAAGCTTAATGTTAGTATTGCCCACATCTATATTTAATAACATTCTTTACAATCCGCTCTTTTAATTAATTTATAGCTTTGAGGCATTCATATAATTGTTATTAATGGGATTGGAACGTCCTTGTGAATTGGCGGTTAAAAAATTCCCTGTTTGTGTATATAGCCCTGCAACATAGGATTGAGTTCTCGCACCAAGTGGCGAATCAGGGAATGGATACTCGTTGCTAGTCCCTACAGGATTCTTAAATTGAAAGTTATTGTAATGGCTCGCCACATCAGGATTGATATTACTAGTCTCTGGCATGTTGTTATTGGTGGTGTTATTATAAGCACTATGAGCATAACTTACAGAACTCTTGGCAAAACTAAAATTATTAAGCCCAAGTGATGAATGAATTTTCTTTTCCACATCCTTATATGATGTGATAGATTCTGCGTTATCCTGATCCTTATCATTATCAAATAAATCGCCTTGAGCTTGAGCCTGGGTTTGATCTGGCTCTTGATCATGATCTTGCCCTTGAGCTTTCTTATTTTTATTAAGATCTAGCGTAATTTCTGATTGATTTTCTTTAATGCTGTTTAATTGTGATAACTGTTCTTGTGCCATAAGCAAAGCCGATGCCACATTACTATTATATTTCGGCCCTGTACTAACACGAACTAGGGATTTAGCCTGTTGTGTTTTAGCTACATTTTGCTCAATATTGGGTTTTTGCGTTTGACTTTCGCCTAAATCTTTCGGCTTAAACTTAACTTGAGATATTTTGTATCTGTTCTTTCTTGGCGATACAGACGTACTCGAATAGCTCGACAATAATGAATTTAAATTACTAATATAAGACATAAGTTTTAACCTTTACATAAAACATTGTTCAGAATAACATTTTTATTTAATATATGTAATCATAGTATACCATTCTTTCAATACAATTACAATATAAAACTATAAACACCAACTAACTTATTATACACACCCTTAAAATATAATGTAAATTCATAACCATAACCCACATACATATTAGCTCATTTATCACGATCCGCAGGATTGGGAGAAATGGGATAAGATGTGCCTTATCTTAGGGCGACGTGTACTTAATACCTACACTAACCCTAGTTTAAGGTGCAGATTAGCCCCTTTATCACGATCCGCAGGATTGGGAGAAATGGGATAAGATGTGCTTGTAAATAGGGCGACGTGTACTAAATGCTTACACTAACCCTAGTTTAAGGTGCAGATTAGCCCCTTTATCACGATCCGCAGGATTGGGAGAAATGGGATAAGATGTGCCTTATCTTAGGGCGACGTGTACTAAATGCTTACACTAGCCCTAAGATAAGGTACATATTAGCCCATTTCTCCCAATCCTAATTAGGGTTTTATGGCTTTTTGGTATAGAGCCTTGATTTTTACTACGTCTTGCTTAAACTTACGTAGGCTTCGATTTCTAAGGTTTTCGCCTGCGGGAGAAAGTGGGCCTAGGGGGTCTATGGGGTGGCCGTATTTTCTAATTTCGTAATGGACGTGATAGCCTGTGGCGTATCCTGTCATACCTACAAAGCCGATAACTTGACCTTTTCTCACATGACTTCCCACACGTAAGCCACCTTGGAAATGATCCATATGGGCGTAGTATGTCGTATATACCGAGTTGTGGCGGATGATTATCACGTTACCGTATCCTCGAATCCAGCCACGGAATTGGATAACGCCTTTACCACCTGCAAAGATAGGGGTATTTTTTGCCACTGCATAATCTATGCCTGTATGATGTACCCATTTATGTAATATGGGATGATAGCGACGTGGGGAAAATTTAGACGATATGTACGCATGAAGTACGGGACGGCGTAATAATGTATGTCTTGCACTCATTCCTAAACTGTTAAAGTAATCGCTCATACCTCTTGAATAGGTAAAGAAATATAGGGGATGATCATGGTGGCTAATATTCAGATTTGCATATAAAATCTTACTATTGCGTGTGGTTGTGTCGTTTCTGTATACATCTTGTTTGTACATTACTTGGAATTTATCGCCTGGGTGGATATTACGTCTAAAATCAATACTCCAACCGTACAGATTCTTAAACTTATATAAAATACCGTGGCTCATGCCATTTTCTATGGCTTCAGAATCCAGAGATGTTTTAATGATACCTTCAACCTTAACTACACGAGTATGTTTTTTATAGTTAACCACTTTACTCACGAATAACTTTTTTAACTCTTCAGCGGAAATATGTTCTATGTCGGCTGGTTGAGTGTAATTTAGTACCACATCTTTTTTGTAATTAATACGAACTTTTACAACTGCGGGGATTACTCTATCTTTAGGTTTTGGCTTGTTATAGATGAAGGTAAATTGATCCCCTGGGTGGATACTTACTGGCGAATATCCTTGCCTGTCCAGTTCTTGGATTATGTAATAGGCTTCCTTGTTCGTATAGCCTTGAGTTGCGAGAATCTGATTGAGTAACTGACCAGATACAACCTTAACGTTTCTTGTAAAAGGATAGGTAATCTTTTTGGCAACCTTAGAATCTACACCTTTTGAGCCTGTATTATTCTTTTCTGTATTCGAACTTGAAAACCAAGATGTTACGGTATCCCATATGCCTTTATTTTCATTGTCTTTATCTTCATCGCTATCACTTACAAGCGAACCGCCGTTATCTTCGGCATTGGTTAAATTTGCATCTGCTAATTCATCATCAGGATCTTTGGGGATAATAACATGTTTACTATCGATTGACGGCTTTAAACCTTTGTTATCGATAATAGTATCATCGGTCTGCCCCGAAACGTCTGCGGAATTTTTTACTTGGATGTTGGGCAGTTCGGCAGCGTCGCTCTCATCTTTTTTACTATTATTTTCATAATGTAAATCTTGCTCTATTGTTTCATTCATCTCGGACACAGATTCTCCCTGTGAACTCGAGTACCATAAATAAGCGATCAGAAGTATTGCAAAAATCGCAATAGCAACCAACATTTTAAGCCTATATTGTGATAGTAAATATTTTTTCATTAGCTTGTTATCTTTCAATTATCATTCTGGTAGATGAAAAATCTATAAATATTGTAAAATTTATCTTTCAATCCTAGTTCTTTTTTCTTAAAATATAGTAAAGGCGAATCTTTTCAACTAAATACAAAGGTAATATAAATGATTCTAAAACCTAAAGAAATTGACTGTAAAGCATTATTCAACCTAGATATTAACTTCCCAGTAATGGGCTTTCAAACCCCCCAAGAAAATACCCCAAAAAGAGATGAAAATTTCTATTTTGATCCCATAATTACCACGTCAATCCTAGCAGGATTCTCTGCGAATCTTCGTATAATGATCTCTGGATTACACGGTACAGGAAAATCTAGCCACATAGAACAAGTATGTGCAAGATTAAATTGGGGATGCTTAAGAATCAATCTAGATTCTCACATCCAACGTTCTGATCTTTTAGGAAAAGATGTCCTAACAATCGACGAAAACGCCAACCAAGTTACAAGATTCGAACAAGGATTATTACCTTTAGCCATGCAATCCCCTACCGCTTTGATCTTTGATGAGTATGACGCAGGCAAGCCTGATATCATGTTCGTTATTCAAAGATTACTCGAAGAAAATGGACAATTTACCTTGCTTGATCAAAATAAAATCATAACACCCCACCAACATTTCCGACTATTTGCAACCGCCAACACCAACGGATTCGGCGACAATACTGGATTGTATAATGGATCTCAAATTTTAAATCAAGCACAACTTGATCGCTGGAATATCCTTGCGAAACTAAAATTTATGCCATCTGATCATGAAATAAATGTTATAATTGATAAGAATCCACAGATAAAAACAAAAAAAGATAAGGACTTTATCGTTAAAATCGTAGAATTCGCCAATCTCACACGTGAAGCATTTAATAATAATAGCTTATCCTTATTCTGCTCCACAAGGACATTAATATCATGGGCCAAGATCTATACACTGATGAATAAGGATATGCAACTATCATTCCAACTATCATTTCTAAATCGTTGTGATAACGAAGAATTTCCCTTAATTAATGAATTATGGCAACGGGTATTTAATACAGAACTACAAGACATTTCTTCTTAAATATTCACTTAATATTTTACTAAATGAAACAATTAACCACAAAAGATTGACATTTATCAATGGACACAAATTTTAATAATATCTTCCATAAAGTAACAAAAGAAATTTTTTATATTTTATCCAATTCTCAAGAGGATTCTATGGAATTTAGTTATTTTGAAGAAAGTAATATTCTAGAAAATAGCATGATCTTAAAATCCCCTAAGAATCTCGAAAATAAAAGCAATAGGGATCTTTTGCGATATACTGCGGATTTTTTCTCATTTCATAAGCGTTATCATGATGATGATATTTTTCAGCAAGTATCAGCTCAAGCTACATCCGAATGGCAAGTGAATTTCTTACAATCGGCAGAAAATGCCCGCATTATCGCCCTAGCTCATAGGGATCATAAACATATGCTAGGAATAAAAAATAATCTCAAAGGATACGCTAAAACCTTAAAAGATGATACTTTATATTACTTTCTTAATATCTTAAACTTTAAATTGCCCAAAAATTTGTTCCAAGAACGTAATGAAATTAACTACGATTATGACTTTGACGATCTTTATGGATACATATGTAGGCAAAAAGAATTCCTATCTCGTGTACTAACTACCATACATATAAAAGAGCGTAATCTTCATGACAATCATAATTCTAGGGAAAACTCGCACACCAAGGATAATAACCTAAGTATGGACAGCCAATCTCCCAACAATCTCACTGACGATGACAATAATAATAACTTAAGCGATCAACAGAACACTAATACCGCCTTGAACACTCTTCAAAATAATACTCCCACTCAAAATAATACTCCCACTCAAGAGAATAGTTCCGCTAGCAAAACAAATATACAAGATCATGAACATAATCAAGAAAATTCCCCAGTAAGTAGAGAAATGATCAATGATCATACTACATATGAATCCCAAGGTGAATCCCTACATGAATCCCAAAAGTACTTTGCTCATACAAAAAAGTACGATAAAGAACTCATGGCCATCAATCTCGAATCCTTTAAAGGAGAGGCCATAAACTTAAGGAAAAAGCTCGATACAGAACTAAGTAATACCACAAATAGCAATATAAATATACTCGCCTTAAAACTTCAACGCAAATTACAATCTAAAAAATATACTGCTCGTAGTGATAATCTATCCCATGGAATTCTCGATAGAAAAAAACTATATAAAGCAATCACATCCCCCCTTGCTCCGAATGTCTATTACAAGGAAAGCACACGAGAAGAAATTGATACAACCGTAACCATTTTAGTGGATAATTCAGGATCTCAAATGGGAAATGCCATAACAACTTCATGTATCTCATGCGATCTTTTAGCTAAGGTATTTGAAAGATGTAATATATCATGCGAAATATTAGGATTCACAACAAGAAATTGGCAAGGTGGCTTCAGCTTTAAGGATTGGCAACAGCACCTTAAACGCAATCCCCATAAATTACAACAAAGCAATAATGCAGGTCGTTTAAATGATCTGTTACATATTATATATAAACCTGCAAACAAAAAGTATAAGCTAACAAAAAATAGTATGGCGATGATGTTAAAACGTAGCATACTAAAAGAAAACATCGACGGCGAAGCCCTAGAATGGGCTTACTCTCGCCTATCACAAAGATCAGAACAACGCAAAATCCTCCTAGTAATATCCGACGGCACCCCCGCCGACGACATAACCCAAACATATAACCATAAAAATTACCTACTCGAACACCTAACAAAAACAATAGAAACAATCAACAACGATAAATCCGTCGAACTCCTAGCCATCGGCATGGGCTTCGATATCCAAAGCATATACAAAAATAGCATCTCCATAAAAGACTACAAAAACCTCGGACAAACCATAATGAATCTTTTCCTACAAAAACTCATATAATACAAACCATACAAATACTTACACACACAACCCCCAACAAAAACAAAAAATCCCTTGCATTATCATATCCCATATTATATATTATAAAGCGTATCCTTTATGGGGAGATGCCTGAGTGGTTAAAAGGGGTGGACTGTAAATCCATTGGCTACGCCTACATAGGTTCGAATCCTATTCTCCCCACCATACATATAAAATAAAGCAATATCCATGCGATATTGCTTTATTGCGTTTTGTAGTTTAGTTGAGTTTTGATAGGTGGAAGTTGTAGTCGCATTGGGGGCAGAATTTGTTGTTGGGGACGTTGAAGTTTTCGCAGGAGGTGCAGGGGATGAAGTTGGGGTTGTTTTCGCATTGGCCGCAGTATTGGGCGTATTCGTTATCACTGACATCTTTATAATCGCAAGTGTTACATAGGTTGGGATCGCCTACGGTGGGGTGGGTGGGGTCGGTGTATTCTTCTGTGACTGTGGTTGTGGTAATTTCTTCTTCATCGTCGTAGTCGGAGCTACCGCTACCGAAGATACTGCCATGGCCGTTGTTGTTATTGCGATGTTTATTTTTTTTCTTTCTAAAGCTGAATCTGTATATTAAATAGATAACAAGAAGCAGTAAGATAATATCAAACAAGCCAATGCCACCGCTACCGCCTGCACCACCGTAGTTACCGCCTGCACCGTAGCCATCACCATAACCACCGCCATGATGAAATAGCGAGCTTAAGATATAGCCACCTAAAAGACCGTGCATGATTCCATAACCGTAAGAATGTCTTCTGCCGAAGAATCCGCCACGAGAGCTTCCTCTTCTTGTGGTTGTGGTGGTTGTTCTTCTCATATTACGGGGAGAAGTGCTATGTGAATTACTAAAAAAGCTTTTATTTGTGCTTGGTCTGAAGTTTGATCTTGGGATAGACGATGAGCTAGGTCTGAAATTACTCATACCGCGGGACATTCTAAAGCTACTACGAGCGTAAGTATTAATAGGAATAGTTATCATTGATATCATAAAAATAGATATAAAAACAATTGCAATACTTTTCAATTTCATGTTAAGTAAGTCTTTCTTTTTAATATTAAAATAGGTAAGTTATATGATATTATCACTAACTCTTATCTAAGTCAATATATTTCTTGTTTGTTTTATTTATTTAAAGATTCTAAACTCCAACGTGGTTTTGGGGAAAAATCAAGAGCTGATACATTCCCTTTTTTGAAATTTTCCAAGCCTGCCCATGCTATCATCGCCCCATTATCTGTACATAACTTTATGGGCGGATAGTAAAGATGTAGCTGATTCTTTTTTGCTATTTCCTCCAGTGTTGATCTAATGGCCTGATTAGCTCCAACACCGCCACCTACAACGAGATTTTCCCCATGGGGGTAAAGATCTTTGAACATTTTCACCGCATGTTTAGTACGATCTTTAATGATTAATTGTACGGTATATTGAAAGGACGCACAAACATCTTTAATATCTTGATCACTCACCTTATCGAAGCCGATTTTTTCCAATTCACGACGAACGGCGGTTTTTAGTCCAGAGAAAGAAAAATCGCAATTCTTACGCCCTTTTAAGGGAGTGGGGAATGTAAAGCGGTGTTTATCGCCATGGTTTGCCAATTCTTCGACTATCACGCCACCAGGATATCCTAGACCGAGCATTTTAGCGGTTTTATCGAATGCTTCTCCTAAGGCGTCATCTATGGTTGAGCCTAAAAGCTTATATTTTCCCACTTCTTCTACGCATAAATATTGACAGTGGCCGCCTGATATGAGTAGTAACAAATAAGGAAAGGCTACATTTTCATGGGCTAGCCTTGCGGTGAGAGCGTGGCCTTCCAAGTGATTGACGCATATCAATGGAATCTTTCGGCTTGCACTTAAGGCCTTCGCTGTCATTAATCCGACGATAACTCCACCGATCAAGCCAGGGCCTGCGGTTACGGATATGGCGTCCAGTTCATCAAGATCCATATGAGCATCGTCGAGAGTTCCTTGTATTATGCTTTCGATTTTATCCAAATGGGATCTTGCAGCAATTTCAGGCACTACCCCACTATAGGGTTTATGTTCTTCCAATTGGGAAAAAATACGATGTGATATGATTCGTTGATCCACATCATTTATATCTTGTACGATACTTGCGGATGTTTCATCGCAACTTGTTTCTATTCCTAAGACTTTCATTATATCTACTTTGCTCTCTCTCGTAGTTACTTTTATTAAGAAAAATTTATATAAACTCTTGCATTTTTCTTGATTTTATTATAATATCACATATTATATATTATTTATCTAAAGGTGTAAATTAAAATTTATGAAGAAGATCAAAATTGGTACAAGAAAAAGTCCTTTAGCACTCAAGCAAGCCAGCGAAGTTAAGGGAAAATTAGAAGAAATTTCACAAAAAGAATCTCTAAATTATACCTTTGAAATAGTAGCCATGTCAACCACAGGGGATGACATTCAAAATAAACCTTTAGCACAAATCGGCGGTAAGGGATTATTCACAAAAACCATAGATGTAGCACAGTTAAACGGTCATATTGATCTTGCTGTCCATTCCATGAAAGATGTTCCGACGGTTTTGGAAAATGGCTTAGTAATAGAAACCGTTCTCGCTCGAGAGTTGGAAAATGACGCCTTTTTATCCTTAAAATATCAATCATTATCTCATATGCCTAAAGGTGGGATAGTAGGTACTAGCTCCTTAAGACGTGCGTCATTTATTGGTTCTAAATATCCCCATTTAAAGATTGTACCTTTTAGGGGGAATGTGCAAACACGCTTGCAGAAGTTAAATGACGGTATCGCCGATGCTACCATTCTTGCATGTGCAGGCTTAAACAGATTGGATATATTTAAGGAAGTAAACGCCGTAAAGATCCCCATAGATGAGATGATTCCTGCTCCTGCCCAAGGTATCATCGGCATAGCACATAGAAAAGAAGATAGGGAAATCTCAAGCTTATTAGCAAAGATCAATAATCAAGATGTCTTTACTCGTATGCTTGGCGAACGTGCTTTTTTAAGGGAAATTGATGGCTCTTGCCGTACGCCCATTTCTGCCTATTCCCATAAGATAGATGATAAACTACATTTAATCGTAGCCATTTTGTCGGTTGACGGATCTATCATTTATAAGGAACAAGGCACATGTGATTTTAATGATCAGGACGCTAGCAATCTGGGTATTTCCCTAGCTCAAATCATCAGAAAAAAAGCAGGTCAAGAGTTTTTTGATGATTTATTTAGTCATATCATGAACGAATAAGAATTAATGAGAAGAATTAATGAGAAAAATTAATGAGTAAGAATATGTTATCAAAAAAAGAAATATTTGATCTAATAGCCAGTAGGTTAACGGTTAATAATACAAATAAATGTTATAAGTTAGATGATAACTTATTGCAACGTTACATCCTGTTAAATGGTAAGTTAGAATTAATTACTTTAAATAGTCAATTGAAATCCAATAGTAATGATCCCATAGTTCTCGCCTTATTTGGCTTGGATGAACCACCTTTAAAGCAAAAGTATATTGATAAAATCAACAACGAAAAATTCACTAAGTATTCCACTGCAAAAACTACAGGATGTGCTTCACCTTTTGAGGGATTAGTCCATATTATTTTCGGTCAACAGGTTTCGCAAGCGGTGGCAAGTAAAATGAAATCTCTCTTTTTAGAGAAATTCGGCTCGGATCATTGTGATTCGAATAATCAATGCTTTAGAATATTTCCTGAACCAAGCGAGTTTTTAAATTCCTACGAAAAAATAGAAAATTACGATAATGGATTCAATAAGAAAAGATTCCAATATATCATAAATATCGCCATATTTTTAGAGAAAATTAACACCTTCGCTCAAGTGAAAGCTATTCCAGATTATAGGGAACAATTACTAAATATCAAAGGCATAGGCAATTGGTCCTTAAACTGGTTCGAACTTTCTGCCATGCGAAATTTTGATACGTTAGCAATTACCGATCTCATAGTAAAAAGATCTCTCATAGATATCCTAAAACTCGATAATCCCACTAACGACGAACTAACTGCCAGTCTTGCAAAAGAATTCCCCACCCAGTTGGGAACTATCAGTACTAAAATGCTGTTGTCATATAAGAATTAGGAATGAGAATAGCCCTTTTACTTTAGGATTTCGTAGATTATGAATGCAACGATGATTAACAGGGAAAAAATTACTGTTAGTTTTACGAGATATTTGTGGATTATATGTTTGGCTTTTTTACCGAAGAAGTAGAAGATCAAGCCGATAAGAACGAATCTTAAGCCACGAGAGAAAAAGGATATAATAAAAAATAAAGGGAAAGACATTCCCATAAGACCCGAAAATATGGTAAATACTTTGTAGGGAATGGGGGTGAATCCTGCTAGGAGCAGTAAAAGGATTCCCCAATGGGCGTATAATCCCTTAAGTTTTTCCATGTAGGGGGCTAGATGATATAAATTCACGATGTATCCGCCGACAGTGTGCCATAAGTACATGCCGATCACATAACCGATAATTCCGCCCACAGCTGACGCAAATGTACATAAGAGAGAATAGTAAATTGCTTTCTTATTTTTTGCTAAGCACATGGGAATAAGCATAACATCGGGCGGTATGGGAAAAATAAAGGATTCGACAAAGGCCAGAAGAAAAAGCCAAATGGACGCACTTTTATAACGAGACATCACAAGAAGTCTACAATAGATATTTCTGATAATTTTATTAAGCATAATTGTTATTTTTCACTTTCTACAAGTTCCTTTTGTAAGTCTTCTTCGGAGATGATTCCAATAAAGCGACTGTTGGATAAGCCATCCAATATATTTTTAATTTTCGGATCTTTTGAGATGTCTTCCAGTTGATCGGCTAAGATCTTTTGTTCTTGTTGCTTTATGGTTAAATCCCCTAAGCTGGGATCGCTTGAGAGAGAGATTTCCCACTTTTTAAAGGTTTGTTCTTGTAAAAATAGGGCTATGGATGTTTGCAAGCCGTTGGGGGCATTGGTTGCTAAACGATATTTAAAATATCCATTTTTAAATTCGATTACATGAATGAAACGCTCCATATTAGTACGCAATATGGATTCTTTCTTAAGGCGTGCCAACTCTATCAGTTCGTGAAAACTAGATACGGTTGGCACTACTACTCCCCCTTTTTAGTGTCTCCTTGTTTCACTTGGATCATTTTTGCCAACTGTTCTGATGTGGGAAGAGTTGAAGCGTAAGATATTGTAATCAAAGCCATTTCTAAAGCTTGTAATTGGTTGGGTGCAGAATTTACATCCTGTAAGGATTTAAGTAACATTTGCCATAATCTTGCAAGCTCGGCAATGTTGATTTTATTGGATATTTCTTGCCCCTTTTCCAGATCCATACCACTGGGGATATTTTCTCCTGCAAGCTGTGGCGAGACTTTAATTTTAGTCAGCCAATGAATGACAATTAAAAGATCTCGAATCACTACAATTGGCGAAATACCTTGAGCGTATTGGGCATTTACCATTTCTAGCACTTGCGAGATCTCGCCAGAACTAAGCTTTTTAAATATTTCTATAATGATTCGACGATCGATGGCCCCGAGCATATTCATAACCACTTCTTCAGTAACATTATTAGCTCCATAGGATATGGCCTGATCCAGTAAAGATAAGCCATCACGTACAGATCCGTCAGAAGATTGGGCGATCATGTTGATTGCTTGTTCTTCAAAGGGGATATCTTCCTTTTGCAAGATACTTTCGAAGTGTTTTTTTAGAGTTGGAACTTCTATACGGCGTAAATCAAAGCACTGGCAACGGCTTAAAACTGTTACGGGTACTTTTTGAATATCTGTAGTAGCCAAGATAAATTTCACGTGTGCGGGCGGTTCTTCTAAGGTCTTAAGGAGAGCGTTAAAAGATGATGTGGATAACATGTGAACCTCATCGATCACATATATTTTAAAACGTGCCGACGCTGTGGAATAACTTGTGTCATCTAAAATACTTCTGATGTTATCGATCCCTGTATTGGATGCGGCGTCGATCTCTAAAACATCCACATTCTGTCCTTTTGATATGGATGTACAATGTTCACAGACACCGCAAGGATCTATGGTAATTTTGCCCTTACCGTCTTCGCCGATACAATTTAAGGATTTCGCAATTAATCTTGCGGTGGTGGTTTTCCCCACACCACGGATTCCTGTAAGCATGAAAGAATGCACCAAACGTCCTGTATCTATGGCATTTGATAGGGTACGCACTAAAGCATCTTGACCAATTAAATCATGAAATGTCGACGGACGATATTTTCTCGCCAATACTTGATATTCATGATTATTTTCCTGCTGTTGATCAGTCATTTTTCACACCCCTTATGAAATGAAAGAATAATTTTATTATCTAGATAATATCACATTATTATCCTAATTTAAAGATAAAAAATCACTTACTTAAAATTATTAAGCAAGTGATTTTTTTATTATGGATTTTCTACTAGTAGAAAATAATAATTTACTTCTTAGTAACAAAACCATACTTAAGGAAGAAACCCCAAGCGATACCAGCTAAAGTATTACCAATAGTCGCAGGAATTAAATTTTGCATGAAGAGATTCGATAAAGTAATATGTGGATAATCTGCAGGAACTTTGCCGATCATATCCCAATATGACTGATCAGAATATTCATGAATGTAATAACCAATCGGTAATAGGAACTGATTGGCGATACTATGCTCAAACCCACAAGCTACGAAAGCCATAATAGGTAGTAATAAAGCAAAGATCTTACCTTGAATTGATGTGGCGAAAATTGACGCAATGTAAGCTAAACATACTAGAAAGTTAGCAATAAAACCTAAGAATACCGCTTGAATAAATGTATGATTCATTTTAGCATCGGCAACGTGCATAAAGTTTGCTCCGAACTGACCATGATCAACTAATTTTGTTCCGCCAATAATTAAGAATATCGCCAACAGTAATGAACCTACTAGGTTTGCAATGTAAATCATAACCCAGTTTTTAAATACAGTACTAAACTTTTCTTTTTTCATCAGAAAGTTAAAGAAAGTTAAAGTGTTACTTGTAAATAGATCAGTACCTAAAACGATAACTACCACGAAACCAGTAGCAAAACCGATAGACGCTAACATCTTTTTAGGACCAAAAGCCACATCAGGAGTAGCAGTTGTAATTAAAGTGTAGAACATACCAGCTACACCAATGAAGATACCAGCTAATATACCCAATGCTACAAGTCTACCAAAGGGACGATTAGCTTTAGCTTCGTTTGAAACGTAAATATATTCTATAGCTTCATCTGTTGTTAAATATTGTTTACTAGCCATAAAAGACCTCCTAAATTGTACAATAGTGATAAATAAAATGACAATAAATATTCATATTACCTAGTTATAAAAAAAAGAATCGGTAGAGATATTTATTTTGTCTTGCTTACACTATAAACTAAACATATTGCAAATACAAGAGTTTATTCTATTTTTTACTTTATTTAATCTTTTAAGTTATCTCGTGGATGTGCTTTCATGTGTTCTTTTAGTAAGAGAGTGGCGTCGGCGTTGGTATAGCGTTGGGTTGTTGATAGGCTTTCGTGTCCTAGTAATTCTTGGATTGTTCTAAGATCTGTGCCGTTTGATAGTAAATGGGTGGCGAAAGTATGGCGAAAAGCGTGGGGAGTTACGCTTTCAGGTAATCCCAATTGATTCCTTAAGCGTGCAATCTGACGTTGAACAACTCTAGGGGATAATCTCTTCCCCCTTGCCCCAACAAATAACGGATCATGATCATTTAAAGGAAAAGGACAGTTTTCCAAATAAAGATTAATATTTTTTATAATCGCAGGTAAGATCGGAACTCGGCGTTCTTTATTACCCTTACCAAGAATTGTCATAACTTCTTTTGTTGGCTTTTCTTTGATGTTTAAATTTAAGGCCTCACTAATACGCAAACCACCGCCATAAAGTAATAATAACAAAGCCTTATCACGATATGAGATCCAAGTGGTTTTGTGTGATTCGTGCCATTTACTTGTTGATATACTTTCAATGGTTTTTAGGGTTGTCATGGTTTCTTCTTGGGTCAAAGCCTTGGGAATCGATTGAGGAATTTTAGGAGATTTAACAATCCCTATGGCAGGATTATCAAGCCCTGCTTGTTGTTTCATATATTTGAAAAAACTACGAACTGTAGATAAATTACGAGAGATAGATGAATGTTTTACGCCTGCTTGATGTCTTTTTGCTAAGTAAGATCTAAAATCCATAGCTTCTAGCGTTCTAAGATCTTCCAAACCCGTACTATATCCTAGATGTTCTACTAGAAACTCAAAAAAGATGTTAATATCACGTGCATAAGCTTCAAGAGTATGGGTCGAGTAGCCTTTTTCATCATCTAAGTATCGACACCATTTCGCCACATAGTTGGCTAATTCTGGTTGTAAGATTGTATTATCTATATTGATAGCCATTTGTTCAAACACACTTCCACGATTTTTACAAGAAATTCAAAGGATTCCGTTCCTAAATCTTCGCTAAATGTCTCGGAATCTGTACTTCCGAATGCGATAATGCCATTTTTCCATATGCCATCAAGATTAATACGCCCTAAAGCACACGAATGGACATGTTTTCCATGCTCATCACCAAATAAGAAATTTGCTTGGAAAACATCAGGAGTTAAAATATAATCATGCTCATCAAGTAAAGTATCGGTACTTTCATGTTCAATCAGCTGAATTCCTGCACGTTGAGCCAACAAAGCATAAGGCTCGCCTAGTTTAATATGTGGCGGTTCAATTAAGACATTAATATAATCCACCTTTAAAATACTACACCATTCTTTTTTTAAAACATTAATTAAATACTCCAAACTCGGCGACGTTAACGCACATATAACCGCCTCTTGCGAATTAACTTGAATGGAAAGATTATCATATGATATCTGATTGTAAGTGTTTAATGTTTCTTTATATTTTTGAATCTCTTCTTCCATTGATAATATCTTAAAATGACGTAAATCAATGACTTTTTTCTCATTAACTTCTTTCGGATAACTGATTTTTGCCAAAATATCAGGATTCTTCTCAAAAAAATCCAGATTATTATCTAACCAATTTTTCACTTCATTTTCACTTATATTGTTCATATTATTCATAATTGTATAGTACCTTAAGGAAAGCATAGGGGTAATGGCGTCTAGTTGCCTGTATATTCTTAATAGAATACCATAATATATGTAAAAAAACAGTTAAATAGATTGAGATCAAGATAAAACCAACCGTTTTCTATATCTATTCTTTTGGCTTTATAAGGTATAATATATGATAGATACTATATAATAAGTGCTTTTTCACGCCCCTTTTACATATTATCTTTTACAATAGAGATCAGGTTATTAACTTCTTGTTCTGTGGTTGTCCATGATGTTACTAGGCGGATACATGTGCCGTTTTGTTCTTCGGACCAGTCGTAAAAGTTGGCGGGGGATTCTGTGAGTGCTTTGTGGACTTTGTGGGGTAGGATGGGGAATACTTGGTTGGTGATTGTTTTTGTGAGGAATTTTATTCCTAGGTTGCTTAAGCCTTTGGTTAGTTTTTCTGCTAAGTTGTTGGAATTTTCGGCGTTTTTTTGCATGATGTTATCGAGAATGGGAATCCATTGTGCTGATAGGTATCGCATTTTAGAAGATGTTTGAGCGGTGGATTTGCAGATAACCTGCATGTGTTCATTTAACTCTTGATTAAAGACCACAATTGCCTCGGCAGACATTGCCCCATTTTTTGTAGCTCCCAAGCTTAGAACATCCAAGCCGATTTTGTGAGTGATGTCGGCAGGTTTACAATTTAGGTTTTGGATAGCATTAAAGAATCTTGCACCGTCCATATGGGTTTTAAGATTGTGTTCTTTTGCCAAGTTAAAGATTTCTTTAAGTTCATCAATGGAATATACAGTTCCCAGCTCGGTAGGTTGGGTAACGGTAATGGCTTTTACTTGCGAAACATGATAGCCATGAGCGACCTTTTTAAGGCGATTTTTGAGATCATTAATATCAAATTTTGCGTTTTTACTGATAATGCTTTCCAGTTCCATACCACCAGCGAACACCTGGGGAGTGTTACATTCATCATTGGTAACGTGGGCATTATCTGTACACAATATGCGTTGCCATTGTCTTGCCATGGCGGTTAGAGAAATGGAATTCGCTGCCGTGCCTGTGGATACAAAATACACGGTGATATCATCGGCCTTTAGATCAAAATAGTTAGCGATTTTCTCTCGTGCTAATTTCGAGATTTCGTCTTCGCCGTAGGGGTTTGTGTATCCTGTATTGATTTCAGCTAGATACGTAAATATTTCAGGCACAACCGCCGATGTGTTATCGCTTTTAAATTCCATGTGAAAGATCTCCTTTTAAGTGGATACTTTAATAGGTAATAGTACCTAAAGTTGTACCCGTATATAAATCAATTGATATTATTTTCTGTTTGTGAGTGATACTATTTACACAATATAATAATACTAATTTCCTTTGGACTTGTGGCTTATCGCAGTGAAAATTCTCGCCTGCTTGAATTTCCACATTGCCGAATTTTTCCAAGTTGGTAACATTCGGCGAAAGGATATTACTTTGCACAACTTGAGAATTTTCCGTACTGTGATGTGCGGGTGCGTGTGTGGATCTTACCATGCCTATGATTAAGATAGGAATACCTAAAGCAAGCAAGGCGGACATAATATATACAGATATTTTGATATATTTTAAGTTCATTTATTAGTTCCTTATTATCTTTAAAACAATATAAAAGATTAGATTGAGATTCATTATAACACAAATAAAATAATTTTGTCTATTATTTTATTTATTTATTTATTATTAATGCTTTACCAGTGGTTTATATCTTAATGTTTTGAAGATATCTGCGAATTTTTATCAGCAAATTTTATAGCATATAAAAAATAAATAAAAAACTCCTTGCAATTGTTAAGATTCTGTAGTATGATCTTCTCAAGTTTAAATTATTTAATTGATGAAAGTAAGGACATTATTATGAAAATTCGTAATTCTTTAAAATCAGCTAAATTACGTGAGCGTGGCTGTCGTATCGTTCGTCGCCGTGGTCGTACTTACGTAATTAACAAACGTAACCCTCGTTTTAAAGCTCGTCAAGGCTAGTACATCCTTTTGTATTACATCCTTGAAAGAAAACAGATTCTTATATTTATAAGAGTCTGTTTTTTGTTTTGTTTATTTGACATTGTTTTTTAAGGTTGGTATAATGGTTATAATATTATGGATTCGTTATGGGTTAAGGAAAGATTAGGCATATGAAAAAATTATTATTGATATTGGCGATATTGGGATTTACAATCAGTAACGCTTATGCGGAAAAGTTGTTTATAAATAAGAAGAATGCAAAAACTATCACATTACAACAGGTTGAAACAGCGTTAAAAAATGGGGCTGATATTCATAGAAATGAATATGGTACAACATCATTAATGTGGGCTAGTAGAGATAACCCCAACCCTAAAGTCATAGAAGTATTATTAAGTAATGGTGCTAATATTCATGCTAAAAATAACTTAGATACTACTCCATTAATGATTGCTAGTGGGTATAATCCCAATCCTAAAGTAATAGAATTACTATTAAATCACGGTGCAAATATTCATGCCATAGATATATGTACTCGTATGCCATTGATGTTTGCTAGTGGGTATAATCCTAATCCTAAAATAATAGACTTATTATTAAAACATGGTTCAAATATTCATTCTAAAGATTGCGAAGGCATGACTCCATTAATGATTGCTAGTAAATCGAACCCTAATCCTCAAATACTAGAATTACTATTAAAACACAGTGCGAATGTTCATGCTAAAGATAAAAAAGGCAATACATCTTTAATATTAGCTAATAAGGTCAAGAAACCCAATATTAAAGTAATAGAATTATTGTTACAAAATGGGGCGAATATTCACGCTAAAAATAAAGAGGGTACTACCCCATTAATAATGGCTAGCAAGAATGTAAAAACAAATCTTAAAGTAATAAAACTATTATTACAACATGGTGCGAATATTAATGCTAAAGATAACTATGGTATGACACCTTTAATGAATGCTAGTTGGTTAAATTCAAATCCTAAAGTAATAGAATTACTATTAGAACAAGGTGCAAATATTAATGATAAAGTTAACGACGGCACTACGCCATTAATGTTTGCTAGTTGGTTTAACCATAATCCGCAAGTAATAGAATTGTTATTAAAACATGGTGCAAATATTAATTATAAAGCTAAAAACGGAGCAACACCATTAATGTATGCGATTAATTATGCCAATCCTGAATCAGCCAAGGTCTTATTAAATCACGGAGCTAAACCAACAAAAAAGATATTAAACTATATAGATACAAAATGTAAGAATGGTAAACTTATAGAATTATTTAACAAATATCCAAGATAATAATATTATATATAATAAACCCATTTACATATCTTTAAACTTTATAGGTTATTTAGATCTATGTTTCTTCTATATTTAATTATAATATCTTTATTACAACACGGCATAATGTTACCAAATTGTTCTATTGCTGGTATACTTTGGAACATATTGAAACTTGATTCTTCATCATTATTATTGCCTGCTGGTTGAATAGGGTTTATTTCTCTAGTAATATGTAGAATTAATTTGTATTGTGAATTCTCTTGATGTTCAGGAATAACTTTGTGATCAAAAGATTCATAAATTCTTTCTTCTAATATTTTCCTAGTAGAAAGTAATTGACTAAATATTTTACAGTTTGGAAGAATAGGGTTATAGTTTTTAAGTTCTATTATATAAACTGTATTATTTAATATAATGACATCATCACATCGGCTATTCTGTTTTTGTGCTAAAGTATATTCTAGTTTTTCTTTCATGATATCAAGATCTGACTTTACTCTATACTGCTCGCACAGTTGAAGAACCTTGTTATCTATACCATTTTGGATTGTATTAATTTTTGAATTGAAATAATCTTCTCGGTTATTTGTAACAGCTTTACGACGATTATATTTTTCAATTTTTTTTGTAGCTTTATTTCTAGATTTTCTTATTTCTTCATCTAATAAGGCTCGTTTAGCCTCTTCAATACTCTCTTCATAGTTAGAAGTTTGAAATGGCTTTAAAAAGCAAGATTCTATTGTGCGTGGACAACATTGATGTGCTAAAGATCCAAGTAGGGGGCTTTCGTCATCATCATATTCATATTCTGGTAGTCTAGGTGGTAACCTATTTTGATTATTTGATAATTGATCATCAAAATTAGGTATATGCACAAATGTATCTTGTGCGGGATTAACTTTTAAATGAGCAAATGGGGGCGGTGTAGAATCTTCTGATAAATTAATTGTAAGAGTAATATCTGTATTATCTTGTTCTATATTATTGCGGTAATCGTTTATTTTGTGTGTTAGAAACTCATTATTTTCGGTATTAGTCATTATTCTTTCTTCTATGCTTATTGGCTATATCGTTTGTAAAATTTAGTATTTCATTTTGTTTTTTCATGGCATTATTAAAAGACTCTAAATAAAAGCCATATTGATTTATTTCTTGTTGTTGGGTGTATCCATTATTATTTAGTGCATAAATATTTATTTTCTTTTGATTCATATCTAACAACATATTTTCACTTACATCTGTAAAGTTATTTAAATCTTTTTGATCTAATTCAGACATCTCAATACTACCCAATGCAACTAGTGCATTTAGTTCTCTGATCATATAATCGCTATGGGTTGTTATTAATACTTTTAAGCCTGCGTTAATCATCATAGCTATAATTCTAGCCATTTTATTTTGGTTGGCAGGGTGTAAATAGGCTTCTGGCTCATCTATTATCAAAAAATCGCCCCTGCGTGCTTGATGTTTAAGATAGAAGTATATGAATGTTAAATTACGAATAGACGCAGAAAGTTCACGATATGAAAGAAAATCACTTTCGCTTTTTACTTCACATTTACCATTCTTACAAGAATTTTCCTTAAATGGTTTAAAGTGAATACCGTCTTTATCATTATAGTCTATTCGTCCACCCATTAGTAATTCAAGTTCTTCAATTATAGGAGTGTTGCCATAATGGCCTTTCTTTCTTTTATTTTTATCCGTAATGTAAGATAGTTCTTTACCAAATTGAATATTATTAAATACTGGTTCTACATAGCCAATATTTTTATATAGTTGATTGTTAAATAGTAATGCTCCTGATCGCTCGGTTGTAGCAATTTCAATATTTGTAAAAAATTCTTCTCTAAGAATTAAATGGCTGACTAAGTCAATTAAAATATTTTGTAAGCTTTTGTTCACATTTTCATTTGATAAAATTTCTTTTTCTTCTTTTTCTTCTTCATATTCGTCTTCTTCGTCGATATAAAATGAAATTTGCATCCATTCATTATCTTCTATAAAGGTATTATATCGCTCTAATCGTTCTTGAAAATTTATATCTACTACTTTGTTTTCAAAATCAAATGAGAACAATCTATTTATTATATTATATCTACTAATTTGTTTCATTAATTTAAAAAAATCATCGTTAGTTTTAGTATTTACTATTTCAACTTTTAAAGGTTTTGAATCTTCATTTTTAAATCGGTCAATAGATGTATTAAACACCTTACTTAAATCTAACAGGGTTAACTCTTGTTCTATTAGATTTATATAAATCTCTTCTATTATTTCTTGAAAAACATCTGTAGATATTTTTATTCCATATACTTTACTTTCAACAATACTATTAATTACTTCAAAAGTTTTCTTTAATTTTGTAGGATTCAATTTTCTTGTTTTTTGATTATTTCTATTTTCTTGAATCTTAGTCATAAGTTTCCATATGCTATATGTTATATAGCTTTTTCCAGTAGAATTTTCTCCTGCGATTATGGTTAAGTCGCCGATTTCTATATCAGCTTTTTTAACTGCTCCTAGATTTTCGATTTGTACTTTCATGCTGTTATCTCCTTGGTATTAATGTAACCATATCATAGGGTAGTTTATTTTGTCAACAATAAACGATCAAGGGGAAATTTATTCATCTTCCCCATTATCTATCCCTATGATACTATGGGCGAAGTCTTTGGCTTGGAAGCCTCGTAAGTCGTCGGCTTGTTCGCCGACGCCGATGGCGTGGATTGGTAAGTGGAATTTGTCGGCTAGGGATACGACTATCCCGCCTTTTGCTGTGCCGTCTAGTTTGGTTATGATTAGGCCTGTGGTGTTAACGGCTTTGGCGAAGATTTCCACTTGGTTCATGGCGTTTTGTCCTGCGGTGGCGTCGAGAACTTGAACGGTGGAATGGGGGGCGTCTGGGAGAAGTTTTTGGATTACTCTTTGGACTTTGGTTAGCTCATCCATTAAGTGTTGTTGATTGTGCAAACGTCCTGCTGTATCGATGATTAAGATATCGTATTTGCCGTCTATGGCTTGCTCTAGGGCCTCGAATGCTACGGATGCGGAATCTGTTCCCTCGGGTTTGCGGATAACAGGGCAACCAGTTTTTAAGCCCCATACCTTTAATTGTTCCACGGCGGCGGCTCTAAAGGTATCGCCTGCGGCAAGCATTACCATATGCCCAGCCGTACGCCAATGGCGGGCCAGTTTGCCGATAGTGGTGGTTTTTCCGCTACCATTTACGCCAGTTACAAGCAATACATAGGGGGTTTTGGTTTTGATCTCGTCCATATCGAAAGGTTTGGCTATGGGAGTAAGGATTTCTTCAATTCTATGGGAAAGAAATTCTTTAATATCGTGATCGCTCACTTCTTTTTCAAAGCGAGTTTTTGCGAATTCGTCCACTAATTTGGTAGCGGTAACAGCTCCAAGATCAGCCATGATCAAGATATCCACCAGATCATCAATGGCCGCTTGATCTAGCACTCTTTTACCAAATACGCTACTGATATTTCTATTTAATTTAGAACTTGTTTGAGAAAGTCCTTGTTTAAGTCTTTTAAACCATGTGTTTTTTTCAATCATTTTTTATGCTCATTTCATTTCGTTTTTTTAGATATTATTTTATTAGATTTCATTTAACCTAGAGATCTATTTAATGCGTATCCGCCAATTACCAGAATGGCGAATATAATTAACGCCAATGTGAAAGCCTGACCGCCTGAATTCTTAAAGGCTTTTATGCTTGTTTTGAGTCCTAAAGCTGTCATGGCCATGGTTAGGAAGAATTCTTCTACTGTGGCAATGTGTTCGAGAACGATTTTAGATAAATTAAGATAGCTATTTAAAATAATCACAAGTAAGAAGATAATGGCAAACCATGGAATGGTAATTTTTAGCTTAGATTTTTCTCCTGTGTTTGTGGCGTGTATTTTGTTATCGTGATTGGATTTAATGACGCTTACAATCAAGAGACTCGGCACAAGTAAGATCACTCTGATCATTTTAATGACAATCGCCACTTTAGATCCAACTCCACCAACTGCAGCAGCAGCAGCCACTGCATGGGCTACGCCGTGAAGAGTTGAGCCGATATAAAATCCCTGTTGGCGTGGGGTTAGATGTAGTATTCCAGTTCTAAATACAATCGGATACATGAACATGGAAATTGTCCCAAATATAATAACAGTACTCACGGCGATAGCTACGGCGTGTTCTTTGGCTTTTATCACTCCAGCCATGGCTAACACCGCCGCCGATCCACAAATCGCCGAACCTGTGGCGATGAGTAAGGCCACATCGGAATCAAGTTTTAAGATTTTCGTTCCGATTAAATAGCCAAAAATCAAGATTACCGATACCACAATGCACGAAACCAACAAGCCACTTAAACCAACGCTTAAGAGTGATGTTATACTTACTTTAAAACCATATAAAATGATCCCCCAACGTAGGAAATATTTAGAGCATATCCCCATTGATCCCTTGAATTTAGCCACCATTAATCCGTTGGTTAGATTGGTCCATAAGACAGCAATCAAGATCCCAATCACTAAGGGCGATATGCGTAACTCTGTTAAAGCATGGATCTTCGCTATATAGAACGATATTATGGAAATAACTAAAATAAATAATAATCCCATAAGGGTGTTTTTGTCTTTTAAAGCTGATATCATATTCTTTTCCTAACTTTTATCCATATGTGTGTGTTCTTAGTATATGTTATATACGTTATATTGTGTTACATTATACATGATTTTGACAAATAGTCAAGAAGTGATTTTATTTGAGATTTACTTGCTAATATTTAATAGTTTAGATAGAATGTTCTGTAACTCATCTTTAGAAATTGCGTTTTGTGCTACGTCAACTACAATATCTTCCATGGTGGTGATGTATTTAGTTCTAAAATCTTGTGTTTTATAGCCGTTTATACTCAAAAACAATAGGCTAATTACGATACTAGCTCGCTTGTTACCGTCTAGGAAGATATGGTTTTTTATTATGCTATATATTAAATGGGTTAGTTTATCTAAAAATGTTGGATAGTAATCATCGTTTTGCATATGCTCTAAAATTGAATTAATTTTCTCTTGTTCTGCAATAGAATATCCAACTTTAGAAAGCCCACCTGATTTAGTAATAAGATCATGGTGGGTTTGTAAAACTTCAAATAAGTATAGATATAGAATTTTCATAGGCTGTTATTTATCTTTAAGGCGTTTAAATACATCTATATGTTGGGTAGTACTTTGGTTTACTCCTGCTAGTGCTTGCATACGATCTTTATAGGCAGGATCATTACAAAACTTTTGTAATTCTGTTTTGGAAATATTTAAAGTTTTACTCCAATATTCCATTTCATGTGGTTCTTTAAGATTGATAATTGAATCTTGCTGTTTTTTAGTTACAGTATCTGACATGGGTTTCGCTCCTAAAAATAGTGTATAATTATATTATATAGCTTATTCGTATGATTGTCAAGGGGTGGGGATTACTGTTCGAGTAGTACATCTTGTTTGTGTATTTCTTCGGCGGATCTGCCAGCTTGGAAGTGGAAGCATTCTTGGAATATGGGGTTGGTGCATGCTTTACATTGGTCGTAGTCAAGTTGTTTATACAAGGCTGATAAGGCTTGATGTTTTCCAGAATAGAGAATGTTCGGATTGTGTATGCCGTATTTGTGTAATCTGTTTAGGATGTTAGGGCCTAGGCTTGCGATACATAGTCGTCCTTGATGTTTTTCTACTATGGAATTTAAGACGTGTGCACCGTCCCAATCGATATTTGTGATCCCTTCGCCACATATCATGATAAGGCTTGCGTTGTTACGGGTGTTTATGATGTTTTTAATTGCCTCTTCGACGAATTGAGATGAGCCATAATAAATAGCTCCTTGAATACGTATCATAATAATTTGCGGACAATTACTGGTTTCATGGTTGGTATTGCTTACGATGAAACGGCGTTTACTTTGTAAGTATTCTAAGACAAAAATACGAGGTTTTGTTGTTCTGATGATAAAAATCATTAACGAGGCAAAGACCCCGAAATAAATGGCATTCTGTAAGCCTAAAAGTATGGCACTAAAGAAAGTAACGGCGATAATAAATCTTTCTGATCTACTACGTTTTATGATCTCGAGTATTTGTTTGAATTTAATTAGCTTAATGCCGATCAGTAAGATAATTCCTGATATTACAGGAATGGGAATTCTATGTAAAATACTTCCGCCAAATAGTAAGGCGATTGTAACTGTGATACTGGTAACAATGCCAGCCATAGGGGTTCTTGCTCCGCTATCAAGGTTTAAGCCTGATCTTGAAAATGATCCGCAACTTAGCATGATTCCGAAAAAGCTCCCTAAGGCGTTTGATATCCCTTGGTTAAATACTTCTTGTCTTGTGTCTATCTTTTGGTGTGTTTTCTCTGATAATGCCGACGCTATGGAAATGGCAGAGATTAAGGATATTATTGATAATCCGAATCCGTTTAAGGCTAGATGTTCAAACTCGCTAAAATTCATTCTTGGTAGAATAAATGTAGGCGTGATATGCCCAGCTTGTGGGGCGAAGTTTAAAGAAAATGGGCTATTGGTGGTAACCAAATAAGCAATGACCGACATTATTATAATACTAGCTAGATTCGCCAGTCCACTGCTTATTTTTGTGGATAACAATACGGTTAAGATTATAGTGATAACACTAATTGTTAAGGCAAGAAAGTTAGTGCCTGTGGAAAATTCTGTAGCGATGTGATATAAGCCATGCCACATTTCATATTCTTGATCAAAATGGAATCCTAGAGCGGTTTTTATTTGCTTTAAGACGATCAAAACGGCGGCCCCTGCGGTAAAGGCCTTTAATACGGAATTGGAAACGAATCGTAAAAGAAAATCAAACCGTAAAAGATACAAAGCTACTTGGAAGATTCCCCCTAAGAATGTTAATGTTAAAACAATATGAACATAATTAGGACTACCTGCAGGGAAATCAAAAGCCCCCGCCATGGACGCTAACAACATGGAAACCGCAATGGTTGGACCATTTACCATATGACGAGAAGAGGCGAAAAAAACAGATATCCACGGAATCACAATAGCAGTATAAAAACCATACTTCGCAGGAATCCCTGCAATGGCCGTAAAGGCGATACATTGGGGGATCACAATTAAGGCGGTAATAAATCCTGCTATTATATCGCCCTTAGCGTCTTTAAAGCTGTAGGTTTTTATCCAATCTAAAATTGGTAGGATGTCTTTGATCGCCGTTAGAAGAGGCTTTTTTTCTTGGTGGTTGGATAAATATGCGTAATAATCGCCATGATAAATATCTAGATGTTTGTTGGTGTTGAGTTTTGTATCATTCTCAAGCGTGCTTTCGCTTTGATTTTCGCTGGTAGTGTTATTATCGCTGTCGCTGTTGTTATCGTTATCGTTGTTGTTTATATGGGTATTATTCATTGTTTCTTGTCATTTATTGTATTAATATTATAGTTTTATAAATCCACGTTCAATCGCCAATCGGCGTAATTTGGGAACGGCTACGGAAAAAATTTGCTTGTAAGCCGAACATAACCTGTTTTGATTAAATTCTCCGTCGCTGGATTTGTTGATTCTGTGCTTAGGACATCCGCCATTACAATGGATCTTAAATTCGCAACTTCTACAATCGGAACTTAAATGCTTAGATTTGGCAAATAAAAAATCCTTTTGTTGTTCTTGTGAGACTATGACATCAAGATTTTCGTTTGCTATATTGCCCAATTTATATTCATCATAAACATAATGATCACAACTAAAGATATCGCCATTGTGTTCGAGTACAACATTATTTCCACAATTTTCAGCAAAATAGCACGAACCTGCGTTCCTGTAGCCAACAATTGACATCATTAATTCTTCATAAAAGCGTATCATGATAGTACCAACATCATTTTCATACCATTTGTTAAACATATGTATCATGAAATCAGCATAATCTTGCGTTGCAGGTGTGAAAAATAGTAATTCTTGCCCATGATTACTACTAGGCGAGGCAAATGTCAAACCTGTATTTGAATCCTGCTCTGTCGGTTTAGTTTCATTTAAAGGGATAAATTGCCACCATGGGGCTTCGATCTCATGCTTTAGAAATTCATACATGCTTTCAGGCTCTTTTACATTTAGATTATGTAAAACCGATAGAATGTTATATTCTACTTTGTATTTTTTTAACAAATTTAAAGCGTCCATCACCTTGCTAAATGTGGGCTGACCACCTTTTAGTACTCTATATTCATTGTGCATTTTTTCGTTGCCGTCCACACTCAAGCCCACAAGGAAATTATTATCAGCAAGGAATTTCGCCCATTCATCATTGAGTAAGATCCCGTTGGTTTGAATGGAGTTAGTGATCTCTTTTCCTTTAGAGTGCTTTTTCTGCCATTGGATTATCTTTTTAAAAGTATCCAAACCCAAGACAGTCGGCTCGCCCCCTTGCCAAAACATTGCTATGGTTTTTTGTGGCGTACTTTCAATGTGCATGCGGATGTATTTCTCTAGCATTTCATCGTTCATGCGTAATTTCGATGAGCTATATAAAGCCTCTTTTTCCAAGTAAAAGCAATATTTACAATCCATATTACAGGCAGAACCTACAGGTTTTGCAATTACAGAAAAGGGTATTGATGTGCTGTTGACCATTCTTATCTCGATCTTATTTTTTAAGATTATATAAAATAATCTTTGTTTTATTCAAACGGTGTTGTGTATTCATTAATGATATCATATCATAAATAAATCCAATTATCAAGGTATTTAAGAATTTATTTTACACAATAAAAAAAAGATCATCTTAAAATATACTTAAAATGATCTTTTTTATTATAATAATGGAGGCGCCTACCAGATTCGAACTGGTGTACATGGATTTGCAATCCACTGCGTAGCCTCTCCGCCAAAGCGCCATTATTTTATGACTCAATGATAATACAAAGATAGGTAAATATCAAGGATTTTTTTATTATATGCTGATTATATTCTTATGATATCTGTTCTATCTTATGATAAGTGATTGAATATATTTAAATATCCCAACTGACTAAAACTGTAGATTGAACGGCAATTCCCTCTTTTCTTCCAAGAAAGCCTAATTTTTCGGTGGTAGTGCCTTTGATGTTCACTTGGAATTTTTCCACATGCAATAACTTGGCAACTTGTTCTTGCATTAGCACTCTGTAGGGGTTGATCTTGGGGGTTTCGCACATTATAGTTATATCAATATTATTAATATAAGCTTTGACTTCTGCGAGTTTCTGCACGGCGAAATCTACAAATATTTGCGAGTCGGCATTCTTCCACTGCATATCTGACGGCGGAAAATGCAAGCCGATATCCCCTGCAGATATGGCCCCAAGCAAAGAATCAACGATAGCATGCAAGGCTACATCAGCATCCGAATGCCCTTTTAATGCGAGAGAATCTTTTATCATCACTCCGCAAATTTTCTGCCCTAATGGTTTATTTTCGTCAAATGCGTGAACATCAAAGCCACTGCCTATATGGATTCTCATTTTTCTCACTCCTTAGTTCTTTCTAGATTAGTTCTTTCTAGATTAGTTATTTCTTAGCTCTTCTAATAGTATATGATCTTTTACTTTTTGTAAATCACTTTTTAAGGTAACTTTAAAAAGCTTATCCGATCCTAGTATGATTTTCACTTGTTGGTTGTTGTTAGAATCATAATTAGAGTTAGAATCAGAATCTTTATAGAATGCTTTCCAGACGGAAACATCATCCGTAAGAGCAAGATCTTCCTTAGTAATAAGAGTAGAATAAGCTTGCAATATCATATTAAAATCAAAAGCTTGGGGAGTTTGAGCTTGCCATAGGTTTGTACGATCTACTACTTTTTCCACCTTATTATCTTGGCAATATTGCAAAGTATCAACAACAGGGATTCCCACTAGCACGGCGTTATCCTGCTCATTATCTAGAGTATTTACGATATTATCGATAATATCATGAGCAACAAAAGGCCTTGCTCCGTCGTGAATCAGGATGTTTTTTGCTTGATATTCTTGAGCCTTTACTAAACCGTGATAGACAGAATCCGAACGTTGTTTTCCGCCGAAACAATATCCTAAAAGTTTTTGCCTATTTTCTTTGATTAATAAAATAGTCTCCTCATATAAATCAAGATCAGATTCACGAATGACAATTATAATACCGTCAATATTGCTATTCTTAATAAAGGATTGAATTGTATAGTAAAGTATGGGTTTATCCCTTACCTTAAGATATTGTTTGGGAAGATCATATCCCATGCGAGTACCAACTCCACCCGCTACGATTATGGCTATATTTTTCATATTTCTAAATTTCATTATTGATTTCTATTGTAATATTCTATAAAATAGTTTAAAATTTATTCTATCAGATATCAAGCAATAAATTATATTAATGGAATAAAGAGTGCGAAAAAGCATTCATTTTAGCAATTTTCATTATATCACTTTTTCGCAACCCTTTGGAATTACAGGATAAAAAAGAATAAAAATGAGTGATCATAAACCTTTATTAAAACCTATTACTATTGGCAATACGACCATAGAAAATCCCGTTATTTTAGCTCCCATGGCAGGCGTAACCGATTATCCCTTTAGAAAAATGACACGTAAATTTGGTGCTGGCTTAATAGTCTCGGAAATGATAGCAGGCATTGCTATGGTGCGTTCCAACGAGAAGACAAAAAAATTAGCCTCTGTCATTGATGATAGCAAGCCAGTATCTATCCAGTTAGCGGGCAATGATCCTGATATCATGATCAAAGCGGCACAAATGAACGCCGATAAGGGAGCGAATTTCATTGATATCAATATGGGTTGTCCTGCGAAAAAGGTTATTAAAGGCTTTGCAGGAAGTGCTTTAATGAAAGTTCCTGATATCGCCTATGATATCACTAAAAAGGTTGTGGATTCTATCGATATCCCTGTAACCGTAAAAATGCGTCTTGGGTGGGATGATAATTCTAAGAATGCAGTGGAAATCGCCAAGCTAGTGGAAAAGGCTGGAGCTAAAGCCGTTACTGTCCATGGACGTACAAGAACAGCCTTTTATAGCGGATCATCCGATTGGCAAGCCGTTGCCGAAGTGAAAAATGCGGTGAGTATCCCTGTGATAGTCAATGGCGATATCATCAGCACAGAAACCGCAAGGCAAGCTTTAGAGCTATCTGGAGCAGATGGGATTATGATAGGACGTGGAACATATGGTAAGCCATGGTTATTACATCACATCACAAAGGAACTTCAAGAGGGAATCCTGCTAGCAGAACCTACACTCTTGGAATTACAAGAAATAGTAAATGAACATTATCATGAGATCTTAAAATTCTATGGCGATCTTAAGGGTACGAGAATAGCAAGAAAGCATTTAAGTTGGTATACAAAGGGCTTACAACATAGTGCAGAATTGCGAGCTAAGATCAATATGATTGATAATCATGGCGAAGTTTTAGAAGTATTAAACAACTATTTTAAGAATTTAATAGCACTAGAATAATATCTTAATAGAGACTCTCATATCATTAACAGACAAAGTAAAAAGCAAAAGCAAAAGGAAAATAACTCTTATGACAATAAACAGCGATAGTTTAAGCGAAGTTATTAATAATTATCTAGAAAACTTCTTCAACTCTCAAAAGGATACAGAGGGAGCAAGCATTGATGATCTTGAGAATATGTATAGGCAATGCGTGGAAGCTTTAGAGCGTCCTTTATTCATACAAGTTATGGTTAATGTGGAACATAATCAAACAAAAGCAGCAAAGATTCTCGGTTTGAATCGCAATACATTTAGGGAAAAACTGAAGAAATATCATATGTTATAAAAATAATTGTTTTTTCGCCTTTAATATGATACAATCATATTAACACTTATTTAACACTTAATTTAATCTTTAAATTTATATCCACATATATAACTTCCCATCAACCCATTTTTCATATAAGATTTTAAGGAATATAATCATGACAACACTAAACACAGATCTATTATTGGCAAATATATCAGACGGTATTATTATAACCACTGCAAGCGGAGAGATCGTAAGCTACAATCTTACCGCTTGCGTATTTATAGATCCTGATATGAAAATGTTAAAAACAGGGCAAAATATTCATGACAATATGGACTCCTTTAAGGACGTATGGGACGATCTTTTTAAACCGCCATACTTTGAAGATTTCTTCATGGAAGCTTACGGTAAAAATTTCAACATTCGTATTGTTGCCAATAATTATGATGATAATAACGAAGTTGAAGCCTTTTGTATTATTATAACTTTAGAACATCAAAATATGTATGCTAAAGATTATAATCAAGCTCTTGTTGAATCCAAAAATAAAGAAAATAAAGATCAGATCGCCAGCATTCAAAATAAAATCAATATTATCAATCATGAACTTCAAAATGAGCTTTCATCAATTGGCTTAATCAATCAATCCTTAAAGGATAAAAACAAGGAAGATAAACACTATCAAGGCATAGAAAATGCTTTAAATCAAATTAAATCCATATCGGAGAATCTAGAAGATATCAGCAAGCCCTTATATAATTTAGGGAGTGTTAGTAATATTGTAGAACTTGCTGGCGTTTCTCATGTGGCAAATGATAACACCAATGAAATCGAAGTGGAAAACTTCATCGCAGGTATTTTAGTTCTTGAACAAGCTCGAAATTTTTCCATTGATTATGATCTTGATATGTCAGAATTTTCCCATAAAGAAGATCTTAAGATCCAAATGAATCCGCAAGCCTTAAGAACTGCACTTGTTAATATTTTAAAAAATGCAAGTGAAAGTATTAGCAATAATACGGACGATAATGTAAAAAATAACGGTAAAATTCTCATCAAGCCCCATGTGGATGATTCGGATAACTGCTTTAAAATCGATATCACTAATAACGGTGGTAGCATGGATGAAAATCTAATTTTACAACTCAATGCAGGCGAGCAAATTAAATCAACAAAAATCCTAGGTAAAGGGATAGGTATTTCTCATGTTATCAATACCTTAATTCCTTATGCAGGTTCGTTGAAGTTTGTTAATTTATCGGAAACTAATGTGAAAATCTCGCTAAGTTTTCCTAAAACTATAATATTATAAAGGGATCAATATTATGAATATTGTAATCTGTGGGGCTGGCGTAGCGGGTTTAGGTGTTGCCCATTATCTATCATTAATAGGACACACAGTAACCTTAATTGACGATAATAAGGACGTTATAACTAAAGCCATTGAAGAACTGGATTGTAAGGGCATAGTAGGATTCGCATCCAATCCCCAAACCCTACAAGATGCAGGGGTAGGAAGTGCCGATGTTGTGCTTGCGTCCACATCATCCGATGAAGTTAATATGGTTACTTGTCGCCTAGCACATTCGATCTTTAATGTGCCATTAAAAATCGCACGTATTCGTAATCAAAATTATCTCGAAGAAAAATGGAGCGATATTTTCAATCGAGAAACATTTTCCATTGATATCATTTTATCGCCAGAAAAATTAGTAGCTAAAGCCATAACCGAAAGCCTAGCAGTACCCCAAGCCTTTGACGTTCTAACCCTGCTAAATGGCGAAGTGGAACTTTTAGGAATTCGTTTGCCTGAAGATTGCCCGCTAGTTGATACTGCTATTTTTAAATTAAAGCATTTATTTCCAGGCTTAAAATCCGTAATTATAGCGGTAAATCGTGGCGGTAAATTGTTCGTGCCAAAAAATAATGATCACTTAGAAGTAGGCGACGAAGTTTATTATGTGGTAGATAAGAAAGATATCGACCGCTCTCTAAAAGCTTTCGGTTTTGATGATTTCATCAATAATAATATCGTGGTAATCGGCGGGAATAAACTAGCCGAAGAATTCATAACCACCATGGAACGTGCCAACCCACATTTATTAATTAAATTGATCGATCCCGATATAAAACGCTGTGAAACCATAGCAAGCAAAGCCAAAAACTGCCTAGTGATTCACGGTAATTCCCTAGATAAAACCATACTAGAACAAGTACAAGTCCAAAATACCGACACAGTGGTCTGCCTACATTCCGACGATCAAAATAACATATTATCATCAATGCTATGTAAACGCATGGGAGCAAAAATGACCCTAGCCACAATCCACCAATCAGACATCGCCACCATAGCCCCAACCCTAGGAATCGACGGAATCATCACTCCCACATCAATAACCAACTCGGCTATTTTACAATATATCCACCGTGGTAAAATGCAAAAAGTATACAGTATATTCAACGGTTTCGGCGAAGTATTCGAAGCCATAATCCTAGAAGGCTCACCAATTTCAGGCAAAGAAATCTCCGAAATCAGCCTCCCAAACGACACAATAATCGCCTTCACCCAACAATCAGGCAAACTAATAATCCCCCACTCCGAAACCGTCCTAAACTCCAACGATAAAATAATAGTCTTCACCACCCAAGAATCCATCCAAGAAATGGAAAACCTAATCTCCATGCGTCTATAAACTAGCGTTAAATGAGCTAATATGTCCCCCTACTTTAGGTGCATATTAGCTCATTTTTTTAGATCTTAGTTGGTCTTTTAGATTGGTTATTAGGGTTAGATAGGGGTGCTAATATCTATTCTAATTTCTAATCTCTAAAGTTTAAAGTGATAGCTCGGTTGTTGCGGATTACTTGGATGGACCATGAGCGAGAATTGATATTTTTACGGAGTTGGGCTTCGAGTTGGCGGGCGGTGGAGATTTTGGTGGTGGATATGCGGTTGATGATGTCGCCAGGTTGAAAGCCTAAGTTGTTGGATATGGTATTGGGTTGGATGTTTAAGACTATCACGCCTTTTGTGGTGGTTTTTAGTTTGAATTTATCGGCTAACATGGGGTTAAGGTTGGCGACGCCTAGGCCTTGGAGTGGGGTGCGATCTTTTAGATAGGTAATTTTTGGAGTGAGTGTGCCTTCGAGTTTTTCGAGTACCATGCCGACGGTATCTCTACTTAAGTTAGATCCTGCCAAGCGAGTAATCTGTACGGTTTCGCCGATATCGTGTAACATTAGATAGTAGCCGAAATCTCCTGTGGAATTAACATTATTGTGGTTAATTTTCAAGATGATATCCCCTGGCATAATCCCCGCTTTTGCCACAGATGATCCTTTGGCAACGTCGGTAACTAGTACGCCTTGAGGAGCGTCTAAACCTTTAGCTACGGCCATATCGTTTGAAAGATCTTGTAAGGTAACGCCTGCATATATGGGAGTGATTTTATGGTACTCTTTCAAGTTCTTAACAATATGTTTAATGAAGTTGGATGGAATGGCAAAGCCCATACCGATCGATCCACCAGTAGGAGTATATATAAAGGTATTCATGCCGATAAATTCTCCGCTAGTATTAACCAATGCACCGCCAGAATTACCACGGTTGATAGACGCATCGGTCTGTATATAAACGCTTGGACTACCGTTGGGCGATAAGCCAGAGCGATGAGCTGATGAGACGATTCCTGATGTAACTGTCTGCCCCAATCCGAACGGATCGCCAATGGCAATGACAAAATCGCCAACTTGGACATTTTCTGATCTCGCAAATGGTAAAAAGTGCAAGGTTTTATTGCGTGGTAGATCTCTAATTTTTAATAAAGCGATATCATATTTAACCGTAGTTCCCACAAGATCGGCAATGTATTCACGGCGATCGGAAAGAATTATTTTAATTTTAGTTGCTCCGTTAATTACATGGTTGTTGGTTACAATCAAGCCAGATTTATCGATGATGACTCCTGATCCTAAAGATTTCTCTAGGCGTTTTCTTAATGTGCCACCAACAGAATTACCAAAGAAGTTTCTGATTGCGTCGTCGCCGAAAGGGGAAACTCGTTCAGTAACTAGCTTTTCTGCGTAAATATTCACAACCGCAGGAATAACCTTTTTAGCCACAGGGGCAAGGGTTAAATGGACTTGTTCAGAAGTAATCGCCGTGCTATTGGCATGAGCTTTGGGAAAATTCACATTAATAACTACTACGGCAAGTATTACAAAAGTAATTATAAAAGCAGTTGCAAAAGTAAATGATTTTTTTACTCTGATTACAAGTTTGTTTATAAGCTGTCTCATATGATTCTCTCTTCTTTGTGATAATTAATTTGTGATAATTAATATTATGATTGATGTTATTATGATCTGTGATTAGTGGTTGATATCATTGTGTATAATTTTATGTAGGTTATTAAGCTTTAAAAATCAAGATCTATATTTAACAGATCGAGAATAACATTTTCTAAAAGTTGGATGTCGCTTTCTCTTGACATACTATGATCGCCACCTTTAACAAGATGTAATATTACGTCTTCGCCTTGATATTTTTTCATCAGTTTAAAGATATTTTTTTCTGATATTAGATGATCCTTTTGCCCTAATAGGATTCTTAAGGGAAAATCTAGCTTTATCCCTTGTTCTGTGTTGATTAGTAAGTTGTTTTCGTTACCGTCTACAATCAGCTTTTTTGTGATCGGCAATGGTTCTTCATAATCGGTTGGCATATTAAATACGCCCTCTTCCATGATCATGGTACGGATGTTTTCATCGAAAAGACCATGGAACATTTCATAAGTAAAATCAGGGGCTGGAGCAATTCCAACTAGGGCGTGAATTCTATCTTTAAGCTTGCTACTGTGAGCTGATTTCAACATGACCCAACCGCCCATTGAAGAGCCGACAATAATAATCTTTTTCGCTTTGATCACATGCTCGATCACATTAATACAATCGTCCACCCAACGGCTGATAGTACCGTCTAAAAAATCGCCCTTAGATTTGCCATGACCGTAAGCATCATAACGCACAAACTCAAAATGATTAATATTACAAAATTTTTCCAACTCTAGGGCTTTTGTGCTATCCATATCACTTTTCAAACCATGAGCAAAAACAATAGCATATTCGCTTGATATCTTATTATACTCATAGGCTATATCATCTAAAAAATCCACCATGAAAATCTCTTTATATCTTATTATTAATTAATGTTATGAAAGACATTATATCATAAAAATAATCAAAAATAAAGAGATTATTATCCATTGTTATTTTTTTGAGATCATGCAAACTATCGCTCCGCTTTTTACTTCTATGCGTACGTTGTTGTGGGTTGCTTTGTTGCAAATATTGTAATAACCAAGATTCGACATAAGACCATTGGAATTATATTCTAAGCCTTGTGTAATCACATGAGATGTACAAAATAAAGAAACTAAGGCGATTCCCTGCCCTATTTCTAGGGGGATGTTGTGTATTTGTTTATCGTCTATAATAAATATTTTTTCTTCATGGCTTTCCAATGATAACTCAAGAAATCGTTCGTAATTCATGTGTAACAGGCGTAGATTATACAAAAAATGATCGGCTCTTGAGCGGATATCTCCCAAAAGAGTTAAAGAACTATAACCATTTTCCAAGGCCCAATGCAGAGTTTTTTCGGAATCTGTGGTGGTTTGATCCATAATCGGATGAATTTTATTTTTAGGGATATTATCATAATTGTCAATGCTATCCATATCTCCGATAATAAGATAATTTTCATCTACAGGTTTAAGGGATAAATTATCGGCATACAAATGGAAATCGTATTCGTTCCATATGTTATCTAAAAGCGGTTGAACTTCATGGGTGCAAGGTAGGATTGATAATAATTTTTTCATGGTTTTCTTTACTCTATACTTAACTGTATGGTCTGGGCATTAGGTCTTCGGAATCGGATTCAAGTAGGGATTTTTCCATGTAAATTTCATTCTCGATTTGCTTGAGAATTTTTAACATGGAATGATGAATCTCTCGTGCATAAGGGTTGGATTTTTGAATGGCGTGGAACAGATCATCGCTATCGCCTACTACCATATTTTTTATGCTGATGAGATCTCGGAATGTTTTTGTTGTGATCTCTTCTTCATCCAGCTCCATAGCGTCAAGCATTCTGCCGATAAGGTGCATTAATGCTTGAGTTTTCGCCATTTTCTTATCGTGATCTTTGGCGGTTATGTATTTTATATTTAGCTTAAGATCTGATATCTGTTCTTTAAATACTTCTAGTTTTTCTTGCTGATTTTCATTGTGAATCCCCTGCTCGGAAAAAACAAAATCAAAGCCTTCAACACCATTTTTCCCAGAATTGGGACCAAATAAAGCATGCCCCATGATTATACCAACAGAATCACTAAATGTTTTTGTGATGATTTTGGCAGGCTTAACCATAATGGAAAATCCGCCAATAATTAAAGTATCTGGCTTGATGTAGTTCTTTAATTCTGTGCAAACTTCTTGACAATGTTGATACGGAATTAGCAGATGTATATAATCCGCATGCTTGCAAATATCTTCCAGAGTATTGGCTACTTTATAGCTGTTCCTATGGGTATCATGGATATCATTAATATCATAGACCATAATATCAACAGAAAATCTAGACAATAATTTCGCCCAAAACTCTCCCATATCCCCAAAACCAATAATTCCAACCTTAATCACAAGAATATCCTTTTTTAATTAATTTTATCTAACAGAACGAGAGAAATATTGATTGTGAATCAAGTATATAAAAATCAATAATCCAGATATCAACAAAGCGTAGCCATTTATAAAACTAGTTGATAAACCTAGGGCAAAATATAGGGTTCTTATGCCTAAATTGAATTGTTTTGTGGCTTCTATGAATGTTCTTGACGCTCGTTTTACTGCTCCGATTCTTACTTTTTGATCGTACTTTTTATGTTCGTCATATTTGGGAAAACTTAGGACGAAACTTGCAGTATATGCTACACCACGAGAACACCAGCCAAATCTAAAGAACGCTACACCTAAAATTATGATTAATAATATGGCTTTAATACTAAGATATCTTGCGGAATATTCTTCTTTATCGAATCCGTTGCTGACTATCCATGCTGATATTGTATTCATTTGAATTAGAAAGACTAAACATGCCCCGACCAAGGCTGCGGATATGCTTGTCATTAACTGAAAGATCAATGTCATGTTGCCGAATAGTAGAGAGTCGGCGATGTCTACTCTTCTGTTGGATGCGTTGTGTAGCCAATGGACTCTTTCCACATCGACAAAACGCTCGACAGAATGTCTATAATAGCGAGTATGTATGATATTTTCGAAGATGTACCATATGAATAGATACAACAAAATAGCTATAAAATCAAAGTGATGTAATAATTCTATTACTTGTTTAAAGGGGTAAATAAGTTCTACCATTTATATACTCCTGTGCTTACTTTTGTTGCGTTTTTATGACCATCGACGAATTTATAAATTGATGAGTAATAATTTCTTCTGATATTCACTTTTAATACCACTAAAGTTAGTATTATCAATAAGACAGGGGAAAACAACCAGCCTATTCCTGCGAATAAAAAGAACATCGCTCCCCATGCTCGACTATAGAGATTCACTGCTGATACATATATGCGTAAGACTTTTTTACCTTCGTGCATGCGTAATCTTTTACTTAGGGTAGATTTATTTCTTAGTGATCCCATGGCGATTGTCATTATGGCCCACATTCTATTTGTGCTTATGAGATTAAAGAAAACGTACACGGCTAGGAGTATTAATATACTACTTCTCATTACTAATTCTTCTTCTCGTACAGGATAAAAAAGATCCAAGCCATTAATGGCATTAGCGGCTTTTTGCGAATTAAAGATGAAAAATACTAAAGTAGCCATTAGTCCAGTTGTTACAGATGTTAAGGTGAAAACACCGCCATAGGTGGCCTTTGTGTATGTGCTAAAGCTTGTGGGAATTTCTTCAAACTGTTGTAATTTCTTAACAAAGACAATACGAGATCTAAAAAGTTTATATACTAAAGTTTTCTTTCTATAGGGAGAAAACTCAATTATATAAATATAGACTATAATTGATAAAACAAAAAAGATTAAGGCTATGATGTTTAGTACTGACATATTTAATTCTCGCTTTCTATTTTTTTTCGCTTTTTATTTTAAAGTAAGCTAAAGCCATATTAAACACATAAGGTTACCTTAATGAACTTAAGATAACCTAATATATATTCTACTTTTGGTAGCGGAAGAGGGACTTGAACCCCCGACACGTGGATTATGATTCCACTGCTCTAACCAGCTGAGCTATTCCGCCATATATTGTGGCAGTCTTAAAATTTGGTAGCGGAAGAGGGACTTGAACCCCCGACACGTGGATTATGATTCCACTGCTCTAACCAGCTGAGCTATTCCGCCATAAATTCTGACTATATTTATATCAAAAATGTAATCTATTGTCAAGTATTTTATTTTGTATCTGTGGAAAATAACTAATTCAATCACAAAGCAAGAGAATTTACAGAGTTGACTTTATAAATTTAATATGATAAAGTATCATAGATATTCATTTAAGAAATCTAAGAAATTTAAGGAATTTACTCAATGAAAAAAATCGTAGTAGCCTGTGATCATGGCGGAATCCAATTAAAAAACACAATTAAATCTCACTTGCAAGATATGGGATACGAAGTTACAGATTTCGGCATAAACGAAAATGAAAGCATTGATTATCCTATCAGCGGATACCGTGTGGCAAAAGCTATCACATCTGGCGAATTCGAAAGGGGATTATTATTCTGCGGTACAGGATTGGGAATCTCTCTTTCTGCCAACAAAGTAAAAGGAATTCGTTGTGCTGTCTGCTCGGATATCTTTACCGCTAAATATTCAAGATTACACAACAATACCAATATATTAGCCTTAGGCGAACGTGTTGTCGCTGGTGGTCTAGCCATTGAAATAGTCAACGCATGGCTAGAAACCAACTTCGAAGGCGGCCGCCACGAACGCCGTGTAAACCTAATTACCGACATCGAAAACGGTATCGACATCGATAAATAATGGTGCATATTAACCCACTTATCACGATCCCCCATTTATGACGATCCCTTATTTAAGGCATATGCCGAATATGGCAGGCTTATTGCCCCATGTGTCATTTACAGTGATAGTTAATTCGTTAAATTTAATTGTTCCTAAATTGTGATGATTAACGGCTTGATGATTATCTTTAACGCTTACAATAACTTCATTATTTTCATTCGTGATAGTATAATCTTTTATGCAATATTTACTTGTATGAAAGCGGTGGTTTTTGCCTGCGGTTTCTACGGAGTGGTTGGTGTTAGTGTCGAGAAATAGGGTTAGTATGCCATTTTTCAAAGATATATCCTTATCCCATTTGAGTTTGAGTTGGGAATCTTGCTTGGTTTTGCCTACCCAAGCGTTGGTTTCTATTAGGGGTCTGTAGTGGCCTTTTAGGATGTTTTCTGGTTCGAATATTTTTTGTTCTTCTAGGAATTCAATGGCGATGTTAAATTCTTCATGATGTCTTATGGCATGCCAACGTTCGAATGATTCCACTTTGTCCACTTCCTTATTAAACTCTTGAATTACAGGACGATATAAGGTAGATACAGCGGTTAACAACTCATTTGTTATGCTAAATAAAACATTTGGATTTTCATCTAAGGTAATATAAATATAGCAATTTTCATTTACGCTTGCTTGCGGTTCGATGATAACATCTTGTATACCTTGTTCGAGATTTAGCTCAAAGTTTTCGATGATCTTATAAGGTGTGAAATTGTCTATACTTTCGGTTGTGCGGATTTTTATCTTAAGAGTATCCTTATTGAAAGCTTTTACATTCAGTTTAAAGCTTGGGATTTTTCCTTTTTTTACAGGGAGTAATAAGGAATATGCGTACTCTAAAGGCTTATAATTTTCTGTCTTCTTAAAGCCTGTAAAAGATAATGTATCATTGGATGAGATCTTAGCTTGTGAAACTAAATTGTTTTCTGACATCGGTAAAACATTGGGGATATACTGACCTTTAGCAATAAGACGTTGTTGTAATTCGCTTAAATATTTATCAGCTAGAAGATCCTTAGGTTCAAGATTATATTTGATACACATTGCGGTAGCCATGGCGGTAGCTTGGCCGTTAACTGCTCCTGTTAGCATTACACGAGTAGTCCCAAAAGCAATATGACTTGATGAGATCAAGCGTCCACCTAAAAAGAGATTTTTAATATTGCGACTATATAAACATCTGTACGGAATGGCGTATACCCCCTTGGCGTGCCACTGATTACACGATGGCAAAGTGCTATACATACCATCAGCAGGATGTAGATCAATGGACCATCCGCCATGGGCGATATTATCTTTGTGATTTTTTTGTTGTAATACATCATTTTGAGTTAACATATAATCTCCGTAAAAGCGTCTTGCTTCTCTTTTACCTGGGAGAGATCCAACCCACTCTAGAGTTTTGTTTTTCGCTTCAGGGAATTTGCCAGAGTTTTTAATATGATCCCACGCACCATAAACGACCTTGTTTAACTCGAATTTGATTTCTTCGGCGTCTCTAATTGTATCCTTTCGTCCACCGTATTCGAACCACCAGAAATGACAACCCTCTTTTAAAAGCTCTACTTCCTTATGTTTTGGTAATTTTGTGATATCTCTTAAGGCGAAATTAGGAGCGGTATATTTTACTTCTTCGTCTGTATCTTTTACTAAGAACATCAAAGAGTTACCTAAACAATGGCCGTAAGCTTGATCACGGACAAAGCTTTCGTTAAATTCTTCCTTTTTTTCGGCGGTAATGGTATGGTCAGCTCCTGATATATATCCCACAACGCCATCGCCTGATGAATCAGAAAAGAATTTCGATTTAAAAATATATGAAGTTTCATTATTACTATTATAACCACTCACAGAAAGAATCTTGTTGTTGGCGTCTGTTTCTGCTGAATTTACGGAAGTATTTAAAAATAATTGGATATTTTCTTCATCAAGAACTTTATCTAAAAGAAGAGCGTCGATCAAATAGGCGTTACCTTCGGCATTTCTAAAAATATTTTCCGTTAGAATTTCATCAACAACGCCACCTTCTCGAGACCAACGATTATTGTTATCCATGGCCGCCGTAGCTCCTAACATCCACACTCGCATTTCCGAAGACGCATTCCCACCAAGCACAGGGCGATCCTGCACTAAAGCAACCTTTAAGCCCTCACGTGCGGCCGTAATCGCCGTACAAACTCCTGGCACTCCGCCACCAATTACTGTATAATCACTAGTAATAGTAACTTCTTTTATTTTATTCTGACTTCCATTCATAGTCCTGATTCCTTTAATTAGATTTTTGGTTTAATTTAGTAAATAAATAAGATATATAAGATATATATACCTTATTTAAATAATAACACAATATTATATTAATGTCAAGTAAAAATATTTTGCTTATGATTCTCTATTAGATTCTCCGATCACATGAGACATAACTCTTTTCTTCTCGTAGATACTCACAAACCTCATGATGAAAGCTAAAACTATAGCCGCCACAAATACGTATCCTGCAAGTTCGAAGTATGCACCGTCCCAGCCTTGGGTTTTAAACATATAGCCCTCGCCAATAGCACCGAAACTAGCACCTAAGGTCGAAACAAATTGGAATCCAATTAAAAATGCACTACTTACAATCTTTTTGTTAAATGACATATTAACATATGTTAAGGCCACAAGTGGCACTAAAGGATTAACAAATATAATAAGTTGACGAGTAATAATACTTAAAACAAGGCTCGGAATATAATGATCGGGCCCCATAACATTGTGCATTTTTGCCGATACACCAAATAAAATAAAGCAAACTACAAAACCAAAAGAACAGGCGATTAATGATCTACTAGGATTTAATTTTTTAATGGGACCAGACGCACGCAACATTAAAATTACAACAAGTACATGAACAGGAACACCAAGAAATGTACCAAATCTTAAAGCGAATTTTTGTAGATGATCCGACCAGAAAGATAAGCCATAACGCCCTAATTGTGCGAACTGACTAAAACAAGCCACCCAAATACCAAGAGCAAAAAGTATCAAGACATAAAAACGTATATTTAAAAATAAATATTTAAAATCAGCCATTTTAAGCTTTTGTTTAGATGTTCCCCTTGTTTCTAGATTATTAAAAGGTTTTAATTTTAAGCTCCAAAGCGTAATGATCATTAAAACCGCAGCAAAACTTGCCAAATAAAATCCAAATAATGGGCTAAATGTGTAAACAATAGTCATGGCAGATCCCATAACTAACCAACCCGCAAGGTTCGCACTACTAACTTTATCTTCAGTACCGTTATGAGCTATAATGTAACGACCACAATAAGCCCAAGCCGCAGCAGCACCAGCTATAACCACATAACCGAAGTAAATACCGCCGATTAATCCTGCAACATAAAAGAGTGTAGGATTGTGCGTTAAAAGTAATGGTTCATAGACGTATTGAAAGAACGGACCTGCTGCCAAGCCCAAAATCGCAAGGCTATACATAACATAAGGACGAAGTTGGTTTTTATCTAACAACCAACCAAATAATGGCTTATAGCAAACTGCCACAAGACCTTTCATGGCTAAAATCTCGCCAATTTGCAAGGCATCCAAATGCACTTGCTTATCTAACCATATGGCGAAGATATCCGAAAGAAGTACCGCACATATGCAGGTGTGAAAGAACATAACTAACCAAATCTTTATGGTAGCTACTTTTTTTGTATCAATTAATCCCTGTTCTTGTAGGGATTCGATACTATCATAATCACTCATGATTTTATTCCTTTTTTTATTTTTTTATGACTCTTAAACTCAAATGGTGTTTTATTATTCAAGCACACAAAGTCATTTTTTTATATTTGTAAATTTCATAAGTATTATTTACTTATGAATGGTTTAATTGTGTATTTTTATACTTATAAGATATAGAAAGTATCAGTAGTTATAATAGACAAATAAAATATAAAGAAAGCTTTCATCTTATTGTTCTATTATAAAATACTGTCGCTTGCAAATATAGAAAAAAAATATGTTTAGTTAGCCAAACCCCTAATCAAAATGATAAACATATGAAATATAACGATATTCTTTTTGCATAAAATATTTATGTGTATATAAATACTTTACATTATCATAATTGTTATACAAATAAACTTACAAATATAAAATCCAATTAAAAGTTAGAAATTAAACTAGTGATTCATATACTTACATGGTAATTTTATTTGAATTCTGTCTTTTTAGATTCTGATAAGATTATGATTCTCATAAATATCAGTTAAAAATTATTATCATTTCATAGAATTTTATAGGATAATAAAAAAGTTAACAGATAAAATATAAAACCATTTCAAATATTTATATTTTACTTAGCCTTTTAGTTAACTAAAATATTTAACATCCATTCACAATCTTAATTTTTTTGAATTTAATACAATCACCCAAGAGCTGTGAAAAAGAAAATAGGATATATAATAAATATATATATACCCTATCCTATCATATTAAAACATGTAAAATTATTCATTTATGCCGATGTATCAGAATCTTCAATTACATGGGACATAACTCTTTTCTTCTCATAAGAGCTAACAATAATCATAACGATACTTACAACTATAGAAGCCACAAAGACGTATCCTGCAAGTTCAAAGTATGCGTTTGCCCAACCTTGAGTTTTAAACATGTCGCCCTCTACCACGTTACCAACACTACTTCCTAGAGTAGCAACAAAATGGAAACCCATTAAGAAGGCACTACTTACAATCTTTTTGTTAAATGACATATTAACATATGTTAAAGCAACAAGAGGTAATACAGGATTAACAAATACAATAAGCTGTCTAGAAATTAAAGAAGCTACCAGACTTGGAATATAATGACCGTTTGTCATATGATCGTGCATTCTTGCCGATATCCCAAAGAATACAAAGCATAATGCAAATCCCAATGCACAGATTATTAAAGCTCGAGACGGCTTTAATCTTTTAATGGGGCCTGACGCACGTAACATTAATATTGTAACTAGAAGATGTACAGGCACACTAATAATACCATTAAATCTTAAGGCGAAATTCTGATGATCTTGCGGCCAGAAATATAAAGCATAACGTCCTAATTGTGCGAACTGACTGGCACAAGCCACAAATATACTAAGGGAAAAAAGTACTAAAACATAAAAACGTGGATTTAAAACTAAATATTTAAAATCAACGAGTTTAAGATTTTGCTTGGATGTGGCTCTTGTTTCCAGATTATTAAAAGGCTTTACCTTTAAGGATGCTAAAACAAGAATCATAAATACAGCAGAAAAACTAGCAAAGTAAAATCCACTCATGGGGCTAAATGTATATATGATTGACATAGAACAATCCATAACCAACCAACCAGCTAGGCTGGCACTACTAACTTTGTCTTCTGTACCGTTATGAGCTATAATATAACGTCCACAATATGTCCAAGCTGCAGAACCACCAGCGATCACCACATATCCGAAGTAAATACCGCCTAACATGCCAGCCATATAAAATAATGTAGGATTATGGGTTAATAATAATGGTTTATATACGAATTGAAAGAATGGGCCAGCTAGCAAGCCTAAAATCGCAAGACTATACATAAAATAAGGACGAAGTTGGGTTCTATCTATTATCCAGCCAAATAATGGCTTATAGAAAACCGCAATCAAGCCTTTCATGGCCAAGAGTTTCCCAATTTCCAAAGAATCCAAATGTATTTGCTTATCTAACCAGATAGCGAAGACATTAGAAAGAAGTACTCCGCATATGCAGGTATGAAAGAACATAACTAGCCAAATCTTTATGGTAGCTACTTTTTTAGAATCGATTAATCCATCCGCTTGTAGGGATTCGATACTATCATAATCACTCATGATTTTTATTCCTTTTTTAATTTTCTTTATGATTATTTTCTAATACTCTAATATATATACTCCTGACATAGATAATTAGAAAAAAATCTTTGTTTATATTAAATATGTTAACAAATAATATTACGGCCTACTTTCCATAGATTATATCAGATCAGATTAATTGCTTTTATTACGCCTTTAAGTATGTATTTTTTATTTTATACTACTAATCTAATAGAAATTAACGTTTATTATTGAATTTGTTACATTGATCACACATGAATACATTTAAATTAAATTAATAAAACCAATATTTAACATGGTATAAATATATTCATGTATATTAGTATACATCAGTTTAACTATTATGTCAAGTAAAAAAAAGTAGGATGTATAACAAAACACACCCTACTTTTATTAGATATTTACTAACTATATATCTTTAACTATTGGCTTGATTTTTTGAATCCAAATGAGACATAACTCTTTTTTTCTCATAAGAGCTTACAAACATCATGATTCCGCTTAAGACTACAGCTGCAAACACGACGTATATGGCAAGTTCAAAGTATGCGTTTGCCCAACCTTGGGTTTTAAACATATCCCCCTCGGCGATATTTCCCAAACTCCCGCCTAAAGTAGATACAAACTGAAAACCAAGTAAAAAAGCACTACTTACAATCTTTTTGTTAAAGGACATATTAACATATGTTAAGGCCACCAGTGGCACTAAAGGATTAACAAATACAATCAGTTGGCGTCCAATAATACTTAAAACAAGGCTCGGCATATAATTATCTGGTCCCATGACGTCGTGCATTTTTGCCGCTATGGCAAAAACAAGAAAGCAAAATGCAAAACCAAAGGCACAGACGATTAATGATCTGCTAGGATTTAATCTTTTAATGGGACCTGACGCACGAGTCATTAGGATCACAATAACAATATGAATGGGAAGACCGATAATACTCATAAATCTTAAAGCAAATTTTTGTTGATCGCCAGGCCAGAAATATAAGCCATAACGCCCTATTTGTGAGAACTGACTAAAACAAGCCACCCAAATACTAAGAGCAAAAAGTACTAGAACATAAAAACGTAAATTAAAGATCAAATATTTAAAATCAGATAGTTTGAACTGCTGTTTAGATGTTCCCCTTGTTTCTAGATTATTAAAGGCTTTTGTCTTTAAACTTAGCAATGCAAGGATCATAAAGAATGCGGAAAAACTCGCCAAATAAAATCCCCATAATGGGCTAAATGTATAAACAACAGTCATACCAGCTCCCATAACTAACCAACCTGCAAGGCTCGCACTACTCACTTTGTCTTCTGTACCGTTGTGAGCTATAATATAACGTCCACAATATGACCAAGCCGCCGCAGCACCAGCGATCACAACGTATCCGAAATAAATACCGCCCAATAAACCAGCCATGTAAAATAGTGTATGATTATGGGTTAAGAGTAACGGTCTGTAAATAAATTGAAAAAATGGCCCGGCCATCAAGCCGAAAATCGCAAGACTATACATAACATAAGGACGCAGTTGATTTTTATCCAATAGCCAGCCAAATAATGGCTTATAGAAAACCGCAACGATACCTTTCATCGCCAAGATCTCCCCAATCTGTAGAGCGTCCAAATGGACTTGCTTATCTAACCAAATGGCAAATATACCAGTGCCTAGCACTCCACATATACAAGTATGAAAGAACATAACTAGCCAAATCTTTATGGTAGCCATTCTTTTTGTATCAATCACCCCCTCGGCTTGTAGGGATTCTATACTATCGTAATCACTCATGATTTTTTTTCCTTTTTTATTTTTTTTCTGAATCTATTTTAATATTTTAACAATTAAAACAGACTCATTTATTATTATTGTTATTGTTATTATTAGTAAGTATTACATATTTATCTCATACTTAGATACACGAATATATACATGTTTTTCTTAATCATATTAAGATTGTATTAGAGTATATTTTGATTCGTATATGTTATAGTATATATTAAATTAACAATCATATCAAGTAAAAAATATTCTTAATAGATAAATAAATAATATATATAAGAAACTATATCTTATTTATCTAATAATTATTAGATATTTATTAAGTAACACAATGGCGGACTTTAAACATTTCGCATACTAAATATTTTAAAGTATAGTTTTGCAATTCTCTTACATGACATAAAGGGTGTGAGAAAAACTCTAAAAAGAGTACTTTACCATGCCCCTTTATTAGATAGAAAAACTTAAGCGTTTATCTAAATGCTTTTGAAACTATCTAATTTCAACATAACATTAAATAAACGCTTAAGTCAATAAAAACTCGATGATAAACAGTGATTTTTATATTTATATTTAAAAAAACATCTAATATTAAAATTTTCTGCAAGAAATAAATGGTTTTTCATGGCTTTATAAATTAAAGTATCCGTTATAGTTGTGATTTTAAGTGAAATCTTTTTAAGATACAAATAAGTAGGATGTGTAATAAAACACATCCTACTTTTATTAATATTTATTAAGTTACTAATATTAATATATTTTCATTATGATTTTGAATCTTCAACCACGTGAGCCATAACTCTATTTTTATCATAAACGCTAACAAGCTTCATAATGATAGCTAAAACTATAGCGGCCACGAATACATAGATTGCAAGTTCGAAGTATGCACCAGCCCAACCTTGGGTTTTAAACATATCCCCTTCGGCAATTGCACCAAAGCTACCGCCTAAGGTAGACACAAAGTGGAATCCAACTAAAAAGGCACTACTTACAATCTTCTTGTTAAATGACATATTAACATATGTTAAGACCACAAGTGGAATGAACGGATTAATAAATATAGCCATTTGTCTAACAATCATAGCTAAAACAAGACTCGGCATATAATGATCTGCTCCCATGCTATCATGCAGTTTTGCTGCTAGACCAAATAAAATAAAGCAAACTACAAAACCTAAAGAACAGACGATCAAGGATCTACTAGGATTTAATCTTTTAATTGGTCCTGAAGCTTTTAGCATTATAATCGCAATCCCCACATGCAGAGGAAAACCTATAGTATAAGTAATTCTTAAGGCTGTTTTCTGAAGATCAGCAGGCCAGAAATATAAGTTGTAACGTCCTAATTGTGCAAAGGAACTAGAACAAGCTACCCAAATTCCAAGGGCAAAAAGTATTAGAACATAAAAGCGTAAATTCTTAACTAAAAATTTAAAATCAGAGAATTTAAATTTGTTCTTAGATGTTCCCCTTGTATCCAGATTATTAAAGGGTTTTGTTTTTAAAGTAAATAACACAACGATCATTAAAACCGCAGAGAAACTAGCTAAATAAAATCCAAATAATGGGCTAAATGTATAAACAAAAGCCATAGCTGATCCCATAATTACCCAACCAGCAAAACTGGCACTACTAACTTTATCTTCTGTTCCATTATGTGCTAGAATATAACGAGCACAATAAGCCCAAGCTGCTGAACCACCTGCGATAACCACATATCCGAAGTAAATACCGCCCAATAAACCAGCCATATAAAATAGTGTGGGATTATGGGTTAATAATAATGGTTTATATACGTATTGGAAGAAAGGACCTGCTGCCAAGCCTAAAATCCCAAGACTATACATAACATAAGGACGCAGTTGGTTTTTATCTATCAACCAACCAAATAATGGCTTATAGAAAATCGCAACGAGACCTTTCATCGCTAGGATTTCCCCAATTTTTAACGCATCCAAATGGACTTGTTTATCTAGCCATATGGCAAAGATTTCCGAAAGAAGTACCCCGCATATACAGGTGTGAAAAAACATAACTAGCCAAATTTTAATCGAGGCCACTTTTTTGGAGTCTATGACTCCTTGCTCTTGTAGAGCTTCTATACTATCATAATCACTCATGATCTTATTCCTTTTTTTATTTTCTTCTTTGACGCCTATCACTCTAGATAATATCGCTCTAGATAATATCACTATAGATAATTTCCCATTGATAGAATATGCTTATAAAATAAATGGCCTACATATAATTATTTACAATGTATTGTTTAAATGGCCCATATCTATTACTTACATGACATACTATCTATTAATAAAGGATATTAATAAAATGACAAGAGTCTTTTTTATTTTAGTAATTTAAGGTGCGAGAAAAACTCTAAAACGAGTGCTTTTTCACAACCCTTTATTTGCATAAGTGTTATTTAATGAACTTATTGCATTGCACATACAAATAGATATCAAAATGAAAATTACATTGGTATTTATGACCAACACATATTATAATAAAATTTCATAACTTTGATTATAATTTTTATTATAATGTTTTTTCAAGGTCATGATTGGTTAAATGCAACTTTATTTTTAATACTATTTTAAAACGTAAGATATATAATAAATTTTGATCTTACTTGAGTAGCTTAGCATATTGTTACTCTATTGTCAATAAAAAAATAAATTGACTGTTTTCTCATCACTTACTAATTATGATTCTTAAGTATTAGAATTTAATATCTTGAATAACTAAATGGGATATTTAAAAGAATATATCTTATTTTTAGCTCAATATTTTTATCATCAAAATATATAATATATGAATAACATCTGGATAAATATTACGAATTTAAATAACAAAAAATTATTCAAATCAAGATAAATATAAAATGATTCACAGGATGAATCTGCAGTTATTTTGCTTTTGAAGAACTATCTTACATTAATAAAAAATTATTCAAATCAAAAGAAAATTCTTTTTAATATAAAAGGATTTCAAATATTTAATAATATAGTTAAAGTCTGAATATATACCTGATTTTGTAAAAATATATGATAAGTATAAAAATTACTTGACAATTTCATAAAAATATGATTTAATAGAAATAAGATAGATTTATAATTTACATAAATACTATTTAATATGATATCTATTATATAACAATTCATTTAAAAAAATGTATTATAAAATATCATAGCTATAGAATATTATTGCTTAATATCTCTTAAAATATACAAGAAAAAAAGTTATAATTAACATATAATATTAAAATTAAATATCTAAATAGCAGAATCTTAACAATAGAATCTCAAGAATAGAATCTCAATAATAACTTAAGGAGTTACTTATGAAAAAATTTGAACAGTTTCACACAATAAAAACAGGCGAAGCTAAATTAACTAATGGTTTTTGGGCGAACCGTGTGGAAAACTATGCCGATATCATCGATAATCTGGAAGAAGCATTGCTTAATGAAGAAAATGCCGCTCGCATGCTAAATTTCGGAATTGCTGCAGGGGAAATCGAGGGCGAGTTTTATATGAACGATTGGTCCGATGGCGATTGCTATAAATTCATCGAAGGTTGTGCCAATCAATACGCCGTTACGAAAGATGAGAGAATCCTAAAAGTTATCAATAAATACATTCCATGGATCGAAAAATCTCAAGAAGAAGACGGCTACATCGGAACTCAAACCTTACTTACCGACAAAACCCGCTGGACACATCTTGAAGTACATGAAATATATAATTTCGGACATCTATTTACAATGGCCTGCGTTCATTACGAAGTAACTCAAGATGATCGCTTACTTAATGTGGCGAAAAAGGGTGCTGATTATTTATGGAAATTATTTTCTCCACGTCCTAAAGAGCTGGCTCATTTTGGTACTAATCCAAGCCAAATCATGGGATTAGTGGAATTGTACGAAATTACAAAGGATAAAAAGTATCTAGATTTAGCTGATATCTTCGTCTCTATGCGTGGTGAAAGCCCAGAACTAGGTGGCGATGGCACGCAAAACTTCATCCCCTTACGTGATGAAACCCAACCTATCGGCCATGCGGTAAAAGGTGCTTATCTTTACGCTGGAGCAATGGATGTATACGGTCATACAGGCGATAAAACCTTGCTTAATGCCATTGAGAAAATTTGGAAAGATCTTGTTAAAAGACGCATATATATTACAGGTGGAGCAGGCCCGCAATATGTGGGAATTTCCGATCGTGGAAATCTAGTGCGTGAAGCTTTTGCCTCGGAATACGATTTACCCTTGAGAGTTTCATACAATGAAACATGTGCCAATATTGCTGTAGCCATGTGGGCAAAACGCATGCTCCAAATTACAGGCGAAGCAGAATATGGCGATTGGATGGAAACAATCATGTTTAATGCAGGTATATCAGGCTCAAGCTTGGATATGAAAAGATATTTCTATTCTAATCCTTTAGCCCACAGAGCTAATCATCACATTGAACCCACATTCCAACAATATACCCATGTTCCTAATGAACGCTTTTTCACTTTTGATTGTTGGTGTTGCCCACCACAATTACTTCGCACATTTACAGGAATGCCTAAATGGATATATTCTCTATCGGATTCAGGAGTAGCAATTAACCTATTCGGCGGTAGTGAACTTAATACTACCTTAAAAAGTGGCGAAAAAGTGGCCATGAACATCGTAACTAATTATCCTTGGGATGAAAAAATAGCAATCAACATCGAAAACGCTCCTAAAGATATGGATCTAACATTCAGAATCCCCGCTTGGTGCGAAAATGCTACCCTAAACTCTAAAGCTATCACTTGCGGAATGCACACAATCAAAGTAAATTCAGGCGATACTATAATGATAGTCTTACCAATGCAAGCTCAACTTTACACATGTGATCCCCTACTAGAACAATCAAACGGAATGTTTGCAGTGAAAAGAGGGCCAGTAGTTTACTGCTTAGAGGGTAGCGATATCGAAAATAATATCTCAATTGATGAATTAACTATCCCAGAAGATACACAATTCACAGAAACCACAATCGACGAATTTCCTTATGGTATGGTAGGCTTGAAAGCTGATCTAGTCCATCGCCCACAAGGTCAAGGATTATATCAACCTGCTAAGAATAATAGTAAGAAAAAAGTATCTGTCCGCTTTATTCCATACTTCTCATGGGCCAATAGAGAAGAACAAGACATGAGTGTATGGCTACCACGTGCTTAACACTACCTAGCTAGAATTTAACTTCTATTGTTTAACTTAACTTGTGAAACTTACCTAATGGAAAGATGTAAATAATTTTATATCTTTCCATTTTGATTTGGAATTTACTATAACATGCAGTTATCCTAATATATAAGAAATCAGCCTTAGTTAGATATTTTAATGATCATATTTAATCTCATCAATACAAATAGTTAGCATATGAAAGCTAATATTTTTCCAAATAAATATAAAAATTACTTGACACATGAATAAAAATATGATCTAATGAATGTTAGTTAGATTTATTACTAATATAAATATGACTTATGAGAATATGTAAAACAAACTAAGCTATTACAAGATATAACACTATAATAAAAGATATCTCTCAAATAGAGATAACAATATCAATATCAATATCAATGTAATTACAAAAACAAGAACAAGGAATTAATCATGAAAAAATTCGAACAATTTCACACAATCAAAACAGGAGAAGCTAAATTAACTAATGGCTTTTGGGCGAAACGTGTGGAAAAATACTCAAGTATAATCGACAATTTAGAATCAGCCCTATTAAATGAAGACAACGCCGCTCGCATGCTAAACTTTGGAATTGGTGCAGGCGAAATCGAAGGCGAATTTCATATGAATAGCTGGTCCGATGGCGATTGCTATAAATTTCTTGAGGGCTGTGCCAATCAATATGCTGTTACAAAAGATAAAAAAATCCTAGATGTAATGAATAAATACATCCCATGGATCGAAAAATCTCAAGAAGAAGATGGATATATCGGAACACATACCTTATTGACCGACAAAGTCCGTTGGGATTATCCAGAATTGCACGAATTATACAATTTAGGGCATCTATTTACCTTGGCATGCGTCCATTATGAAGTAACAGAAGATGATCGCTTGCTTAATGTGGCAAAAAAGGCTGCTGATTATTTATGGGATCTATTCTCGCCACGTCCGAAAAAATTGGCTCATTTCGGCTTTAATCCTAGTCAAATCATGGGATTAGTGGAATTATACGAAATCACAGACGATAAAAGATATCTAGATTTAGCTGATATCTTCGTATCTATGCGTGGAGTTACTCCAGAAATCGGTGGCGATTGTAATCAAAACTTTATTCCTTTACGTGAAGAAACTCAACCTATCGGCCATGCGGTAACAGGTGCTTACCTTTACGCTGGAGCGGTGGACGTCTACGGCCATACGGGCGATAAAACCTTACTAACCGCTGTGGAACGCATTTGGAAAGAACTTATAAAACGACGCATATATATTACTGGCGGAGTGGGCCCACAATATGCCAGTTATTCAGATCGTGGTAATCTAGTTTATGAAGCTTTCGCATCGGAATATAATTTACCCTTAAGAGTTTCATATAATGAAACATGTGCTAATATTGCCGTAGCAATGTGGGCAAAACGCATGTTACAAGTTACAAATGACGCAGAATATGGCGATTGGATGGAAACAATCATGTTTAACGCAGGGATATCAGGATCAAGCTTGGATATGACACGCTATTTTTATTCAAACCCTGCCGCACATAGAGCATGTCATCACATCGAGCCGACATTTGCACAATATTCCCATGTCCCTAATCAACGTTTCTTTACTTTTGATTGTTGGTGTTGTCCTCCGCAATTACTTCGCACATTTACAGGAATGCCAAAGTGGATATATGCCCTATCAGATACAGGAGTAGCCATTAACCTATTCGGTGGTAGTGAACTTAATACTACCTTAAAAAATGGCGAAGAAGTTAACATGAACATTGTAACTAATTATCCTTGGGATGAGAAAGTTGAAATCAACGTTCTTAAAGCCCCTAAGGATATGAATCTAACATTCAGAATCCCTGCTTGGTGCGATAAAGCTACCTTAAATGGTAAAGCTATCAACTGCGGAATGCACACAATTCAAGTAAATTCAGGCGATACCTTAACGATCATCCTACCAATGCAAGCTCAACTATATACCGCCAACCCATTACTAGAACAATCAAACGGAATGTTTGCAGTGAAAAGAGGGCCAGTAGTTTACTGCTTAGAGGGTAGCGATATCGAAAATAACATCTCAATTGATGAACTGGCTATCCCTAAAGATGTTAAGTTCAGTGAAACAACAATCGAAGAGTTCCCCTATGGTATGGTAGGCTTGAAAGCTGATCTTATACATCGTCCGCACAGTGATAATTTATATCAACCTGTGGCAGATGATAAAGAGAAAAAAGTCCCTGTCCGCTTTATTCCATACTTCTCATGGGCAAATAGAGAAGAGCAAGATATGAGCGTATGGATTCCTAGAGCATAAACTTTATAATAATACCTATTTGCTTAACTTTAAAAAGCACTTAGGTATTATATAACTTCACAATAATCAATAATCAATAATCAAGAATCAAGAACAATAAGAAAGAACAATAAAAATGAAACAAAATGTATTATTCATATTAGTTGATCAATGGCCAGCTCATTGCTTTACTCACAAGGGCGATAACCACATCAAAACTCCAAATATGGACAGATTAGCAACTAAAGGAACAGTATTTAACAATGCGTTCACAAGTTGTCCATTATGTTCGCCTGCACGTGGAACATTATTAAGCTCGAAATGGCAAACTCAAACAGAATTTCTCGATAATGTTGGTGTAGGATATTCCAAACAACCCCCACTTGATTTAAGCATAGATACATGGCTAGATGGAGCAGTTTCCACAGGTCATCACGTGGGATACTTCGGCAAATGGCACTTGGGCCACAAAGGTACAGAACTACGTGGAATTCAAAAATATGACGAAAATCTAGAAGATTTCTTACAACCATATGAAGACGGCGTAAGCACATATTCCTATGAAAAAAGCAACAAAGGATACATCGCATCAGCCAAAGAACTCGAAAACGCCCACCAACCATTCTACGGTAATTCCCATGAAAAAACAGAAGAAACAAGACCATATGCAATCACAGGCAGAGCCAACAATTTCTTAGATGAATATGTAAAATCCAACGAAGAAAAACCGTTTATGTTGACTGTATCTCTACCTGATCCGCATTTCCCCCACTATCTGCCTAAGGAATTTGTCGAAAACATGGAAGATTTTGAGATCGAATTACCTGCAAATATAGACGATTATTACACAAATAAACCATGGTTTCAGTCTAAAGCTTGGTGGCCAAGCATGGATACATCTAAACTAACACATGATGATTGGAAAGAAGTAATAAAATACGCCTACATGCACAGAATGCTAACAGATCAAGCTATTGGAACAGTCCTAGATAAGCTTGATGATCATAATCTTACCGATAACACAACCATAATCTTCACATCCGATCATGGCGATATGTGTGGATCTCATAACAGATTTGACAAAGGTGCGTACTTCTATGATGAAGTTTGGCGAATTCCTTTAATCATCCAAGATCCAAAGAAAAAACCAGCCGTACAAGATAGTTTTGTCTCAATCTTAGATATCGGTAAAACCCTAATGGATCTAACCAACTACACCCCTAAAACTAAAGTAGAAGGTAAAGATTTAAGTGATCTAGTCGGCACAAACCAAACCCCGAAAGATTGGACTCAAGAAGTTTACGGCATGTACAATATGTACAACGGCATGAGTTTCGAAATCAGAGCCATACGCAATGAGCAATATAAATACGTCTACAATCCACAATCCATAGACGAATTCTACAACCTAAGCGAAGACCCTGCCGAACTCCACAACCTAAACAATTCCAAAGCTATGTCCAAAGAACAACAGGAGTTAAAAACTAAGCTATTTACATGGATGAAAAGCATTAACGACCCAATCATAAACGCCGACTTACCCCCTGCAGGTACTATCGATCATTTAGGCATAGTTGGGCCGTAATACATTTTTGTTGACATAATCGTCTAACATATGCTATCATACTTAAGTATACTTAAAGGGTAGGATAAGTGGTGGGAAAATTGCTGTTTATTTAGTGCTTTTCTCATCCCTTTATTCAAATTAAAGAAATTTTCGACAAATATCCAAGATCAGGCATATGGGCAAAAATATCTCACTTGTTTACAGAACTTATCTCAAAAATAGCTCATCTGCTTCAACCTTAAGTAAAAAAAATATCTATTTTTTAATATAAATTCTACAATGTATATACATACAAACCATTAACACCATAATAAATTACTCAACTACTATTTTTTTAGAATCATTTTCTTTAAATTATCAAACTAAAAGATTATTTTACTCTTAAGAGATGATAAATAAAGCATTATACTATCATTGTTTTTTACTCTTAAAAATTTTGTTCTTGCATTTTAAATTTATACATGCTAAAATGTCTGATGAACAATTGTTAATTATTTGATAAAGAAAAGGACATCAAATAATACATACAATTTCATTCAATTTATTTAATTCAATTAATGGAACAATCAATATAATGAAAAAAATACTCCCTACAGCATTATCTGTATTACTACTTGGTTCTTCATATGCCTATGCTAAAACTACCACATATGCAAACCCATTGACTAGTAATATAAGCTATCAAGCGGAATCAGCAGAAGACGCACAACCAATAAGTATTAGTTTTACTTATGATAATTCTTTGTCTCAATCTTCTATCCAACAAACTATCAATGAATCATCTCTAACCGCATCTAGCAAAAAAGATGACGATGACGAAGATGATAAAGATGTAGACAAAAAGAAGAAAAAACACGACGATGAAGACGTGGATAAAAAGAAAAAAGACGACGACGACGAAGATGTCGACAAAAAGAAAAAAGACGACGACGACGAAGATGTCGACAAAAAGAAAAAAGACGACGATGACGAAGATGTCGACAAAAAGAAAAAGGACGACGATGACGAAGATGTCGACAAAAAGAAAAAAGACGACGATGACGAAGATAGCGACGATGATGACGATGACAGTGGTAAACACAAGAAATCTAAACATAAAAAGTCGAAACACAAGAAGTCTAAGCATAAGAAGTCTAAACACAAAAAATCTAAGCATTAGAAACCTTTAATAAACCATTCGCCAAAGTGTATTTACAAAAGTTGTTTCTTCAAATAATAAGAAAAAACCAACTTTAAAACAATTAAACATTGTCTTACACCCAAACGAACCCACCCTAAAAGCTCTTGACACCCCAGTCAAGAGCTTTTTTCACATTAACATAACCCCCTATCCAAGCCAAACTCTTAACAAACACTCGCACTCTTTGAGTAGATCTCTTAACAGACGATCCTAACATAAGAATGTTAGACACAACTTGTTCGATCACATCTGGAAGAGTGTGAAATATAGTGAATTGTCTATAATATCAGTATGTTTAATGTTGATGTTGTAAGTTGTAAGTCCTATTCTCATTCAATATCATTTCTCTTACTTATTCCTGCAGGCCTAAACTAAGTATAATATAAGTACACATAATACTACTTTAGATCTATTGTAATAAATTAAGACCATATCTATAAATAACCACTCGCTAAACAGTACTTAAAGTATCTTAATGTATATTTATCATATATCTAGTTTAGGCCAGCACAAACAAACAAATAAACAGATAAAACAACTTACATATATTATAACTTGGAATGATCATAACTCATAGATAAACTCACATATAATAAGTATGTATGTTTTTTATTTGTGGGAATATATAATATAAAATCGCAATTTGTACGAGATTGCAAATATAAAGTATTTAGGAGATATTATATGGCTCGCCCTTAGCTTTTTTGTTAGCTAATTTTACATAATTTTGGTATACCGTCTTTTATGGTTAGGGATATTTCGTTGTTTAGGAGTTGATCGATTAATGAGCCAAAGACTTCGTATCGCCAGCTGGTTTGGAATTTGTATTTTGTTTTGTAGTTATGGATTGTATCTTGATCCATATCCGTATTATTATCTTTACTGTTGTTAATTTTTTCTAAAGCGGATAAATAATCGAAAGCGTACTTGTCCATATCATCAGAGCGAGCGATTGTTGAAGTGGCTATGTTGGTATTATTGCTGACAACTATTAACATGGATTTTATTAGTGATGATATCATTTTCGCTTTTTCTTTCAGGTGTTGTTCGGAAATAGAGTAAACTTTTTTGTGTATGGGGTTTTCTAGCCCTGTTTTTATTGCCAAGAGTATTTCATCTTGATTCATTTTTATAAATTTATCCGAATACATGCGGAGATTTTTAAGATCCTTATGATTTTCTGGCTGTTTTTGTGCCACATATAAAAGATCGTCATCTTTAAACATCTTTTTACGACTGATATTTCTTGTAATTGCGATATGTTCTCTTAAATCTGCCAATTGCGAGACAATACCTAAGATATACGGATCATGATTACGGATTTTAACCCTAGATATGGCATTATGAGCAGTGAATGTATAACGGTCTTCTTGCGTATAACAGGCTATTTCTTGCTTGATCCACTCTAGTTTATTTTCATTTTCAGCTAACTTAAGTAACTTGCCGTATACTTTATGCAACCATATTACATCATCAAGAGCATAATCTATTTGAATTTGTGCTAAAGGACGGATTCCCCAATCTGTATCCCTTGCGGTTTTATCCAACTCCACATCGCAAAAGTGCTTAACAAGTTTCGCATAGGAAATACTTTCGCCAAAGCCTAAAAAAGCCCCTGCGATTTGCGTATCAAAGATCTTATCAGGAATCACAATATTGGCATAATTCAAAGCTATCAGATCTTGAGACATGGCGTGAAAGACAAATGTTATATTATTATTACTAAAAAGTTCATTTATCGAATCATAATTAGTAATTTTTTGCATATCTATGGCGATAGCATTATTTTTATCGCCTATCTGGATCAAACTCAACATAGGAAAGAAAGTTTTTACATGAACGAATTCCGTATCAATAGATAAAAAATCATTATTTTTCAATTCCAAACATATATTATGTAAGTCATTTTCATTCTCAATCAAAAGCTTTTTCATATTTTTTACTTTACATTCTCTTATTTTTATGATAGATTACAATTAAGGTTTTATATATAAACCTGATTAAATGGTAGTTTAGTATATCTTATTTTGTTGAGATATGCAATTACATAATATAATTTATTAATTTTTAACCAAATTAAAGTAGATAAAATAACAATTGGCAGTTAAATTATTATATAGATTATAGAAAACTTTCATCCAAATATATTTAGGAGTAAACTTTCATGAGTATTTTAAATAAATTCGCAACCTTGGGTAAGGCTTTAATGCTTCCCATTGCGGTTATGCCCGTCGCAGGTCTATTATTGCGTCTTGGTGCTGATGATATCTTGGGGCATTTCTTTGATGCGTCATTTATCGGAGCTGCTGGTAATGCGATTTTTGCTAACTTGCCCCTTATCTTCGGTATTGGTATTGCCGTTGGCCTTGCAAAACAAAACCACGGAGCTGCTGCACTAGCTGCTGCAGTTTCTTACTTTGTGCTTATCGGTGTGATGACATCTCTAGCACACACATTATATCTTAACCCAATTTCAGAATTACAAACCGCCCTATATGATAAATTAATCCTAGGGAAAGCTGATATTAATCTTGTACCATTAATTAACGCAACTGGCGATATACCTACGAGTATAACAGGAGCGTATTTAGATAAAATCCACTATTTAGATTACTACAATAAATTACATGTTAACAATCCAATGACCCCAGAATTATTACAACAAGCCATAAAAGATGGTCATGTATATAATGTGTCTGACGCTTTAGCATATATGTTTAATAATGGTGCTTCTTATCAAGCTCATTTATTATCTTCTGTAACTTCAGCAATTGAGAATTTAAAGAATGTCCAAGCCTCTGCAACTGTGGCAGCCACATTAGATCCTCAAACTATTGTTGATACTATCATTAGTGGTCATAAGCAATCTCCTGATTTAGCGGTAAAAATTGCTGATACTGCGGTAAAATCTACTAAAACCGCAATTATGAGCGATATTTCTAACGTTCTAGCAGAGAAAAAGCTTGATATGGGTGTGCTAGGTGGTATTATTGCTGGTCTAGTTGGATCTTTTGCTTATAACAAATTCCATACAACTAAACTTCCTGATGTACTTGCATTCTTCAGCGGACGTCGTTTATCGCCAATTATGGCGGGTTTAATCTCGTTGATCATTGGTGTTATCGCTGCGTTTATTTGGGGACACATCCAAGATCTGATCGCTATGTTAGCTGATGCTGTAGTATCTTTAGGTGGGATAGGCTCATTCATTTATGGTACGCTTAACCGTCTATTATTATCATTAGGTTTACATAACGTAATGAACGTATACTTCTGGTTTAACCTAGGGGATTATGTGAATGCTCAAGGTGTTACCGTTCATGGTGATATTACTAGATTCTTCGCAGGAGATCAAACCGCTGGTAACTTCCAAGCAGGTTTCTTCCCTGTAATGATGTTTGGTTTACCTGGTGCTGGTTTAGCTATGTACTTAAATGCCAAAGCAGAAAATAAAAAAGAAGTGGGTGGTTTATTACTATCTGTTTGTTTCACTGCCTTTTTAACTGGTATTACCGAACCGATCGAATATCTATTCATGTTCATTGCTCCGATGTTATATCTATTCCATGCGATCTTCACAGGTATATCTTTAGCTCTTGCTAACGTATTAGATTACCATATGGGATTCGGATTCTCGGCGGGTGCTTTCGATGCGGCCTTAAACTATGGAGCACCTGCGGCTCATCATCCGTATATGTTATTCATATTAGGTCCTATCTTCTTCTTCCTATACTTGATAGTGTTCTACTTTGCCATTAAAATCTTCAACATCAGAACTCCTGGACGTGAAGAAGAAGGGCAAAATATTCATCAACAAGCTTTCTCAAACCTTTCAGATACAGAAAAAGCTCAAGCATATATAGAAGCTTTAGGTACTTTAAGTAATATAACATCAATTGATAATTGTATCACTCGTTTACGTGTTGATCTTGTTGATATTGATAAAGTTGATATTAGTGCCATTAAAACCATGGATAATAAAGGTGTTGTTCGCCCAGGTGGTCAATCTTTACAAATTATTATCGGTTCTCAAGTGGAATTTGTTGCGAATGCAATGCGTGAAATCCAAAGCGGTTTAGCTATGCCAAAGGCTAACGTTTCCAAAGCTAAACAACAATCATCAAAAGCAGATACTCCTAGCACTAACGCAAAGGATATCAACGTACTTTCTCCTGTAGAAGGAACTGTGGTTGATCTGACTGATGTGCCTGATATCACATTCGCAGAACGTATAGTTGGCGACGGTATCGCCGTGCAACCTACAGGTAATCGCATATGTGCACCTGTATCAGGTGAAATCATTTCCTTACCGAGAGAATGTCATGCGTTCATGATTAAAGCGGATAACGGTCTTGAATTCCTTGTGCATGTTGGTTTAGAAACCGTTATGCTACGTGGTAAAGGTTTCCGTGCTTTAGCTAAAGTTGGAAGTCGTGTAGAAGCTGGCGATCCGATTCTCCAAGTTAATTGGGACGAAATCGAAAATGAAGTGCCGTCTACAGTAATGCCTGTATTGTGTTCTTCAATGGGTGCTACATCTTCATTTACTGTAACCGCTGATATCGGTTCAGAAGTAAATACTGGCGATAAATTATTTGAAATCAAAGCTAAATAATCCTTATCAACTGTATTTATTCTAAATAATACCCCCGTATTCATAGGGAAATGTCTAACATTTCCCTTATGGATATGGGGTTATTTTTATAAGCTCAACTTCAACAAAGATCTTGACAGACGGTCCAAACATAGCATGTTTGATCGCATGTACTGGAGTGTGGAGAAAGTGATCTTGTGTAATATCCTTATGTTTTATTATTAGGTATAACATCATGGGTATGTTATATCTAATTTGTGTTTATGAGATAAGGATAAATGTGAGTAATAACGGCGTATGAAAAATTTGTTGCTATTTTTGCGGATTTACGATATAATATTTAAATAAATCTAGGAGAATAGCATGTCATTTGAAGATTCTTTAGCTATCGGTATTATGGGCAACATACCGGGTCATATTTCCAATGCGGAAAATATCCAAGAGGGGGTAGAGCCTACTGGCGTGTTTGCTTTTTATGTACCAGATCATAATAGCGAATTGGGGATCTATAGTTTGACAAGCGGAAGAACCATTTTACATCCACGTAAAGGGGAAAAGATCCAAGTAGAGCCAGAAATTGTACTTGATTGTTCTATTACCTATGAAAATGGCTTGTTTGCAAAGATAATTCCCCATAAGTTATCTGTAGGCAACGATTTTTCCATCCGCACATTAAAAGGCACAACAAAAATATCCCAACGCAAGGTATGGGGGAAAAATTCCAAGGGATTTAAAGATTATTGGTGGGATCTACCGTCATCTTTCAACCATGATGATTTTGGCGACGAATATAAGATCATGTCTTTTATTAGAAGAAACAATATCTTACATGAATATAGTATTGAGACTTCATGGTCGGCTCATAAGCTTTTTTATGATCAATTGTTGGAATGGACAGTACAAACCCTAAACACTCAAAAGGATCAAGGGATAAAGGAAGACATCCTTAATGACATCCTAAAGGATCATCCCAAACCCCAACGCATATTCATTTACGCAGGTGCTCCAGATTATACGAATTGGGGGCATACGCATTCTCTGGAAATTCACGATGAAATTATAATTACTGCCTATAATAATCAGCATATATCATTGGAAAAGATAAAAGAAAACATCGAAAATAATAAACTAATAGACAACGATCATATTATTTATTTACATCAAGAAATCATATAAACACCCTGTAAATCGTAGGAGTATCAGGCTCAAGCAAGGATAATAGTTTACAGAGTAAAATAAAATATTCTAAAATATTAGAGAATAAATTTGACAATGGAATGATTTTCAATTATAATAGTTCGTATACCATAATAATGAATTAATATCATATAGTTCATATAATTCATGTAAAAAATAAAAGTTATGAAAAAATTAACTACTAAGTATTTTTAAGTTAAGTTAGTGGTTGTTTTTTCAACTCTAAAACAATTGTAATAAGGTTTTGTTTATGAAAAAATCAAACAAGTTTATAAGACTTGCAACTTTTTCAGAAAAAGATTTACTCAAACGAGATACCTCAAAACTATCTCATTTAAAGTTTGAAGATGGCGTAGCTCTTGTTTTAGTTAATTTGCCTGCCGATTGTAACGTGCAAAATATTGGCGATTACTTAACTGGATACTTCCATGGTTCTCATGTGGTGGTAATTTCCACAGATAATCCTTTAGCTTCCTGTGAAAACTACGATGAGAATATGGAAAACAACACATTTAAAAGCATGATGAGCTTTGATAATGACGAAAGAATCTCCATTCAAGCCTTTTCTTCTAAGATATTTTCCAACGTCCAAATCCAAGTAATTGACAATGGCGACGAGCAAACATCATCCGCTTTGGAGCGAGTTGATACTATCATTAACAATCAAATATATCAAAAGTTAGATTTCCCACATACTAGTTCCGATACATTTTGTTTACTTTATTCCACATCGAAAAATTACGGCTTAGGCACAAGCTCGCTTGCATTAAATAAGTTGTATAACAATAACATACATATCATTGGTGGGGCTACGAGTTGGCGTAAGAATTCATCACCAGAAAATGCCTTTGATTTCATATATTATCAAAATTCGATTCTTTTAAATAATGCCATAGCGATTTTCTGTAAATTAAAAGAAGGGTTAGCTTTTTCCATTTGTTTAACCGAGGCTACGAATTACACCAACTTAAAATTTAAAATATCGTCAGCGAGCTTGGGCTTTTTACATTCCATATATGAAGTGAATGACAGCTCGCAAAAATCGAAGGTAATCAACAAGTTAACAAAATTTTTCAACGCAAAATCCCCAAGAGATCTATTTTTAGATTATTTCCAAGTTAAAAGCACACAAGAACTCATGCAGTATCTTCCATTGGTAGTAACGGAAAACGGGCCAGAGGAAAAAGAAACTAATCCGACCGCTATTTTAGGATTTTTAGACGACGGATCGGCAATTATGGCTACTAACAACTTTTTAAATCATAATAAGGTTTGCCATTTGTTGGAAATGAGGGACATTAAAAACCGCACTAAAAAATCTTGGGATCTTTACATAAGAAATAAAATTATGCCAATTGGTGGAATACTCATTGATTGTATTTCAAGAAGTATTCTAGATAAAACCATATACAAGGATTATAATTTATGGCAAGATATTCCTGTAGGAGGTTTCATCAGTAATGCTGAAATGTTTGGCATTACAAAAAATGGAAGTTCCATAGGCTTAATGTTCTACGATATATCAACCCAACCATGGATTAATGATATATTCTTAAAGGAATTACATGAAGAACGCTTGTCAATTATTGAACAGCAAAACCAAATTATAAACGAGTTACACACCTATGAAGAAGCCGATAAGGAATAAAAAACGTGAACAACATAGATAACGCATTTGAGCAAATAACATTATTTAGAAATATCAATCCTGCAACCTTAAAGAAATTAAAAAAGGATGCGGAAGTTATAGTCTTTAAAAATAACGAGCAAATTTTTCTCCAAAATACAGAAACAGATTTCTTGTACATTATTTGCGAGGGAAGTGGATACTTACAGCATATTAATACGGAAAGCAATAGTAGTATTCAATCAATTGTACTTGCTGATTCTTGCTTTAATTTATCGACAGTATTACTGGGATTAACAGAAATAATCACAAGCTTTTCCGCAGGTAAAACAACCTTATTATGTGTCTCAAAGGAGCGTTTTTTGTCTGCCCAACAAACGGACAGAGTTCTAGAAAAAAACACTAAAACATTACTGGCAATCGAAAATAATAACCGCCTAAATCATACCATATGTTTAACTTCTTTTGATGTGGAAGAACGTATCTCTTGGTTTTGCCTTTCACTAATTTTACACGAACGCATAAGAAAAAACGACAATAACGTCAACTCTCTTACGGTAAATCTAAACAAGGTTGTTATAGCATCCTACCTAAACATGAAACCAGAAACCCTATCTCGTGCAATCAAAAAGATCGACAAATACGGCGTAAACTTCACAGGTAAAAACATCATCATTACCGATCAAGAAAAAGCTTGTAAAGTCTGCAACCACGTAATAGGTGCAATCTGTGCCAGAAAAGACACAGACGATTGCCCTATTAATCATTAGTTTTAAGCTCCTGATTTAGCTCATTTTTTTTGCATAGTTTGGCATAGGAAACATTTTCCAGTTCTAATTCTCGTGTTTTTGGTTCGATGACCTCTTGTAACATTTTTAGATATTCTTTAGATTTATAGTTGTTGGCGTCGTCCATTGGTGGCAGGAATTCTATGATGATTTTACCTGTACCGTTTAGAAATGATTTGTTTTTCCAAACGCAACCAGTATTTAAGGCCATGGGAATTACGCTTGCTTGGGGGAATTCTTTAGCTAAGAAGTACGCTCCTACGCTATAAGCTCGCCCACTTCCTACGGCACTTCTTGTTCCTTCGGGGAAAATTACTACAACTCGATTTTCTGCTAAAACATCTTTAGCCTTTTGATTTATAAGCTTGAGAGTTTTCATTCCCCCATCTCTGTCTATGGGAATCTGTCCGCTATTTTTCATCCACGTTCCCAACACTGGGATTTTTAAGAGTTCCTTTTTCATAATAAACGCAGGACGATTGAAAAATCCAGGTAAAAGAATAGTTTCAAGTGATGATTGATGTTTCCCTATAATAATCACAGGTTTATCCTTAGGCAGATTCTCCAAACCACGATATTCAACCTTTGCTCCTAAAGAGATTCGTAAGGCAATACGTGTAAATAAGGCATAAGTATATTGACACACTCTCATTCCCTTAAAAGATTTGGAAAAGGGCAACAACACAACAGGCGATAAAAAAGTCGCTAGCAGAAATAATATTTTAAATAAAATTGTACGAATGTAAATCATTGAAAAATATCCTTATATTTAGATAATGAAAAAAACTAATAAAAAAACTGTGAGTAAGATGTGAGCAAACTGGATAGCTGGATAGCTGACTAACTGGCTAGGGCAATCTGTGATTGATCATCCCAAAGGCGGAATATCGCCCCCATTTTGCAATAGCTGGAATTGTTCTTCAAACTCTGCGAATTTATCATTCTCTATGGCGGTTCGGATGTCAGACATTAACTCTTGATAATAATGTAAATTATGCCATGTTAACAACATACTTCCTATAATTTCCTTGGCTTTGATCACATGGTGCATGTATGCACGGCTGTAATTTTTACAAGCTGGGCAAGTACATTCGGCGTCTATGGGGCGGTGATCATCCTTATGGCGTGCATTTCTTAGATTAATATTCCCATGGCGAGAATGTGCCAACGCCGTACGTCCCGAACGGGTGGGCATAACGCAATCGAACATATCAATGCCTCGCTTAACCGCTCCAACGATATCGGACGGCGTGCCAACTCCCATTAAGTATCTTGGTTTATCTTGTGGAAGAGAATCCGTAGTATAATCAAGAGTTTGGAACATTAATTCTTGCGGTTCGCCTACCGCTAAACCGCCAACGGCGTATCCGTGGAAACCGATATCAGTTAATTCTTTCGCCGATTGTATACGCAAATCTTCTTCCGTACCACCTTGGACAATACCGAAAATGCCATAGCCATCACGCTCAACAAAAGCCTTACGAGAACGTTCCGCCCAACGCATGGACATTTCCATAGAAGCCTTTAAAGTACTATGATCTGCAGGCAAGGCCGGACATTCATCAAAACACATGGTAATATTTGAATCAAGCATGCGTTGGATATCAATGGATCTTTCAGGAGTTAAATCATGATATGATCCGTCAATGTGTGAACGAAAACGTACGCCTTGTTCTGTTATCTTACGCATATCCGCAAGGCTCATCACTTGAAAACCACCAGAATCCGTCAAGATAGGTTTATCCCAATTCATGAATTTATGCAATCCGCCAAGGGACTCAATACGCTCGGCTGTAGGACGTAACATTAAATGATAGGTATTCCCAAGCAAGATCTCCGCTCCTGTAGAGGCAACAGATTCAGGCAACATCGCTTTTACAGTGCCAGCCGTACCAACTGGCATAAAAGCAGGCGTATTTACCACTCCGTGAGCCGTTTCCACCTGCCCACGCCTAGCTTTTCCACTGTTTGCTATAATTTTAAAGTTAAATTTTGTCATGCAATTCCTAAGATCTTGAAGATTACTCATATTAGGATTAGTATATAATAAATTATATTTTAAATCAAGCACTTTCACATCCCTAAAAACACATAAGAAAAATACATAAGAATCAGCATGTAAGAATATACTCCTGCCTGCATTAGTAGATTATTAGTACATTATTAGTAGATTATTGAGAGATTAGCCCCACTTCCAAAGACATCTATTTAGCACGCTCCTTTAAATTACTATTAAAATAGTTCGGATCGCCTGTTACTTCTTGGCCTGCCCATGTGGGTATATTGATTTGTTCTTGTTCGCTCTCCAATTCCACTTCGGCAAGGATCAAGCCTGCATTGTTCCCGAAGAATTCATCGACTATCCATTCAAGTTTATCATGAATAATAAAATGACGAGTTTTATTTATGGTAGGCTTTTCTGCTAAATTCTCGAGCATTTCCGTAGCGTCTTCCAGGGGAATTTCATATTCATATTCGTAAGATGTGAATTTAGTATCTTTTTGCGGTGCTTTGATTGTTAAATAAGCATGATCTCCATAGGTACGCACTCTTACGACCTTATTTTTAGCGGAATATATATAGCCTTGATGTATATCTATGGATTTTATAACATGTTCTTTCCATGTATTATCCCTATGCTTAAAGTTTTTTAGCTTATCGGCTAATAAAAATTTACGTTCGATTTCCACCATATCACATTCCTTTCTTTTTGTTACGATTTTTCATGATCTTTTTTGCTTGTCTATCTAATTTGCGTTGATCTCTTTTGATTTTATCTCGCTTTTTCATTTCCTGAAGAGCGAGCTTATATTCTTCTTTTTCTTGTGAAGTCATAAGGGGATTGAGTCTGCCTAAGAGATTTTCTTTATCTTTTATGATGTGCCAAAACGTTCCCACCACATGGGCAAAAACGAGAAAAATAATAGCGTAAACCATAATTATATGAAAATATAAAGCATATGTTCCTATGCTTTTTGCTACAGGAATAATATGCGGTAAGGGGATTCCCATGAAAGTTAATTTGATATCTAAACCGTTAATCATCAACCATCCTGATAAGGGCATTAACAGGAATAATATATAAAAAACATAATGGGTTAATATGGCTGATATCTTCTCAAACTTGGCGAATTTTTTCGGCAAGTGGGGATTATTTTTAAAGTTCTTGATTTTAGTATACAATCTGATGATCGCAAATAAGACCAAGCCAGAGCCAAAAATCGCATGGCGTCCCATGTGTTCCAACTGAACGCCGTGCATGGGTAGACCGCTTGAATAAAATCCGAGAATCAATAGGGTAAATATCATGACCGCCATAAGCCAATGCAATCGCCTTACGGTTACAGGATAGGATTTCTTACCAACTTCTTCTTTCTTATTTTCCATTTTTTGCATTTTTCCAACCACTTATTTCATTTTTCTTATTTCATTTTTCTTATTTAACTTTTCTTATTTAACTTGTGCCACATGAATTTCCCCATCATGGGAAAGAAGAACCCTATTATGTGTATGTTTCTTTTTGTCGAAATGCACCACTTCTTCTTCGATTCCTGTGGGATCTAAATGCACCATAACATTGGCTGTTGGATATTTCCCCATAATGCTATATGTGATGTCAATGGCTATTTTATGGGCTTCTCGTAGGATGAGATCGCCATTCACAGTAGCATCAACTTGGATGAAATACTTATCGCCAGACGCTCGAGTTTTAAAGGCATGAATATGCAAAACCCCCTCCGTGCCTAGGATAATACTGCGGATATCACTACGTACACCGTCTTCTATTTCCTTATCGAGCAACTGGGATAATGTCTCTTTAAAGATCCCATACACGCCAGATAAGATATATATGGCTATGGAAAAAGCGAATAATCCGTCCAAGATCCAAAAGTGGAAATAGTAACAAATAAGTAAAGTAACTACCACGCCAGTATTGGTAAAAGTATCCGCTTGGGTATCGAGATAGCTGGAACGAATGGCTATGCTTTTGGTTTTGTTGTATACATATCGCTTAAAAAAGTACAAGCCGATGTTAATACAGATAACCAAAATCATAATATATACAGTAGCATGATCCACATAAAAGGGTTTTGGATGTATGATCCCCCTATAGGATTTGATCAAGAGAAATACGGCGATTCCTGTAAGCAATATGGCCTCGCCCAAGCTTGATAGTGCTTGGATCTTACCAAAGCCAAAGCGATATTCATTGTTTGCAGGTTGCAAAGATTGACGGATCGCCAATAATGTTACGATCGAGACGGTAACATCTAAAAATCCATCAGCCAAGGCGGAAACCATGGCCAAGGAATCCGTAACCCACCACGCTATTATCTTGGAAAATAACAGTGTTAAGGACGCAAGAACAGATATATACGTGGATATTGTTAGAAGTCTTTTAGTAACTTCTGGGTCTAAGGGTTTTGCGGTTTCGCTTTGAGATGTGTTAGTCATGTTTAAGTTATCTATTTCATTTGTCTTATGGGTTAAATATGGGTTAAATATGGGTTAAATATGTGGTTATGGTTCTAATTTTACATCTATTACAGGATTAAGTTTTTGTAATAAAATATAGGCGGTTTCATGAAAAATTGGATGTACTGCATGCGGAGAAATTTCGCAAAGTGGTTGCAAAACAAAATCTCTAACGTGCATGCTCGGATGTGGTAGAATCAAGGTTTCATCATAACATACATGGTTACCATATAAGATCAAATCAAGATCTAAAGTACGCATTCCCCAACGTTGCTTACGTACTCGCTCGAAATGTAATTCCATATGTAACAGTTTTGTTAACAAATAGTAAGGACTTAGCAAGGTTTCAATTTCGATAACACCATTAATAAAATTCGGTTGATCTTCTACGCCATAGGGTTCGGTTTCGATCAGAGTGGATTCTTTTGTTACTTTTGTGAATTCTAACTCGTTGATTTCAACAATCGCTTGCTTAATAATTTCCCTGCTAGTGCCGAACTTTTGCGAATCTAAATTCGATCCCAAAGCTATGTGAGCCTTTACTCGTTCTCGTGTGATCTTGATTCCCACATCCTTAAAGGATACATCCATGGGGGCATGAGGTTTATGGATTTCGAGATCTATTTTCTTGATCATAGGATGAGTATGTAAGATATTTAAAGCTACGTACTCCCCTGCTTTTTCGATTAAATCAAAGGTATGTATAGTAAAGTATTTAATAATATTAGTGGTAATTTCAGCATAATTTATACTGGCGTCAAGATCATCGCTCATACCTGCATGCGATAGATCCAAGTAAATATTAGAGGATATATAAAAATCTTGCCCTTGTTCTTTCTCAAAGGCTAATACGCCATGATTGGCATTTATTTTTATATCTTTAATAAATATCTTATCCATGTTATAATCAAATCCTTAGTAATTTTTATTTTATGTATTTTATCATAAAAGGGCGATCATATGCAACTTATATCAATATTAGCCACAACAAATAATGGAATTATCGGCATAAATAACAAAGAAAAGCACCAATATACAATACCTTGGAAGATATCAAGTGATATGAAACATTTCAAATCTATCAGCGAAAATAATATCTTGATCATGGGATCAACAACCTATGAATCACTACCAGCGATATTTTTTAAGGATACAAGTAGAAAAATCATTGTATTAACTGGCAATAGATACAGAACATCCGACAAAAAGAACATCTTCATAGGACACTCAAAGGATCACGCCATGAAAATAGCTTATAATCTTTCGTATAATAATACTAAAAAGGTTATTATCTGTGGCGGTAAGGAAATTTATGAGCTATTTCTCCCTAATATTCATCAATGGATAGTATCTCACATAAATACCACCATTAATTCCCATACTCACGATCTAAGAGCAAATGACGAGCTAATCAATGTTAAAAACATACTAAGCCATATTAAAAATAATAGTCTAAAAATTACTAAAATCAAGAGCTACAAGGCAAATAAACAAAATGAATATGACTTTGATATTATATCTTATGAACTATAATTCTGTTAAGGCTTGGCGATATTACAGATTGTCTGGATATGTTAAAGTTATATGTCGAAATATTTGCATTCATCTTTGGGAAGTGAGTTAAAGCTGGATTTTTCGGTGCTGGTGAGCCAGCATTGGGAATTGAATGATTGTAGGTGTTCGAATAGGGCGTCGGTGCGGGTGTTGTCTAGGTGGGCGATGATGTCGTCGAGTAGTAAAATGGGGGTTTTTGCGGTGATTTGGGTTTGTAAGGTGGCGTTGCTTAAGATCAAGGAGATGAGCAAGGCCTTTTGTTCGCCTGTGGATGAGAGCTTGGCAGGTTGATTTTTTTGGGCGTGGAAGATTGTGAAAGTGGTTTTGTGAGTGCCAAAATTGTTTCTATTTGAGAGCGTATCTTTTTGGCGGTTTTCTTTGAGTTTGCCACGAAAAAATTCTTCCACTTCTATGGCTGGATTCGTTAACAATTTATTTTCTATTGTGCCGTTGATTTTGACTTCTGCTCCTGCGAATGGGTCGTGTCCGATTTTGGAGATTGGGTTGAGTTTATCGAGAAAACTCAAGCGTGCGGCGGCGATTGCTACGCCTTGTTTAACGATGTTATCTTCTATGATATCGAGCCATGTTTCATTAATTAAAGAACTGTGTTGTTTCGTTAAAATATTTTGGCGTTCTTTTAATGTATATTCGTATTTTGAAAGGTGGCTAGCGTGGTTATTATCCACATTGAAGATCATACGATCAAAGAAATTACGTGCCGAGCTATTGCCTTCTAAAAATAGCTTTGTCATTTGCGGAGTTACCCAATGACAAGTTAAAATATTCGCAAGATCCTTTTGTTTTCTCGTGCGTTGACCGTTGATCATGGTGATACGCTTTTCCATACCTTTTTCCAAAGCGTTGGGATCACGGCCGCAGGCGATATCGCTAATGATTTTATTATTTTCTACTTTGGCATGGACAGCCCATAAACGTTGGCTTGTGCTTGCCATATCATTAGGATCTTTACGAGCCAATTCTGAAGAGCTAGCTCCACGAAGTCCACGCCCTATATTAAGGGTGGTTATGGCCTCGAGTATATTGGTTTTGCCTGTACCGTTGGGGCCTGTAAATACGATAAATTGCTCGTTTGTTTCGAATCGCACAAACGGATATGTTCTAAAATCTGTTAAAGTTAGTCTAGTAATTTTTGGGTTAGATTCTAAAAACATTAAATCCTTACAATTATACTCGCATTGGCATTAGAACGTATAAAAGAGAATCGTCGGAAACATCTCGTAAAATAGCGGGTTCGGTAGATTGACCGAATGTGATTTGTACGGTTTCGTCTTCGATCTGATTGATGATATCTAGCAGATACTTACCATTGAAACCGATAGAGAATTCCTCGCCATTTTCCCATGTAACTTCCATATCTTCTTCGGCTTGGTTATTGCTTACGGAATTTGCTACGAGAGTTAGTTGATTATCTTGAATTTCCAACTTAATGGCACGGCTACGATCAAGTGATACGGTAGAAACACGATCTACAGATTTTGCAAAGCTAACTGCCTCTAATTCTAAAAGTTTATTGTTATTTTTAGGGATAACACGTTGATAATCTGGGAAACTTCCGTCAATTAGTTTTGATGTGATTGTGATTGACCCCATTTCAAACTTGATCAATGTTTCGTTAAAGCTGATTTTGATATTACCTTCGAAATTTTCCGATAATTTAAAGATCTCATGGACTGTTTTTCGTGGTACTATGATACCTTGTAGATTTTCGGCCCCCTCTGGCAATTCCACTTCCACACGTGCCAATCGGTGGCCGTCGGTTGCTACTACTCTTAGGACTTTGTTATCTTCTGTATCGTTGTCGGATGCGTGCATGTAGATACCGTTTAGATAGTATCTTGTTTCTTCTGTTGAAATGGCGAAACGGCTTTTGTTGATTAGATATGAAACGCTTTCCGTATCGATTTCAAATGAGCCAGTATATTCATTTTGTTTTAAGACTGGGAATTCGTCCGAAGCTAGGATAGATAGGCTAAAACGAGAACGCCCTGCTTTTAAATCGATTTGATTTTCTGTTAGTGTGAATTCGATATCTTCTGATGACGGTAATTTTTTCACGATCTCATATAGGGTATGAGCTGGTGTTGTTGCTGTGCCTTCTTCTTCTACTTCTACATCGATTGTTTCTGCAAGTTCGATTTCCATATCCGTAGCGTGTAGGATTAGCTTTCCGTCCGACACTGTCATTTTTACATTAGATAAAATCGGAACAGTAGTTTTTCTTTCTACAATGCTTTGAACATGTGATGTTGCTTTTAAAAGGTCTGCTTGTTTTACTGTAAATTTCATATGGATATCCTTATAAATTCTAATAAATAATAATTCTGATAGTATAACAGAAAAATTTCTAAATGTATATGATTCTCTTTATAGATTTATAAAAATTATTTAAGAGACAAAAAAAATCCGCTTGCGATAATATATCGTAAGCGGATTTTTACGGCTATGAAGAGCTAACCAAAGGGTGTGAAAAAGTGCTTGAGTGCTTGTTTTTAAGGCATGCGGGGTGTATACCCCATACATAAGCATGACTTAAAAGCATTACAATGAGTGCTTTTTCACGCCCTTTTTATTTAATAGATTCTAAGAAACTAGTAACTTCATGTTCCATGGTATCACTAACAGTTGAGATATTGTCGGATACGCTAGAAATATTCTTAGCTTGAGCGTCAGTTTCTTCGATACTGTTGGTAATTTGAGTGATACTTGCGTTAATGTTTGATACTGATTGGTTTACGGTTGACATATTCTGATCGATATCATTAATTGTTACACTTTGTTCTTCAATTGCGGCAGCGATTGCGGTAGATGTTGAGTTTAGTTCTTCCATAGTGGTTGAAATGATTTCAACGGCAACCGATGCTTCATTTGTTTTCTCTTGTACTTGGTTAATTTGAGCGGTAATTGTTTCTGTAGCTTTTGCGGTTTGGGTAGCTAAGTTTTTAACTTCCGAGGCCACAACGGCGAAACCTTTACCTGCTTCCCCAGCACGAGCCGCCTCAATTGTGGCATTAAGTGCTAGTAAGTTAGTTTGGTCGGCGATATCGTTAATCAGAGAGGCAACTTCGCCAATTTTGGTAACTTCGTCCACTAGAGTACTAATGGTATGAGATGATTTATCGATGTTTTCAGAGGCTACATTCGCATGAGACATACCCGCTTGTGCTTGGCGACTGATCTCGTTTGTTGCTGATGATAACTCGGTGGTAGAGCTTGCTACTCTGGTAATTTCATCGGCAACTAAAGATACACTTTTATCTGCCTCATGAACTGCTTTTAGCGAGCTAGCTGATTGAGTTTTTAATAGGCTTGAACTATCTTCTAAGTTTTGTCTATTACTTATAAGTTTTGAGATAGCCTCTTTTGAACTTCCGTCAAACTTAGCGATTTGGCGTAGTAAGTTGGCGTTACTTTCTTCTTTAAGTCTTGCAGTTTCGGCAATTTCTTTTTCACCTTCGATCTGTTTAATTAAACTATCTTTAAGTAATCCTAGGGAGTTGTTTAAGTTTGTAAACTCACTACCGTCGGTTGTTTTTGGTACAATACAATTTACATTACGATGAGCTAGCTCATCAATAATACCGATTGAATGGGTAAGACGGATAATAATTGATTTAGTAAGATAAATAATGGCGATTGCTAGGATTAAAACAATAAAGATAATACTTATAATTGAAATTGTTAACACTGCCGAATTAATTAAGCCTGTTTCTGTAAGAGAGTATAATTTCCAATCAGTATTTGCCACAAGGAAAGTATCAACTAGATATTTTTTACCGTCGATGGTAGTTGTTTTTACCCCTGCTGGCACATAATCATGTAAAGGCTTACCTAATACGCCTTTCATATTTGTAGATACAATTTTCTTACTTTTAGTATTTTCTAAAAAGATCTTACTGTGAGTTGCATCAATTTTATCATATAAGCTTTCGAAGTTTGCTAAGGTGATATCTACCGCTGTAACAAAGGTTTTATTATCTTGAACGATTGATACAACTGTTTGGTTAATACTATTCACATAAGGATCGGTTACATACAGACCACCAGGAGCTTTTTTTGCCCCTTGATACCAAGGGCGTTCCGACGCACGAAAATCTTTCATGGTTAATGAACCATTATTTAAAAGAGTACCATTCGGATACCCTGTATATACGTTGACAAGAGTTTGATCGAAAGATGCGGCCTCGGTATAAATTTTATGTAATTGTGTTACTTTGCTTAATGGATTATAATTCGAACCGTCTTTAGGTGGGTAAGTATAATCTGTTTTACCTGTAAAATCTGGTGCTTTTGCAGGGTTAATATTCATTTTTTTAGTAATATTTGAAAGCTGTTTAACTAGAAAGAATTTATCTTTCATAACTGTTGATAAGTTTTGGGCTAAAGAGGCGGAAAACTGTCTGGTACTTTTTAAGGTATCGGCTTCAAGTAATGGGGCGGTTCTTAAGGTTAAAAATCCGATAGCGAAAACAACTGGAATAATTGCAGAGGCTAACAGCGGAATTAATATTTTATTTCTTATCTTCATGGTACTTCCTAAGTTTGTAAGTAAATTCGTTATTATAGAATCTCAAAATGGTTAACAAATATTAACATATATCATGTATCATTGTCAAACAAAAATAAATAAGATGTTGTTTAAATTATATATTTACCATTTTTAATTAATAATATGTAATAAATTTACAAATAGTTAACATAAATGTAAGTGTTTAATTTAACTAGATAATATCAATCTTTTTAGTGATTCTCTAAGTTGTAATTATAAAAGATAAATATAAAAATAAAGTTAAGAAAAAACAATTTTTTATGACTGCTTGTAATTTTTCTTAACTTTATGATTATATTTTTGCTTGTAGGATAGTTAAAGGATCAAAAAACAAGATATTTTACTATTTAGTTACATTATGAAACTATCTTGAACCTAAACGATGATGAGATGAAGAACTTTTGTTAAATATACTTTTCTTACGCATGCGAGTTGGTAAAGAGTGAAATCCTGTGCTGTGGCTTTCCGATAGCTGACTATTTACTCCTGGTATGCTATCAACGGTAAAGGTCTGCTTGATCTTGCCATTTTCTGCAGAGCTTTGAATTCGGCTCACGCTGTAATTAATATGTTGGTTTTTCTTTTTGAAAGATATTTTCTTCTTAGAAATTTTCTTCTTATGAGCTATCTTCTTATGAGCTATCTTCTTATGAGCTATCTTCTTATGAGCTGTCTTCGTAGAAAGTTTCTTGTTTTTAATCTTCTTAGGATTCACTTGAACGCTTTTACTATAATTCTTACGCTCACTTGAAACCTTGCCAATATTTGCTTTCTTAGAACTTACTTTCTTATAACTTACTTTCTTGGGACTTACTTTCTTTACGCTGGCTTTCTTTACGCTGGCTTTCTTCAAGCTTGATTTCTTAAGGCCTGCTTTCTTAATACTCGCTTTCTTAATAGTAGCTTTCTTAATAGTAGCTTTCTTAATAGTAGCTTTTTTATGATTGGCTTTCTTCACACCCAATACATGAGTAGATTTCTTAAGACCCACAGGAGAGATTTTATGCTCTTGTGTGCTTGTGTGAGTTCTCAATAAATGAGTGGATTTATGCTTATGTTTATGGGATGTGGCGTATAATTTAGCGGAATGTTTATGTTGTGCCAATAGTCCTGTAGAGCCTGTTAATTCGTCCAACTGGGCTTTAATGTTGGCTTTATTTTCCCTATCCACAGATAACTCCTGCTTAGCGTCATCCAAATGGGATCTATGGCTTAAGCGTTCTTTTTTGTTGTCTGATATGACTTTTTTAAATAAAATAACACTTCCTTGAGAAAGCTTTTTCTCGTCCTTAAGATCGGTAATTTTAGTTTTATAACCAACCTTATCATCTTGAGCTAGTAAGATATTATCTTTTTTCTCGCTAAGATCAACCTTAGATTGATCAAGATTTTCTTTACTATCTTGAATATGTTCTCGAGTAGCTGAAATACTTTGAACATAATCGCCTTTTACTGTTAAAAGATCTTCTTGAATTTTTAAAACTTCATCACGATCGGCTCTCAATTGATCAAGCTCCATGATCTTTAAGGGTTTGCTGTTTCTAAGCTCTTGAATGCTGTTAATGGCGGTTAATTTATCAGCTTTATTTTTCTCCAAATCTGCCACATGAATTTCAAGGCTTTCTTTAACTTCACTTAAGTTAGTTTTTAGATCTGCACGCTCTTCTTTTGCTTGCACAAGTAAGGGCTTATTATTTTCAAAACTCGCTTTTAATGGATCATAAACACTTGTTTTATATTCATTTAGATCGGAAGTTTTTTCATTTATATCTTGAGTAATATTCTTGGCGATTTTCTCCTTATACTTTAAACTATGGGATAATTGAGTGGTTTCGCTCTTAATACCTTTGATGAGATTCTTATATTTTACCACGCTAACAAAATCATGATCCTTAAGAGCTTCCTTTAATTTTACTTTGTAATCCGCTTGTAAAGCATTATTCTTTTTGATATTTGTTGTAAGATTATCAACTTCTTTATTTACCGCAGTTAGTTTATTTTCCTGGGAAGATAAATCATCTTTTTTAGCTATATAATGTGCTTTAGCGTCCTTAAACTCGCCAATTGAGGCTTTTAATTCGCTCATTAAAGCTTTATTTTCTTGGATATTGCTTTTTAAGTTGACTATAAAAGACTTATCGGCAGTAATATTGCTTTTAGTGTTTTCTATATCCGCTTGGGCCTCTTGTTTATCTTCAATACTTGAGCGTAATGATTGGATAATGCTTTGTAAATCGGCTTTTGCTTGGCTTGTGTTGTTTCTAATGCTAGCAATTAGTTTATTATTTTCCCCTATTTTCTCTTTAATGGTAGAAAGCAGATTTTTATATTCTGTAATACTGTTTTTATCTTGGGTAATTGAAGCCCTTACACCTACGATATTATCAATAATACTTTGACGCATTTGTTTTAGTCCAGCTAAATTTACCTTGGTTTCACTTAGATATTTACGATAATTTTCTATGTTTAATTTAGCTTGGGCGATTTTATCTTTATCAGTATTTACACCGTCTCGGCTTTGATTAATGATGTTGGTATTTTCTTGGATCAAGATCTTTTCATTGGCAATTAAGCCTAATTTTGCTTGGATAGCCTCGTTAACACTTGCTAAAAGCTTTCTTAAATCGTCAATAATTTGAGCGTTATCGTTATCAGGATCAGGATTAATCTCCGAGCCGTTATCGTCGTCGTTGCCATTACCGTTATCGTTATCAGCGTCCGAACCGTTAGAGTTATCATTACCGTTATCCGAATCAACAGTGTTATCACTCTCATTTGGGAGAATCATGCTAGATGTAGATCTATGGGATGTGCCGAATTCAATGGGCGGTATAATATACACATCTTCATTGGTGGTGATCTTACTTCCTGCTACCTTTTTACTGTGAGTAGCGTAAGATTGTGCCTTAAAGTTATCAATATTAAGCTCATCAACTGTTACCACTTTATCAGTATAGATAATACTACTTGCTGGTAATAAATTAACGGGGATAGCTTTGGGATTGTCTAAATCTTCTATATATACGCTTTGCTCTGCTGTGGAATTCTCGTAACTCGTAGCATAGTGATTGGTTATCTTTTTAGTTACCACGTAACCCAAAAGCATACTAACTAAACCAACAAAGAAACCCGATATTAAATATTGTATCGCTTGTTGAAATGAGATTCTTTCTTTGTAATAATTGTGTTTCATAATAAATTCCTAACCTATAAAAATATTCATAATGAGAGTGATTTCAATACATAGGAATAAGTTAGATTTTATTTGTGAATTTCAATATAAAAAACAAAAAAAGACTCTATCTTAAAAAGATAGAGCCTTTTTCTAAATTACTAAAAATTAATTTTCATTAAAATTAGCAATTAAACATAGCTACCGCTGTGTCTGTCATACGACAAGAGAAACCCCATTCGTTATCATACCAAGAAGCGATACGTACGAAGTTACCGTCCATTACTTTAGTACCAGTCGCATCAAAGTTTGATGTGAATGAACTATGGTTGAAATCGATAGATACGAAAGGACCATCGAAATAACCTAAAGCATTTTTAAGAACTTTAGAATCAGCCGCTTTTTTGATTGCAGAGTTGATCTGATCAACTGTAACATCTTTACCAGCTTCGAAAGTAAGATCCACTAGAGATACGTTAGGAGTCGGTACACGTACCGCAACACCGTCTAACTTACCTTCTAATTTAGGTAATACTTTAGCAACCGCAATAGCAGCACCTGTAGTAGTAGGGATCATGCTTAAAGCACCAGCACGAGCACGGCGTGGATCTGGATGATATGAATCAACAATGTTTTGATCGCCTGTATAAGCGTGAATAGTAGTCATGAAACCACGAACAATACCGAATTCTTCATCTAAAATTTTAGCTACAGGAGCTAAACAGTTAGTTGTACAAGACGCATTAGAAACAATAGTCATATCTGATTTAAGATCGCTATCATTTACACCGTAAACAACAGTAAGATCCGCTGTGCTTTCGCCTTTTCCTGCTTTACTAGGAGCAGAGATAAGAACTTTTTTAGCACCAGCTTTTAAGTGTCCGCCAGCTTTTTCTTTAGAAAGGAAAAGACCAGTACATTCATAAACAACATCAACATTAAGACCACCCCAGCCTAAATCAGCAGGGTTGCGTTCTGAAAAACATTTAACTGTTTTACCGTCAACGATGATATCAGAACCAGAAGCTTTAACATCATTTTTTAAAACACCATGAACTGAATCATACTTTAATAAATGAGCGTTAATTTCAACTGGTGCTAAATCATTAATACCTACAACTTCAACATCTGTACGACCACTTTCTAAAATCGAACGGAACGCTAAACGACCGATACGACCAAAACCATTAATAGCAACACGAATAGCCATTATAAACCTCCAAAAAATAAGATTGGTTAAATTAAATAAATCACATTTCCAACATCTAATTTCCTTTATTTTATAGCATAAAAACAAGAATATCAAAAAAAAAAGAATTGTGATATTGCAATTTAAAGAATTACATGTAATAATAGAAATATAAAACATCTAATTTTGCAACATGTAAATATTGTAACACAAGAATAATCAAATGTTAAGAGTTTTTTATATATAATTAAAGGAAATAACATGGAAACAATATCACAAAGTAATATAAATACTGATTTGTATAGTAAATACAACACCTTAGACAACGGCAAAAATTTACAAGAAAATACAAATACTTTTAGAAATCCCTTGCAAAAAATTGATTCTAAGAATTTAAGCTCCAACCCGACCCCTGCCTCTTCGTTCCTTTTAGCAAGTGGCGGATTGGATTTCGCTCTAAAGGCTCTCAAGCGAAATATCGAAGCATTACAAAAGGAAAAACAAACTCTTAAGCTAAAAAATGGCAATCTAGAATTGGAATTAAGCCAATCATCAGAACAAAAGAAGATTTTAGAAGCTGAAATTCTCGATCTGACCAAGAAAAATAGTATATACGAAACCAGTATTCAAGATTTAAAAGCTAAAGTTCAATCTCTTCTCGACGGTGGATCTCTGGGAAATCAGACGATTACATCTGATTCTATCTCTGATTCGCTATCTGCTCCAACTCCTGCTCCAACTCCAACTCCTGATCCTAAGCCTGCTAGCACGCCTATTCTTGATCCGACGCCTACAGTTTCCCAACCGCTGGCGATCAATCCATTTACACCACTTAATCCGCCTGTGATGAATCCGAATCCGCCTGCCAATCCCCCAACAGATTCGCAAGCAAAAGACACAAGCAAGGTAGCAAATCCCAATGAAGTCTTGCACGATGTGGCGAATTTCTTGAATTTTGATGAACCTACAGAGCAATTAAATACTCTCCTAGAGCAGGATCTAGGAACAAAAGAACCAGCGATAAAAACAAAATTACCCGAGATTCTAGATTCGGACGGCAGTAGCCTTAATCCTGCTGATCACATGGTCAATTTCGATGATGTTATCAATAAGCAAGCACAAAATAACATTTCCATTGAAGATCATGAAGAATTTAACAATTTCCTTTCGAAAAACAACACTCCACCACCGCCACCGCCACAGCCTAAGGATTTTGTTATCAATAACAATATTCCAAACATTTCAAACCCCGTACCAACTCCCATGACACCGCCTTCGGTTAGTAATATTATAGATCAAAAGAACTACAATAATATCAATCAGATAAGTAATAGCTTAAGTGCTAATATGGAAAATAATAGCAATATGAATCCTGCAACTCCCACCATTCCCCAACCCGTACAAATCCCAACTCCAAACACTAATCCAAGTATGAGTAATCCAAGTATGAGTAATCCAAGTATGAGTAATCCAAGTATGAATAATCCAAGTATGAACAATCCGAGTATAAATAATAAAAAAAATATACCTAATTTAGATCTAATGTTAAATAAATAAGGAAAAAATCACATGAGCAATTTAAACAATGTAGACAATACAGCTACAATAACCATGAATATCAAGGGAAAAACATATTCGATCCGCTTGGATAAAAACCAAAAACATCTTGCCACAAGAGCCGCCGAATACGTTAATAAATCCCTAGATAGCGTAAAAGGTAACTTCGCCAACGCCGATCGAGAAGTGATTCTAACATACGGAATCATTTTATTAGCCGATGAAGCTCTCGAACTCAAAGAAGAAATCAAAAAACTTCAAGCAGAAAAAGCTCAACTGGAAAACAACGTAAAAATCCACGCCGAAGACGAAGTCATCCGAGTTCTCGAAAAACACACAGAAAAAGTCAACACTCTTTCGGCCATGCTAAATAAAAATATCTAAAAAATGGGACTGGGGGAAATAGCCAAATAAAATAATCACATAAAATAACCAAATAAGTGCTTTTTCACTGCCCTTTTAACACAACTGCAAGTGAAATTGCTATAACAAATAATATGACTAAAAGTGGTAGCAAATTTATATTTCTTCTTCTAACTTCTTTTGATTCTTTCTTGTAAGCTCTATAAATTATCAGGATCACAACAAAAATCACACCAGCCAGCATTAAGCACAATTCAAAGGCGTAATATATTATCAGCGGAAAATTCCGCCACATCATCTCTTGCGAATAAAAACACCCTGCAAACATTAACCCTTCCATACATGCACTTGCTAAGATAAACAATATAATGATTCTCACGAATCCCGTCTGCTTCACAAACCCCTTACACAACTCCACCCCTACCCTAAAAGCAACATACAAAGCTATCAAACCAACAACAACACACAACAACAAAACTCCCAACATCATAATTATATCTGTAGTTGAAATAGTAAACCCTGCCATAATTTTCCGCCTTTGTTTGTTAAATTATATTTTGTAAAGATAAGGATTGTGCTATTGCTCGCACAACATTTACACATACACTATTACCAAATTGCTTATATGCCTGATTATCACTGACAACAATTTTAAAAGACCGAGGAAAGCCCTGCAATCTAGCGGCCTCTCTTGGCGTTAGCTTTCTAGGATTCTTATCTTTTTGTTCTATCAAGATTTCTGATCCATCTTTGTAATATCTAGCCGATATGGTATTTGTATAATGACTATGCTCATTTACCATACCATAACCAAAGCCGTTTCCCTTTTGTTTATGCTCAAGCTTACGACGTTGATGGCCAGCCCATAGGCGATCCGATATGGTATATTTCTCATGAACATTTTTATCTAGAATATCCCCAACAACGCATTTTTCCCCTGTGGGTTTGGGAAATTGATAATTGATGTGCGTATCCTTTAAAGCGACTATATATATTCTTTCTCTTTTTTGTGGCAAGCCAAAATCTATCCCTGATAGTATTTGATCAAATACATTATAGCCTTGTTTTTCCAAACTGTTTTTTATGACCTTAAATGTGTTGCCCTTATCGTGGGATTTTAATCTTTTAACATTTTCCAATAAGACTACATTGGGTTTATGATATGCAATAATCTTTTCAATATAAAAGAAGAGTACCCCCCTTTCATCTTCAAAGCCTTTTTTGAATCCTGCTTGAGAAAATGGCTGACAAGGGAATCCAGCTAATAATAAATCATGTGCTGGGATATCTTTGGGATCTATTTGAGTAATATCACCGAATGGTTCTTCGTCATAGTTGGCAATATATGATTGTCTAGCGAATTTGTCAATTTCCGATGAAAACACACACTCGCCCCCTAATTCATCAAAAGGTATTCTGATTCCGCCAATGCCTGCAAATAAATCGATAAATTTAAATGTCATAATATTAGTTTTCCCAATAGTTTAATATATCTGGTATTTCGTGAAAGAAATATTCTTCAAAGGAAATTACATTTCTTTTATCTAAAAGCTTTTCCTTAAAATTTTGAAAGACAACAAGTATTAAATTATGTTTCGCCATTTTATCCACAACTGATTTACTGATGTTATCATCAGCGGTTAATAAATATATGCTTGATAAATTAGCACGTTTTAACTCTTCAACAACTTCTTGCCATCTCTCTCGCAGAGTGGTTTTCATAGTGCCTACGATGACTTTATCTCGTCTTTTTTCGAACTCTTCCAAGCCTGGCAATAGCGAATCCACCAACTTACCGAATCCTTTTTCTTCAAAAATCGAAGATCCTATTAAAGCTTGGGACGCATATTTATAATCTAAAGCATTATATAGGGCATAAATACAATATTCAAAGGTTTTTCCTGCTCTAGAACGGCGTGATTGTGTATTGCTTAAGCCTAAATGATAAATATAAGGATATATCATCCCTGAATATTCCCCATAAACATCATTAATACTCTTATATATCTCTTCTTTAGTGCCTAATAGGTTTAAATTATTATCCAATAGGGTTTTAAAAGTATCTTTGGGTGTGGAAAATTTGTTGATTAATTCTTTTAATACAAGAGTATTGAATTTACTTTCTTCCAATAGAAATTCTTCATAGCACGTTTCTCGCAAAAAGTATAGTATATTCGATATATCTTTGTTTTGTAACGATTTTGCGATCTTATCTTTGTATTTTTTAAAAACGAAGTTTGTATTGTCATAAACTGTTTTAATATGCTCTTTTCTCATATCTCGAATGTACTTTGTGAACTGTTTATCTTCTTCTTCGCTCAATTTAACTAAATAGCTTAATTCCATAATCTTCTCTATAATTTAAAATCTATATTAGCTTTAATAATATACATTTAATCTTAATATTGCAAGATAAAACTATCTTAAGGCATATGAAAAATAAGTTCATATGTTCTTCGCCCCCCCCACACAAAACCAAAGGGGTGGGAAAAAGTGCTTTACATTCCTACGTCGTAAACACTCATGGTGGCGTCTTTTTGGACTTTGGCGATGGTTAGGGTGTAGATTTGGTTTGCTCCTGCTTTTTTGAGAATTTTGGCACATTCGTTTAGGGTAGAGCCTGTGGTGTGGACGTCGTCTATTATGAGAATGTTTTTGTTGTAGATGAGATCGGGATTTTTAAGGGAAAAGCTATTTTTTATATTATAGGTTCGTTGTCGGCTGGTGCGACCTTCTTGGGGGCGGGTGGGTTTGGATTTGTAGAGGATGTTGGGTTGGAGTTTGTTGATATCGCCTGTGATTTTGCTTAGATATTTAGCTAAAAGAAAGGCTTGGTTGTATTTTCTTTTACGCATTTTTTGATTGTGAATGGGAATAGGGATAATAAGATCAGATTTAGTAAAAAGTTCTTGTCCAGTATTTGCCATTAGTTTGGCGAAGAACATTGAAAGTTCGGTACTATCGTTATGTTTAAATTTAATAATAAGAGTTCGAATTTCTTTAGTATAAGAGAATACGGCTTTGGCATGATCAACAAAGGGCGGTTGGCGATAGCATTTGGGACAAACAGGTAAATGATTCAAACGCAATAGGACATCTGTTCCAGATAGACGCTCTAAACATTTACTACAAGTTTGGCTTGTGATGAATTCGAGCTTATGCCAACAATCAAGGCAGATATCATCTTGAGAAAACACGGTGTTTTTACAAACCAAGCAGAGATTCGGCAGTAACAAAAATTTTACTAGAACAAACATATGCTTTATTTTGTCGAAAAATGAATATATCATAAATTAAATAGTTCGGCACTTACGTTGTAGAATTTTTCTTCGCTAAATTGGGTTAAAGATGTTTTAGTTATCTTAAGGCCATATGTGAAGTTCTCATTTTTAATGAGAGTTACCAATCTCCCACCAACGGCCAATTGATCAATAAAGACTTGTGGCACTTCATGAATCGCTCCATTAATTAGGATGATGTTGTAGGGGGCGTTTTTAGCGTATCCGTCCTTATATAGCATTTCTATCACGACACTATTATCGATTTCGAATCTTGACAAATTCTCTTCTGTGATACTTACGAGTTTATAATTCTTTTCTAAAGCTAAAATATTCGCTCCGAGTTTGGACATAACAACGGTGGCATATCCTGAACTACAGCCGATTTCTAACACGCTATCATTATCTTTAATATCGCACTTATGAATTAATAATAGCTGGGTAGACGGGGCTAGGATGAAATCGTATTTATTAAAATGCAATAATCTATCTTGATAGGCGGATTTATCACGATATTTTATGGGAACAAAATGCACTCGATCGCACTCAAAGGCCACTTGAGCGATATCTGACGGTATATGATGTGATACAATCAATTGATTTATCATCATATTATAATTCATAATTTTATTTTTTAGCTCGCCCATAATTACATTTTTCCACTCACTAAGATTCCTTAAGAAATTTATACTTTATTAGGCAATTCGCCTGTGTCAAAAAATAAGTGTATATTATTTATAGTAGTTTTTGAAATATTAAATAAAGCCTCTTTTGTGAAAAATGATTGGTGCGATGTCATAAGAACATTGCTCATACCTAATAAGCGTGCTAATACTTCATCTTTTACAACATTTTCGGTAGATGAACGATCTTCAAAGAAGTAAGCTGCCTCTTCTTCATAAACATCCAGACCCGCTGCTCCTACTTTGCCGTTAATTAAAGCTTGAACTAAATCACGAGTATGAATCAAACTACCTCGGCTTGTATTAATTAAAATAACGCCTGTTTTCATACGGTTAATGGTTGATGAGTTGATTATGTATCTTGTGGTAGGCAGTAAAGGACAGTGTAGCGATATGACATCAGATAAAGGGAACAAGCTATCTAGATCCACATAGCTAAAGTTTTCCAATTTCTTTAGCTCTTCATTTTCATAAACGTCATAGGCGATCACTTTCATACCTAAGCCGAGCATTAACTTAATGAAAGTAGCACCGATCTTACCAGTGCCGATAACTCCGCAAGTTTTTCCATAAAGATCCATACCTAGGAAACCGTCAAGACTAAAATTAATCTCACGAGTACGGTTATAAGCTCGGTGGGTTTTGCGGTTAATTGTCATTAATAAAGCTAAAGCATGCTCTGCCACCGCATGGGGCGAATATTCTGGAACTCGAACAATGGGAATCTTATCGCCTAGATATTCAAGATCAACATTATTAAAGCCTGCACAACGCATGGCGATCAGTTTAACGCCGTATTTTACTAGCTTATCGATTAATGGGGCGTTGATAATATCATTAACAAAAAAACATACCACATCCGAATCTTTGGCGAAACTTATGGTTTCTTCATTGGCGTGATCCTTAATGAAATGTAATTCCATATCTGGCGATACTGTTTTCTCTTTTACCAATTGAGCTAAGGCGTCCTTTAAAAAGGTTCTATCGTGGGGTTTAGTGTCGAAAATTGAGATGTTTATCATTTTGTATTATCTTTATATATCTAAAGGTTAGTTGTATATTATAAGATACAACTTATTTAACAAAAAGTCAATAAAAATCCCAACAGAAATATATTTCCGTTGGGGAATTAAGTAAAGATCCGCAGGATTGGGAGAAATGAGCTAAGGTGTGCTTGTAATCGGTACGCCGTGTACTTAATGCTTACACTAGCCCTATTTCCAAGTGCATATTAGCCCACTTACCACGATCCGCAGGATTGGGAGAAATGGGCTAAGGTGTGCCTTTAATTAGGGCGACATGTACGACATGTTTACCTTAGCCCTAATTAAAGGTGCATATTAGCCCATTTATCACGATCCTATAGGATTGGGAGAAATGGGATAAGATGTGCTTGGAAATAGGGCGACGTGTACTCACGTCTACATAAGCCCTATTTCCAAGTGCAGATTAGCCCATTTATCACGATCCTGCATGGTGTCTATTTTACGAAGTACATATAACGAACGGGGTGAGTATCTACGGCGTTGGAATAGTATCCTTTTAGTTTGGTAGATTTAAGGTTCTTAGAGATGTAGAAGTGAATAGGAATGATTGGCATATCTTTCATAAGCTGTCCTTCTGCTTTATAGAAGTAGTTGGCACGTTTTTTCATGTTTACTTCTGACGCTCCTAATTTCATATATTTGTTATATACAGGATTATTATAGCTTGAATAGTTATTTGATCCGCCGATTTTTCCGTATAGTAGGAATAGGAAATCATAGGCATCGTTATAATCAGGCACCCACGCAGCACGACCGATTTCAAAGTGTTTACGTTCAAGATTATCATAGAGTGTTGTAGCGTCGGAGTTTGAAAGCTTAACTTTTACTCCTATTTTTTTCCAAAAGCTGGAAATTGCCACTAGTTCTTTTCTGTGTTCTGTATTTGTATTATAGCTAACGTTTACTTGTAGCGGATGAGCTTTGGAATAGCCAAGATCAGCCATGAATTTTTTAGCGGTAGCTAATCTTTTACTCATGGGCCATTTGCTCCAATACACTTTATTCGCCCCTGATATACCAGCTAGACCACTAGGTACGAAGTTATAAGCAGGGCTATAACCTTTTAGTACAGTTTTGATCAGCGTTTTACGGTTGATAGACATTGATAAGGCTTGTCTTAACTTCACTTGATCGTAAGGTTTTTTAAGCAAGTTAAAGCTTAGATATTCCACGCCTTGATAAGGAGCGATTATGGCAGTGCCTGGCATTTCCTTATTGTATAGATCATATTTGGCGGTATCAAAGATATCTACCCAATCAACTTCGCCAGTTTTGAAACGTCTTGCCAAAGCCTCTTCGTCTTCTTGGGAATAGAAGACAACATTTTTAATTTTAACGTTTTTAGCGTCATAGAAGTTTTCATCTTTAGTTAGATTAATTACAGTAAAGCCTTTACTTTTTACTACTTTGTAAGGACCATTGGAAACTATATGAGCGTCTCTCGACCATTGTTTACCATATTTTTCTACTACGTGTTTAGGGATGATACTTGCCACTTGGTGGGTTTGCAATCCTGCAAAAAATGGGGTGGGATTAATTAAATCGAATTGGACAGTTAAATTATTAATTTTCTTTACGCCTAAAGCTGTTGTGGGCTTTTTGCCTGTGTTAACTTCTTTACCGTTTTTCACTAAGTACATGAAACTCGCATATTTAGATGCGGTTTTAGGATCCATTAAATGACGATAAGAGAATACTACATCATCGGCGGTTATTGGTTTACCGTCTGACCATTTTAAGCCTTTACGTAAATGAAAGACAAATATTCTACCGCCGTTTTTAGTTTCCCATTTGCTGGCAAGACCTGGAACAGTTTGACCCTTAGCGTTAATGGTGGTTAAGCCTAAAAATACATTAGTGGCTACCATACGTTCCCATGTACCATTCATTTGTTGTGGATCTAGCGTTTTTGGTAAACCTGAATTCCCAATGTGTATGGTATCATTAAGATTACCACTAGAACGAGCATACGCACTTGAAGAAATCAGAGAGCTACTTAAGGTAAAAGCCCCGACTATCACACTTGATAGAATTAGCTTATTTATATATTTATTTTTCATGATATTAAACCCTTTATAAAAAATTTTTATCTCAAGAAACACTTTAACACAGATTTTTTAATAAATCAAGTATTTTATTTATAATTTTATATAAATCAGATAAAACTTACCTTTTAGATCAAGAAAATAACATGTTACCACTATAAAATATTTTTCTTATTCGTCATATCATACAAAAAAGCCTTAAATATAAAATTTAGATTGTGAAAGTTAAATAATTACCCAAATAACTCTTATGTTAAAGTTATTTTATCTTTACTTGATTTTTTCTTGTCTGGTTTATTTTATTCTGTTATCTTGTTTTACATTCTAAAACAGCACAGCGAGGATTCTGGGAGATATCTTTTACTAGATAGCTAGAAAAATCATACCTTAAAGCTAAAGCCTGCACGCTTTCCCATTGTTGCCACCCGATCTCTAAAACAAGACGCCCTTGGGCTTTAAGGAAGTTTCTTGCCTGTGAGATGATGATTTCATAAGCTTGTAAGCCGTTATTTTTGGCATATAAGGCTTGTTTCGGCTCGAATTTTGCCACATTTTGAGCAATAAAAGGATCGCTTACATCGATATACGGCGGATTCGAGACAATAAGATCAAACTTATCCACACAAGAATCCAATTCATCAAACCAGTTAGACTGAATAAATTTAACTCTATCTTCTAAATTTAAGGATAGGGCGTTCTCTTGTGCTATGGCTAAAGTATCCGCTGATATATCTATGGCCATAGCTTGGGAGTTTTTATATTCATCAAGCAATGATAATATAATACAGCCTGATCCTGTTCCTAGATCTAAGATCTTGATATCTTGGGTTTTTGTGGGGTAAAGCTTAAGGATTTCCACCATTAAGGTTTCCGTATCTTGCCTTGGGATTAGGGTGTGTTCGTTAACCTTAAAGAAATTATTCCAAAAGAAAGCTTTACCGATAATATACGCAAGCGGTTTACCTGTAAAGCGTTGTTTTAGGCAGTTATTTAATCTCTCAACTTCATCAGATGTTAACAAACTATCCCCATGAAGTTTTATTTTACTAGGCGAATAACCCAAGAGATCTTCAAATATTATCCGAGTCTCAAAAACAAACTCATGTATATTATTAGCCAATAAACACTCTTTAACTTGCTCATAAGCATACTTTAATTTACTATTGTCTTTTATAAGATCCATACTTTATAAGATCCTTAACTATAACCATAAAAAGAATTAAGATGTGCCTTAGGGCGACATGTACTCACGTCTACATAAGCCCTAAGATAAGATACATATTAGTAGCCCACTCATCCACCACCGCAAGCCCTAGGATTGGGAGAAATGGGCTAAGATGTGCCTTAACTTAGGGCGACGTGTACTCACGTCTACATAAGCCCTAATTAAAGGTGCAGATTAGCCCATTTATCACGATCCTATAGGATTGGGAGAAATGGGATAAGATGTGCTTGTAAATAGGGCGACATGTACTCACGTCTACATAAGCCCTATTTCCAAGTGCAGATTATCCCATTTCTCTCAATCCTATTCGAAGTCGGCGAGCTTGGATGCTTGATCTTCGGCTATTAGGGCGTCGAGCATTTCATTCATATCGCCGTTCATGAAAGAATCTAGAGTGTATAATGTGAGATTAATTCTGTGATCACTTATACGCCCTTGGGGAAAGTTGTAGGTTCTTATACGTTCGGATCTATCGCCTGATCCTACTTGTGATTTACGATTTTCGGCACGTGCTTTTTGTGAGTCTTGTAATTGCTGATCGTAAATTCTTGCTCTTAGCATTTTCATGGCTTTTTCACGGTTTTTTATTTGACTACGTTCATCTTGACACTGGGAAACTACACCAGTGGGCAAGTGAGTTATACGCACTGCTGAATCTGTTGTGTTTACGTGCTGACCGCCTGCTCCTGATGACCTGTAAGTATCCACTCGCAGATCGGCAGGATTGATCTTGATGTCCACTTCTTCCACTTCTGGCAATACTGCTACGGTGGCCGCTGATGTGTGAATTCTGCCACTTGATTCGGTGGATGGCACACGCTGAACACGGTGAACGCCTGATTCAAACTTCAAACGTCCAAACACGTCTTTTCCGCTGATTGAGACTACTACTTCTTTATATCCACCGATCCCGATTTCACTTGATTCGACAATTTCGCTTTTCCATCCTTGAGAATTGCCGTATCTTTGATACATTTCACAGAGATCTGCTGCAAATAAGGCTGCTTCGTCGCCCCCTGTACCTGCTCGAATTTCAAGCATTGCGGATTTCTCATCGGCTTTATCTTTGGGAATGAGAGAGACTTTTACTTCTTGTTCTAAGGTGGGGATGAGATCCTTTAATTCTAGAACTTCCATTTGTGCAAGTTCTTTCATTTCGGGATCTTTGAGCATTTCTTGAGCGTCTGCATATGATTTGCGTGCGTCTGTAAGTTTGTTTACCACTTCCACCACAGGATTAAGATCCGCATATTCTTTGCTCATGGTTACAAAATCGCTACCGCCTGCACTTTCCGAAAGCAATACCGCCAATTCCTTATGACGTGCTACCACTGATTTTAATTTATCATCTAAAGACATCTTATTTAACTTTCAATTGTTTGTTATAATATCATATAATATAAAGAATTTTAATACATATGTAAACAAAATTCTTTTTATTTCTTTTGTAAATAGTTGGCAAGATCGCTTAAAGATACGGTTTCTTGTTCGCCTAAAGATAAATTTTTAACTGTGGCTTGCTTATTTTCCCATTCGTCATCGCCGATGATAATGGCATATTTAGCATTTAATTTATCGGCTCTTTTCATGCGTTTTTTCATATTTCCACCGTAGGCAAGATCAATATTAACTCCTGCATTTCGCAAATCATAGGCGATTGTAATGGCTTCATTTTCGCATTTTTCCCCTAAAGGAATGAGAGCGTGAATTTCAGGAGCTGACGAATCTAACGTGGTAAGCATGGCTAAACGCTCTACGCCACTCCCCCAACCAACGCACCCAGTGGGCTGACCGCCGAAACTTTCAATAATCCCGGTATAACGCCCACCACCGATTACCGTACCTTGCGATCCTAGATCATTACTTACGAATTCAAAGGCTGTATGCTGATAATAATCCAAGCCACGCACAAGTTTATTGTTGTGATTGAATTCTATCCCTGCTTTATTTAAGCCAGCCTTTACAATTTCATAAAATTCCTTTGATTGCTCATTTAGATAATCATACATCTTCGGAGCATTTTCAACTATTTTTTGATCTGTTTTATCTTTAGAATCCAAAATACGTAGGGGGTTTGTTGTTAAACGATTCTTACTATCTTCGCTTAGATCGTTTTTGTATTCTTCTAGATACTCAACTAAGGCTTTACGATACTCATCACGGCTTTCACTATCGCCTAAAGAGTTCAATTCTAGAGATATGTTCTTTAATCCCAATTTATCCAAGAGATTTTTAGCTAGTATGATAATTTCAATATCCGCATTCGGGCTATCTGATCCGATGATCTCTGTCCCTATTTGATGAAATTGACGTTGTCGCCCCTTTTGTGGACGTTCATATCTAAACATCGCTCCAGTATATATACACTTATAAGGAGTGTTGTGAGCCATACCATGCTGGACAAAAGCACGAGAAACCGACGCCGTACCCTCTGGACGCAAAGACATTCTCTCGCCCCCACGATCTTCAAAGATATACATTTCCTTATTCACAACATCAGATGTTTCGCCCAAGTTACGAACGAAAACTTCCAACATCTCAAATATGGGCGTTTGGATCTCTTCAAAGCCGTACTTTTTACTTAGATCTAAAGCGGTATTGATAACATTTTTATGATTTCTCATTTCATCGCCAAATAAATCATGCGTCCCACGTGGTGTTTGAATTTTCTTAGACATATTATAATTCCTTATTCCTTACTATTTGTTCTCAAGCTCATTGGCTTTTTGTTCTACTTCTTTTATGATCTGATCGATCAGATCTTTTTCATGGATTTTTCTTGTGGTGTTACCGTCAAGATATAACATATGATTATCGGCATTTCCACCAGTGATCCCAATTTGCGTATATTTCGCCTCGCCCGGACCGTTGACCACACAGCCGATTATGGATATGGTAATATGCTCTTTAATGTGTGCCAATTCCTTTTCCAAGGTCTTGACTGTGGATATTACATCCAAGCCCTGCCTTGCACAGGTGGGACAGGATATGATTTGAATTCCACGATGGCGTAAATTTAAAGCACGCAATAGGGAATAAGCCACCTTCACTTCTTCCACAGGATCAGCAGAAAGAGAAACCCTAATAGTATCGCCGATCCCTTCTGATAGCAACATCCCCAAACCTGCCGAAGAAAGTACTGTGCCATGAAGTAAACTCCCTGCTTCGGTAATTCCCAAATGCAAGGGAAAATCCCCTTGTTTTGCCAACTGACGATAGGAATCCACCGCTAAAAACATATTACTGGCTTTCACTGATATCTTAAAATCATGAAAATCTTCATCTTGAAGAAATTTAGCATGATTTAAAGCACTTTCTACCATAGCATCAGGACAAGGTTCTTTATATTTATCTAAAATGGATTTCTCTAAAGATCCTGCATTCACGCCGATTCGTATGGAACAATTGTGATCTCTTGCAGATTTCACAACTTCGGCAATACGTTCCCTACTTCCGATGTTCCCTGGATTAATTCGCAAGCACGACGCCCCAGCCTCGGCAGATTCTAAAGCTCTTTTATAATGGAAATGAATATCGGCAACAATGGGAACGCTAGTATTTTTTACGATATCTTTTAAGGCTTTTGTGGAATCTTCATCTGGGCAAGAAACTCTTACAATATCCGCTCCAGCCTCTTCCAATTCCAGTACTTGCCTTATGGTAGCTTGTGAATCGCTTGTTAAAGTATTAGTCATAGATTGCACCGCTATCACGTGATCGCTCCCAATTGGCACATTTCCAACCATGACAGATCTTGTTTTCCTACGCTTTATTTTATAGTCGTTATATATACTCATAAATTACTCTTTATTTTTACTCTTATTTATATTTATAGCTTTATTCCGATAACATTATCTCTAATCGCTCAATTTTTTTCATATAAACATAAAAAATTAACAATTAACAATTATAATGATAGAATGAAGTTACAATTATACATTTACAATTCTAATAAGATTTAAACGGATTATACCATGATGAACATAAAAATACCATCGAAAATTAATATTTATTTATTTTTTATTTTCTCTATGCTGATATCTAGTAATATATCTTACGCTGATAAGGATAAAATCGTTAATAATCTATCCTTAGAAAAGATGTTAAATCAATCACAAAGCACTAAAAACAACGTGAACAAACAAAATAGCACAGATCAAAATCAAACAAACCAGCAGAATCTAGGAACTCCCTCTCAATCACAAATTATGGTAGCATATACCATTAACATCCCCCAATTTATGCCAACAAAATTACCGAATATGTATCCTTCAAGATCAAAAATTTCTAACCGTGTTGTCCAGATATCAGATGAAATAACATCTCTTGCAAAAACAACAAAAAAATTATACAATCAAACCATAGAGAATCACGATAAAAACAATAAAGTATATACTAAATATCGCAAGATTATTGATAATATCAACGCTATTCTTGATACTGGAAACTCATTACCTGGCGATCCCGAACTTACACAAAAGGTCAATGTGGCTTATCAGTTATTGGAAACTATCAAGCATAATTTATCTATTCTCCAAACTCTGAATATGGGGGTAAAACAACAAGTTGACATCAACGAATTTTTAGTGGCGTCCATAAAGCGAACTCAAAATATTGAAGTAGCTAACAATAACGATAAACTAAATTTAAAACGCTTGGCGAAAATTATTAGCCATAACACTTTGTATCTTAAGTATTTTAGAAATAACTTTCAAGAGATCATGACTAAACATCAATTATTAATTAGTAAAATAACATCAGAACTTTCAAGAGTGAATGCAGGGGTAATCGCAGGGAAATCCATAAAAGTAATCTTCCAAGAAAACCAGCAGAAAATGGGGAAGATCAATGTAAAAATCATAAACGATCACTATATGCTTATAAAAGACTAACTTAAACTTAAGCTTATACTCATAACTTACTTAAATATATCAACCACTAAAATAAGAGAAAGATCAATGAATATATACGTACTAACTCTAGTTTCTGCTGAAAATACATTCTTAGATACAAAAATTATAGCAAACGCCCAACACTCTCTCCAAACCATTGCGAGCGTGAAAATTTTAGATACAAATTCCCTATCAAAAAAAGACTCTAGCGAAGACCCAAAAAAAGACCATACAAAAGAACGTGCAGTTGATATATTATTCTCAATTGATGAAGATAACATCCAAGAACTATCAAGCGTTAATCTGGAGAAAACCTTAGTGGATTATTGCATTCAACCATTTAAAGGACGCTTTAAGAAGTTACTGGTTACCGATATGGATAAAACAGTAATCGATAACGAAACCATTGTCGAAATGATCACAGCCATGGGGCAAGGCGAAAAGGCTCAAGCCTTAATGAATCAAGCAAAAAACAATGAAATAACCTACATGAAAGGGATCAAAGCAAGATCCAAACTGTTAACAGGCACTAAGGCAACACCATTATTTAAGCAACAATTGGCAACAATCAAATATATTAGCGGAGCTAAAACCCTAATCGCCACCCATAGATACTTAGGGGGAATTCCCTTTCTACTAACTGCAGGAGTGGAAGAATTCGCTCAAAAGGTGGTAAAAGAATTGGGATATAGTGGACACTATTCAAACTTCTTAAGCCGTGATGTGGAAGATAAATTCGACGGCTACGTCGATGGACCTGTACTAAGTTCCGAACAAAAGGCCATGCTTTTGGGGGTATTGTGTAAAGAACAAGATATTGAGCTTGAAAATTCCTGTGCAATTGGCGACGGCATCAACGATATCGGCATGATCGACGGTGCAGGCTTGGGCGTATCTTATAAATCTCCTGATAACGTACGCCAATACGCCAATGCAGAAATCAACGTCGGCAATCTTGAAACATTATTATTCTTCATGGGAATTGTCGAAGATAATTTCATCCATGATATTGACGAGCTAAAAGAAAAACGCAACACACAGAATTAAAGGGTAAAAACGCAAGAATTAAAAAGCAAGGATTAAGAATAAAAATGCAATATGATGTAACGCTACTAAAAGGTAAGCTAATTAAACGCTATAAGAGATTTATGGCAGATATCGAACTTGAAAATGGTTCTATCATTACCGCCCATTGTACCAATTCTGGAAGTATGAAAACGGTTTTAGAGATCGGAGCTACTGTCTATGTTTCGCCAGCAGATAACCCCAAACGTAAATTAAAATATACTTGGGAAATGATCGAGCTAAATGGCCAGCTTGTGGGAATCAATACTTCAATTCCCAATAAGATCGGCTTTGAAGAAATATCAGCAAACAATATCCCAGAACTTGCAGGCTACGAAATCGTAAAAAAAGAAGTGAAATACGGTAAAAACAGCCGTATAGATATCTATCTAGAAGATCCTAAACTTGGAATCCACTATGTGGAAATCAAAAACGTAACCCTATCATACGGCAACAACCTTGCCGAGTTCCCTGATTCCGTAACCACAAGAGGAACAAAACACTTACACGAGTTAATAGATATGGTAAAAGAAGGACATAAAGCAAGTATGTTATATATTATCCAACGTCAAGACTGCCACACCTTTACCACCGCAAAAACAATCGACCCCAACTATCACCAAGCCCTACTAGACGCAAAAAAAGCAGGCGTCAACATCCTCGCCTACGACTGCAAAATCACCCCCACCTCTATCACTCTAAACAATAAAATAAACATCGACTTAACATAAACACCCTATCCTATCCGATCAAACATCTTAACATACACACCACCATATCCTATCAAACATCTTAACATACACACCACCGTATCCTATCAAACATCTTGCCATACACACCACCATATCCTATCAAACATCTTGCCATACACACCACCATATCCGATCAAACATCTTGCCATACACACCACCATATCCGATCAAACATCTTGACATACAAGACGCCCTATCCTATCAAACATCTTGACATACAAGACGCCCTATCCTATCAAACATCTTGACATACACACTACTATATCCGATCAAACATCTTGCCAGACACATTACCGTATCCTATCAAACATCTTAACATACAAGACGCCCTATCCTATCAAACATCTTAACATACAAGACTCCATATCCGATCAAACATCTTAACATACACACCACTATATCCTATCAGACATCTTGCCATACACACCACCATATCCGATCAAACATCTTGCCATACACACTACCGTATCCTATCAGACATCTTGACATACACACTACCATATCCTATCAGATATCTTGACATACACACTACCATATCCTATCAGATATCTTGACACACACCACCATATCCGATCAGACATCTTAACATACACACCACCATATCCGATCAGATATCTTGACAGATACACCACCATATCCTATCAGATATCTTGCTAGACACACTACCATATCCTATCAGATATCTTGACATACACACTACCGTATCCTATCAGATATCTTGACATACGCACCACCATATCCGAGTAGATATCTTGACAGACACCACAACATATCCTATCAAACATCTTGACATACACAATACCATATCCTATCAAACATCTTGACATACACACCACCATATCCTATCAGATATCTTGACATACAAGACTCCATATCCTATCAGATATCTTGACATACACACTACCATATCCTATCAGATATCTTGGCAGATAATTCAAACATAACAGTGTTACATATAGAATGTTTGATTGCATGTACTGGAGTTTGTCATCTCATTCATTGTCCCTAACATGGGTATTTTAAACATTAATGTATTTTCCATGTGCTGGCCTAATATAGGTGTAATATAAGTATATATAACACTAATATAGATATATTATAACGAATTGATGATATGTTTAAAAACAGTTATCTTATTAAATCGCACTTAAAATAGCAATAGATGTACTCATATTATATATTTAGTTTAGGCCAGCAAGTATAATAATCAATAGAGTAAAAAAACAACCATTGTTCTTTATAGATGTTCTGTTATAATTTAGAAATGACAATAACAAGCATTCAGATTTAAGGAGGAAGATATAATATGACTGTTATTATATCTTCTATTTATTCTTATATTTCACGGCCTAAGGTATATATATTGTGAATATATCTAATAATATCTTAAGTATAGTTTAATAAAATATTATTTTGAGATATGTACTTAATGTATTATTATACATCTAAACTAACATTGTATATACTTTAGGCCGTAAATTGAAACTTATGAGAATTGTAATATGATATCGTCTTTTATAAATAAAATATGGCTGTTTTATATTCTATTTATTATTCTATTCTACGGTCTAAAATATGTAGATAATACGTATATATAATAGTGCTTTAAGTGTAATTTAATAGAGTGAGATTTCTGGATATATCATTAATTTATTATAACATATCTAAACTAATATTATATATACTTATACTAAATCATCTTTAGGCCATGAATTGAAAAAGTAGGAATTATATGGAATAGGTGGTTATGTTTGTGGGTAAAGATATCGTAAAATATATTCTTTGATTAAAATACTAATACAGAAAAGTAATATTTTTCTTTCTCGTAATAAATCCTTAATACATTTTGTCATATAATACTATACATAGTATATAAAACACTCTTTTCAATAGAATTAAATATTGTAAATTAATATGAAAACAATAGCATATCAGTATTATATACATATAATAATATAATATTCAAATGGAGTTTTATAAATATACCATGGCCAAAGTACGATTAAAAGATATTGCTGAAGTTGCCAAACTTTCACTTTCTACAGTGTCAAGAGCTTTAAATAATGATCCAGAAATTTCCTTGGAAACTGTAAAATACGTTAAACTAGTAGCCGAACAAATGGGCTATATCAAAAATAAGGACGCCAGTTCCCTACGCACTGGCACGAATCAAAACATTGTTCTTGTGAGTGTTGCAGGAACAAACAATAACGATATCTTTTTCAGCCCCAAATATCACGCCATGCAGGATGGAGCTTTTAAGGCTGTAGAAAAAACAAATCTTAGCTTATTCATCTTACCAGTTAACTTAGAAAACATCATCGAAAAACTTGATACATTATGTAAAGAAAACAAACCCCAAGGATTAATTATCGATGGTCAGTATCTACGAGTGGAAACCATAAAAGCCATACAGAAATTTCAAGTCCCCATGGTGGTATTACAGAATAATGAATGTCTTAGCGTTCCCAATATTATGATCAATCAAGATGTGTACGTCTATGAAGCGATAAAATCTCTGATGTTAAAGGATGTTAAGAAAATATATCTTTGTCATTCTTTAGTTCAGAATTCATCTTCTAATCTCTATAAAGAAGGTGTTAACATGGCTCTAAATGATAGCCTAAAACAATACGATATTCGCCACCAATACGAAGAGTTATTCAGCAATAACGCAGGATTCTCAAGCTTTGTCGAACGTGTTATCAGAAAAAATAAGGATAAAAACATCGGCTTTATTGTTTCATCCACAAGTTACAGTGCGTCAATTTATAGTGCTTGTGCTAGAACTAAAGCAGAAATAGGCAAAACTGTTCACTTAGCTACCCTAACATCCATTCCCGAATTCTTCGCCATTACCCATGTGGCATCCAACATATGGTTTGTAGATTTCAAAGAGCTAGGAACATTATTAGTAGATACTCTCTTGCAATTCATATCAGGCGTGCCAGCGAACCAGCTACAAAAAAATATCTCTCCCACACGCATAAGAAAAGACTACATCGAAAAACGCCAGCAAGCCCAACTACCAAAAGAAACCAAAATTACCATTTTAGATCTATAAAGTGAGATAAAGCTCATAATATCACATATAATATTGAATTTTAAGACTTAAATAAACATATAAAAATACTTAACATTTATTAAAAAAGTATTAACATTAGAAAAACAAAGTAAAATATAACTCATAAGAAAAAAACATATAATGTTAAATTAATAATTTCATAAGTTAGTTAATATCATAATTAAATAGCCACTAAGATATTGATTATAACAACATATCAATACATTATATAAGATAACTTACAATATAACTTTAAAATATTTCTGTAAACTTAAAAAATTAATTCTTGACATATTTAAGTTTATGTTTTATAATACATAAAAAGTATAGCATAAGTATGATAATAAGTACATTAATAAGTATGGTCATAAGCAGAGTGTAAGTATAATATGAGTATGGTAATGAGTATCATAATACATATTGTATCCACTAAAGACAAACAAAAATATAAAGGAATTTTTAAAATGTTAAAAACAAAACTCAAGCAACTAATGGAAAATTTACATGCCAACGAGCAAATAAATTATGAATTCGCCTTAAATAGTGAAGAAGCCACAAACTCGGTTATTGTAGAACCATTTTGCCAAATACTAGGTTATAAGAGCGAAAACTTTGCCGAATTCAGAAGAGATATAGCAATCAATTACACCAATTCCAAAGCTGATTATGGTATTTACTATGAAAATCAGCTGGCACTTATTATTAAGACCAAGAAATTAGCCACAGATTTTAATATGCAGGATCTAACCAACTTTAACAATTTATTTTATAAATCAAAGTCTCAATTTGCCATTCTTACCAACGGATTAGAGTATCGTTTTTTCACTTGCGAAGAAAAAAACAACACAAGAACCATAAATAACGAGCCATTTTTCATCTTTAACTTAAAAGAATTCACAGATACGGACATCCAAAAACTAGAAAATTTCAAGCGTGAAAATTTTAATCCCAATGAAATCATACACACCATAGAAAAAATCAACATCTTAGAATCTTTCAAAAGTAAATTACTAGAAGAGATTGAAAATCCTAGTATTAATTTTGTCAACTTTTTCATTCAAGAATCCAACTATAAGTTCCCAGAATATTACCAAAATCATCAATGCACTCCCATACTTAAGGACGCTATGGAACAGATATTTAATTTAACTCATCCCAATTCCTCACATGATGAGCAGGCAAGCAATAGCCAACATCTAACCAATAATGATTACGATACTCATTTTAACAAGCTAGCCATTAACAATCTAAAAAACATCATGAATATCCTACGAGAGTATATATTTAGCCTAGATTCTAACATAGGAGAAAAAACCCACTCTTCTTATATAGGTTACTACGCCAACAAGAATTTTATCCGAGTATTTACCCAAGCAAAATCCATAAAAATATATTTAAGATTAAACGATTCAGACATGCTAAAATACGAAGAATACGGCAAAAAACTTCCCGATGGTCATCGCCACGGATTAGTACAATTTAACATACAAATCACAGAAAATAGTAATCTGGAAAAAATAAAAGAAATGATTCTCGTTGCCTATGAATATACACAAAAGTAACAAATATCTTTTCCACCCTTAACTCTCTCTATAAATTTAATTCTTTCGTAATCATATTAATATATAATCATACACATGAATAAAAAATACTAGGTGAGTTTGTAGAATGCGTAACAATGTAATCAATGATTTTTGGAAAAGAAAATCACTAGAAGATATGACACATGAAGAATGGGAATCCCTGTGCGATTTTTGTGGTAGATGTTGTTTACACAAATTAGAAGACATTGAAACCCAAGAAATATGCCACACTCGAGTATCTTGCAGATTGTTAAATCCCGTTGATAGCAGTTGCACAAAATACAACAAACGTATGCTTTTAGTTCCTGATTGCGTAAAAGTAGCACCCCATAACATCCAAGATATCATCCATTGGATGCCGAAAACTTGTAGCTACAAACTGCTATACCATAAAAAAGATCTTCCCCCATGGCATCCGCTAATTACAAATGATCCCTTAAGCACGACCAAATCAGGCAATAGCGTTGCAGGAAAAACCATAAGTGAACTTGATGTTTTAAACTTGGATGACCACATAATCAATGAAGAAGATTTATGATTCTCTCACATACACATATTAGATTCTCTAAATTCTCTCACAATTCTCTCACACATGTGATTCTATAAAGCTAATATTTAAGGGAAAAATCAAGAAATTTCAAAAATAATTAATTTTACGCTTGCATATCAAAAAGTTTTATGCTATGATATATAAATGGATGAAAGCTGGAATCTGCCGTGATGTGGATTTATCAGGAGCCTTATACGTATATAAAGGGAGCTGTCCCTGTTCTTACTCGTGGGTAGAGCATATGGCACCCACTTGGTGATTTTTAGGCACCATGAAGATTTCCGACACACGTTTTTTTTGGCTTTTATCCTTTATTTCTTAATATGAAAAAACATCATAACAAACAACAAAATACTTTATAGCGATCATTAACAAGCTATAAAGTATTTTTTTCTTGATTTTTCCTTGGCTTTTATATACAATTACTTAATTCTTATATGATTCTTAAAGGGCGTAATATGTGATACATTCACATCTTACCTTGCAAACACGAAGCCGAGCTTGAAATGAAACCAATAAAAAAACAAACTCTATTACTTATCGCTATCCTTTCCCTGCTTACAATAATTAGTAATTACAAAATAGCACATGCCAAAGTAACGAGTTATAATATTAATGGTGTTTATGTGAATGTTCAATCTTCTTCCAGTGCAAAAGCACGTGAGAAAGCTTTTGCTATCGGCAAGCAAAAAGCATTCGCCATGCTTATGGAAGAGTTGGTAATGGCGAGCGATCTGAAAAAACTTCCACCTTTAGAAAATAACATTTTAAGTTCCTATGTGGCTTCATTTGGCGTTCAAAGTTCTAAAACAACGCAAAAAAGCTTTTTAGGAGTTCTAAATTTCACATTCGATTCTAAAAAGGTAAATAACTTTTTAAGATCATCTAAAGTTAATTTTGTTCGTATCAGTAAAAAGCCCGTGTTAATTGTGCCTGTGAGTAAATTCGGCACTCAATATATGATCGGCTATGCCCATGATACAACCAAATTATGGCAGAAATCTTGGCGAGAAACAAGAACATCAAATTATGGTCTAGTTTCCTTTAAGTATCTTTATACTTCTTCTGTTTTGCCCAAATCATTAAGCCCTAACCTGTTAGTCAAAGGCGATCGCCGTGCAATTCTAGCCTTGAGACGACATTTCGGCTTGTTAGATATTGCGATCGTCTACATTGCATCAGGCAAGGGCGGATTGGCGGGGCGTGTTTTATATGTTCCCATTCATAACAAGCGTAAGATCTTAAACATTAGCCATAGCCCCAACTATAATGATAGCATACATAAAGCTAAGAAATTGATTTCCAGCTATTGGAAACTCAACAATATGCAAGAAAATTCCAACACTGATTCGAAAATACAAATTGTTTCTACCATTCGCAAAATACAACCATGGTTACGCTTAAAAAGATATATTACAAGCGTTGGCACTAATACCCATTTAGTATCACTACAAATGGGACATATGGCATTGGTTACCGATTACCCAGGTGGTGGGAAATATCTTGCACATTTATTACGTGGCTACGGATACAATATGGTATATAAGGATTCATATTGGGAAATATCTCTCATTGGACAATCTGCCATTAAGAATAGTACAGGCAAAAAGGGGAATGTGAAGAAAATAGATTCCGCTCCTGTAAAAAGCATGAATGCAGAAAGCTCAAATCTACCCATGGCCAACTAAAAAAGTACCCATAGGATTGTAAGATTGGGATTTTAAGATTAGAATTTTAAGATTAGGATTTCAAAATATGGAAAAAATAGAAAAAAATGAACAATTGGGTTTATCTTTATTTTTCCCTGCTGATTATCATGAAGATAGTTTCATAGTCTCTTCATTCAATCATATGGCGGTAAAGACATTGGAGGCGTATCCCAACAAATGGAATAGAAATACTTTAATTATCTACGGTAGTAACGGCTCGGGCAAAACTCATCTCTTGCGATCGTTAGTTATGAAACATCAGCCATATTTCATGAGCTTTGATCATAACTATGCAGGTAATTACATGCAGATGATCGGCGAAAATGAATTAATTATAATAGAAAACATCCATGATGTCTTTAAAAATAGCAATCTCACAGAAGAAGATTTATTTCATATTTTAAATTATATTCTCGAAAAAAATAAGCATATAATATTAACTGCCAACAAGCCAGTACTTGAATGGGGTCTTGCATTGCCTGATCTCTTAAGTAGGCTCAACTCTTCGGCTATCGTGAAAATAGATAACCCACCTGATGAAATTCTTTTACAAATATTTTCCAAACAGCTATCAGATATGGGCTTATTTCTTACCCCTAGATTACTGGAATATGTATCCGTACGTATGGATATGTCTTTTTTATGCGTGCAAAAGCTCTCAAGCGAAATAAATACTCTCTGCACAACCCAGCAAAAACCCATAACCCTTAACATCATAAAGGACGCCCTAACCAACATTAGCGATTCCTAAGAGTTTATCCTAGAAACTTATTCTAAGAATTTATCCTAGAAATTTATTCTAGTAATTTATGCCAGTAATTTAATTGGGTGATATCGGCGAGTATGGTGGGATTTTTGCTTGTGAGTTTGGTGGTTATGGTGGTTGTTATGGTAGTGATTTCTGACTTTATAGATTTTTTAAGTTTACGTTTTTCTAGGGTGCTAGCGGATTGTAGTTGTTCTTGATATTCCATAACTTGCATTAGGATATCAGGATTAACTTTTACATTATTTAAGGTTTCATCATTAGCTATAACACCTAGTAACTTGGCCATGGTTATGGCTCTAAATACGGGATTTTGTAGGTCTTTGTAGGCGTTGTTAATGTCTATAGAATATTGGCTGGCGATTAATTTTTGTTCGTCAGTTGAGTTAATGAATTTATCGGGATGGGTAAGAGCTAGGGAATTTCTGAAAGCTTTTTCAAGATCAGCAATTGTTAATGTGAAATTTTGTTCTAAGGATAACAATGTAAAGGGATCTAATTTTTGATAGGCTACTAGCTCGCCATTTTTATCTATAAAATTAAACTGTAAAGGATTCGCCACAACCACATCTATCCTTTTCATTGGGATTTTTAAAGACAAAACCTTCTTCAAGATCATTCTCTTCATAGCCGATTTCCAAACCTAAAACAAACATAATCGCCTTAGGATCTATGTAGATACTCACATCATCGAATACGGCTTTTTCATCAAAGCTTGTTTCTTCGTCCACATATTCCATAGTGTAAGCCAGACCAGAACATCCACGAGTATTTACGCCAATGCGAATACCTAATGTATTTGGTTCGTTGCGATCATCTATCATGGCTTTAATTTTTGTTAAAGCTTCGGGGGTGGCGTTAATTGGTTGCATAATTTAAGAGTCCTTTTTATCTTTGTAATCTGCAATGGCCATTTTCACGGCGTCTTCTGCAAGTACAGAACAATGGATTTTTACTGGCGGTAATGCCAATTCCTTAGCGATATCAGTATTTTTAATGGTTGACGCTTCTTCAACAGTCTTCCCTTTTACCCATTCACTAACTAAAGATGATGACGCAATGGCCGAGCCACAACCAAAGGTTTTAAACTTAGCATCTTCAATGATCCCCTCGTTATTTACCTTGATTTGTAACTTCATCACATCGCCACAAGCTGGAGCTCCCACCAAGCCAGTACCTACGCCCTTTTCTTCCTTTTCAAATGATCCGACATTTTTTGGGTTATCGTAATGATCTATTAATTCTTTTGAATAATCCATAATATATATACCTTACTCTTTTTATGATTTTTGTCTATAGTATTAATTATAGTACATTTTACTTAAAATACCAGCTTTTTTTTAACATGTTTACCTTAGCCTCACTTAAAGGCATTAAACGACTGATTTTTCACAATTTTAATGTTCTGCCCATTCGATTGAATTGATATCAATTCCCTCTTTCGCCATATCGTAAAGGGGCGAGAGATCTCGCAAGCGTTTTACGGCTTTTACGATGTCATCGCATGCTTTATTGATCTCTTCTAGAGTGGTAAAGCGTCCTATACTGATACGTAATGATGTATGTGAAAGTTCTGGGGGAATTTTCATTTCACGCAAGACATATGACGGCTCTAAGCTTTCCGATGTACATGCAGATCCTGAAGATAGGGCAAGATCAGGCAAGCCCAACATTAGGCTTTCGCCTTCAACGTAGGAAAAGCTAATATTTAGATTATTGGCTAGGCGATGTTCTTGTGATCCGTTAAGTTTGATATCTTCTAGCTCTGAATTTAAACGTTGCCACATGTGATCACGTAACTTTTGAATGTTCGCTATTTCTTGATCCATTTCCTCCATAAGGATATCGCAAGCTTTCCCCATGCCGACGCATAAAAATGGAGCTAATGTACCACTTCTTAAGCCACGTTCTTGACCTCCGCCGTTCATTTGTGCTATTAGCTTAACCCTAGGACCAGGACGACGGCGAACAAATAACGCTCCTACTCCTTTTGGTCCGTAAATCTTGTGAGATGAGATTGATAACAAATCGATATTCATTTCATTTACATCAATATGGATTTTTCCTATGGCTTGTGCGGAATCCGTATGAAATAACGTACCGCCCTTGCGACAGATCTCTCCGATTTCCTTTAAGGGCGAGATTACTCCTGTTTCATTGTTGGCGGCCATGATCGATACCAAAAAGGTTTTATCGGTAATAGCTTGTTCTAGTTCCTTAAGATCAACAATACCATCTTCATCAACTGACAAGTATGTTACTTGACAAATGCCTTTATTTTCCAGCTCTCTTGCGGTATTTACTACACATTTATGATCTGTTGAGGCAACAATTAAATGATTCTTACCTTGTTTGCCATAATATTCGGCTGTCCCTTTTATGGCTAGATTATTGGATTCTGTAGCTCCACTTGTGAAAACTATATCCTTAGCGTTGCCTGTTTTTATTATATCGGCAATACTTTTACGAGCTTTTTCCACGGCGTTAGCTGATGTCTTACCATAGCTATGAGTTGTAGAATGCGGATTGCCAAATTCATTAGTTAAAAAAGGCATCATGCTATCTAGCACTCTTTTATCCAGTGGGGTAGTTGCCTGATAATCTAAATATATTGCATCCTGCGAGTTATTTGACATATATCAACTCCTGTTATATGTTTGTTTCGTATTATATATACATATATGATACTTTTTCCCATAATGCAATAGTTATGTAATAAATTCTTAAAGGCAAGAAAAATAGTTGAGTGGGCGTCTTTGAAGTGGGGCGTAGATGTATATGTACTACCTAAGCCCCGCTTAAAGAGTCTAAAAGACTGTTTTTATTGTCTTTATTCTGTTCCGCCGATGGTTATATTTTGCATTAAAATTGACGGCTGTCCGATTCCTACGGCTACACCTTGACCGCCTTTGCCACATGTGCCGATGTTTTCGTCTAGTTCTAGATTATTACCGACCATGGCGATTTTATTCATGGCTTCGATACCTGATCCGATTAGAGTTGCACCTTTTAGCGATTCTTTGATTTCGCCATTTTCTATTTTATAAGCTTCTGTACAACTAAATACGAATTTACCTGATACGGTATCCACTTGACCACCACCGAAAGACACGGCATATATACCATTTTTCACATTGGCGATCATGTCTTTTTCTTCATGTGGACCGGCTTCCATGTAGGTATTTGTCATGCGGACTTGTGGCACGTAAGCGTAGGATTGACGGCGTCCGTTTCCTGTTGATTTTTTATTATCTAAACGTCCATTTTGACGATCATACATGAATCCCATTAGTTCGCCGTCCTTAATTAGAGTAGTTTTTTGCGATGGTGTTCCCTCGTCGTCGAAACTAAATGAGCCGAATCTGTTGCCGATGATTGTACCGTCATCAATTACGCTAACCCCTTTAGCGGCCACTTGTAATCCTAATTTATCGGCAAATACTGATGTTTTCTTACGGATGAAATCCCCTTCTAAGCCATGGCCTACCGCCTCATGTAACATCACACCGGGCCAACCTGGTCCTAGAACAACATCAAATTGACCAGCAGGAGCAGGAATTGAAACTAAATTTACATTGGCTTGACGTATGGCCTCATCAACGGCATGTTTCCAAGTTGTATCGCTAAATATTTCCTTGTAGGTATAACGACCTAAGGAATGAGATCCGCTTTCCATTCTACCATTATCATCCTTTAGGATAATGCTAACACGTAACATACAACGGGGTTTCACATCGGCAAGATCAACATTATCAGAGCGTAAAATGTGAATCTTACTATAATGAGCCGAAAGGGACGCACTAACCTGTACGATATTATTAGCCTTATCTTTGGCGTAAGTATCAAGATTTTTTAGTAACTCAACTTTTTTGTTAAATTCGTAAAGATCCATGGGATTATTGCCCACATACATGGGATCTAAACTAACCTTATGCGGTGCTACATCAAAAACCCTATTGCTTTCGCCACTTCCGCCTGCTTTTACAGCATTGGACGCAGTTAAGAAAGCATCGTCAGTAATTTCCGAACTGTGAGCGAATGATACCACTTCGCCATCCACACGACGCAAGCCGAATCCTTTATTTTTATCATAGTTGGCGGTTTTGATTTTACCTTCATCCCATACTAGAATTTCACTTATAGCATCTTCAAAAAATAATTCTCCGTCATCAGCTCCCTTTAAGGTTTCTGTTAGAACTTTGATTGTTGTATTTTTGTCTAGAGTTTCATAAAAACTATTGCTTAAATTTTCCATTGTATATTATCCTGTGTAATGTTATAAGTTGTTAGATTGGTTAAGATTATTCTGTTAGATGATTGGGTTAAGATTGTTGGGTTAAGGTTATTGGGAAAGAGATGAATTGAGCTTAAAATTATTCTTCTTGGGCTTCTTTTTCTTGATCTTGGTCTTTTTCCTTGTCTTTATCTCTTCCTTTTTTATTTTTCTCTTCCTTAAGTACTGTGAAATTTTTTATTATGGTGTTATATATGGCATCACGCTCGGGCGACATATCCCTAATGTAATCGGCTATGGCCTCAATAACAATCATTTGGCTAATTTTAGAAGATAACTCCCCGCTTTTGAGTTGATCTTCAATGCCTGTAGTGGCTAAAGTCATATGACATATCTTACTTAAAGGACTATTAATGGAATTGGTAATGGCTATGCAATAATTATCTCTTTCTTTAAAGGAAGTCGCAAGCAAGATCACATCTTCGGTTGTTCCTGTTGCCGATATGAAAATACAAACCTTTTTCAACGGCGTTAAAGATAAATATAATCCCTTATGGATATCCTTTAAAACTTGCGTATGAATCCCCAAGCGGGATAGCTTAAAGGATAAATGTTCAGCACTAATATAAGAAGCACCAACGCCGTTAATGACCACTGATGTGGTTTCCGATATTAAATGAGCTATTTCTTGCAACTTTCCAGAATCCAAGGTCTCGGATGTTTGCTCTAAGGTGGTTTGGGATATCTTTAAGATATTATCTATGATTTTCCCTTTGGATTTATAATTCTCATCCTGTTCGCTATTTCTTACATCACTGGTTACTAGCTCGATTGTTATGGCGGTTTTGAATTCCGTATATGAATTAAATCCCAACTCCTTACAAAAGCGGACAATACTACCAACGCTTGTATCAGTATTATTTGCTAGATCGACAATGGTATAATTAATCAGCTTATGCGGATCTTCCAATATTAGAAATCCCACACGTTGCAAAACTGCAGACATGGAATTTATTAGCGATTTAATTTTTAGTATAATATTAGTTTCTTGCATAATGATATTTTCTTTTTATTAATTTTAATTGATATTATTGTTAAGGTTATTATTATGATTCTTATGGTTGTTATGATTATTGTAAAGCGACTTATTGCAACATGAGTTATTGCAAAATGAAATGACTCTTCTTATGACGAACAAGCCCAAAAATATCCACATCGGATTTAGTATCATCATAACCCAGTAGCTTTTTAAATTCAGGATCATCGCAACGTAAGAACACATTGAATTCTTTTTCTATCTTTAAGGTTGTAGGATAGGTAGGAATTCCCTCTTGAGTTTTTTGCAGAATTTCTGCGTGAAACTCTTGTAATTTCTTATTATCTGGATCAATGGCTAAAATAAAAGCTAAATTTGCTAAAGTATATTCATGGGACGCAAAAATATAAACTTCATCATCTAAGGCTTTTATTTTCTTTAAGCTATTCCAATACTCATCCAAGATTCGCCCATCGAACATGCCACCGCACCCCATACTAAATAAGCTATCCCCCGTGAATAGGAATTGCGAATCATCATCATCAAAGCTTACCAAGTAAGATGCACAATCCAAAGTATGCCCTGGTGTGAGAATGGTTTTTAAGGTTAGACCGTCAAGAATCTCGATCTCTTGATTATCTTGTAAATGCTTTTCTACGATATCCAACTCCAACGCCGAACCGCCATGAACTACCGCTTGGGGAAAGATTGCTTTTACATCTTCCACGGCGTCAACATGATCATGATGACGATGAGTAAGGAAGATTTCACTCACTTCTCCGCCTAGATTCTCTAAGTTAGCTAGTGTCTCGTGAGCGTCGGTCGGATCGAAAATAATATGCTTATTGGTTTTAGTATTTGTAATAACATAAACGTAATTATCTCGGTTCGCATTGAATAATGAAATGTTAAAAATTGACATTGAAAGAAAAGTTCCCTATAATTATTTAAAGATACATTAATATAAATATATATACTATCCTTAAAAAATTAAAGGACACTAAAACATATGAATATCAAAAATAATGAGTTTCAGTCTTTTAGAGATTTTACTCAAGACCCATATTTCCAAACTATTTTGAATTTTCAAAATACTATAATAGATAATAATAAACCGAATTACAAAAAAATTCAAGCTATTTCTTATGGTGTGATAAATCATCCCATATTTACAGATATCACAACCATCGATCAAGATATGGAAATAGATAAAAAACTCATAGAAGATATCTGCCCTAACTATCGTATATATAACGATAAAAGCCTGCCCTATGCCACCGATACCATGGATTATGTAGTAGTGGCGAATTCATTTGAGTATGCCCATAGCTCGGATAATGTTTTTAAAGAGCTATGGCGTATTTTAAAGCCCAATGGTAAACTTTTGGTAATGTATGTGAATCTCGATAATACTGATGAATCCATAGAATTATTCCATGAGATCAACTCTCATATTATAAATCTAGATTTCGATCTTATAAATAAATTTAATTTATACTCTTTACTAGGAAGTAATTTTGTGTTAAACTTATCATATCTAACTCAAACGAGCGAATTTATGGATACTTTATTTAATCCGCTATGTTTGATGTTCGCCAATGTCTACAGAAAGCAAGACATTTTACGCATGAGTAAACTTACAAATAAAAAATTGTTTACCTTAAAGGAATCTGTTAACCTCTATAAGGAGAATTATAATGAAGAATAAATCAGAAATCGAGAACATATTAGCCCCACTTCGTCAGCGTCTCAATAAGATAGATGATACCATGCTATCCCTACTTGAAGAACGTATTAGCATTGTTTCTCAAGTATCAAAGGAAAAACACGCTCTTAATATGCCCACATCTTTCCCCGGTAGAGAGGCCTCAATGCTTAAAACCTTAAGGGATAAAACCCAAGCATATTCGAAAAATGCCGTAGTTAAAATATGGCGTGAAAACATGGGTGCGTCTATGAAAATCGAAGGGAATTACTCTGTTGGAACTCTAAAGGATAATATCAATAATCATATTACCTTAGCTCGAGATCACTATGGCGTAGAATCGCCCTTAAACAATAACTTTAACACCTTTGATGAGCTTTTTTCTGCCTTAGAAAATAATAATGTTACCGTGATCGTCGTTCCCTTAGATACCAACAACAATCCCACCGACACAAAATGGATTGCCTTACTCGATGAACATAAACACTTCATATGTGCCACCTTACCATTCGCCTACGAATTACCAGAATTAGCAGGATCTAGATCCGTAATAATAACCAAACCCCTACCAGAAACCGACATCGGCACAGAAAAAGCCGTGCTTATCTCTCTAGATAATATAGAGGAAAAACACAAACTAACAAAATTCAAGATACTATCAAGCCATAACAATCACTATCTCATCAACACCCATACCGACAACGAACTACACCACCTACAACACACATTCCCCACTTTGAAGATAATGGGATCATTCCATAAGTCGCCTTTTGAAGAAAGCTAATATGGTTACAAGGTTATAAGATTTGGTTGATTTTACCTTTCATTTAGTATTTTATTTGATCATTACTGGCCTAATATTAGGCCAGTAATGATCAACCGTATCACATAAGAATCTATAAATTTCTTTTAAAGTTATTGACAAGTGTATTAATGCTATGCTAAAGTAATAACGATATACATATTTACATACATATTTATATACATACTAATATAAGCATGTAAGTAATACTAATATTACAATCAATAATCTTTATAAATTAAAAGGAGTTATTTTATTTATGAATATAGTTAAATGGTGCTTTTCGCCATCAAAACCAGAAGAAAGAAATTTTAAGGCCGCAATCATTATGGGTCTTATACTGGGTGTTGTTACAATATTTGTAAAATGGGGAGCAGGTCATCCTATTCCACCATTTTTAGTAGGACATCAAGCCCCGCCCGTTGTCATTGCCCATTGGTTAGGTCTAAAAGATCCCATGTACACATTTCTTGGTCATAGTTTACCTTGGGGGATGTTAGTACATGGCGGAACTGGTATTTCCTTTGGTTTATTCTATTGTATTTTTGCCGAATTTTTCCCACGTTTACGTGTTTGGAGAGGCATTGCCTATGGTATTGGAATAGCAGTTGTCTTCCATGCTATTGTTGTACCTGGCATGGGATTACAAACATTCCCACTTCATGATGTGAATTCGGTTTTATCTATCTTAAGTGAAATTTTTAGTACTGGATTTACATTTTGGGTATGTGAAGAAATGAATCGTAGTATCCGTAAAAGTATGGGAACACCCCTACCAAACTTTATAGATCCTAATACTTCTTTAGAGAAATAACTTTCACAACAGCGTATATTCATACACATTATAAAAGCAAAAGCAACTTGAAATAAATCAAGTTGCTTTTTAATATTTGGTGATCCCTACGGGATTCGAACCCGTGTTGCCGCCGTGAAAGGGCAGTGTCCTAGGCCTCTAGACGAAGGGACCCTAGTGTAATATTGTGATTTTCTTTAAAAAATCGCAATCAAAGATTAAATCTCTGATTATATTGATATCTTACATAAAAGTATGGTGATCCCTACGGGATTCGAACCCGTGTTGCCGCCGTGAAAGGGCAGTGTCCTGGGCCTCTAGACGAAGGGACCATGACTTTTAATAAATCTTAAGCGTAAAAATATAAGCTAAAGATTATAAATCAATCTTGTATGTTATACTATAAAGCAAAGGATATTGCAAACGATTTTTTTATAAATCATTAACAGATCCAAAAAAAGCATACTGATACATATATTTAAAGATGAATTTATTTAAATATATTATATTAAATGGATTCTTGATTCTCTATTGTTTAAAACCACCTAGTAATTGGCATGAATTTTGCATGATATCTTAGATAATAAAGCATAAACACGCTAAAAATATATTTAATTTTTACAACGTATTTAACAACATATTAGCTAAACAACAGTTAATTATTAAGGAAAGGTTTTACATCATGTCTTATCACATCCAACCTCGATCAATGAGAGAAGATTACCAAGTGATCCATGAAAATTCGTACGTGGAAAGAGCTAAATTAAACGGCTATGGATCTTCCCACGAAAAACACCAAACATTAGACCAATTAGCAGGCGGTGAGGGCAATATGGCGGCTGCATTCGGTCAAACACATACAGGGGAAGCCACTCCAAACAATCAAATTAACGATCAAGTGGACGTTAATCAAGATCCGACTCAAGATGGTACAGATCAAAACGGCGGAAGTGTTGGTAATTCGGCTCTTGAAGATATCGTATACAGATTAATGCAAAATCCACAAGATAGCTCAAAGGAAATCCACGATAATGTTGAATTCCTAAGCGATCAAGTGAGAGATCTAACCGCAACCGATCACGCAGGCAACAACCAACACGCAGGCATTCAAAGAAATCTCCAACGTGGTTTTGATTCTTTCAATAAGAAAGTTCCAACCTATCAAGCATTCCTTAAAAATCTTGAAGAAAATAAGCAAAATATCGAAGAACAGTTGAAACAAGCCGAAGAAAAACTTAATCCTGAAGATGACGATCAACAGGATAAAAATAACGGTCTACAAGCTCGTAAAACTTCCCCTGTAGCTCAACAAGATGACGAGAAAAAGAAAGGACGCACAGAAAACGAGATCGAAGATTCTGATGTATCTGATAAGGAAAAAGAAAAACTTGAAGGCAAAATCCAAAGCCTTAAGGACGAATCATCAGAGTATCAAAGCGTTATTGACAATGTAAAAGCAGAATTACAACGTGCAAAAGATCTGCAAACCCACGCAAAAAACCATATGGAACACCTACAAGCAGGCACAACCACGCAACAACAAGCCAGTGGCACAAATACAACTGATCAAGACGGTAATAACGGCGAACATACAGGCGATCAAACAGGCGACGGCAAAAACACAGGCGATCAACAACATACCGCCAGCGGAAAAGTTCGTGGCCCACAAGATGAGATCACTGATCCCTATGAAATCTATAAGAAAGCACATCCTGAAGTATTTGGCGGAACTGCCACAGAAACGACCACAGATCCCACAGATGACGCCTTAAAGAATTATCTTGCACGCCGTCAACATGCTAAGGAACAATCATCAGGTGGCTCAACAAGTTCAAGCGAAGAGCAGACCAAAGCATTAATCTCGCAAATTCTCGCAGGAGCTGGACAATCTGGCACAGATACCGCCTTAGGTTTAGGTAGTTTAAATGGTCTATCAGGCTTAAGCGGAACAACAGGAACAAGTTCTACGGAAACTTCTACAGAAGATAGAATCCAAAGCATATTACAACAGTTCCAAAACTAAGGAGCTAAAAAGGTCATATTACGCACCTTTCTTTTTCCTTTGAAACTCGTTTTTTACAGTCTGATAATTTTATAACCTATAATTATTCGTGGGAGTTTTCATGATCATTTTCATGGTCATTTCCTTATTCAAGTCAGAAATTTCCCATGGAATAATAAATAAGATATAAATAATAAAAAAAGTATTTGACTTCCGCCATATTTTATTGTATAACTACTTCATAAGATTTAAAATGCTGTGATTCTTTAACTTAACTTATAAATCTCTTATATTTATAAAGCAAGCTTAAAGCATTCGCAGATAATAACAAATTCATAGATAATAACAAAAAGGGTAATAACATGAAACGCACTTTCCAACCTAGTCGTTTAGTTCGCAAACGCCGTCATGGTTTTCGTTCTCGTTTATCAACTGTTGGCGGTCGTCGTGTATTAAATGCACGCCGTGCTAAAGGTCGCAAGCGTTTATCTGCTTAATATTTTAATATAAGTATTTTGTATTATGATTACAGATAAAAGATATAAAAATCTGTCTACTTTAACCAAGCGGGCAGATTTTTTGCGTTTGCAAAACTCAAAAAGAAAATGGATAACATCTTCGTATATCTTGCTAATTCTTCCGAAAAAGCAAGATAATACTCAAGATGATATCCGAGTTGGTTATACCGTAACAAAAAAAGTTGGTAATTCTCCCGAACGTAGCCGAATAAAAAGAAGATTAAAGGAACTCACAAGACTCCATTTATCTCAACACGGCAAGAAAGATTTCGATTATTTATTCATTGGTAGAGCAAATGCCAAGCATGAAAATTTTGCCACAATGGTCAAAAATCTAGAAAAAGGCCTTATCTTTCTCGACGCCCATAATTCCAAAGTAAAAGATAAAACCAAGAATAAGAATCCCAACCATAAGGCAAAAGCAAAAAGCAAACCCAATCCCAATCCCAAAGCCACCACATAAAAGATACAAGATAAAAACACATGCACATCTTCACATTACTCATAAAATCATTCTCAAAGTTATCCTTAAATATTTTATTATTATTACTCGGCACATATAGATTAATATCCTTATATTTCGGTACAGGAAAATGCAGATTTTCCCCAACATGTTCTCTATATGCCAAGCAATCCCTAAAGAAGTATGGAGCGATAAAAGGGAGTTATCTCGCCATAAAACGTATACTAAAATGCCACCCATGGGGCGGTAGTGGTTATGATCCTGTACCGTAAAAATATAAATATATAAATAATCCTTGATTTTATAAACTAATTAGTGCAAAATAACATTACTATTATATGAGTTGGATTCTATCAATATCCTATTTAATAAACCTTTTGTGAGAAAAAATATGAGCAATAATTTTGACAATTACGATAACACCAATAACAGCAATAAACAAGATACTAGAAATATAGTTATATTTGTTATTATAGCAGTAATTTTATTCTTAGGATATTTCGCCTATACAACGTATATCAACCCACCACCAGCAGATAAAAAACCTGTAGCTAGCCAAAGCAAAACAGGAGCTAATAATAAAGGGACTACTAATACAAATGGCACAAGCGACATCGCTACCCCTGATCTAAGTGGCACAGATAACACTCTACAATCAAGCACTAATCAAGCTCTAGCCAAGCATAAAGCCAATACTCCCCTTGATACTCCACGCCTAAAGATAGAATCAAGTGGTGTAAGTGGTTCGATAGCTCTAAAAGGTGCATTTATTGATGATGTTACCTTGAAAAACTACTACAAAACAGTAGCCCATAAGACTAAGATCATTCTCTTAAAAAAGCGTGGCTTACAAAATGCCTATTACTCTAATTTCGGTTGGGTTTTAAGTGATAAAAGTATTATCGTTCCCAATAAGAATACTCTATGGTCTACCAACGATAGCCTATTAACAGAAACCAAACCAGTAACCTTATTTTGGAAAAATCCTCAAGGTGTTACATTCTTCCAAGATATCAGCATTGATAAGGATTTCATGTTTACCATTAAGCAACGTGTAAAAAATGAATCCAACAAAAACTTTACCGTTTACCCTTATGCGAAAGTCGTTAGCCATGGCACTCCTGAAATTGAAGCGAATGTCCGTTCATCATACATCATGCACATTGGATTCATTGGCTCGTTGGGAAAAAGCGTTCAACGTGAGAAATTCCTAAAACTATTTGATAAGGATGATCAAATAACCAAAGATTCAAGCGAAGAATCTTGGGTGGGGATGACAACAAAAAGTTGGCTAGTAGCCGTTGCTCCAGCTCAACAAAAAACAGAAATCACCGCTCACATGTTCGGTTTAAATAAAGATGCACTATTTCCCACTTTAGAAACCAACTACATTTCCAAACTTGGCATAATTGCCAACGCAGGGCAAGAAGTAAGCTACAGTTCCCACTTATTTGCAGGAGCTAAAGAAATTAAGATCCTAAACAAATACAGAGACACATATCATCTTGATAAATTTGATTACTCTGTGGATTGGGGATGGTTTAGCTTTATTACCAAGCCATTATTCTTACTATTAAACTTCCTAGCTACTTCCATTGGTCATGTGGGGATTGCGATTCTTGTATTAACATTAATTGTGAAATCTTGCTTATTCCCACTTGCTTATAAATCTTCCATATCTATGAATAAGATGAAGATTCATCAGCCAGAATTAAAAGCTCTAAAGGAAAAATATGGCGACGATAAAACAAGAATCCAAAAGGAAACCATGGCCATTTACAAACGCCACAAGATCAATCCTGCATCAGGTTGTTTGCCAATGATTATCCAAGTGCCGATCTTCTTTAGTTTATATAAAGTGTTCTATGTAACAATTGAAATGCGTCAGCAACCATTCTTTGGCTGGATTCACGATCTAACATCGCAAGATCCTACAACACTATGGAATCTATTCGGCTTGATACCTTACAACATCACCGAACATCTGCCATTCCAAATGCCTCAAATGCTACATTTAGGTGCATGGCCGATCTTACTTGGGATTTCTATGTGGTTTCAACAAAGAGCCAATCCACAACCAACAGATCCAACCCAAGCGAAAATCATGAAATGGTTACCTGTAATCTTTACCTTAATGCTTTCAACATTCCCAGTTGGTCTAGTAATTTACTGGACATGGAATAACTCATTGACAGCCATACAACAATTCACAATCCAAAAACTAAACCTAGGACAAGAAAAAAAGATAAAAGACAAAACCAAAGCCGAAAAGAAAGAAGCCAAAAAACATCCTAAATAAAATCCCCCTACTTACAGGATAAACAAAAAAGCATATGACTAATAAGAAGTCATATGCTTTTTTGTTTATCCTGTAAATTAATATTAATTATTCTTTTGATTTATTTGGTTTGGTTACGTGTCTCATCACTAATTTTTTACCGAAGAATGTGAATGATATCATCAAGATAACGCTACCGACTGCTACAATAGCAGAGAGAATTAAATATGTATGAGAAAAACCATAAACATCAAAGGATTTACCAATCGCAGGGCTTTCAAGGAAACTGCCGAAATTATTAATTAACTGAAAGCCGATCAAAAACACCATACCATTAGTTTTAATATTAAAATATACTTCAATATAAGCCAATACTGCCACTACAACCAAAGGATTAATAGACGCAAATATTAAGCGTGCAATTATTATAATCGTCTTACTGTGCATAACCCCCGCAAAACCTGATACAAATAAGAATATGGAAATGGCAAAAGCTAACACGACCATAGCTCTTTGTGGTCCTATTTTCTTTATTACTTTTGATGAATACATACTCAAAACAAAAGCAATAGCCGAAACTGGTACACCAAGCATGGAAATTAATTGAATGGCAAAGGCGTGGCTCTCCTTATCTGATCCATAGAAAGTAAGGAAATATCTACCAAATTGTCCATTTTGTGTATATAGAACCACAACAATAACCAAATTAAAGAGAATTAGATTATATAAACATTTATTTTTAAGCAATTTAAAATAGTCTTTAAATTTAGCTTTTGCATCAGGAATAACCTTACCAGCGGTTGAACCGTCTTCATGAGAGACTTCTTCCACTTCAAAAGAATTGATTTTTAAGGAAATAACAAAGGCTAATAATACAAATGCAAGAATACTCACAAAATAAAATGTGTATATCGCACCATATACATAAAGAATCCCACTAATAGGGGCCATAACCCCCCACCCTGCAAGACCGGCCGCATTCACAATCCCAAATGTACCGCCATGTGCTCGCACAAAACGATCACAATAACTACAGATCACCCCTGCCCCTGCATAAAACATGAATCCTAAATATACACCACCTAACAGAGCAGTTACATATAAATATGGATGTGTTGTTGTGGTGGTTGCTACACCATTTACAGTAGTAGTTACTTCATGGGTAACTCTTAATAACGGTCCATAAACAAATTGAAAAAATGGGCCTGTACCCACCGCTAATAAGGTAATTGCATAAAGCAAATGCTTTCTTAATAATAATTTATCTAAAAAATAACCAAAAAACGGTTTAAAAATTATGGCTACTCCACCTTTTAAACCAAGTAATAAACCAATTTCAACTCCATTTAAATGTATTTTATCTTGCAACCAAATGGCAAAGATATCACCTGCAATCGACGCCACCAAACAAGCATGTAAAAAATTAACCATGCTGATTTTAAAAGTTGCCATTCGTGGGCTATCTGGTTGGAGGTGTTTTTTTACTGTATCTATCATGATACTCTCCTTTTAAATATAATTTAATAGCTGAATTTCGACAATTTAATCTTGATATTTAAAATGAATATTTGACATACATCAATCAAGATTTTTTTAGAATTTAAATATAATCGATCATCAGCCTTGTATATACAAGATAGCTTGCTAAACTATCTTATATTAAAATATCATATTATTTCATAATTGTCAAGTAATATATATGAACCTATATAGTAAATAAATTTTTTTTACTATTTATATTTCACAATATAGATAGTAAAAATACACTGCTTTTATAAAATAGTATGTAGTATTTATTAGTGTAGTATTATATATCTTACAATTAGCAACTCATATTTCTTTACATTTTATATGGAGAAAATAAATATAAAAATCACAACTAATTTTATTCATATATCTAGATTCTCCAAGACAAAAAAGCATATGACTAATAAGAAGTCGTATGCTTTTGAGTTAGCTAGGAATAATTAAGATAAATTAATATTAATATTAATATTAATTATTCTTGTGGTTTATTTGGTTTGGTTACGTGTCTCATGACTATTTTTTTACTAAAGAAAGTAAATGATAGGATCAGAACAACGCCACTGACTGCTACAATACAAGCTAGTGCTATATATGTATGGGCGAAACCGTAAACATCGAATGATTTACCGATTGCTGGACTTTCAAGGAAACTACCGAAGTTGTTCATTAATTGAAATCCGATTAGATACACCATACCACTAATTTTCATATTAAAGTATACGGCAACATAAGCTAATACTGCTACAGTAATTAATGGGTTGATTGATGCGAAGATTAAACGTGCGATGATGATAACTGCTTTACTGTGCATTAAACCCGCAAAGCCTGACACAAATAAGAATCCCGCCACTAAGAACGCCAATAGAACCATGGCTTTTTGCGGTCCAATTTTTGCTATTACTTTTGATGAGTACATACTCAAAACAAAAGCGATAGCCGAAACAGGTACACCAAGCATAGATATTAAGCGAATAGCAAAGGCATGGCTCTCTTTATCTGCACCCCAGAAAGTAAGGAAGTATCTACCAAATTGTCCACTTTGTGAGTATAAAACCACAACAATAAGCATATTAAATAAAATCAAATTAAAGAAATTCTTACTTTTACATAGTCTAAAGTAATCTTTAAAGCTCGCACGTTTTTCAGGAATTACTTTTCCTGCGATTGCGTCTTCACTTTCTGCCACTTCGTCCACTTCAAATGATTTAACTTTTAAAGAAAAAACAACGATTACGAATATAACTGCCAAAGCACTACAGAAATAGAATGTGTAAATCGCACCATATACATAAAGGAAACCACTAATAGGGGCCATAACTCCCCAACCAGCAAGGTTAAAAGCGTTCACAATACCATATGTACCACCGTGAGCTCTTACAAAACGATCACAATAACTAAATATTACCGCAGATCCAGCATAGAACATGAATCCTAAATATATACCACCTAAAAGAGCGGTTAAATATAAATATGGATGAGTTGTGGTAGTTACCCCATTAACGGTAGCAGTATGGGTAAAAGTTAATAGTGGTCCATAAATAAATTGGAAGAATGGTCCAGTACCTACGGCACAAATTGCAATCGCATATATTAAATGCTTTCTTAACAATAATTTATCTAGGAAATAACCAAAGAACGGTTTAAAGAATATGGCAACACCACCTTTTAAACCCAGTAACAAACCGATTTCCGCACCATCTAGATGGATTTTATCTTGCAACCAAATGGCGAAGATATCCCCTGCAATGGAAGCTACTAAACAAGCGTGTAAAAAACTAACCAAGCATATTTTTATGGTGGCTACTTTTTGACTGTCAGGGAGGTGTTTTTTTATTGTATCTATCATGATACTCTCCTTTTAAAAAATAATTTAACAAGCCAACTTTCTAGAATTTATCTTGATATTTTTTTTATCTTGATATAATTTACCTTGATATTTTAGAATGAATATTTTAAGTTACATCAATCAAGAATCTTTTAAGCTCTAAATCTTTCGATTGTTGGCCTTGCATATACAAGATAGCTTACTTTACTATCTTTTGTTAGCATATCATATTATATCGAACTTGTCAAGTAATATATATATATTTATATAATAAATGTATATATATTACTATTTTAATTTGACGATAAAACAAATAAAAAACACTACTTTTATTAAATAGTATATAGTATTTACTTACATGCTATATAGTATAGAGTTCTCTAATTAGTATTTTGTTACAATCTGCACATGCAAAATTAACTTACAATTACAACACTAAAGATTCTCACAAACTAAAAAGCATACGACTTACAAACGAAATCATATGCTTTATAAAAGTTCTTAAGTATTTGTTCTTAAGTGGGGCGTCGTGTACTACACGCTTACATAAGCCCCACTTAAGGGCATTAAATGAATGCTTTTTCACGCTCAAACATCTAAGGAGTGGGAAAAAGTACTTAGTTAATGTTCTTAAGTGGGGCGTCGTGTACTACACGCCTACATAAGCCCCACTTAAGGGCATTAAATGAATGCTTTTTCACGCTCAAACATCTAAGGAGTGGGAAAAAGTACTTAGCTTGTTTTGGTTTCAAGGTGTCTCATAACTAGCTTTTTACTAAAGAAAGTAAACGATATGAAAAGCAGAACTCCGCCAGATATTACAATGGCTGATAAAATCATGTATGTATGTCCGAATCCGTAGACATCAAAGGATTTACCTATAATGGGACTTTCGATAAAACTACCGAAGTTATTGATTAGATGAAATCCTAGCAAGAACACCATACCATTAATTTTTGCATTGAAATACGAAGAAATATAGCCTAAAACTGCTACTGTAACTAGCGGATTTATTGAAGCAAACATAAAACGAGAAATGATTATAATAGTTCTACTGTGCATTTGTCCCGCAAGACCTGCAACAAATAAAAATAATGCTACACAGAAAGATAATATAAGCATTGCTCTTTGTGCTCCGATTTTTTCTATTACTTTTGATGAGTATATACTTAAAACAAAAGCTATAACAGAAACAGGAACTCCTAGCATTGCCATAATTTGAATGGCGTGGGCATGGCTGGCGGTATCTGATCCGTAGAATGTAAGGAAGTATCTACCGAACTGTCCGTGTTGTGAATATAAAACAACCACAACTAGCACATTAAATAGAATTAGATTATAGAAATTCTTATTTTTAAGTAATTTAAAGTAATCTTTAAATTTAGCTCTTTCTTTGGGAATAACTTTTTTACCAGCGGAATCCTTATCGCTCTCTTTTAGATCTTGAACGTCAAATGAATCGACTTTTAAGGAATAGATTGCTCCTAATAATGCAAATGCTAAAACGCTGACAAAATAAAATGTGTATATTGCTCCATATACATAAAGGAAACCACTAATTGGGGCCATAACTCCCCAACCTGCAAGGTTAAAAGCGTTCACGATACCATATGTACCACCATGAGCTCTAATATAACGATCGCAATAACTAAATATTACCCCTGCCCCTGCATAAAACATGAATCCTAAATATAAACCACCTAATACAGCGGTTAAATATAAATATGGATGTGTTGTGGTTGTGGTTGCTACACCATTTACAGTAGTAGTTACTTCATGGCTAATACTTAATAGCGGACCATAAACAAACTGGAAAAATGGACCCGTACCAATGGCAAATAGAGCTATTAAATATATTAAGTGTTTTCTTAATAATAATTTGTCTAAAAAATAACCAAAAAACGGCTTGAAAAATATGGCTACACCACCTTTTAGACCAAGCAAAAGACCAATCTCCGCACCGTCTAGATGTATTTTATCTTCTAACCAAATGGCAAAGATATTCCCTGCAATGGAAGCCACCAAACAAGCATGCAAAAACGCAACTAAACATATTTTTATGGTTGCTACTCTTTGGCTATCAGGTTGGAGGTTTTTTTTAATTGTATCTCTCATGATACTCTCCTTTAAAAAAATAATTTAAATGACCAATGATTTATTGTTGATATTTACATATCAGTTATTGGCTTTATATATGAAATAGCTTTTTAACTATCCTCTATTAAGGTATCATAATATATCGTATCTGTCAAGTAATACATATACATTTATATATTAAGTAAATTTTTATTACTATTTGTATTTTACGATATATAAGATAAAAATATACTCTATTTAATATGTAGTATATAGTATTTATCAATATATTATTGCGAATCTTATAATTAAAAATTCATATTTTATTACAATTTGTATATGCAAAATAAATATTAAAACAATAGGATACTACTTCCACTTATCTTAGATTCGCTCACAAACTAACAACACACATATTATTATACTTAATCATCTTTCATATAATATACGCTTTATACTATGCTCTCATCAAAAAGAGCGAGTTCTGCCGTGAGATGATATTCTTAAAACCACTTAGCAAAAATAATTAACAAAAAACAAACCATTGTGATATAATAATCACAATGGTTTATTTCTACATTCTTAAAGTTTTTTGCTTAAATAGTCAAAAACTTTAGTTATTTATCGATCTTGGTTTTTAGATGTCTCATAACTATTTTCTTATTTAAGAATGTTAATGATATGAAAATCACAATCGCACCCGCAGAAACTACCACGGCTAAAATTATAAAGGTGTTTGCAAACCCGTAATAATCAAATAATCTACCAATAATCGGATTTTCAATCAGACCACCTAAATTATTGATCAAATGAAAGCCGATCAAGAACACCATACCGTTAATTTTAGCATTGAAATATGAGGCAATGTAGCCCAACACAACCACCGTAATTAAAGGATTTACTATGGCAAACAGTAAACGAGCTGTTATTATGATAGGTCTACTATGTATTTCCCCTGCACAACCAGCAATGAAGAAATATCCTGCTACGCAAAAAGATAATATGATCATACCTTTTTGCACGCCAATTTTATCAATAATCTTAGATGAATAAATACTAAACACAAAAGCAATAATAGAAGCAGGAATCCCTAACCAAGACATGATTTGAATGGCATGGGCGTGGCTAATTTTATCAGTTCCATAGAATGTAAGGAAATATCTACCTGATTGTCCGTTCTGTACGTAAAAAACAACAACAATAAATATATTAAAGATTATAAGATTATAAAAGTTCTTATTTTTTAATAATCTAAAGTAATCTTTAAATTGAGCTTTTTCCTTGGGAATAACTTTATTGCGAACTGATTCGCTTTCTTCTTTGTCTTTTTCCTCTTTCTCTTCTTCCACATCAAAGGGACGAACATTTAAGGAGAAAATAACACCAAATAAGATAATTGCCAATCCACTTACAAAATAAAATGTGTATATCGCACCATATACATAAAGGAAACCACTAATTGGGGCCATAACTCCCCAACCAGCAAGGTTAAAAGCGTTCACAATACCATATGTACCACCATGAGCTCGGATATAACGATCGCAATAACTATAAATTACCCCTGTACCTGCATAAAACATGAATCCTAAATACAAACCACCTAAAAGAGCAGTTACATATAAATATGGATGTGTTGTACTTATGGTTGCAACCCCATCAACCATGTTAGTTACTTCATGGGTTGTCTTTAATAATGGTCCATAAATGAACTGAAAAAACGGCCCTGTACCAACCGCACATACGGCAATCGCATACATTAAATGCTTTTTTAACAATAGTTTATCTAAGAAATAGCCAAAGAAAGGTTTAAAGAATATGGCTACACCACCTTTTAAACCTAACAGAATACCAATTTCTGTACCATTTAAATGTATTTTATCTTGCAACCAGATGGCAAATATATCCCCTGCAATGGATGCCACTAAACAAGCATGTAAAAAACTAACCAAGCATATTTTTATGGTTGCTATGTTTTTACTATCTGGCTGGAGATGTTTTTTTAATGTGTCTATCATAATAGTCTTCTTTTAATTTAAAAATAATTTTACAACCAATTTGTGATATCTGTACTTAATATATGTATATTATATATAAATAAAGAATCATTTTAAAGCGAGAATCTCTCACTTGTTGGCCATGTGTATATAAGATAGTATATAAAACTATCTAATGTTAAGATATCATACTATATCTTGTTAATCAAGTAATTTATTTATATTTACATATAAAATAAATTTTTATTACTACTTTCATAATAACAAAATAATATATTAAAACATATTATTTTTATAGTATACTATATACTACTTATTAAGATAGTATATGATTTATATTCCCCTATTTGTATTTTGTTACAATTTATATATACACAATTAAATTAGATTAAAACGAAATACTGTTAATTTATATATTAAGATTCGCTCATCCCTTATTGTCATTCCCCCATTATTGTCATTCCACATGATAACAGAACATCATAAAGAAAATATGATTGTGTTGTGTTCTGTTGTCTTCTGTTGTATCCTGTTGTCTTACATTGTCTTAAATTGTGCTTATCATTATTATTGCTGGCCTATATATTAGGCCAGCAAATACAAACATTAGAAATGATATATAATGAAGTGATATATAATGAATGTTTTGACTTGTAAAAGAGGATTATAATATGGAATAGCAATATGTCCAGCCAGACATTCAACCATTCAACCATTCAATCATTCAGCCATTCAGCCAGCCAACAAAAGCAAGAGAAAAAAGTACACACAAGCCTAAACCTGCATGTAACTTTTGATAGATATGTAACTTGTCTAACATCCCCAAGTTAGGAAAAGAAAGCCAACAAGCAAACCCCATTTATTTCTTGCTAGAATCGGCGGGAGTTGGGGCGTCGGGGAGTTTTTCGGCTATGGCGAACCATTTATGAGCGTTATTTAGATCTTTATAGACATCTCGATAGATTCGTGCGAGAGCAAGGGCGGATTTTTTATTTTTGAGTTTGGCGGATACAGTGTACCAAATTTTAGCATGGGCGAAGTCTTGGAGTTGGTGTTCATATAAGTATCCTAAATTGTATCCTGCAATATCGTTCCCAGCTTGTGCAGACATTTCATACCAAGGCACGGCTTGAGACGGGTCTCTTAGTTTGAAGTTTAGGATATCGCCTAAAATCTGTGGAGCTTCGTTTCTATTATCATAAATATCGATAGCGATTTTATAGTATTTGATAGCCTTAGAATAGTTTCTAACTTTATCATTATACATATTTGCCAACTTCATCACGGCTTCTTTTTGATGTGCTTCTAAGGCTTGAATATACCATCTACTAGCGGGGCCATAGCGTTTAAGTTTATAGTTATAGATATCGCCTACCACCATTAAAAGCTTGGGATTATTGGAAAGTTCATAGGCTTTAATATACCACCTTGCGGATTTTGTATAATCCTTATAGCCGTCATGGCCATAGATTCTAGCCAATTCAAGAGCTGATTGTGGATTCTGATTTCTATCATAATCACGTTCATAATGATACACGGCAAGACTATATTTCTTCAGATCTCTATAAGCTCGAGCGATCTTAAAATTCATTCCTTTATAGCCTTGTTTTTGGGCGATACGAAACCATTTAATTCCCTCAATATGATCTTTTAATTGAGTATCATACATCACACCGATATCGTAGGACGCTATGGGCTGTTTACTCACATAAGCGATTTTATACCACACCACCGCACTATTATAATCCCCTAGATATTTATCATATATATAGCCGTTTTCATAGGCAGAGTTGGGATTTCTAGTCATCTCGTATGATTTAGTAAACCACTTGATAGCGGCCTTATATTCTTTCATATTAAGATGATATCTTGCCATATTTGTAATGGCATTTGGGCGATTATTTTCCACGGCCTTAAGAGAGTATTGATAATCTAAGCCGTCCTTATTATTAAAGCGGAAGTACATACTTCTCAACACACTAATTTCGCCATTTTTATGTTCATACAGATCATAACAATAGTCATTACCTTGATAAAAATGATCGGTAATATATTGATTTTCTGCATAGGCGTTATTTCTAGGATTTAGATTGGAGCTAGTTAAATGGCTTTTAAAGATATTAGTACACTGGTTGATAGCGTCCAATTCCTTAGCCGTATACCAATGGGTAAAGCGTCTTGTTTTAAAATCGGAACTTGCGGTAATCACGTCGGTATCAGAGCCACAAGACGATAGTAACATTAATAATGCTGATGAGAATAATAGTAATCTTACAGATATTTTAGACATAAAAAATAACCCCTTGAACATATATATTGATTTTGATTTTAAGTTTCACTTATTCTTTACTTAATCTATTGTAACATTTTATTGTATAAAAAAAAAGTAAATTATTACTTAACATTTGATATCTATTAGTGTATAATGCAAGTATTAAAAAATTTAAGTATACAAATTAGGGAACTAACATGATCAAAGTTAAAGATATTGTTTTCAACATTGCAGGTAGAACAATCATAAAAAAAGGCAATTTTGCGATTCCTGACGGTTGGAAAGTCGGACTAATCGGAAAAAATGGGGCAGGTAAAACTACGCTTTTCAAATTGCTTTTGGGTATGGAACACATCGACGATGGCGAGATTGATATTTCCGAAAAGCAAAAAATCGGCACAGTAGCTCAACAACCACCCATGGGCGAAAATACTCTACTGGAAGAGGTTCTAAGTGCCGATAAGGAACGCAATGAGCTATTGCATTATCTGGAAACTCATCCCGAGGCTCATGATGTCGCCGACGTTTATGAACGTCTGGCACATATTGACGCTTATACCGCCGAACAGCGTGCCGAAGAACTTCTTAAAGGTTTAGGATTCACAAATGAGAACATACTTGAGCCATGTTCTAAGTTTTCTGGTGGTTGGCGTATGCGTGTGGCTTTGGCGAGTGCTTTATTTGCGAATCCTGATATTTTACTACTGGATGAGCCATCGAACCATTTGGATTTAGAGGCCTCAATGTGGTTAGAAAATTATCTCAAAGCATGGAAAAAGACTATTGTAGTCATCAGCCATGAGCGTAGTTTTTTAAATACGGTTTGCGATCATATTATCCATTTACAAAACGGCGAAACCAATATGTATACTGGGAATTACGATACTTTCGAGCGTGAACTTATGGAAAAACGCATGCTTAACGAAAAGATGAAAAAGAAAATGGATGATAAAAAGAAACATCTCCAAGCATTCGTAGATCGTTTCAAGGCCAAAGCGTCCAAAGCCAAACAGGCCCAATCACGAGTTAAGATGATCGAACGCTTACCCACATTTGAAAGCATGGTTGATGATTATAAAATCGATATCTCATTCCCTGAAACCGATGATCTGCCACCGCCAATTATTACCATAGATCATGCAGACATCGGCTATTCCGATAGTCCTAAACCTGTTCTGAATGATGTGGATTTCCGAGTTGATCCCCAAGAGCGTATCGGCTTATTAGGGGCAAATGGGAATGGTAAATCTACGCTTATTAAGGCCATATCGAAACAATTGCCAATTCTTACGGGCGAATTAAGATCAGCCAATAAATTAAAAATCGGCTACTTTACCCAGCACCAAGTAGAAGAGCTTAACCCTGATTATACCGTACTTGAACAAATGCGTAGTGCCATGGAAAATCTCGACGGTGTGGCCCAAATCAGCCACCAAATGGTAATGAATAAAATCGGTGCTTTAGGATTCCCTGGGGAACGCTCAAGCACAAAAGTCGGCGAACTATCAGGGGGCGAGCGTGCCAGATTGGCCCTAACCATGGTAACGATCCATTCTCCGCATATTATACTACTGGATGAGCCGACAAACCACCTTGATATCGACACCCGTAAAAGCCTAGTTTCTGCCATTACCCAATGGAACGGAACGGTTATTTTAGTATCCCATGATATCGATCTTTTAAGTATGATCTGCGATCGTTTCTTGCTTGTGGCTAACAATAGAGTAACCGCCTTTGACGGCGATGTAGATGATTATAAAAATCTCATCATCGAAGAACGCCGAGTTCAAAACGAAGAAGAAAAAGAAAAGGACAAAAAGAAAAAAGCCCAAGCCAAAGCCCAATCCGAAAACGAAAACGAAACCAACCAAGACGGATCAACCCCAGTAAAAAAGAAAAAAGTATCCAGCAAAGAAGAACGCAAACTAAAAGCCTCTTTAAGAAAGCTCGAAACCAAAATCCGCATGGCCACATCCGAAAAAGAAACCCTAGAACTTAAATTCTCAACCCTAACCAACGGCGACGATATCAAAAACCTACAATCCGAGATCGCCACCATTACCGACAATCTTGTTAAGCTGGAACATGATTGGTTGATTCTAACGGAAAAGCTATAAACTTTAACTTTTAAGGAATAACAACATTATGAAAAAAATACTTTTATTACTTACGATCTTAACTTTTACAATCAGTAACGCCCAAGCGGAAGAGCCGTTTATAAATAAGAAAAATGCTAAAACTATAACATTACAAGAAGTTGAAACAGCATTAAAAATTCATAGTGATATTAATGTTAAAGATGAACAAGGTAATACATCATTAATATGGGCTAGTCTGTTTTCTACTAACCCTAAAATAATAGAGTTACTATTAAAAAATGGTGCTAATGTTAATGCTAAAAATCAAAGAGGTTATAAACCTTTTGATGTTGCTATTGAGAACAATTCCAATCCTAAGATAATAGAAATATTTTTGAAGAATGGTGCTAATATTCATGTTAAAGATGCATTTGGTAATACACCTTTAATGTATGCTAGTATGTATAATTCCAACCCAAAAGTAATAACATTATTATTAAATCATGGTGCAAATCTTCATGAGAGAAATGGATCTGAAGACACCCCATTCATGCTAGCTAGTAGGTATAATAGAAATCCTAAAATACTAGAACTACTCTTAAATAAAGGAGCTAATGTTCATACTAAAGATAAGAATAATAGCACCCCATTAATGTATGCTAGTAGATATAATAGAAATCCTAAAATACTAGAACTACTCTTAAATAAAGGAGCTAATGTTCATACTAAAGATAAGGATAATAAAACCTCATTAATGTATGCAATTTATTATCATCCTAACACTGAAGTAATAGAATTGCTACTGAGTCATGGTGCTAATGTTAATGCTAAATATAAAGGCATTACTCCATTAATGCTAGCTAGTAGCGATGGAAACTATCAAATAATAGAATTATTATTAAAGCATGGTGCTAATATTCATGCTAAAGATAAAGACGGTAATACGCCATTAATGGTTGCTAGTGGCGATGGAAACTATCAAATAATAGAATTATTATTAAAGCATGGTGCTAATATTCATGCTAAAGATAAAGACGGTAATACGCCATTAATGGTTGCTACTAAGTATAATTCTAACCCTAAAGTAATAGAAGTACTGCTAAAGCATGGTGCAAATATTAATGCTAAGGATAAAGATAATAATACACTTTTAACCCTTGCTATTAATCACAATAATCCTACAGCAACAAAAACCCTACTAGATCATGGAGAGAAACCAAGCAAAGAAATATTAAACTATATAGATACAAAATGTAAAAATGGGAAAATCATAGAATTATTTAACAAATACCCAAGATAACTTTTAATCTAACATCATTTTATAACCTTAAGGAATAACAACACCATGAAAAAACTACTTTTATTACTTACGATCTTAACTTTTACAATCAGTAACGCCCAAGCGGAAGAGCCGTTTATAAATATAAAAAATGTTCAAACTATTACGCTTAAGCAAGTAAAAACTGCCTTAAAAAATGGGGCGAATGTGAATGCTAAAGATAGAAGGGGGAATACGTCTTTATTAATTGCCAGTGGTTGGAATTCTGATCCTAAAATAATAGAGTTACTACTAAAGCATGGGGCGAATGCCAATGATAAAAATGTCATGACAGCTTTAATGTTCGCTAGTTTTGACAATCCCAATCCTAAAGTAGTCGAAGTACTACTAAATCACGGAGCGAATGTGAATGATAAAAATTCAAGTGGTAGAACCGCTTTAATGTTTGCTACCATAAAGAATTCTCATCTTAAAAGGATAGAGCTACTACTAAATCATGGGGCGGATGTGAATGTTAAAGATGTAACTGGCGATACAGCATTAATATGGGCTACCAATACCAAAGAGACTGCCAATCCGCAAATAATAAAAGCCCTACTAAAACACGGAGCAAAACCAAGTAAAAAACTCTTAACATACATAGATACAAAATGTAAAGATCCTAAAATAATATCACTATTCAAAAAATATCCAAGATAACTTTATTAATCTTGAAAATTTTAGCTTAATATGTTAAGATAATATAAATTTTAATATAACATCATTTTGTAACTTTAAGGAATAACAACATTATGAAAAAACTACTATTAATTCTAACAATTGCCCTATTAACATCTTGCAATCATCATAAAGTAGGCACTACTATTATAAATAGAGATAATTACAAAACTATCACACTAAAGGAAGTGGAAACAGCTCTAAATAATGGTGCAGATGTGGGGGCGGTAGATAAGCGTTATAATTGGACCGCCTTAATGTATGCGGTTAGCCATAAGGGCGATCCGAAAATAGTAGAATCACTTATAAAGCATGGGGCCGATGTCAACTATACAGTGAACTCAAACATCACCCCTTTAATTAGTGCTACTGAAAATGGCACTCCTGAAATCATAGAAATCTTACTTAAAGCTGGAGCAGATGTTAACGCAAAAAACTATGACGGTATGACCGCCTTACAAAAATCCGTACTTCCTAGATATGCCAAAGATCATCCCGGCCTTACGTATCCTAGGATAGAAATTCCGCAAATACTCTTAAACCATGGGGCAGATGTTAATTCTAAAGATAAAAAGAATTGGGGAATATTAATGTATGCTACCGCCAATCATCCATCTTTTGATCTGATTAAATTACTAGTGGATCATGGGGTAGACATTAACAAGAAAGATAATAAGGGCTACACCCCACTATCTTGGCTTGCGAATTCACAACATCCAGCAATTAAGATAATTAAATTTTTAGTCGAACACGGTGGGGATGTTAATACTGAAGATAAATATCAGCAATCCCTATTATATCGGGTTGCCATAAGAAATGAATCCCTTGAACTAACAAAATACTTCCTAGATCACGGAGCAAAACCAACCCAAAAATTCCTACAGGATATAGATGAGGCAAATCAATACGATCCCACTAATAAGCTCCTAGCATTATTTAAAAAATATCCAAGAAAATAAGGAACACTCACACCATGAAAAAAATACTATTAATTCTAACAATTACCCTATTAACATCTTGCTCACTAGGCGAGAAAAAACTTTTAGTTAATGCAGATAATGCGAAAACTATTACCTATGAAGAACTTCAAACCGCCTTTAAAAATGGCGATAATATAAATGAAAAAGCAAGTCATTATTATCAATCATTTAGAATGGCTTGTAGTTATAATCCTGATCCTAGGGTTATAGAATTCTTCATAAAACATGGGGCGGATGCTACTGATAATGAGCAAGAAATATCCTTATTTAATGCAAGTGCATACAATCCCAACCCTAAAGTAATAGGGGTATTATTAAACCATGGAGCAAATATCAACCATGCGGATTATTACGGTAACACGATCTTAAGTACTGCTATTAAGTTCAATCCCAATCCTCAAGTGGTTGAGTTTCTACTAAATAGCAGAGCGAAAACAGATATATATAAGAATGGTTATACTATCCTAATGTTTGCGGGCCAATTCGCCAAAGATCCCAAAGTAATCGATATTTTAATCAAACATGGGCAAAAAGTTAACGCCACAGTAACCGACAACGACGAGGACAGAGGATTCACACCATTAATGTATGCAAGTAAATTCAATCCTAATCCGCAAATAGTAGAGGCTCTATTAAAGCATGGAGCGAACGTCAAAGCCAAACATAATCATGATCTTAATGTCTTGATGATTGCCAGCCAATATACTTCCAGCGTTAGAGTAATCGAATTATTACTAAAATACGGAGCGAAAATTAACGCCAGATCAGGCGGTGGCGTTACCGCTTTAAACTCTGCCTATGACCACGTCCAACCTGATGACTCCTATAAAGAAGATAACACAATAAAAAATAAAATTGTCAAATTCCTAATAGCCCACGGTGGTAAAGAATAACACCCATGAAAAAACTTCTCTTGTTATTAACAATCTGTATACTAAGTGCATGTACACAAAAGATGTTCATAAACGAAAAAAATGCGGAAAACATTACAGTTCAAGAAGTTAAAACCGCCTTAGAACATGGGGCGGATGTGAACTATAAGGATAAAAATAACTGGACGCCGTTTTTATTCGCTCTTAGATTTAGCAAAGATCCTAAAGTAATAGAATTTCTATTAAATCATGGTGCAGATGTTCATTATAAAGACGATTTACAAGACTCCGCTTTAGTTTTTGCTAGCAGAAACAATCCCAACCCTGCGGTAATAGAAGTATTACTAAAACACGGGGCCAACATCCATTACAAAGGCGGATTCTATAATAGAACCCCCTTACTTGATGCCAGTAAATACAATCCTAATCCTAAAGTAATAGAAATGCTCTTAAAATACGGTGCAAATATCCATGACAGACAAGATAAACCCATAAAAGACGCTAGTAGAAACAATCCCAATCCTGAAGTAATCGAGATGTTATTAAAGCATGGGGCGGATATTCACGTTAAAGATTACGATAATAGCTTGTTAATGCTTGCTATCGGCTACAATCCCAATCAAAAAGTAATGGAAATGCTATTAAAACATGGACTCGATATTAATTATCAATCCAAAACCACTAAATCACCCCTAGGTATGGCCGTTGATGGGATGAATGGAATCACTACTGATGAAAGTGTAAAGAGAATAAAATTCCTCATAAATCATGGTGCTAAAGTTAGCCAAGCACTCTTAAAATACGTTACTCTAATGTGTGATGATCCTAAAATCTTCGCCCTATTTAAGAAGTATCATTACGATCGATTCAAACCTAAAGACACTTACTATACTCTACCATAACATCATGAAAACACTCTTTATCATCCTAACCATTACCCTATTCACAACATCCACCGCCAACGCCTATCCCTTACATTCCAACGCACACTCTCACACCAACACAAACACCACCGCACACACCACCGCCTATAAAAAACTATCATTTATTAATGGTAAGAATGCAAAAACTATCACGCTTAAGCAAGTAAAAACCGCCTTAAAACATGGAGCGAATATCCATGAGAGAGATAAATACGCCAACACTCCCCTAATGTGGGCCAGTAGAAAGAATGCAGATCTTAGAATTATCAAGCTACTTCTCAAGCACGGAGCGGATATCCATGAAAAAGATAATGTGGGAAGAACCCTATTAATGCTTGCGAGTCTTGGCAATCACAATCCGCAAGTAATAGCATTCTTTTTACATCATGGCCTTAAGATTAATGAGCAGGATCAAGCTGGGCATACACCTTTGATCTTTGCATGTCTAGGCTTTGCTAGGAAGAACAATAAAAACTCTAACATAATAAAATATCTCATAAACCACGGAGCAAATATCCAGCTAAAAGACAAAAGCGGTTGGACTGCCCTAATGTATCTTACAACATGGAGTACTCATCTTGACATAATCAAATATCTCATAAACCACGGAGCAAACCCCAAGATAAAAGACAAAAACAACAAGACCCTTTTAATGTGGTCTCAAGAACATAATTCCAATCCTAAAGTAATATCATATCTACAAAGCATACAAAATTAGCCAAGATCCACTTTCAATATCTCCCACTAACTTTACAGTGTTTTTTCGTTGATATTTTGTTGTACAAATGTTATACTCTCTAGCATATTATGAATCTTAAGGTATACATATATGAAAAAATTCTTCTTACTAATTACAATCTGTACATTTACACTTGCATTTACAACAATCACGATTGCCCATGCGAAAACGCTATTTATTAACGATAATAATGCAAAAACTATCACGCTAGCACAGGTTGAAACGGCATTAAAACATGGTGCTAGAGTTAATATTCAAGATTACAATCATATGACTCCATTAATGTATGCCAGTGAAAGCAATCCAGATCCGCAAGTGATAGAAAAATTATTTGAGTATGGTGCTGATGTGAATATTATAGGATACGCTCATACAACCGCCTTAATGCTTGCGGTTACAAATAACCCTAATCCTAAAATAACAGAAGTCTTATTAAAACACAAAGCCAAAGTTGATGATACATTTAAACATAGACATGGCATGACTCCCTTAATGCAGGCTCTTAAAAATCACTCTAATCCTGAAATAATAAAATTACTCTTAGATTACGGAGCAAACGTGAATTTCACCGAGATCGACGGTATAACTCCATTAATGATAGCTCTTGACAATGGTGCAGATCTACCAATGATAAAATTATTATTAAAGCATGGAGCAAGCATGCAAACATCTCGTTATACTAAAAAGACACCCTTGTTATTTGCCAGTAAATATCCTACAAGCATGGCAAAATTCCTATTGGATCATGGGGGAAATAAGAATTCCAAGAAATTGAAATCATTAGCTTTATTTAATGCGGTAACAAATAATAAATATCCGAAAACAGTGGAATTATTATTAAATCATGGTGCAAATGTTAACTATGAAGATAAGGACGGCATTACACCATTATTTCAAGCATTATGTTATAATAACAATCCCAATTATAGCATAATTAAATTACTTTTATCTCATGGAGCAAATCCGAATTTAAATAGAAAAGATCGACCTGATTATCATTCCAATAACACATCCTTAATGTGTGCGAGTATGAATATAACAGATGAGACAATCATAGAATCCTTATTAAAAAATGGTGCTAATCCCATATACACGCCACAATATACATCACAATACTACCATAAACCAGCCTCAACATCAGATAATAAATACATCATGCCCTTACTTTTAGCTAGTCAATATAATTCCAATCCTAAAGTAATAGCAACATTCTTAAAATATGGTGCTAATGTTAATGGTGCGTATGATTTTTATGGTCATGATGAAACTTTTACTCCGTTAATGATATCTAGTCGCTTAAATCCTAATCCTAAAGTAACAGAATTCCTATTGAATCATGGGGGCGACGCTACATTTAAAAACAATCTAGGTAAAACCCCATTAATGGAAGCCCTTAAAACAAGTCATCAAAATCCTAGAATTATTGAACTCTTAATAAATCATGGTAGCGATGTCATGGCACGAGACACGCATGATAGATCAACCTTAGATTATGCCTTTTTCATCAATAACCACCCCACTCCTAAAGCGTTAGAATTACTATTCACTCACGGAAAAACACCAACTAACTACATGATCCAACAAGCAAATGACTATAAATATAATAGCAACATCCGCAACCTAATAAAAAAATACACCCCTAAAGGACAAGAACCTAAAATGAATAGACATCAGAAAAATCAACATATGTTTAAATTCCTAGTGCATATATTGTCATATATTCACTAATCATATAAGCTTTGACATTCTTTCTTAAAGTTAGTATAATGTGAATAATTATAGATCTGTGATAGGCTAAAAGAAAGGATTTAGGCAGATGATCAAATTATTATTTATACTTACAATATTAACATTCACAATCAGCAATGCCCATATGAGCAATGCACAAGCGGAAGAGCCGTTTATAAATAAGCAAAATGCGAAAACTATTAACTACGAGCAAGTAAAAACCGCCCTAAAAAATGGGGCGAGTTTGCGTGCTAAAGATGATTATGGTACAAATCCATTAATGTATGCTAGTGAGTATACTTCCGATACTAAAATACTAGATTTATTATTAAAGCATGGTGCGAATATCCATTCTAGCGATACCTTTGGCGATACCGCCTTGATAGACGCTTGCTCTCACAATCCTAATCCGAAAATAATAGAATTTCTACTAAATCATGGGGCGAATATCCATAATACCAATTTTCTAGGCAAAACCCCATTGATGTATGCCAGTAACTTCAATTCTAATCCTGCAATAATAGACTTTCTTTTAAAACACGGTGCAAATATCAACGCAAAAGACAGGCACGGCAATACCGCTCTCATGCTATCCATTGACAACAAAAACCACAACACCACAAAAACACTTCTAAATCACGACGCTCAACCCTCACAAGAGCTCCTACAATACATCAGAAGCGAAAGCAACGACAAAAAACTCATAGAACTATTCAAAAGATATCCCTATTATCCTTGATTAGTGAATATATTTAACATTATTTCTTAAGGTTGGTATAATATGGATAATTATAGATCTATTATGGGCTAAGGAAAGATTTAAGCACATGAAAAAACTACTATTGATATTAGCAATATCAACATTCACAATCAGCACAGCCCAAGCGGAAAAGTTGTTTATCAATGAGAAAAATGCAAAAACTATAACTTATGAGCAAGTTGAAACAGCATTAAAAAATGGTGAGAATGTTAATGCTAAAAATAAAGATGGTGAAACTCCATTAATGCTTGCCACCATCTATTTTGATCATAATCTTAAAATAATAGAATTATTATTAAACCATGGTGCTAATATTCATGCTAAAGATAAATATGGTATGACATCATTAATATACGCTAGTGAATGGAGCTCTAATCCTAAAGTAATAGAATTATTATTAAACCATGGTGCTAATATACATGCTAAAACTCCAGACGGTAAAACATCATTAATGTACGCTAGTGGAAGTAATTCCAACTCTACAGTAATAGAATTATTATTAAAACATGGTGCTAATATACATGCTAAAAATAACTTTGGTCAGACACCATTAATGTACGCTAGTGAATGGAACTATCATCCTAAAGTAATAGAATTATTATTAAAGCATGGTTCTAATATTCATGCTAGAAATAAAAAAGGTCAGACACCATTAATGTTATCTATTACTTGGGATAACCCTACCGCAACAAAAGTATTCTTAAACCACGGAGCAAAACCAACCAAAGAAATATTACACTATATAGATAAACATTCCAAGAATAAAAAACTCATAACATTATTCAAAAAATACCCAAGATAATCAATATATTTATATTTGACATTCTTTCTTAAGGTTGGTATAATATGGATAATTATAGATCAATTATGGGCTAAGGGAAGATTTAAGCACATGAAAAAATTATTATTGATATTGGCAATATTTATATTTACAATCAGCAACGCCCATGCGGAAAAGTTGTTTATAAATTTTAAGAATGCTAAAACTATAACAGTACAACAAGTTGAAACCGCATTAAAAAAGGGTGCGAATGTTAATGCTAGAGATACAGATGGTGCGACGCCGTTAATGTATGCTAGTGGCTATAATCCTACAGTGTGGGATAATAGTGGCTATTATAATCCGAATCCTAAAATAATAGAATTATTACTAAATCATGGAGCGAATATTCATGCTAAAGAGAAAAATGGTATGACACCGTTAATGGTAGCTAGTGAAAAGAATACCAACCCAAAAGTAATAGAATTACTATTAAAACATGGTGCAAATGTTAATGCTAAAGATGCAGACGATAGGACGCCATTAATATTTGCTAGTTCCGGGAATACTCCGCAAGTAATAGAATTATTATTAAGTCATGGTGCAAATATTAATGCTAAAGAGAAATACGCGGGGGTAACACCGTTAATGAGGGCTAGTGAGAGTAACAAGAATCCTAAAGTAATAGAATTGCTATTAAAGCATGGTGCGAATATTAATGATTATTATACGAGTACGGATAGTAGTAATGATGAATATGGTAGTACTCCATTCATGTTATCTGTAGAAAATGACAACCCTACAGCAACAAAAGTATTTTTAAATCACGGTGCTAAACCAACAGAATGGGTATTATATTATATAGATACAAAATGTCAAGATAGTAAAATGATAGAATTATTTAGCAAATATCCAAGATAAGGATTTGATACATAAATAAATATTATCTTTTTAGTCTCTTTCATACTTACTTTCTGGTATATCCTTTTCTGTAATTGTACCCAAGCAAATATCTGCAAATAGTTGAATGAGACACAAGATATTATTATTAAAGTATTTTTCTTCTACTTTTTCACGATAATAAGGATAATTGATTTGCGTACTGTCTAAAAATCTTTTATGTATTTTATCTAATATGGGTTGGACACCCCCTTTATCTACCTGTTGTTTAGCGGTTGTTTTATTACGTTCTTCAGTATGGTTTTTAGAAGAAAAACTAAGAAACATATAATTATTTATATTGTCAATTTTATAATTATTATCAGAGTAAATATTTATAATGCCCTGCCAAGTGTGTAGATCGTACAATTCTGTAAATAGATCTGAATTATTTTCATACACTATAGATAAAAATACAATAACTCTAATAGCGTAAAAATAATATTCAATGTTTACGTTATACCATGCAAAACCTTGGAATTTTGGTATTTTACTATAATTTTGTAAAAACAATCTAAGACGTATAAATATTTTTTCTAATAAACGAACTGAAATATTAAAATTGCGAATTAATTCTTTTATGTAATCTTGTAATTTTAGATCATCCCCAACAGTTAAAGATTTACCAAAACAATCTTTAAATTCATTTATATTATATGTTTTAATATACATATCGATCAAAGCGTCTAGAACTAGCGGTAATTCTATGCTAAAGTTTATGAATTTTGTCAAATAGCCTTCGCCGTCGGTGGCGATTTCTTTACTATATACATGGGCTATGGATTTTTCGATATAGCTATGGTTAACGCCTAATATGAAAACTAAATTTTCAATACCGAAAAAGTGGGTTATGATGTCAATAAAGCTTACTACGAAGTTGGGATTACATCGGTCAAGTTCATCGATACATATTATGATTTTTTTTGATTCTAGGGCGTTTTTTAAAGAGTTTTTAAACTCGTTTAAGTTGTCTTGTTCTTTATTGGCATTATCAAATACATCTTTTAGATCTACTTCCACGCTAGCACTAACCCCATAAAAACTACCGCCCATATTAAATTTTGAATTTTTAAGAACTTCTTTGCCTGTACTGAATATTTCTTTTAATAAGTTATCGTTATTTATAATTTTCTTAAGGATTTTCATTATGGCAGTTATGGGATGAGACGATAATTCGACTTCTTTAATATTTATCTTTGCAACTTCATATGATTCGCCTTTTAAAGTGTCTAATTCTTTCATATACTCATTTAGAAAGAATGTCTTGCCTGTGCCGTAGCCACCGTATACGCCGATGACAAAGCCATTATTTTTATTTTCATCTTTAAAATATTTTTTCAATTGTAAGTTAATGATATTAGCTATTTCTTGGCGATTCATTTTATCGGTTGCCCATGGTTTGCCGTTGTTATCTGATGTCATTTGTTTTCGTTCCTTAAATAAGATATAAGAAGTAAGATATAAGCTCGTAAGGGGGATTATACTCTTTTTATTATCTTAGAGTCAAGAGTATGAAGAAAAGTAAAAACATCTTGCATTTTTCATACAATCATCTTACTTAATTATAAATTCTTTAATGGGAAATTATGGGTTTATCCGTAAGATTCGGTTAATTTATCATATGATTAGAGTTAGCTTAGAATATAAATATTGTTTTTATTTTACTATACAATACAAATTCTTAGTAAATCAAAAATAATTATTTTAACATAAGAAATCTGCGAATATATTAGCAAGTTAAAATAATTTACTTGACTTAGATCATCTTAACATGTATAATATAATTATGAGTTGGAATTAATATACTAGAAATTCTTAAATATCAATAGTAATTACACTTTTAAATAAAGGTTGAAAATATGACAAATACTACAAATAAAAAAGTAGATAGTATGGCGAAAGAGTTATACAAACATATGTATAGCATTCGCAAGTTTGAAGATCAAACATCGCAATTATACGGACGTGGGTCAATTGCTGGATTTCTACATCTATACAATGGTCAAGAGGCCATTGCTGTGGCGTGTATTAGTGCAAGTAATAAGGTTGTTGATACCTATATCACTTCCTATCGTTGCCATGGTCATCTACTGGCCTTAGGAACAGAACCGCAAACGATAATGGATGAGCTAACAGGCAAGAAATCAGGCTTATCGCTAGGCTTGGGTGGATCTATGCACATGTACGATAAATCAAGAAATTTCTACGGCGGTAACGGTATCGTAGGGGCCCAAGTTTCCCTAGGTACAGGATTAGCTCTAAAGCATAAACGCAAGAACGACGGCGGTGTAGCCTTTACATTCTTTGGCGACGGTGCAGCAAATCAAGGCCAAGTAGCCGAAAGCATGAACATGGCCACACTTTACAACCTGCCTATCGTTTATGTTCTAGAAGATAACAAATACGCCATGGGAACATCTCGTTCTCGTCATAAGGGCGGTGGCGATTATGCCAAGCTTGGAGCAAGTTGGAACATGAAAACCATTATTGTAGAAGACGGCGAATCCCTATATGATACCTTTGACGCTTTCACCCAAGCACGCAAATACGCATCAGAAGAAAGCAAGCCAGTATTTTTATACATTAAAACCTATCGTTTAAAAGGTCATTCCATTTCTGATCCTGGATTGTATCGATCTAAGGATGAGCTAAACATGTATAAAGAAGAAAAAGATCCCGTTAAAGTCTTCAAGCAAGCCATTATCAGTAAAAAGCTCATGACCGAAGAAGAAATCAGCGAACTAGAAAAATCCGTTACCGCCCAGATGAAAGAAGTAGCCAAAAATGCCTCAATCGTCGATCCGCTATCAGTAACCGAATTCAAGAAACTAGCCGAAATTTAGAAACAACAACACTATAAGGAGAACATGTTATGTCTATAAACATAGAAATGCCAGCACTATCGCCAACCATGACCGAGGGCGTTCTAGCGTCTTGGGTAGTAAAAGAGGGCGATAAGGTCGAGGCGGGCGATGTCCTAGCGGAAATCGAAACCGATAAAGCCACCGTAGAATTCGAGGCCTTAGATGACGGAATCGTCGGTAAGATCCTAGTTGAAGCAGGGAATGGCGATGAAATCAAAGTGGGTACGCCCATTGCTATCTTGCTGGAAGAAGGCGAAAGCCTAAGCGATATCTCTATCCCAAAAGAAGAGATAATAGTAGAAGAAGAGCCGATTATCACAACAGGGGTTACAACTCCAATTCCTGATTCCTTAGCTATCAAAAAAGAGATTGTTGTAGAAGTGCCGTCTCTAGATGGCGAAGAAAAGGAAACCGTCCGCCAAGCTTTAAATGATACTTTGGATGAACTCTTGGAAAATGATGAAGATGTGATCATCCTAGGCGAAGAAGTTGCCAATTATAACGGTGCTTACAAAATAACTAAAGGCTTACTAGATAAATACGGCCCGGATCGTGTTATGGATACTCCTATCACAGAAATGGGCTTTGCAGGAATGGCGGTTGGGGCTGCCATGAGTGGCTTGCGTCCCATTTGCGAATTCATGAGCTTTAACTTTTCCCTACAAGCCATTGATCAGATCCTAAATTCAGCGGCGAAAACTCCCATAATGAGTGCTGGTCAGATTGAAGCTCCGATCATCTTCCGAGGGCCTAATGGTGCAGCTCGTGGGGTGGCGGCTCAACACTCGCAAGATTTCGCCTCTATCTATGCAAATGTTCCAGGTCTAGTCGTGGTAGCTCCATGGTCAGCCGAAGACGCTAAGGGTCTTTTAAGAGCAGTAGCAAAACAGAATAAGCCTGCGATCTTTTTAGAAAATGAAATGATCTACGGTAGTAAATTCACAAAATCTCCCACTGATAAAGATTTCCAGATCCCACTAGGTAAAGCTAAAATCGAAGTGGTGGGAACTGATGTTACTTTAGTTGCGTATTCTGTCATGGTCGGCAAAGCCATTGAGGCCGCTAAGGAATTAGCTAAGGCAGGAATTTCTGCCGAAGTAATTAACTTACGCTCCATTGCTCCACTGGATAAGGATACTATCCTTAAATCCGTAAGCAAAACAGGGCATTTAATTTCCATTGAAGAAGGGTGGACATTCGCTGGGATATCAGCGTCGATCAATCAACTTGCCATTGATAACATTTGGCATAAGCTAAAATCTTCGCCTAAGGTTATCGGCAGTAAACACACAGCCGTACCTTATAATAAACAGCTTGAAGAATTCGTTCTGCCACAGGTTGCCGATATCGTAGTATCTGCTAAAAGATCCATAGAACAAGCCGATAAGGTTGTGAAAGTTTCGCCACTGGCTTTAAGAATGGCGAAAGAAAGATGTATCGAACTTGCAGAAATCGTCGGCACTGGCCCACGTGGTAAAATTACTAAACACGATGTCCAATCCCATGGAAATAGTGGAAGTACTTCAGCAAGCTCGCCTACTAACAGCACAGATTCAAACTCTTCAAGCTCTCTTACTTCTGCCAACTCTTCATCCACCACCGCCACATCATCATCATTGAGCGAAACAAGTGCCAGCAGATCACAAAATAAAGCTCCTGCGGTTCAATCAACTGGCAATATGCACCCTGATTTCTCTGGTGTATCTCACGAAGTTCTTAAGCCGTCGAACATTGAAAAGGTGGTGGCTGATGTACTAACGAAATCTAAAAGGGACATCCCACATTATTACGTAACCGTAGAATTCCAAGTGGAAAAACTCAACGCCTTACGCAAGCAACTAAACGAACGCAAAGGATTCGACGGTAAAATCACAATCAACGATATCATATTAAAAGCTTGTGCCTCTACCATTGGACAGTTCCCACAAATCAATCGTGCTTGGACTGATAGCGATGAGATCGTCCAATACAATGAAATTAATATCGGCGTGGCCATTGCTACAGATATCGGATTGTTTAGCCCGACGGTCTTCAATGCAAATGCTAAAGGTATTGACGAAATTTCCCTAGATATCAAAGATCTTGCCACTAAAGCACGCAACAATAAGTTAAGTATGGATGAAATGAGCAATAGTACATTTACCCTTTCTAACTTGGGAATGTTTGGTGTGAAATCTTTCACTTCAATCATTCCACCGCAAAACGGAGCTATTCTTTCGGTCGGCGGAGCGATAGACGGTAAAATAAGCTTAACCCTTGCATCTGATCATCGTGTGATAAACGGTGGCGTGGCTGGTCAATTCATAAGCAAACTTAGAGATAATTTAGAAGATCCAATTTTAATGATCTCGTAGATTAATATAACATCAGTTAACATCAGTTAATATAATATAACACTATACAATACAACACTATAAATATACATGGAGTATAAAATGAAAGAATTCGATTTAGTTATTTTAGGGGCAGGTCCTGGCGGATACGTGGCGGCCATTAAAGGGGCCCAAGAGGGCTTAAAAGTGGCGGTTATTGAAGCCAATCACTTGGGCGGTATTTGTCTAAACTGGGGATGTATTCCAACAAAATCCCTATTAAATTCCACATCTATGCTAGATAATATGAAACATCATACCGCCTCGGCAGGGATTACCTTTGATAATCTTTCTATCGATACAAATGTGATGTTTGAAAAAAGTCGTAAGGTATCCAAGCAACTAGCGGGCGGTGTTGGTGTGCTGTTGAAGAAAAATAAAGTGGAAGTTATCGACGGTTATGGACGCTTTGTCGATAGTACAACCTTAGAAGTGGATCTAACCACAGGGGGAAAACAATTAGTAAAAGCTAAAGATATCATTATCGCCACAGGTTCACGAGCTAGAACATTACCATTTCTCCCAATGGAAAGCGATAAAATATGGACATATAAAAACGCTCTAGCCCCAACCGAGATCCCAAAAAGTTTATTAATTTTAGGTTCTGGTGCTATCGGCATTGAGTTTGCGAATGTCTATAACTCTTTGGGTGTGGATGTTACCGTGCTTGAAGCTTTACCGTTAATTATGCCACAGGGCGATAAGGATATATCCAAATCCGCAGAAAAGAATTTCATTTCTCAAGGGATCAAAATCAAAACTAACGCCATGTTACAAACTGCCGAAATCAATGGCGACGGTAATGTAGTAGCAAGCGTAAAAGTTGGCGATGATGTTATCGAAATGGAAGCCAGTCATTTACTTTGTGCGGTGGGCGTTGTTCCCAATACTGGCGAATTGTGTTTGGAAAATACCAATGTGGAACTCGATGAGCGTGGTTATGTGTGTGTAAATGAATATCTAAAAACAGACGATAAAAACATCTGGGCCATTGGCGATATCATCGGTAATCCTTGTTTAGCACATAAGGCCTCTCACGAGGGGATTCATGCGGTTGATCACATTATCGGCGATCATATTCATGAACCCATTCAAGTGGAAAATATTCCCACCTGTATTTATACCAATCCGCAAGTGGCGTCAATTGGATTAACAGAAGAACAAGCCAGTAAACGAGGCCATGCCTTACGAGTTGGTAAATTCCCATTCATCGGTAACGGTAAAGCCGTAGCTTCCAACCATACGGACGGATTCATAAAATCTATCTTCGACGCTGATACAGGCGAATTATTAGGCATGCACATGTTCGGTTCTGGTGTTACGGAACTATTTGGAGCTGGTATTGTGGCAAAACAGTTAGAAACAACCGAAGTTGAATTAATGAGTACCATTTTCCCACATCCAACCATGAGCGAAGCAATCCACGAATCGATATTAGACGCTTATGGCAAAGTAATTCATATGTAGTTTAGGTGTGTGAAAAAGCACTTTTTCACACACCTAAAGGCTTAAGGTAAATATTGAAAGAATCACATGGAAAAGCAAAAAGAAAAAGAAAAAGAAAAAGAACAACAAAAGCTTGAGCGTCCGAAATGGATAAAGGTTAAAGCTCCGCAGGGGGAAACCTTTGAGAAGTTAAATGAGATGATGAAATCCAAGGCTTTACATACGGTATGCGAAGAGGCTAGCTGTCCTAACATGGGGGATTGCTGGCGAAAGAAACATGCGTCATTTCTAATTTTGGGCGATACTTGTACACGTGCTTGTGCGTTCTGTCATATTAACACAGGCAATCCTAAAAAGATTGTCGATGAAGATGAGCCTAAACGTGTGGGCGAATCTGTGGCTAAAATGGATCTTAATCATGTGGTTATAACATCTGTCGATCGTGATGATTTAGATGACGGTGGAGCAATGCACTTTCAAAAGGTCATAAGAGAAATTCGTAAATTATCGCCTAAAACCACAGTGGAAATCCTAACTCCTGATTTTAGAAATAAACCTGCCGATCTTACGGTGGAATTATTGGTTAAAGAAAAACCAGATGTTTTTAATCATAATATTGAAACCGTCCCTCGCCTATTTCCCACCATTTGCCCAGGCTCTCGCTATTTTACATCTCTTAAGTTACTATCAGATGTGAAAAAGCTCGATAGCAATATCTTTACAAAATCGGGCATAATGGTTGGTCTTGGCGAATCCCTAGAAGAAGTAATTCAAGTAATGGACGACTTACGCTCGGCAGAAGTGGATTTCCTAACTATCGGACAATACCTCCAACCAACAAAAAACCACGCTCTCATTGATCGCTACGTAACCCCCGAAGAGTTCAAACAAATGGAAATAGTAGCCAAAGCCAAAGGCTTTAAGGTAGTATCATCCAGCCCCTTAACTCGCTCTTCCTATCATGCCGATGAATTCTTTAAGGAGTTACAATTGCATAGCAAATAATTGATGTGTACGGATATATATATTCCATATATCGTAAAATGCTAATAGTACAAATATAATCAAGAGTAAAATATGGTATGCCATACCTAATTTATGGGCTTTTGTGCTTTTGATTATCTTAGTACGATCTAGCCTTGATAAACTCCCATATATGAGCGTTCCGCTTATGAGTAAAGAAAATAGCATTCTCAAGACTAAAAATACTAGACTTAAATGTCTAAATAACACGTGCATATCCATAAAAAGAAAAAATTGTAAAAACAGGATTACAGATACCACAATTAAAGACTTATTTATCAATCTATTTTGAAATTTTCTTATGATAAAATACATATACAACGATATAAAAACCCCTACTTGTAACACAACCACCATAATAAAAACACCTCTTCATTTAACGAAATAATATCTAATAAAATACTATAATAATCTTAACTAGTCAAGACTTTTTTCCATTTATCACGACCCACCAAGATTGGGAGAAATGGGATAAGATGTGCCTTAATTTAGGGCGACATGTACTCATGTTTACCTTAGCCCTAAATTAAGGTGCATATTAGCCCATTTATCACAATCTTTAGAGAATGCCTTTTTGATGTAGGTGATACTCATCTATCAATCTGGAAATATAGTCTCCTAATTCAATTAATGCTGATATGGTTAGAATAACATAGAACATAACTAATATAATATGATATATCATGTTATATTTTTCCAGTTGTTTATTTGGATCTTTGATTTTTGCTCTCAAGCCGTAGGCGAGAATTCCAAGGCTAGGCAAGATAGAGAATAATCTAATCACATTATATACATATTCCATACTATTATTTAAATACCATAAATCTGTATTAAAATATGTATAAGAATTCAAGTGTACTACGTCAATCAGGTAGGATATTACAATATGTTGAAGTAATATTGTTATGAATACCAGTAGAAAGTATTTATCTGGTCGTTTGCGTTGTTTTCCTAGCTTGAAGAGAATGTACAAAAACAGACTAATAAATATCATATATCGTAAACAAAGGGTTATAATTCCTGCCACTTCAAAGAATGCGGAAATGGCTGGAAGTAACAATAATAAAAAGATAGGCAATAATGTAATGTGGATTATTCTATTAAATCTTGCAGGCTGTTTATTTTCTTCTTGTTTTCGTATTAGTTTTGTATTGTATCTTATGGCGTATATGAGCGTATATGTGATAAGAAATACAAATACTACCATAATCGCAGAAACCCAGCGAACTAAAATATATTCTTGTACGTGCATATAAGATGCTAAGAAGAACATGGTAAAAATTACCATTCCCCCTTGTATTAAGAACATGATAAATATCCTAAATAAATATTTATCTATTTTGTTACCATTTGCAATAGTAATAAAAAGACATATTACAAGAATAGAAAAATCTAATATTTGCAATACAAATGATAATAACATAAATATATCACTACTAGAGAACGTAAATCCTGCCATTATTTAAGAATCCCCCTTATGAGATGTATTTTTAAGAATTTGTTGAAATGATTGCCCTTGTATGGGATGAGATCGTTTATCTGCCGATTTTATTTTCTTGATCTTGTATCTTATGGCATACATGCACGCACCTATCATAATAACTAAAAATAGTATGGGTTTAACTTCGCCTGAAATTCCTACGCTAGAAAATAACAATAAAAATACCTGAAAGAGATGGAAATATTAACTAATTAGTATTAACTAATGAATATTAACTAATGAATAGAGTATAGCAATTTTGCTTAAACCAGTCAAGATTCTTTTACACGTTTCTTCTTTCTCTCTCTGATGTAGCATATGAACAATACGGCGATTATAGACATAAAGACAAGAATAACTTGTGTCATTCTATGATACTCGAGTTTTGTTTGTAAGTATCTGGCGATTAGGTTTTCAGCTATGATCAGAATAAAGATTGCGAGCAAAAACTTATTGGGTGCTATACTTAAGACAAACTTTATAATAAGATATACACATAAAAACGCAAATATCATAAATTGTACTAAGAATGCTATAATTTGAATGGTATCATCAAAGGTTAAAGTATGATGTTGCATGGTGTGGGTTCTCGTTTCTTAAAAGTTAAAAGGTTTAAAAAGGGGTGGAAAAAAGGGATGAGAAAAGGGATGAGAAAAGGGGATGAGAAAAGTGCTTTTTTACATCCCTTAAAAGGTAAAGGATATAATATTGAAGTTATCAACATTAGTATCAATGGCTATGCTCCCATTTAGCACTTGGGCGTATTGTTTTACCAAGGCCATGCCCGCAAAGAGAATCGGCGAGTTTTTGGTGCTTTGGAGATGATCATATTCAGGGATGACTATGGTAGTATGGATATTGATTCGTAAAGTATCATCACTATGATAAGCTTCTAGATGAATTTTGTCGCCACTTTGTCCATTAGATATGATATTGATCATGGTTTGATAAATGATATTAGTGAGAATCTTCGAATCCGTATTAACTGCCATGATAGATTCGTGGGGCTTATGGAGTATTTGGATATTTTTTTCCTGTGAAAGTTCGCTAAATGTTAGTGTAGTTTCTTCCAAAATATCGTTAATATTATAAATGCCAATTTCGGGAATGATCTCTTGAGATTGCAACATGGCAAGATCTAAGGTATTTCCCATGAAGTGATTCATCAAGATTACTTCTTTGTTGATATTTTCAATATATTGTTTCTGACGCTTATTCAATTCGCCATATTTTTCCTGTTCGAGCATTTGACTATTGGCGAATATGGTTTGAAATGCCGAACGGAGTTTGAAAGATACAACTTTTATAAAGTTAGATTTCTGCTCGTTGGATCTCATGGAAGATTCTTCACGTTGTTGTAGTACGATCTGTACTTGCTCTTCTAAGGTAAGATCTGTAAATGTTAACAACGTTCCCCCATTGGAAAGGGGAGTGGCTGATTGCTTAATGATTCGCTTATTGTTTAAATGCCAAATGTGTTCGGTTTTTGATCTGTTACCTATGGCACTTCTTAGAAGATTCTCACGGAATGCTCGCCAATCGCTCTGACATTCGTTATTAAATAAAGGTTTCATTTGATCTAGAACATGGCTAAAGTGGGGACTTTTTTGTAATTCTTTTAGATCGAGATTCCAAAAGTTAATGAAATTTTGATTATAAAGAGTGATCTTACCTGTGGTTTCAATCACCGCTACCCCCTCTTCTAAGGCGTTAATGGTTTCGGTTTGGACTTTCACTAAGGTTTCGGCGTTACTTCTGATATCGTTGGTTTCTGTGATATCGTAATAGCTCAATAACCAAGTATTATTTTCACAAGGGATAAACTTAATCTTGATCTTCTGACCGTTGGGAATATCCCATGTGCAGACTTTTTCTTCGTCCGTTTGTAAGAGTTTTAATTCTTGTGCGATAGTAATATCCATTTGATTGCTACTTGTGGGCATTTTTCGTAAGCGATTTAACAGATATAGCAAATCCCTATAGCTCGTATTTCCCATTAGCTCATAGACTTTAATATCCCAAAACTCAAGAAATGCGTTGTTATAGAAGATAATTTCATGAGTATCATCTAAGAAGATTAACGGAGTTGGGAGAACGTTTAAGATCTGATCTTGCTTGTGTTTAAGATTCTTAAGCTCTCGTTCTAAGGAAATAACTTCCGTAATATTGGAGATACAACCAACCGATCCGCTATCATGCAAATAGGGATTAATGGTTAGGGAGAACGTATCGCTTATGATGTCATCGATATCCATATCAGAAACAAGAACCATTTTACCATCATCAAAGGTAAAATTAATCTCGATTGTTTCTTGCTCATCTAAGCTTTTTAAAATGAGATCCTTAATAAATGAGGGCATGGGATCAATGGTGTTAGCAATAACTACATTTCCTAAATTATCGGTCTTCCATACGGTTGTACGCAGGGATGATAAAATATCGTATTGATCTTGAATTTTCCTATTGGCTATGTTGAGATCATTTAAGGTAAGAACGTTTATTTCATTAATATGTACTACTATCCAACGATGTTGTGAGCCGTAAGCTGTCATATATTCGCCGTTAATAGTGAATGTACGCTCGGTATTTTTTAAGGTGCTTGTGTATGTGAATGAGCGGTTATTGTCTTGCAGTAAATTCTTATACAAAACAGATAAAGTCTCAAAGGAACTATCATCAAAGAATGTTATAAGCTCATGCCATGAGCAATCTTCCTTGTTGCGGATATCCAAGCCTAAGGATAAGTGTCTTGTATAATAGGCTTTATCCAAATCCAGATCATAAATAAACGCACAGAAGGGCAAATTTTCTGCCACATGATCACTATCATAGTTATTCCTACGAGTGCGTTCCCACATGATCATACGGATGATAGTATAAGCAAATATGCCTATGCAGATGATAAGCAAAATCAATAAAGTAACACTTAGATCAGGGTTACTAAAGAAATCTTTTAAAGCGTCTGTAAACCCATGTTTAACCCCATGTGTGGGCAATTTAGTTACAGATTCTACAGACGATGATAAAGGGGATGATATTTTTTCAGACATGGAAATACTACTTCTAATTTTTTTTCTAGTTTGAACGCTTATTTATTTGAATTGATTAAGTTAGTTTATGTAAGCTTGATTGTTAATGATTGTTAAGGTTTTTTAAGGGTTTTTACTGGCAGATAAAATATAGTTTATGGATATATCTTGAGATAAGTTCCAATCTTTTCTTAAAGGATTGTAAGATATCCCGCATATTTTCTTAATATTTAAACTGGCACTTGTGAGATCTTCTTGTAATTCGCTTGGTTTAATGAATTTATGCCAATCGTGAGTGCCTGGGGCTAGCCAACGCAAGATGTATTCTGCCATGATTTTACCTAAAGCTAATGATTTTAAAGTTCTGTTTAAAGTAGTAGCTAGATATATCCCCCTATCACTTAAGAGATTACTCGTGGCTTTTATGAATTCGCTCCTTTCTAGAACATGCTCCAAAAGATCCATATGCAAGATAACATCATATTTATCGGTAATTTCAAGATCTTCCATGGCGATACATTGATAGTTAATATTTAAGCCTTGTTCTTCTGCGTGAGCTTTGGCGGTTATGATGTTCTTTTCTACCAAATCGATTGCGGTTATATCAGCTCCCAACTGGGCCAGTGGTTCGGCAATTAATCCACCACCACAACCCACATCTAAAATCCTAATATTTTTTAAAATATTTTTATCATTTAAAATATTCTTATCATTATCAAGATTTTTATTAAGGTCAAAATGCTTGATAATTTCCTCCTTTAAAAATTTTAATCGTGGGGGATTAAAATCATGTAGGGGTTTGAATTTACCGTCTTTATTCCACCACTCACTAGAAATATTTTCGAAAAAATCCAGCTCCTTTTGGTCGGCAGAATTGGGGTTATTTTGTTGTTTGTTTTTCATAAAAAATCCGAATCATAAAAATTGTACTTGAAAATATATATAATTTTATTGTATCATATCAGAATATAACAAATTCTACAATGTTTTTATATGACGATATAAATATTTTTTTAAAATAAAAAGGATACTTGAAAAAATGACTTTTTCTAATCTGGATAAATTATGGACAAGAGGAAAAGAGTTTTTAGGCTCTGAATATGCGATCTTAGGTGGTGCTATGAGCTGGATCTCTGAATCTCAACTTGTATCTGCCACTTCAAATGCGGGAGGTTTTGGGGTTATTGGTTCTGGTGCTATGCCTGTGGATGTCTTAGCTGAAGAAATCAAAAAAACACAAAAACTTACAAATAAACCCTTTGGTGTTAACCTTATAACCATGCGTCCAGATCTAGACGATTTGATAAAAGTATGTGCCGAGTATAAAGTATCTCATGTGGTTCTAGCAGGCGGTTTGCCACCAGCTGGTTCTATCAAGCAAATCAAAGATTACGGCGGTAAGGTCATTTGTTTCGCTCCTGCTTTAGTGCTTGCTAAAAGACTAATCCGCAATGGTGCTGACGCTTTGATAATCGAAGGAAGTGAAGCAGGCGGGCATATTGGTCCTGTAGTAACATCGATTCTCGCTCAAGAGATTCTACCTGTTATCAAAGAAGTTCCCATTTTTGTTGCTGGGGGAATCGGTCGTGGGGAAACGGCGGTTAATTATCTAAAGTTAGGAGCGTCTGGCGTTCAACTGGGAACGCTACTCGCTGCCACAGAAGAAAGTATCGCCCACGAGAACTTCAAAAAGGCTTTCCTTAAAGCTCAAGCACGTGATGCCTTATCAACTATCCAACTTGATCCGCAATTCCCTGTAATTCCAGTGCGTACCATTGCCAACAAAGGCACACAAGAATTCCTTAACACACAAAAACAAGCCATTGAGAATTTCAAAAGCGGAAAACAAACCCAAGAAGAAGCTCAACTAAGCATTGAACGCTATTGGGTTGGAGCATTGAAAAAAGCCGTGATCGACGGCGACACAGAAAACGGCTCTGTTATGGCTGGTCAAGTTATCGGCATGGTTAAAGAAGTTCTACCGATCTCAACCGTTATAAATAACATGTGCGAACAAGCCGAAGAATTCCTAAAAGGATACGATAAATAAGCTAATACCCACCTTAATTTAGGGCTAACGTAAAGATGATTCGCATTCTCTTTTTCAACTCATTTAATCAATAGGGATACTAATTTTTATGACTAACAAAATAAACAAATCGCTTATTTTAGTTGCGGCAGCGGGTAAATCTATGGAGCCAGTAACCGAGATTCTACCTAAGTATCTAATGGATGTTGCTGGTCAAACAATGATAGATCGTTGGTTTCAGCTATGCCAAGATGCGGGAATAGAAAAGGCAGTTGTCAACACATTCCACTTTGCCGATTCCATTAAAGATCACATTGAAGTATACTCTAAGCGTAACTTTTCCCTTGATATTGAAGTGATAAAAGAAGATAATCTCCGTGGCACAGGTAATAGTATCCTAAGCTTACTTGATAAATTCGGCGATGAACCTTTCATGACAATTTTAGGCGATCGTCTATTACTAAACAGCACTCACTCAACCCTAAAGATCATGAAAGATATTTGGAATCCCGAAGAAATGGATGTGCTAATTCTTTTAACATCAACGGTTAATTCCTACGGTTTAAGTTCTGATGAGCTAACAGGAAGATATAACGTCCACCCTACTGGTCTCGTAGAACACAAAGAAGAAGGGACAATTACCCCTTATGTCTTTGGCGATATTGCCATATTTAATCCCAAATATCTAAAAACCTTTAGCAATCAGGAAAATATATCTTGGCGAGCTATTGTCTCACAAGCGATTCAAGATAAAAAAGTCCATGGCGTGGTAAACGAAGGGGAATGGTTTAGACTAAATACCTTAGATCGCTATCGTGTGGCCAACGATTTCATGTATGGCAGATATTCAGGAAAAATCACTCGTTTCTAGAAAATTCTAAAATAAATAACAGCTAAAATCATTAAATTTCAATAGAATACAAATGAAATGTAAATTTTATATTGCATTTCTCAATTAAACAATCTATATTAATCCCATAATACATGAGCCACTTTTAAGATTAACACAGATCTTAAGATAAATACGAAAAGGAACAAAACACATGAACAAGAATACTAATTCACAATCAGAAGAAACTCTAGAAAATATCCAAGGTGATGAAACTAAAAAATCACAAGAAAAACCACAGGACAACCAATCATCTACAGAAGAAAGCTCACAAGAACCACAAGTAGAACTTTCAAAAGAAGAACAATTGGAAATCCAATTGGCAGAAACTAAAGATAAATGGTTGCGTGCACATGCAGAATTGGAGAATCTTCGCAAAAGAACTATCCGTGAGAAAAAAGAGGCTACTCAATACGCCGTTACAAATTTCGCTCGTGATATGCTAGAAGTATCGGATAATTTTAGACGTGCTTTGTTAACTCTCCCAGAAGATATCGCCGAAGATGACGCAATGAATCCTTTCATCGAAGGGGTTAAAATGACCGAACAACAACTGATTTCCATTTTCACACGCCATAAAATCGAAGAGATCGACGCCGAAAATAAACAGTTTGATCCAAATTTACATCAAGCAATGTTCGAAATGCCTAATACTGATGTGCCAAACAATACCATTACCCAAGTGGTTCAAGCAGGATTCACCATATCAGGTAGATTATTACGCCCTGCCATGGTAGGAGTAGCAAAAGGCGGACCAACATCAACTCCAACTCCTAACGACGTCAACGAAGAAGTATAAACCTTGAGAATAAATAAAGAGATATAATATAAATCCATATGAAAATCTTAGGCTTAGATCCTGCCCTTAGAACTACTGGGTGGGGCATTATCCATATTAACGGCAACAATATATCATACGTTGGCGACGGTATCATCAAAGTTTCCGACAAATTACCCATGGCGGAAAGATTAAAGCATATCTACGCCCAAGTGCAAGAAATCGCCCTAAAATATCAACCTGATTATTGCGGACTGGAAGAAATATACCTCAACAAAAATCCACAAAGCACGTTAAAACTATGCCAAGCTCGTGGCGTGGCCATGGTGGCCCTAGCTAATTCTGGCTTAGATGTTGCCGAATATTCTGCAACTAAAGTCAAACAATCCATATGTGGCAGTGGATCAGCGAAAAAGGATCAGGTTATCGCCATGGTTAAACTCTTACTTCCCCAAGCCCAACTCCCCACCCACGACGCCGCCGACGCTCTCGCTATCGCCATTTGCACCGCCCACCACATCCAAACCCAACAAAATCTTAAAGGATACTAACCCCAATGGCTTTCGACCCCTTAAACACCAATAAAGATAAGCAAAAAGATAACAGAAATCACGATTCTCTCACAGAACCCACCGATACATCCACCAACACATCTACCGATACAAATACCACTACAGACAACAACACAGCCACATCCATGAGACTAGCCAAAGCCATAGCCAAAGCAGGAATCACCTCAAGACGTGGAGCAGAAAAACTCATCTTAAGCGGAGATGTAGTCGTTAATAACAAAATCATAACAACTCCAGCCTTAAACGTTTCCCCTAGCGATGAAGTTCTAGTTAATGGAGTAAAAATCTCTTTAGAAGATAAAAAACTAAGAGTCTGGCTCTACAACAAACCATCAGGCTTAATAACCAGCCATAAGGACGAAAAAAACCGCCCTACTGTGTTTGAATCCCTACCTAAGGACATTGGACGTGTCATATCAGTTGGTAGGTTAGATTTCAACAGTGAAGGACTGTTACTATTAACCAACAACGGCGAATTCTCACGCCTATTAGAATTGCCTACCACAGGATGGATCAGAAGATATAAGGTTCGTGCCATCGGCTTACTAACAGACAATAAAATCCAAAAGCTAAAAAAAGGAGTCTTTGTTGACGGAGTAAAATATGGAGCTATTATTGTTCATAAATCCAAAGAAAATCCAGATAAACCGCAAACAGGAAAAAATTCGTGGTTCGAAGTATCCCTAAAGGAAGGCAAAAACCGAGAAGTAAGAAAAGCCCTTGGTTCTGTAGGCTTAACTGTCAATAGACTCGTGCGAATTTCCTATGGTTCATTTTTATTAGGGAATCTGCAAAAAGGCGAAGTCCTAGAAGTAACAAAAAGATCCATAATTAATTCCTTAAAACGTGAAAATCTAAATAAATTCAATATATAAAAGAAAAGTTTACTTGTTGATTTTAGTAAACTTTTCTTTAACATGCTATTTGTTAAACAATTGTTTTTAATCGTAAAACTCAAATAAATTTTCTCTTTTTTCTTGACTATTATCAAGTGTTTCCGCCCTTATATGAAAAAGAATCTATCTATTTTTAAAATACTCCTTGTAATCTTACTTAGATTATAGTATAAGTATTATATTAGTCTAGATGTATTTTGATTTAGGAGGTGTATTCTTGGCTGCTTTTTATTCTAAGGAACTTGCGCGTAGATACGCAAAAGCTCTATTTAACCTAACCCTTGATGAGAATTGTATGGAAGCTATTTCCAGCGATTTAAAGGACTTAGGCACAATGCTTACAGAAATAGAAGATCTAAATAATATTGTATTACATCCAGTTTTGAGTATTTCAGAACAAAAGTCAGTAATGGCTACTATTCTGGACAAGGCTGGCATGCACACACTTATTAAGAACTTCGTTGCTTTAATAATAGACAATCATCGTCTTTTCATCTTACAAGATGCTATACGAGAATTTTTTGAGATGTTATTTGAATATCGCAAAGAAAATAAAGTTTTAGTTGTATCAGCTGCGGAATTACCTTCTGCACAATATACACGCTTGAAAGAGACTTTAGAAGAGACTCTAAAAAGTGACGTAACAATTGAAACAGAGATAGATAATACACTAATTGGTGGTTTTAAATTATTTGTAAATGAAAACTACATGGTGGATTGTTCTGTTGCAACTAGATTAGATAATCTTCATAACTCTATGAAAGGTAAGATATAATGCAAATTCGTGCTGCAGAAGTTTCAGAAATTTTGAAACAGAATATTAAAAATTTTGGCGACAACATCGACGTTGCCGAAATTGGACGCGTAATCTCGGTAGGTGATGGTATCGCTCGTGTTTACGGTCTTGAAAATGTAGAATCTGGTGAAATGGTTGAATTCCCAGGTGGAGTTTTGGGCATGGCTCAAAACTTGGAAGCTGATCATGTGGGTGTCGTGATTTTCGGTTTAGATAATAACATATCTGAAGGCGATATCGTGAAACGTACTGGTAAAGTGGTTTCTATTCCCGTTGGTAAAGGCATGCTTGGTCGTGTTGTTGATATCATGGGTAAACCAATCGATGGTAAAGGTCCTATTGCGGGTGATAGTGAACTTAAACCTGTTGAGGTTAAAGCTCCTGGTATTATGACTCGTAAAGGTGTACATGAACCAATGCAAACTGGTATTAAATCAATTGATGCTTTAATCCCAGTTGGTCGTGGTCAACGTGAGTTAATCATTGGCGATAGACAAACAGGTAAAACAGCTGTGGCGATTGATACTATTATCAATCAAAAAGCTATTAACGATCGTGCTAAGAGCGATAGTGAAAAATTATTCTGTATTTATGTTGCCGTTGGTCAAAAACGTTCAACAGTGGCTCAACTAGTACGTACACTAGAACGCCATGGTGCTTTAGAGTATTCTGTGATCGTTGCCGCTACTGCGTCAGATCCTGCTCCTGCTCAATTTATCGCTCCATTTGCTGGTGCTGCCATTGGTGAGTACTTCCGTGATAACGGTATGCACGCTGTGATCTTCTATGATGATTTATCGAAACAAGCGGTTGCTTATCGTCAAATTTCATTACTACTTCGTCGTCCACCAGGTCGTGAAGCGTATCCAGGTGATGTATTCTATTTGCATAGTCGTTTACTAGAACGTGCTGCGAAATTGAATGAAAACTACGGTTCTGGTTCATTAACTGCCTTACCTATCATTGAAACACAAGCGGGCGATGTATCAGCATACATTCCAACAAACGTGATTTCAATTACAGATGGTCAAATGTTCTTAGAAACAGAATTATTCTATAAAGGTATTCGTCCAGCTATTAACGTTGGTATCTCGGTATCTCGTGTGGGTGGTGCTGCTCAAACTAAAGCTATGAAAAAAGTAACAGGTTCATTAAAGCTAGATCTAGCTCAATATCGTGAACAAGCTGCCTTTGCTCAATTCGCTTCGGATCTTGATGCTTCTACTCGTGCCTTACTTGATAAGGGTGCAAGATTAACTCAATTACTAGTACAACCACAATATGCTCCAATTACATTGGAAAAACAAGTTGTATCTGTATACGCTGGTGTTAATGGTTATTTAAATAAAGTTCCTCTTAAAGACGTTGTACGTTTTGAGCATACATTATTTGATGATATCGAAGCTAACGGTGCGGAAATTTTAGAAAGCATTCGTGAAACACATGATTTCACAGAAGAAACAGAAGAAAAACTTAAAAAGTATTTAGGTAAATTCGTTGCTTCTTTTGCTTAATTTATAACTATTTTGATTTAAGGTGAGATAAAATGCCTAATCTAAAAGCATTGAAAAACCGAATCACAAGTGTAAAATCTACAGTTAAGATTACAAGTGCGATGAAAATGGTTGCTGCTGCTCGTTTGCGTAAAGCACAAGAAGCCGTACAAATTTCTCGCCCTTATCTTACCGAAATGGAAGAAATTGTGGGTAACCTTGCATTATCTATGCAAGGTAACAGATCCGAAGAGGAAACCCCAGAACTTCTTGCAGGTAGAAGTGATGAGAAAGTAGCTTTACTCATTATTGTATCGTCAGATCGTGGCTTATGCGGTGGTTTGAATGGTAATATAATGCGTATGCTAAAAATTCGTGTGGATGAATTAACAGCAAAAGGCGTAGAAAGTAAGTTTTTATGTATTGGTCGTAAGGGAGTTCAGCTTATAAATTCTCGTTTTGGTTCTGATAAAATTATCTCTCATGTGGATTCGTCTACTAAAGAGGGTGTTTCTTTAGAATTAGCACAAGAACAAGCTAAACTAGCGGTATCAATGTTTAAAAAAGGCGAAGTGGATAGAGTTGAAATTTTTACAACCATATTCCAATCGGCTTTAACGCAAACTTCTACAAATATATCGTTAATTCCTGTGGATATGACCGCAGATGTTAAAGGTAATGAACGTCCTTTAGAAACCGAAGACTCTTATACATATGAGCCTAGTACTCCGGAACTTCTAAACACGTTATTACCGAAAAACGTAGAAGCACAAGTTTTACGTAGTATGTTAGAATCTTTCGCATCCGAACAAGGTGCAAGAATGACAGCTATGGATAATGCTACAAATAACGCTCGTGATTTAATCGACAGATTAACACTACAATACAATAATACACGTCAGTCTATTATTACAAGTGAGTTAATTGAGATTATTTCTGGTGCGGAAGCAGTTTAATTAATAATATCTTTAAATTTAAATTATGTAATTTCCATTATTATGTTTAACAGATAAGATAATTTAATAACAACGAGTCTTTTAAGGAGACAAATTATGAGTGAAAATATTGGTAAAATCACACAGATTTTAGGTGCGGTTGTCGATGTACAATTCCCTGATGGTGTAATGCCGAAACTATTAAATTCTTTGGAAGCTACTCTAAACGGTAATAAACTTGTTTTAGAAGTGGCACAGGATTTAGGTGAAAGAACAGTTCGTACCATTGCTATGGATACAACTGAAGGTTTAAAACGTGGTGCAGAAGTTAGAGACACAGGCTCTCCTATTACTGTTCCAGTTGGTGAAAAGACTTTGGGTCGTATTCTTAACGTAATCGGCGAACCAGTTGATGAAAAAGGTGATGTAGGTGCTGAAGAGTATTTACCTATTCACCGTGAAGCTCCAGAGCTTACAGAACAAGCAACCGAAATTGAAATCCTAGAAACAGGGATTAAAATTATCGATCTTATGACCCCATATCAAAAAGGTGGTAAAATCGGTCTATTCGGTGGTGCTGGTGTGGGTAAAACTGTATTCCTTATGGAATTAGTGAACAACATCGCATCTCATCACGGTGGTTACTCTGTGATGTGTGGTGTGGGTGAGCGTACTCGTGAAGGTAACGATATGTACCATGAAATGATCGAATCAGGTGTGAATACTGAAGAAGTTGTTGGTTCAAAATGTGCCTTAGTATACGGTCAAATGAATGAGCCTCCTGGTGCTCGTGCTCGTGTGGCTTTAACAGGTTTGACAATTGCGGAAAACTTCCGTGATAAAATGGGTAAAGATGTGCTATTATTCGTAGATAACATTTTCCGTTTCTCTCAAGCTGGTGCCGAGGTTTCTGCGTTGCTAGGTCGTATTCCATCAGCGGTGGGTTACCAACCAACACTTGCAACCGAAATGGGTGCATTACAAGAGCGTATTACTTCAACTAAAACAGGTTCGATTACATCTGTGCAAGCGGTATACGTACCAGCGGATGATTTAACCGATCCAGCACCTGCGGCTTCATTCGCCCATTTGGATGCTAAAACTGTGTTAGATCGTAATATTGCGGCTATTGGTATTTTCCCTGCGGTTGATCCACTTGATTCTTCATCTCGTGCGTTAGATCCTGCTATTGTTGGTGAACATCACTATGAGATCGCTCGTCGTGTTCAAGAAACACTACAAGCAATGAAATCATTACAAGATATTATCGCTATTCTAGGTATGGATGAGTTATCTGAAGAAGATAAAAAGATCGTTGCTCGTGCAAGACGCTTACAACGTTTCTTCTCTCAACCGTTCCACGTTGCGGAAGTATTTAGTAATATTAAAGGTAAATACGTTAAACTTGAAGAAACTATTACTTCTGTTGAAGGCATTCTTGAAGGTAAATACGATGAATTACCTGAAGCTGCATTCTACATGGTTGGTAGTATTGACGAAGCTTTAGAAAAAGCAAAAACTCTTTAATTTCATAGGATCAAGGGAGCTTATAATGGGACAGTTTAAATGTCGTGTAGTATCGCCTAAGGCTGTATTAGTTGACGATGAATACGAAATGGTAGTAGTGCCAGGTTCTGAAGGCGACTTATCGGCTGAAGAAGGTTCTTCTCCACTCTTAACTTCTCTGCGTCCTGGTATGATTGAACTATATAAAGGCGGTAAGGTTTCCGAACGTTACATGACTTACGATGGTTTTTGTGAGGTTTCGCCTGTTTCTTGCGTTATAACTTGTGATCAACTTACTCCAGTAAGTGAAATCAAAACCGCAGAAATGGCAAGCCTACAAGCATCAGCTTCTGACACTCTAAGTACTAGTGATGTAGAATCAGAAGAATATGCTAAAGCAGAAAATGATTACTTATATGCAGAAATCGCACAATATGCACTTACTTTGTAAGTTAGTACATATATACTTAAATAATACTTAAGTACCATAAAAAAGGTAAGACTTCCGAGTCTTACCTTTTTTTTATATTCTTTTACATATCCCTTTAGTTTATACTTGGCAGCGTATTTTTATATTGTTATAATCTTACACAATAACAAATAACTCCTTAAGGAACATATCCCCATGAAAAAACTACTATCAACACTTGGATGTTTAACATTGGGAATGATCCTATTAACCAGTTGTAACCATGTCCGTGCAACAGACCCTTTTATAAGTGCTCTCAACATGCAAAATATGACGGCAAGTAAACTTGAAAGAGCCATAAAAGACGGTATTAATGTTAACTATGTGGATGATTCGAATTTCACACCAATAATGTATCTTGTTCAAGCAAATAAGCCCAATTTAAAAGTAATAGAAGTATTATTAAAACATGGTGCTAATATTAACGCCATTAGTACTTCAATGATGTCGCCACTAATGCAAGCCTTATTCATGGGATATCATGTTAAGACAGCAGAACTGTTAATAAATCATGGTGCCGATGTAAATATAAAAGATGATTCTGGTTATACTGCATTTAGATATGCTCATATTTATAATAATGATTTCAAAATGTCAGAAATGCTCTTAAAACACGGTAGCAAACCCACTGCCGAAGATTTAGAATATCTTAAAGAGACATGCGACGAACCTAGCAGTAAATGTAGCATGAACAAGCTTCAAGATCTCATTGATAAATATAACAACTAAAAATAAAACCATACCTTTTTTTTACTTTTCACAGCCCTTTTGTTTTATTTTTGTTGATTTTATATGATATATACTTTATAATATATAAATAACTAACTTTATAATAAAGTTGCTTTAAACATCTGTGAAAGAATATAAAATGGCGGTAATACACAAAAACCCTGAAGAATGGCATAAAATGAGAGTGGCGGGTAAGCTTGCGTCTCAAGTGTTGGATTACATAACTGAATACGTACAAGTGGGCGTTACTACAGATTATTTAAATGACTTATGTGAAAAATTCATTCGTGATCATGACGCTATCCCTGCTCCTTTGGGATATCGTGGTTATCCGAAAGCCACATGTATTTCGGTGAATCATGTGGTTTGTCATGGGATACCGTCCGATAAAAAGCTAAAAAATGGCGATATTTTAAACATTGATATCACAGTAATAAAAGATGAATGGTACGGCGATACCAGTCGCATGTTTGCGGTGGGCGATAAAATATCAGTTAAAGCCAAACGCATAATCGATATTGCCTTTGATTCCATGTGGGCAGGTATCAACACCATTAAAGACGGCACAACCTTGGGCGATGTGGGCCATGCCATTCAAAGCTACGCCGAACAACAGGGCTGTTCTGCGGTACGTGATTTCTGCGGTCATGAAATAGGCAACATGTTCCATGGGGATCTTCAAGTGGTAAACTACGGCACACCAGGTCAAGGTGCTGTCTTAAAAGAGGGGATGTTTCTAACGGTTGAACCCATGGTAAACTTGGGGAAATTTGATGTGCGTGTGCTATCAGATAAATGGACCGCCATCACAAAAGATAGATCATTATCAGCTCAATTCGAACACACATTAGCAGTTACTCAAGACGGCTTTGAGATTTTCACAAAATCATTAGCTGGATTAGATCGCCCTATCTGGAATAAATAACCACCATGACCGAGAAGCCCATAACCAAGACTTCCCCCAACGGACAACACGCAGGACACAGACAACGTTTACGCTCTCGCTTTTTAAAAGGAGGCTTAAGTGCAGTTGCCGATTATGAACTTCTCGAATTAATTCTCTTCACCGCCATTCCAAGGGGCGACGCTAAACCTCTAGCTAAGGAATTGTTAAATAAGTTTAAAACCATAAACAATGTTCTAAATGCCGATGAAACATCATTGCTAAAAATTAAAAATGTCGGTTTATCCATAGTTACCACCTTAAAGCTTTTTAAGGAAGTATCTTCCTATGTCGCCTATGAAAACATCAACAAAAAGCAAACCATTTTCACCACATGGGGGCAAATCCTAGATTATGCCAAGCACACCATGGCTTACCTTTCCCACGAAGAATTCCGCATTTTATTCATTGATCCCAATAACAAACTCATAGACGAAGAAGTAATCGAAAAAGGCGATAGTTTTAGCGTTCACATTTATCCAAGAAAAGTAGTCCAAAAGGCTCTAGAAAACAGTGCCACCGCCCTAATCCTCATCCACAATCACCCAGCAGGCGACACAACTCCATCTACAGAAGACATCCAACTCACCACCCACATAACCAACGCCCTAGAACCCCTAGACATAATAATCCACGACCACATAATAGTAGCCCAACAAAAACATTTCTCCTTTAAATCCGCAGGATTGTTATAATAACAAAACCCGTATAAAGTTATCCGCCTTAACCATATTGATTAAGACGGATAACTTTTATATAATATTAGCTTGCTATCTAGAATATTAAGCTACATTTTGCATATTATCTTGGGCTGTTTTGGATTGGGGTTGGGGTTGGGGTTGAGTTTGGTGGTTTGCTGGGTGGTTGGCGAGGATTTCTTTTATGCTTTTGGCGACGTCGTCTTCGTTGAGTTTGTCGGAGATTTCGGCGTGTTTGTTGATGATGTTGGTTATGTGGATATCTTCGCTGTTTGTCAGTTTATCGGATACGAAGCCTTGAGCATTCTTGCTTTTTTCTAGGATTTCTTCTGATTTACTAGCGTTGGCGACGATTTTATTACCGAGGATTAAAGCGTCGATATAAGATATATAATCCCTGTTATAACTCACATCATGAATACGGTATATATTCTTGTTATTCATGAATATATTGATAGTCTGTCCACTTAATAGGCTGTTTGAGATCGTCATTCTGGCGATTCGTGATAAATAGATGAACTTTACAGGATTAGGACTGTTACGAGAGAGTAAAATGATCTTTTTATTGGTAACTAAGCGTTTATTATAGATTTTTATTGCCAACATCCATGAACATATGGCGATATATCCCACAGAAACCAAGGCCCTTAATATTTCTCTTTGGTTTCTCATCAGGTATAACAATAGGAAAAATAGCATGGATTGTCCTAGAATAATCATTATCCATGAGCGGAAGGTCTTATTAATTTTAAGTTGAATTTCCTCATCTTCTTGTAAGAAGGTTTTTAGCGAAACCATGATTTAAGCAACCTTTTTAATATCAAGACTATTACGTTTTTCTTTTTTCATAATCTCTTCGATGTTAACAAGCATATCTTTGAGCTGTTTATCTTCAATATCTATTTTAATACTCCAATTCTGATATTCTGTCGTAGTTGAAGGGATATTAATGGGATCATATGTTAGCATGATATCATTGAGATTCACCATATTTAATAGGGATGAACTTTTGGCAATAAAGCGTTGAGTTGCTAAAGTTAGATTTTCCATATTTTGGCTATGGCTTAAGGGTTTATGTTCCTTATTTTGCTCTTGATCCATGCTGATTTTAATATTCTGATCGTTAAGAGCGTCTAAAATAAGTTTTCTATCTTGATGGCGTTGTTCTTCTTTTTCCATGAGATCGCTTTCTTTACCGATACCTAAGCGACGCAAATGGGAAATATCAGACCCCATATAAAATCCTGCTACCGTTGGCAAATCGTGATTGGTGGTTGAGGCAACCGTAAGCGGAGTATAGGTTTCAGGGCGTTTAAATAGAGTGCTATTATTCCAACGTTCAAACATAAATACTTTACAGGTAAAGATATTTTTACTATTTAGATACTCATTGAAACCCTTTTCGTTATTGCCCAAGGATTCCGCAACGATAGTACAATTATTACGGATACTTTCCAAACATAAAATACTTAAAAGATCATCTTTAGGATAGTCAACATACGCCCCATCGCTATTTTCTACTCCTTTAGGAACAATAAACATACGATTTAAGCCGATAATATGATCAATACGAAGTTGTGAAGCGTATTGCATATTTGATTGGATAACCTTAATGAAATATTTATAGCCTGTTTGTTGTAAAATATAGGGATTAAGCGGTGCTAAATTCCAATTTTGTCCTTTAGGATTCAGCTCGTCTGGTACTGATCCGATAGTAACATCGTGCATATTTAAATGACGATCTGCCCATGTGCAATAACTGTATTCTTGCGTCCCGATTGCTAAATCAAGATACAGCGGATTTTTTATGCCGTTCTTTTTCAACTCTGTAGCCACTTCGCCCAATTGGGTAAATGCTTGCCATTGGATGAATTTGAATAGCTCAATAAGTTTTTCGTTCTTATTTTTGAAATCACTAACTTTCTTCGAATTAATATCCTGATATCCTGCAGACCATTTGGACCAATCCGTATTATTTAAATGCTTGGCTAGAGCCGAATAGAGAGCGAATTTTTCTAGATCTTCGGTATTATTACAGAAATCTAAAAAGCTTTGATAAGTGTGATTTCTTTTTCCCACGTGCTTAAAGGTTGAGAATACCGCTTCAAAGATCTCAAATGTTAGCTCTTGCACTAGCTTATAATTAATAAAATTACTATTTTTTGCTATGGCTAAACGTTCCTTAAATTTGACGCTATTGACGATAACATCAACTTTTTTTGATGTATTATAGCATGGCACTTTGGTAACATCGATGTACATAGGATTTAAAAATATACGTGATGTTGGCGAATAAGGGCTTGAATTTTGGGAGTTTAATTCGGTTAACTGTGCATGAATGGGATTCAAACCGATAGTTGTAGCTCCCACACTTCCAAGCATTTTACTAATGTTTTGTAGATCGCTAAAATTCCCAAAACCTAGATTATTTTTAGATTTTAAACTATATAGTTGTAAGGCTACACCCCATTTTTTTTCTTTATCCTTTGCCCAATCTGTCATATATGCTTGGCTAGGACACAAAATTAAATGGGAATTTTGAGTGAAAAGATTATTTACCAAAGATATTTGATGATATCCCAAATCATAATTCATGAGTGAGATTTCCATATGACCATCATCAATAATATCTTGGGTTATTTGTTTAGTGATCGTTTTATGTGTACCATTTTCCATGCTGATGATAATTTCCAATTCTCCAAGAGTTAAACCTTTGGTAATTAGATCTAGAATAAAATCATTATGATCACTTTCTATCACAACCGATGTTGCTAAGGGGCGATCGTTTATGCAATCAATATCACTTATGTATCTATTGATCATAACATCATGAGTTGTGTCGAAGCCCATGGCGTCGATGATTTTTTTTAGTGCCTTTTCTGATGTTTTAACAAAAGTTCCATCTTGTAAATAATAACCTTCAGATATGCCTAATTTGTTAGCTAATTCGTATAACATAATTAATTTCCTTTTGATGTTAAAGTGTGTACTTTAAGGTATGTATCATAATATGATGGTTTATGATCATATTTGACTTAGGGATTAAGTAAACTCTAAAAATAAAAAATCAAGATCTTTAACTCACTTTAAGAACATAAATTCCCAAACAAATATCCCTTATTAAGTAATGTAAAAGCTCGGGCTTATGAATTAGATATGAATTATATATGAATATTTATCAGCTATTAGCAGTTATTTCTAACCATTATTTAAGCTTTGATTTATAAGAATTTTTTCTAAATTTTTTCTACTCATTTAAGTTATTAAATAAATATATTGTTTTTTAGTAAGAAATATACTACAATGTGAAAACGTGAAAGTGAGAACATGAAACTAATAACATGAAATTACAAACATGAAATTACAAACATGAAATGAACAAAATAAGATTGCATCATTACCATATCTTGGAGATCAAGTAAACCATGAGAGATAATAAAAACAATTTAGTACAAAAATTCAAGACTAAAGAGAAAATGCCTCGTATTATAATGCTGATAGTTGTATCTTTTTTACTAATGGGCTTGGGGCAGACTAACTCTGTTCGCTATATTAAACAACTATTTTCCGACGGTACATCGGTGGTTAATTATGGTTTTACTTCGTCAGTAACTTCGGTGGGTTCGCTTTTTACTCATCTTAAGGATCTATGGAATATTCAAATTGCCTACAAACAAATCAAAGAAGAAAACTTCAAACTAAGGGGAGCACAACAGGATTTAAACAAATATGAAAAGGAAAATCAACAATTAAAGAAATTACTTAATTATGCCTCTTCTCATACGGGGAATTATCTAACTACGAAAGTTTTATCTGTGGGTAATGGAGCGTTAAGTGGTGGTTTGATCCTATTTTTAGGCTCAAGTAATGGCGTGCGTCCGGGATATATTGTGAATACTTCTTTGGGTCTTGTGGGAATTGTTACAACTGTTGGGGTTTTCACATCGAGAGTTCGTCCGATTACCGATTGGGGTAGTAACGTTCCTGTGTTAATTGGTAAGGATGAACAACATGCCATTGTAGCAGGGCAGAATAATAATACTTTAGTTGTGTTAAATCTAAAGGCACAGGATCAAGCCGAGAATAATATTTCCACCAAACTCAATCCTAGAATCAAAAACAAGATCCATATTAAAGTTGGAGACGGTGTGATCACTTCTGGAGTTGGTGGGGCTTATCCTGCTAATATGAAAGTGGGTTACGTTTCTAAAATCGGCACAAATAATAAAATTACCATTACCCCTTATGCGGAAATCAAAGGGCAACGTGATGTTCTCGTTGGTAGTTATAATTTAAAACTAATTACCGATGATTTACTATCTAAGTAAAGGCTGTATATGACTAAAAATAATTTTCTCCGCAATTATATTCCTATCATATGCGTTGTAATATCCATATTATTCTATGCTACTCCGTCGCCATGGGGGGTAATGACATTCCTATTTCCTTTGTCGAATTTATTGGCGTTATCTTGTTGGTTATGGCTTCAACCGAAATTTCTCTCGCCCTTGAGCGTTTTTATTTTGGGATTATTTGCCAATTTATATTCCCCCTATCCTGTGGGTACAGAGGCGGTCATTTGGTTACTAACATACTTAAGCCTTGAATTGACCAAATCCATATTCCCCGAACCAAGGTTTGTAATCATGTGGTGTTGGTGGTTTTTAGTGGTAATATTTAGAACTCTCATCATGATAATGTTTGCCTATTTCCACTTCGGCGTATTCGCCTTGGATCAACGACTATTATATAATGTCATATTCGCAATTATAGATTTCCCTTTATACTTCTTCATATTCCTATTAATAGATTACCGAATGCTAAAAGATCACTAACTAACAACAAGAAAAGAAACAAAACAATATGAGATGAGATAATCTAAGACAAGACAAGATAAGACAAAACAAAACAAGATCAAGCGAAATTAAGTTAGCTCCAATCATAAAAGGATTGCATAAGCATAAATCTAAAATATAAGGTGTAAGGTGTAAATATCATGAAAAATTCCATAAAAGATAAACAGAATCTACAAAGTTTATTTACTCGTAGAGCATTGTTATTGGCGGGGGGACAACTTGCCTTAGGTGTTACTTTGGTGGGACGTGCCTTTTACTTGCAGATTACTAAATATAAATACTATCGAAAACTTAGTGAGCAAAACCGTCTGGATTCACGTTTTATTTTACCCACACGTGGGAATATATATGACCGTAATTATAAACTACTAGCTACAAATATTCAAGATAACATCGCAGAAATCACTCGTGAAAATGCTGGGAAAAACATTAACAAAACCATTGAGAATTTCGCCCGTATTGTGCCATTGACCAAACGCCAACGTAATGTAATCTTAAGAAAGATCCATTCGAAAAAGCCTTACATTCCCATTACCTTAAAGACTGGCTTAAACTGGAAAGAAGTATCGCAAATATCCATAGCAAGTGATTATCTACCTGGTATCGATGTGAAAAAAAGCTACAAGCGATATTATCCCTATGGCGAAATCATGGCACACATTACAGGATACATTAAAGCACCGTCGGAAAAATTCGTAAAAACTCAAAATAATCCCCTATATGAAGAACCAGGATTTAAAATCGGCGTAGCGAGTATTGAGCGTAAATATGAAGAAAAATTACGTGGGAAAGCAGGATCAAAAAAGGTAGAGATCAACGCTTACGGTCATTTAATTAAAGATGTGGAAACTCATCCAGCGGTAGACGGTAAAGATGTTGTCTTGACCATTGATGCAGATCTTCAAGAATATATTCATAAAAGAATGCAAGGTCATGTGGGTAGTGCCTGTTTGCTAGATATTAATACTGGTGGCGTGCTGGCCATGGTTTCCACTCCGTCCTATAATCCCAATGATTTTACTACTTCCTTATCCCAACCTGAAGTTGATGAATACATTAGAAACAATTTAGCTCCCATGTTAAATTTAAGTGTTCAAGGTAAGTACGCACCTGGTTCAACATTTAAACCAGTGGTAGCTCTCGCCGCTTTAGAAGCTGGGGTTATCACTCCTCATACCATTGTTAATTGTGATGGTCATATTCATATTGGTAACAGAAATATGTATTGTTGGAAAAAAACAGGCCACGGCGATCAAGTACTATGGCAAGGTATCATGCACAGTTGCGACGTATTTTTCTATAAAATCGCCCTAATGGTGGGAGTTGATAGAATTCACGATATGGCTAAAAGAATGGGGATCGGCGTAAAAACTGGTATCGATCTTTACGATGAAAAAGCAGGGCAAGTACCAACAAAAGCATGGAAAAAACGTGTTAAGCATAGAAGTTGGCTCAATGGTGAAACCGCTTTGGCAGGTATCGGGCAAGGATATGTGGAAGCTACTCCCATTCAACTGGCTACCATGGTAGCACGCTTGGCAAACTGGGGCAAAAACATCAAACCACATCTTGTGAAAGGATACGTAAACGCCCAAGGAGATTTGGAAGAGATCCAACGTCCAGAACCTGAATCCTTAGGTTTAGATCATAACTTTTTACATATCGTACGTTATGGTATGTATAAGGTGGTAAATAGTGATTACGGAACTGCTCATAGATATGCCATTCATCAAGCAGATATGGAAATGGCAGGTAAAACAGGAACTTCTCAAGTGCGTCATATTAGTGAGGCAGAACGCAAAAAGGGGATCATCAGAAATAGCGATCTCCCATGGATACGCCGAGATCATGGCTTATTCATTGGCTTTGCTCCCTTTGATAATCCTAAATATGCCTTATCTGTAGTATTAGCCCATGGATCAGGTGGTAGCCGAGCAGCGGCCGTCGGTCATGATATCATGTTGCATGTACAACGAGCTGGGAAAAAACGAGAGCAAGAAATCGAACAAAAGAAATTCCGTGCCAACACTAAAGCTCACAAACAAAATAACAACTCCCATACTAACGGCAATAACACCAACAACGCATAATCATAACTAAACCCTAGAGAAAAAACACAAAAGATCACAGGATAACAACATGGCAGATATCAAAAGCAGAACATCAATTCCAAGCATAAGAGAACGTTTTAACAATATTAATTGGGCGTTACTTATCATCGTAACTATTTTGAGTTGTGTCGGCTTTACCGTATTATATTCCGCAGCGAGTGGACATTTTAAGCCATGGGCATATGCACAAATCATACGTTTTATCATTGGCTTTTTCATCATGATTCTTGTGGCGATTTCTGACATGCGTTTATGGTATAAATATTCATATTTCTTATATGGAATTAGCTTGATACTTCTAATCGCCGTTGCTCTCATGGGTCATGTGGGCATGGGGGCCAGACGTTGGCTATATATTGGCTCGTTTAGACTTCAACCATCGGAAATCATGAAAATAGCGATTATTTTGATCTTAGCTCGTGTTTATGCAAAAACGAAAATAGAACAAACTCGTAAATTCTATCATCAATTATTGGTTATTGTCTATATTACCCTACCTACCATATTGGTGGCGACCCAACCTGATCTTGGTACAGGCACATTCATATTTGGAGTGGGATTTTTCATGCTATGGTTGGCAGGGGTTCAAGTATGGCGTTTTATCTTGGCAGGAGTCATTGGTATAACATCCATGCCGATCATGTGGATGTTTATTTTAAAAGGATATCAAAAGAATCGTATTTTAAACTTCTTGAATCCTGAACGAGATCCGCAGAATACAGGTTATCACATTACCCAATCGAAAATCGCCTTGGGTTCTGGTGGTTTAAGCGGTAAAGGATTCATGCACGGTACGCAAGCTCAATTGAATTTCTTACCTGAAAAGCATACGGATTTCATTTTTACATTACTTGGCGAAGAGTTTGGATTCATCGGCTGTTTAGCGATTATTTCCTTATACTTTATCATTATTTTATTTGCCCTATTCATCGCTATCAGATCGCAAAATAAATTCGGTAGATTATTAGGTGGCGGAATCGCTTGCTCGATTTTCCTCTATGTCTTCATTAACACAGGTATGGTTATGGGAGTGATTCCTGTTGTGGGAATTCCTTTGCCTTTGGTTTCATACGGTGGTACGGCGATGTTTACAACTCTTATATGTATTGGCTTATTACTCAATGTATACAACTTCCGCCATGTTGACGACGTAAAAATCAACAACACCTCTAACTAAAAGGGTGGGAAAAAGCACTCATTCAGTGTCCTTAAGTCATGCTAAGATAAACAATAGTTTAGGTATTGATTCTATTCTTGACAATTCTTATATATAATACTAAGATTTACAAATTTTAGGGCAGGTTATATATTATGAAAAAGTATCATAAATCCATATTAGGAAGATTTTTCAAACTCTTACTTACAGGAATCGCAACTTTTATGCCCATTGGCATAACCATATGGTTCGGTTGGTGGGCCATAAAAACAAGTGATATTATTTTTAATAATCTAGTTCCCACACGTCTAAATCCCAACAATTATCTAGATATATACATCCCAGGGGCAGGTATTGTCTTCACTTTAATATTTTTTATTATCTTAGGGATAATCTCTCGTATATTTATTGGGCGTTGGGTTTTTGCTATTATGGATAACATCATGATACGCTTACCCATAATCAAAACCATCTACAATTCCATAAAAACCTTAACAAATACGTTCATTGGCGATGACAATAAAGCATTCGGCGAGCCTTGTTTGATTCAATTTCCTTGTGAAAATGAATGGTCGGTGGGATTTTTAACAGGATCATCCATAAAGCAAATACAATCAGTAATCAATAACAAAAATCTAACAAAAAACAATGATGATTATGATTATAAAAATAAAGAATTCGTCAACGTCTATGTGCCAACAACACCGAATCCCACATCAGGATATTTATTATTTGTTCCTAAAAAAGATATTATCCTCCTAGAAATGACCTCTGATGAAGCCTTAAAGCTGATAATTTCTGGCGGAATCGTAACTCCTGAATAGAGTCTCTTCCTGTAAGAATCAAAATAAAACAAAGAATAATTATATTTATTTGCTTAACATATTATAAAACATCTTAAAAAACTTAATTTTTTTCATGATCTTAGAAAATAAAATCATATAATGCGAATATTTTATAAAAAAAGTATTGACAAGCCATAAAAAAAGATATAGAATGGGATTATTAGAAATAAAGATAAGATTTTACTTTCTAATACGTGCCTTTTGTCTTCGGCTTGCGGCACGAAAAATATATGCTAAAGAGATAGATTTTCATGTGTATAAAAAAGATTATCATGAAAATAACTTACAAATATCCCATGGCATATATATATTCTACTAATTGATTTAACATAAGAATTAATTTAAATTCATCTAATTTGATAAGGAACATATATTATGACAACTCAAAACTTCCAACAAGAAACTTTAGCTTTACACGGTACGATCCCACGTCCTGCAGGACCAATTCAAACGCCGATTGTAGCAAGTACAGCCTTTAAATTCACCAGTGCAAAACAAGCCAGCGATTTATTTGCTCTAAGAGAATTGGGAGATATATATTCAAGATTAACCAATCCAACCGTAAGCGAACTTGCATCACGTTTGGCTCAAATCCATGGGGCAGTTGGTGCTTTTTGTACGTCTTCGGGGCATTCTGCACAATTGTTAGCATTTTTCAATATACTTCAACCAGGCGATCATATTGTGGCCTCTAGTTATTTATATGGTGGCTCGATTACCCAATTAACTCACACATTTCCGAAACAGTTCGGCTGGCAAGCTACACTTGTAGATATCAATAATCTTGAGAACATCAAAAACGCTATTACAGATAAAACAAAAGCGGTTTACATTGAAACTCAATCTAATCCCAACGGCGTAATTGCTGACATCCAAGGAATCGCCGAAGTGGCTCATGCTCATGGTATTCCCCTAATTGTTGATAATACTGTGCCTACTCCGTTCTTGCTTAATCCTATAGAATTCGGAGCGGATATCGTAACATATTCACTAAGTAAATACATTTCAGGTAATAACTCGGTAATAGGCGGAGCGGTTGTTGATTCTGGGAATTTCGATTGGACAAAACAAGCCGATAAATTCCCCTTATTAAATGAACCAGATGACGCTTATAACGGTATTAGTTTTGCTCGTGATACTGGTAATCTTGCTTTCACATTTAGAGGTATTGCTGTGGGTTTACGTGATCTAGGGACAACATTATCGCCATATGCGGCAGCGGATATATTAAAAGGATTAGAAACCTTACATATTCGCATGGAAAGACACGCACAAAACGCTCAAAAAGTAGCGGAATTCTTAGAAGGTCATGCTAAAGTATCGAAAGTACACTTCCCTAATCTTAAAAGCTCGCCATATCATGCTCTTACACAAAAGTATTTACCTAAGGGAGCTAGCTCATTATTTGGTATCGAAATCAATGGCGATATCGACCAAGCGTCAAAAGTAGTAGATAGCTTTAAATTATTTATCCATTGTGCACAAATTGGGGATTCTCGCTCGCTTGCCATTCATCCAGCAACCACAACTCATTCACAATTGGATAAGGAAAAACGTGAAAAATCAGGAGCTAAAGATAATTACATCCGTCTTTCTATCGGTATTGAAAACGTAGATGACATCATCGCCGATCTAGAGCAGGCTTTATCTGTACTTTAAGATTTTTTAACTATACGCACCTTATTAAATTACGCACCTTAAAAAATTACGCACCTTAAAAATTACCCATGAACAAAAACATTCATGGGTAATTTTACTAAAATATAACACATATATGCTAAAATATTTTCATATCTATTATAATTAACATTAAAAAAGGGGGAGAATTAACATTATGCCAATTATTTTACCACGAAATCTTCCTGTCATTCAATCCTTACAAGATCATAATATTGATATTTTATATGAAAAAGATCCCCATAAGATGTCATATAAAATTGCAATAATGAATCTCATGCCTACAGTCCAAACGACAGAACGTCTATGGGCCTCGGCTTTTTCTCGTCATCCGCATATAAATGTTGAGCTGGTGTTTTTTCACTCTACTACAAGAGAATCCAGTCATGAAGATCCGCAACATTTTAAAGAATTCTATCAGAATTGGAAGTTGTTTGACTTTAACGAGCTTGACGCCATTGTCATCACTGGTGCTCCTTTGGAACATCTTGAATTCAAGGATGTTAGCTATTGGGATGAAATTCAAGATCTCTTAAAAAAAATCGAAAAATACAAATTAAAATCCCTACTGGTTTGTTGGGGGGCCCAAGCGGGATTATATTACTTTAATAATATCGATAAGCAAGAAAAAATGCCTAAACTTTTCGGCGTATATGCACATGATATACAAACTAAAGATCATATATTAACAAGAAATATCAGCCAAAATAGTAAAATATGTATATCTCGCCATACGGAATCCCAAATAAATAGCGAAAATAATAGGGATGATAAAGCTCTCCATATTCTAATCTCATCGCCAGAATGTGGTATGGCTCTCTCACAAGATAAAAACCGACCGTATATTATTTATGCTCAAAACCATTTCGAATATTCAAAGCACACTCTAGAAATCGAGTATAAACGTGATATGAATAAGAATTTATCCAACGTTAACATTCCCATAAACTATTATGAAAATAACGATCCACAAAAAAACATACTCCATTCTTGGCAACAAACATCAACAATATTTTTCAATAATTTCCTAGATTTCATTTCTGATACAGTCTGTTAGAATATTACGAAATTTAGTAGAATGGAAAATATTACTACTACAATTAGCGGAACAATTACCAAAATTGCAGTGGCTTTTTTGGATTTTGTTAGATCGTTTAATACTAGAATTTGGGTTATATTTGTAATAGCTCCCACATTTAAAAATAGGAATGAATTCCCTAAGGCATGGGCTTTTTTGAAGATATTACCTGCAATTGGTACAGTACCTTGTGAGCAAACTTCCAACAATATGGAAACGATAAAGACTAATATAAAGCCTTTTACACTTCTCCCAAAATATTCATGAAAGATATCAGTTGGAATTATCGTGCTGACAATTGCCGAGAATATCAAACCAAATACCGTCCATTTTACAACGCTTGTTGATCCTGCTATCCCAAGACGTAGGGCTTTTTTAAGGAGTTTTCTATCGTAGTTAAGAGCTTTTAAGCCTACTTTTGCCTCTTTAATGAAGTCAAAATCCTTATTTACATGTGATGATACTGGATTGGACGGAATAGCTCCATGATTTTCCAAGATATCAACAATAAATCCGATGATAAATGACGCTATAAGCGAAACTATCAAAAATAAAACTGTAGCTTTCCAACCTAAAAAGATGAACATCATAATGGTAACGCTAAAACTATTCCAAGGGCTAGAAATCAAAAAGGCCATAACATGACTCATCTTCGCTCCCTTGCGATATAAGGTAACGGCAACCATCATTAAGCCATGATTACAGAGATCAAATAACAACCCTGCTATCATGGCACGGCATAGGGCTTGAGTTCGGCCTTTGTTTGTCCCCATTATGCTTAAAATAAATTCTCTCGGAATCATTCCTAAGAATCCAACGGCGATAATCCCAACGATTAACCCTGGTAAGGCCGTTAAAAATACTTCCGCCATATGATTACTTAAATTGGAAAAGTTTAAATTGATACTTAAAGAATGATTGGCAAAGGTCGAAATGGTAAAATTAACATCCAACGGAGTTTTAAAAGCGTAGATGTTTTCTAGCTCATGCAAAATCGTAAATAAAATTAGGATCATAGTTCCATAGAAAGTAAACTTATTCCTATTTATCCATAGTTTTTTCTTCTTATTCTTACCACTATTAGCCTGACCACCACCGCAACAACTGGACTGTAATTCCTGCTCATCGCCACCGCAACAACTGGACTGTATTTCCTGCTCGTCGCCACCGCAACAACTGGACTGTGTTTCCTGCTCATCGCCACCGCAACAACTGGACTGTGTTTCCTGCTCGTCGCCACCGCAACAACTGGACTGTGTTTCCTGCTCATCGCCACCGCAACAACTGGACTGTGTTTCCTGCTCGTCGCCACCGCAACAACTGGACTGTGTTTCCTGCTCGTCGCCACCGCAACAACTGGAGGTTTTTTCTTTGGGTTTTATATTTTCTTGATCTTGATTATTGCCACTGCAACAAGTACTTTTTTCTTGTGAGAGTATGGAGGCAGGTTCTTCTTCTGTAGATGAAATAGTATCATCTTGGGTATGGGTATCTTTTGCTACGGTTGTATTATTATTTGATGAATCCGTATCTGTGCCAGTGCTTGAATTTGTGCTAGCTGTGTTATTATTCTTATTCTTATTCTTATTTTTATGATCATGATGATCGCCACAAGCACAATCTTGCCCGCAACCGCAAGAACATTCTTGCTCACGGCTTTTTTGTGATATGTTATTGTTACTCATATTGTGTACCTCGTATTTTTCATATTATGAGTGTAGGATTCCCCTAAGAAAAAAGGAGATTATTTAATCGGGTATGGTAGCGATAAATTTATCATAATCATCGACTTCTTTAAAACTTCTATACACCGATGCGAATCTTACATATGCTATTTTATTCAGATCCTTTAAAATATCCATAACCATTTCGCCAATAACATTACTTTTAATATACTGCTCTCCTTGTTCTTCAAGGCGTTTTTGTACATCTATGGCAATGGTTTCCACTCTATGATAATCTGGAGTTTTACAAAGACATGCCTCCAACGACATTTGTAATTTTTGCAATGAAAACGGCTCTTTATTATTATTTCGCTTTAAAATAACCATTTCCCTAAGTTGAACACTTTCCAAGGTATTGAAACGTTTATCACAACTTGGGCAACTTCTTCTTCTACGAATACCATTTCCATTTTCAATTGGTCTAGTATCTTTTACCTGGGTATCAGCATACCCGCAATAAGGACAACGCATAATTATATGTACCTTTCATTTAATAGTACTAAATTATTTGACTAATCTAATTCTAGATATAGAATAATATTCCATAAAAGTCAATATCATATTGGTAAATACATTTAAATATATTCTCCATATATTATTATTGTATCACAAATCATAGAATATTACAACATTTTATTATACTGTACAATAATAAAATAAAAACCAAACTAAAAGAGATAGTAAAGCGAGATCACATTTAGGCAAGCCAATTATTATTATCATCTTGCCATTTTTTGTGTTCTTCTGCGAGTTTTTGCTCTTCTTCTCTTCTTTTATTTATGGCCTCTTTGTATTTGGATTCTATTAATTTAGACAATTTTAATCCTGCCAATCTCATAAGCTCCTTTTGTGGCGTACCTTTTGCACCTGAAAAAGTGATCTCAAGACTAGTTATTGGATCAATGGCAACAACTCTTATATATTGACCCATTTTAAAGAACTCATAATAGTACTCTGCCATATATAAAACCTCTCATTCAAGGGGTGGGATAAAATGCTATGGAGATAGATAGATGTGAATGAGTGCGTTTTCACGCCCCTTTATTCATACATAGGATATTTAGCAAGTAAATCTTGAACCTTAGCATAAGCTTCTTTTTCCACTTGTTGATTGTTTTCCAAGCCGTTTTTACATAAACCATCTAAGATATCAGCAATTAAATTACCTGTAGTAATGAAATCTGCATTCTTTAATCCTCGAGATGTACCGTAAGCACTACCAATACGAATTCCTGATGTGATTGTAGGCGGATTTGGATCTTTCGGCACGCCGTTTTTATTGGTGGTGATACCTGCATTAATTAAAGCTTTTTCTGCGTCCTTACCTGTGAGATTCTGATTTCTTAGATCTATAACCAACAAGTGGGAATCCGTACCGCCTGTTAAAACGTTATATCCACGCTTGATGATAGTATCTGCCAGCGTGCTAGCGTTGGCGATAACATCTTTGGCATATTGTTTAAAATCGTCCTTTAAGGCCTCTTTAAAACATACGGCTTTACCTGCGATAACGTGCATTAACGGTCCACCTTGAATACCCGGGAAAGTAGCCGAATTGATCTTTTTAGCGATTGTTTCATCATTAGTTAAAATCAAACCACCACGAGGGCCTCGTAAGGTTTTATGGGTAGTAGTAGTTACCACATGAGCATGCTCCATGGGGCTAGGATATTCGCCACCTGCGACTAATCCTGCAATGTGTGCCATATCCACTAATAAATACGCTCCGATACTATCGGCGATAGCACGGAATCTTTTCCAATCTACCACACGAGAATAAGAAGAAATACCAGCTACTATCATTTTAGGTTGATGTTCTTTAGCTAGTTTTTCCACTTGATCATAATCTATTAAAGCGGTTTCATCATCCAAGCCATAATGAAAGGCATTAAGCCATTTGCCTGAAATTGAAGGCTTAGCTCCGTGTGTTAAATGTCCACCAGCGTCGAGCGACATACCTAAAATGGTATCATTGGCTTTTAGCAGAGCCACATATACCGCCAAGTTAGCTTGAGATCCCGAATGAGGTTGCACGTTGGCAAAATTAGCATTAAATAATTTCTTTGCTCGCTCGATAGCCAATTCTTCTATGCCGTCCACTTCTTCGCAACCGCCGTAATATCTACGCCCTGGATATCCTTCGGCATATTTATTTGTAAGAATACTTCCTTGAGCTTCCATAACCGCAGGCGAGACGATATTTTCCGACGCAATTAATCCCAATTCTTTTTGTTGGCGAACTAATTCTTTTTGAATTATATTTTTAATATCATTATCAACTACTGATAAATCATTCTTTAAAGATGTAAAATTACTCATAATAAACCTCAAATTGTAAACCTAAATATATACAAAACATAAACCAAAGGACGAGAAAAATGAACTGTAATGTGCTAAAATGTGCCTTAAAGCATGGCGACATGTACTCATGCTTATCTTAGCCATACTTTAAGGTTGTATATTAGCCCATTTTTCACGACCCTTAAATTATTGTTTGCTTAAAAACTTGTTATATTATACAATAAAAATAGACACATGTCAAATTAATTTTTATGCAAAGGACTTCCATAAGATGATAACATCAATTTTTCCATTCACAAGACCAAGACGCTTACGACAAAATCATCAAATTAGATCTCTAGTACGAGAGAATACTTTAAGCGTTGATGATCTGATTTTGCCGATGTTTGTTATTGAAGGCGAAAACATCAGCGAAGATATTACAACAATGCCGAATGTCAAACGTTATTCTGTGGATCTCTTAGTTGCTAAGGCCATGGAATTATATGAGCTTGGCATAAAGGCAATTGCCTTATTTCCTATCGTTAGTGATGAGCTGAAAAGCGAATTGTGTGAAGAATCTTATAATGAGCAGAATCTTATTTGTAGAACAATTAGAGCCTTAAAAGAGAAAATACCCCACATGTTAGTTATCGCCGATGTGGCTCTTGATCCTTATAATATCAATGGTCATGACGGTCTTACAGTTAATGGCGAAATTCTCAACGATGAAACCATAGATATACTGTGCAAGCAAGCCCTATCTTGTGCCAAAGCAGGAGCTGACATTCTCGCTCCATCTGATATGATGGACGGACGAATTATCGCCATTCGTGAAATACTAGAAGGCAACGATTTTTCCCATGTGGCAATTGTTTCTTATAGTGCGAAATATTGTAGCTCATTTTATGGCCCTTTCCGTGATGCGGTCGGGTCAGGCTCTGCTCTTAAGGGCGATAAAAAAACCTATCAAATGGATCCCGCCAATGCAAAAGAGGCCTTACGAGAAATTGCTCTCGATATCGAAGAAAGTGCCGACGCTATCATCATTAAACCAGGCATAGCCTATTTAGATATCGTCTCACAAGCCAAAGAAAACTTTAATGTGCCGATTTTTTCCTATCAAGTAAGTGGCGAATACGCCATGATAAAATTTGCCTCCCAACACAAAGCCATAGACCACGATCAAGCCATGCTAGAAAGCCTACTCGCTTTCAAACGTGCTGGAGCAGATTGCATACTAACATACTTCGCCGAAGACGTAGCCAAGATCCTTAAAGAACAGAAGTAAGACCAAATTATATAAGCATGATGACATATACTCATGTCATCATGCTTTAAGGTACATATTATATTCCTGCCTATTATATTTCTTCCTATTACATTCCTGTCTATTTACTCTAAATTAAGTATAGGCAGATTTTTTGGTTTTACGGATGAATGGCTATATTTATTTTGCTTTTGCTGGTGATTCGGCAATGGTGGTTACCATTGAGATTATACTCATTTTAACATCATAACTTTCTATGTTTCTGATAGCGTCAATTAAAGTGTTTTCCATATCAATATCGGAAATTCTTGGGACATTTTTGATGTTCTGACGACTTTCTAAGGTTTTCTTAGTTCTAGCGGGTCTTCTGCTCACTAGTGTTTGTTCTGTTTTTTCAATCGGTTGTAGGAAATTTTCTAAGGACGTATCTAAAATAATTGCTAATCTTTTTAAAAGACTTACAGTGATTTTACTAAGACCTTGTTCATATTTCTGGATCTGTTGGGCAGAAAGCTCTAATTGATCTGCTAAACCCTTTTGAGTGTAGTTCTGTTGCACTCTGTGAATTTTAATCCATATACCGATACTTTTATCTATATTGTCATTCTCATCTATATTATTCATAATATACCTCGCTTTATAAATTTTAAATGCACGTCTAATAGTAGCTAAAGAATGCTTACTTTACAACCCTAATATTCATACGAATCCATAATGGTTTAATAACATATATTATCATAGTTACTAGAATTATTAAGACTGTATATTATATGTAAATATAAAATAAAAAAAATCAACTAAATAATGAATTAAAATCTTGATTCGTTAAAAATTACAAGAAATAGTTAGTTTTTTCAAAAAATAATTCTTATTTCATGATTTTTTTGAAAAAAATTATACAGACATTAGAAAAAAAACATTGTAATACTTTCTAAAATAATGTATTATGAATAAATGTATAAATTAGAGTTGTGAATACTATCTAACATGATATATTCTTAGTGTATGACTCAAAACTAATTTAGACAACGTATAAAGTGTAAAACAGAGAAACTTTTATGAACGCAGATCTTTCACCGCTATTACCTAGAACCTTATCTAGAATATTAGCGACTCAAGCATTATATATAATAGAGACACAAAACAGTATACCTGATATTATAATCAATGATTTTCTCGATGATCGTTGGAAGATTAATGAAAAATCTTTCACTGCTCAAGATAGATTTGATAACATCTCAATAACAGAAGCCAACAAAGAATTCTTTGTGGAACTGGTTGAAGGCGTTATGGAAAATAAAGAAATGATTGATCAAATAATTGGCGGTCAACTTTTAAAGGGTCGAACTATTGATAAATTAGATAATATAGTTAAATATATTCTAGAAATAGGTATATTTGAAATAGTATTCAAGCAAGAAAATAAAAACAACATAGTTATTAATGAATGTATTAATGTTTGTCATTGTTTTTTCTCTCCCACTAGTAAATCTAAATTTGTTAATGGTGTCCTTGATAAAGTAGCAAAAAATATATAATATCACATTTGGAGTTTAATTGTAATGGGGAAAATAATAGCAATAGCAATTGCCATACTAGTCATACTTGGTAGCGGTGTCGGTGTCATGAAATTCATGCACTTAGGACCGTTTAAAGAAAAGGTTGTAACCAAAGCTAAAATACAACAAAAAAAATTAGAAGAACATAAAATCTATTTGGACGTACCTGTAATTAAAGTCCCTGTAATTATCGACGGTAAATCAACCCACGTACTACAATTTATTTTCGCCATTAATGTTAAAAACCTTAACGATCAAGCCTTGGTAATGCCATTTATGCCACGTATTCAAGATCTATTTTTCTCTGAATTATATACCTATTTGCCCTATTACTTCACACGTAAAAAAGTACTCGATCTACGAATCATTAAAGGACGCCTACAACGAGTTGTCAACAAACTCGGTCTCGGCGATATCATCCAAGAAATCCTAGTAACCACCGTTGTCGACAACCCCGGATAACCCCTAGGAAACTAAGATAAAAGATAAAAAGGTAAAGCTAAAGTATGGATTAGCTTTATCTTTCTCTTTCTCTTTTCTGCTAACAACTCCTAAATATTGTTATTCCATATTATAAAAGAACATCACAAATAAAAAGGACTGTTTTATATTGTATTTGTTATTATTATTGCTGGCCTAAAGTTAGATATGATATAAAGATATCTATTACTACTTTAAGTATTATTTAATAAAATGGCTGTTTTTAGATATATGACTAATTTATTATAATACATTTAAAATAGTAGTATATATACTTACATTAGATTTAGTTTAGGCCAGCAACAACAATAACAAACAGAGTATAAAAAAACATCAGTATTAAACATAGGGATGTTATACACATCAATGTTAAACATATAAATATTACGCATAGCGATATTATACAAGATCACTTTCATCACACTCCAGTACATGCGATCAAACATGCTATGTTTAGACCGCCTGTCAAGACCTCCGCCTAAAGAGTGCGACCGTCTGTCAAGACATCTATCCAAAGAGTGCGACCGTCTGTCAAGACATCCACCTAAAGAGTGCAACCGTCTGTCAAGACATCTATCCAAAGAGTGCGACTGTCTGTCAAGACATCTATCCAAAGAGTGCGACCGTCTGTCAAGACATCCACCTAAAGAGTGCGACTGTCTGTCAAGACATCCACCTAAAGAGTGCGACTGTCTGTCAAGACATCTATCCAAAGAGTGCGACTGTCTGTTAAGACATCCACCTAAAGAGTGCGACTGTCTGTTAAGACATCCACCTAAAGAGTGCGACTGTCTGTCAAGGGATATGCTCGAATGGGATATAATAAGGTCATATTTATATCGAAAAGTGTGGATTAGTGGGCGTCGTACCAGTTATCAGCGATACCGATGTCGGCGATTAGGGGGATGGATACATTTAACTCTTGAGTGATTTTTTCCATTTCTACTTTTACTATTTGGGATACTTCTTCGGCTTTATCTTTTGGGGATTCAATGATGAGTTCGTCATGGACTTGTAAGAGTAGTTCTGCTCCAAGTGTTGCGTATTTTTCGCTTAGGGTTTTTTCTACGTTGATCATGGCACGTTTGATGATGTCGGCTGCTCCGCCTTGGATTGGGGAGTTAATGGCCACACGTTCCACATTTGTTACAAATCTTGGTTTAAGTTCTGGCAATGCACATTTTCGCCCTTGGAATGTGGTAACAAAAGGATATTTATGGGCAAGATCCTTTTGTTTTGCCATGTAGGATTGAATGCCTGGATATTGCTTAAAATAAGCGTCTATATAGCTTTTCGCTTCGCCATTACTAATTCCCAATTGACCAGCTAAACCGAAAGCACCCATGCCGTATACGATACCGAAATTAATGGATTTCGCCTTTCTGCGATCATCAGGAGACACATCTTCCAAAGGCATACCGAAAGCTTGCGAGGCGGTTAATGAGTGGACGTCGATTCCATTATGAAAAGCATATTTTAAGCTTTCCACATCGGCAACATGAGCCAAGAGACGTAATTCCACTTGGGAATAATCTACCGATATCAACATATGATCTTTCTTGGCAATGAACACTTTACGGATCTTTTGCCCTGCTTCTGTGCGAATGGGGATATTTTGCAAGTTGGGGTTGGATGAAGATAATCTCCCTGTGGATGTGCCTGTCATAAGATAGGATGTATGAACTCTATTTGTATTTTCATTAATGGCAGAAAGCAAGCCTAATACGTAGGTATTCTTTAGCTTTTCCACTTCTCGCCATGCGATAATTTTATTGGGGAAATTTATTTGATCCTCATCATTTAGGCTTTCGCATGTGCCTTCCTTTGCCAGTTTGTGCAGGATTTTTTCATCGGTTTTCCAAGCTCCTGCCTTGGTTTTTGCTCCGCCTTTGTATCCCATATGCTCAAATAGGATTTCGCCCAATTGTTTCGGCGAGCCGATATTAAATTCAGTGCCTGCGATTTCGTATATTTCGCTCTGTAACTCGTTGGATTTTAAGGTGAATTCCTTTTCTAATTCTAAAAGTTGATTCTTATCCACATGAATGCCACGGCTTTCCATTTTGTTTAAGACATCAATTAACGGACGCTCAAAGAATTCATACATACGAGCCATTTTTTCATTGTTCATACGATGTTTTAAGACTGCATATAAACGGAAAGCATAATCGGAATCTTCTGCTCCATATTCTATGGCATCTTGCTTATTAACATAGCTAAAATTTGCGAGTTTATTCTTGCCTTTACCCATAAGATCGCTAAATTTTATCATATCATGATTAAAATACAACTTAGCAAGCTCATCTAAGCTATGTTTATGGCTTGTGCTATCTAAAACATAGGACATTACTAAAGTATCATCCATAGGATAGACATTAATATCCCCATTTTTTGGATTGCTTAATATTTTAGTATCATATTTAGTATTATGGGCGATCTTTAGGATTGTTTTATCTTCTAAAACATCTCTTAATATTTCATAAGCTTGGGATATGTTGTTAATGATTAGATCTTTGCTATCTATTTCATTTTTATGAGTATTTTCCTTAATGATAGGTTCATCGCTCTCCATCAGGAAAAGATCTCCGCTTTTTTCCTTTTCGTTCTCATTCTCGTTGGCATTTTCCTTTTGCCACACATGAGCAAAGGGAATATATACCGCCTCGCCCATACTATGCGAAAGGGATATCCCCACAAGATCAGCTTGTAAAGCGTCAAGGCTTGTTGTTTCCGTATCAAAGGCAAGAATGGGCTTGTTTTTTGCCACATTCATAAAGGCTTTTAGCTCGCTAATTGTCTCGATAGCCCTATAGTTTTTCTCTATATTACTAAATTGCTTGGCAAAAGATACATAATCATATGACGAACTTAAAGCCTGCGAATTATTATCATTATTATTATCATTATTGTCATTGGTATTTGCATGGGCATTTTTTTCGCTTTCTATGATTTTATTTTTGCTAACTTTTAGCTTGTTGATCAAAGACTTAAAGCCATGTTTAAAATAGAAATCATATAGATTATCGTCAGATATTTCCGTGCTGTAATAACTATATTCATGATCTAAGGGAACATCGGTAACTAGGGTTACTAATTTTTTAGATAAATGGGCGTCATCGGTAAACTCTTGGAGATTCTCACGGCGTTTTTTTGTGAATAATTTATGAGTGAAAGAACTATCATGAGCTTTTTCCATTAGGGTTTCAATGTCGCCAAATTCGTTAATGAGTTGAGCAGATATCTTCGGGCCGATCCCTGGAATACCTGGGATATTATCGGCACTATCGCCTGATAATGCTTGAACTTCGATGACCTTTTCTGGAGAAACGCCGAATTTTTCCAATACTTCGTTTATAGTTATCTTCTTGTGTTTCATGGTATCTAGCATGGATACTTTATCATTAACCAACTGCATGAGATCCTTATCAGAAGAAACAATAATCACTTGAACATCGTCCTTTTTTGCTTGAGTGGCAAGGGTGGCGATAACGTCATCGGCCTCATACCCGATCTTTTCCACCACAGGCAAGCCGAAAGCGTTTATGGCATCACGAATTAAGGGAAATTGCGGAATTAACTCTTCAGGCAAGGGCGGACGATGGGCCTTATACTCTCCATAGATATCATTACGGAATGTTCTCTTCCCTGCGTCAAAGACTGCTACCACATAATCATTTTTGAAGGTATTTCTTAAGCCTGTTAACATACTACAAACGCCAAAAACCGAATTAATTGGCACATTTTCAGGATTCGTCATGGTTGGAGGAATGGAATGGAATGCTCGAAATATCAAGCCTGATACGTCGATTAAATATAATTTTTTACTGCTATCTTTTTCATTCATGATCTTGGGTACTTTCTTTGGCGTGCTTTGGCGTGTTTTGTTTGCTAATATATTCATATTGACTTTAGCTCTTACATACACTATAATAGTATCATAATAATATCATTATATAAAATATTAATTTATAGCTTAATTTATCACTTAATATAAGTCAAGATAATTCTTAGCATAAGAATCAAGAAACAGAATAAAGGCTCAATCAATGTCAGATCTAGCAATCGAGATAAAGAACTTAAATAAAACATATCAAAATGGTAAGGTTGCAGTTAAAGATTTAAATTTAAGCATTCCTAAGGGGAGCTTTATGGCTCTATTAGGACCCAATGGAGCAGGTAAATCGACGACTATTAATATTATTGCAAGCTTGGTAAATAAAACAAGTGGCACAGTTAAAATCAACGGCTACGATATCGATACTGATACTAAAAAAGCCAAGATGTCCATTGGGATTGTAACTCAAGAGATATATTTTGATCCGTTTTTTACCCTAAGAGAAGTTTTAGAGATCCAAGCTGGATTGTACGATATCCCCAAAAGCCAACGCAAAACCGACGAACTTCTAGAGGCCATGGATCTCACAGAAAAAGCCAATGTTTCCACAAGAGCCTTATCTGGTGGGATGAAACGCCGTCTCTTGGTGGCTAAAGCCATGGTCCACAATCCTAAGATCCTAATTCTAGATGAACCCACCGCAGGAGTGGACATCCAATTACGTCATAATCTATGGGTATATGTGAAAAAACTCAACGCCCAAGGGGTTACCGTGATTCTAACCACTCATTATCTAGAAGAAGCCGAAGATCTGTGCGAAACAACCGCAATTATCAACAACGGAGCTATGATAACAGTGGATAGCACTAAAAACCTAGTCAATAAGATCGATAAAAAGATCCTATCTGTTACCACCGAGCAAAATTTCCCAGATATTAAGGATCAATTCCCTAACTGCATAGTAACAATCAAAGATAATATCGCCGAATTTACCTATAGTTCTACCAAAGTTAAAATCCGTGATATTCTCTCAATCATCGCCAGCAACAAGCTTGATATCCAAGATCTATCCACTCAAGAGGGAGATTTAGAAGATATTTTCCTAGAGTTAACCAATACATCTTTATAATTATTTAAATCTAACATTTTTAAGTTGTTGAACTTTAAAAATATTTCTGCGAGTGGTTTTTGCTGTTTGGCGTCTACCAAGACCGTCGAGAATTGTTAGGGCTAATTTGAAATATTTTTCTGCTTCTAAAAGTTCGGTGGATTCACTTTCGTAGCGTTTAGCTATGGTAAAATATACACTTCCGATGTTATTATAGGTTTGGGCGATAAGTTCGTCCTTGCCTCTTGTATCAAGCTTAATGAAATCTAGAACCTTAAAGAATGTATTAAGTGCCGAATCAAAGTTCTTTCGCTTAATTGCCAGATTGGAAATATCAAGCAAAATCAAGCCCTGTTGCAAGGTAGATTCTATCCACATATTAGGATACTCATCTTGAGTAAAAACATTCAGAGCGAAATTTATGGCGTTAAATCCAGAACGTAAAATATCAATATGCCCATTTAATCGCCCAAGACGTTGCATGGCCGTACCTGCTTTCATCCACGCCATGGCATAATCTAGCGGATACACATATTGATCCAAAGATGTACCAATATCTTGCCATGCGTCGGCAGCCTTTTCTAAAAATGACGGATCTTTCTCATCTTCGCCGATGATCATATGAAGACTTGCAAGGCGATTCTTATGAATTAACCACATGGCAGGAGAAGTCTCTTTGTTGGCGATGATGTCAGCTCTCTCGATGATTTCGCAGGCGATGAAATACCATGTTGCGTCCCCTGATTTTCCCAAGCTAGCGTAGGCGGTACTCAAGAGCGAGAATACCGCAAATTGTTGTTCTCTTGTGTAATGGCTTGGCATGGAATTTTGTAAGAGATCTTCAACGGTTTCCGCTTGTTGTGCGAGAATAGATCTTAAATATACCTGCTGTGATGAATAATAGGATCTTACACCCACAAGCAAGGCAAGATGTATCATCTCCACATCAAAATCACTAAGGGGCAAATAAAACTCCAAAGCGTCCTCAATGGATAAATCGCCAATGGTGTTTGATGTTTGCTCAAATGGGGTAAAATTTAAGATGACTTTGTTATCTGCCTTATAATATTCGCCCCATATGGTGATATCAGCGTCAAGCTTTGCCATCCAATTCCTTGAGCGTGCTATGGCTTCATCTCTGTGATTATGCCAATCTTCATGGCTTTGGGTTACAAGTTTCCCTAGGGATTTTTGTGAGTTGATCCCTTCTAGATTTTTAATTTTATTGTGAATTATTTTTGTTAAGCCCTCGGCCCCTGCTCCTGTAAACTGTCCTACAATCACATGAGCTCCAGCGTACATATTTAAGGGGTAATGACTTTCCACCGCTGGAGCAGATAGTAAATTATTACTATTCTTAGGTGGGGTAAATAGCTTTTTAACTAATTCAGAGACTGCCAATTCACTCATAAGTTCTTCCTTGTTTTCGCACTTGTTTTCGTACTTGTTTTAGCACTTGTTTCGCAATAAGTTGTATAAATATTGTGTTATGATAAAAAAATGGTTGACTATATTTCTATTTAAGATAGTATATAGAGTATAGAATTATATATTTAGTTATCCCTAAATTTAATATAACATTTTATTTAACAAATAACAAGAGAAAGCTATGCCACGTGAAACTGCTGTGAAAGCATTACAACATATTTATAATTGTTTGAGTCAAGATGAACCATTTTCCATTGAGTATCAAGTACGTAATATTGAAAATCTAAGCGATAAAGCTCTAGCAAGAAATATTATTGCTACAACTCTTCGTCATAATGGAGAGATTAATGCGATCATTAAAATCCTATGCAAACAAGGAAAACAACAAGGGATAGTATTAGCTTTATTGCGAGCAGGAATTGCTCAACTACTCTTTACAGATATCGCCGAATATGCGGTGATTAACGAAAGCGTAAAACTTGCAAAGAAAATTAATCCACGTCTTGGGGGATTTGTCAACGGTGTTTTAAGAAATAGCCAACGTAAAAAGGTTGAGCTTTTAGCGGAAATTGATAGAGTTAAAGTTTCAATTCCCAAATGGATATATAATGCCTGCGTTAATAAATACGGTAAAGAAACCACCTACAAGGCTCTTGAAGCCAGCTTACAACCTGCGTCAATTGATGTTACCTTAAAAAATCCGCAAGATATGGAAAAATACGTGGATCTTTTAGAGGGCGTAGCTTTACCTAGTAATAGAAGTGTCCGTGTGAAATCGACAAACGTCTACAATATGCCAGAATATGAAGACGGTACTTGGTGGATTCAAGATTTTTCCGCAACTCTGCCAGTGAACATCATGGAAAAGGTCATTAAGGAATATTATCCGAATATACAAAATAAGGATATATCTGTAGCCGATATCTGTTGTGCTCCTGGGGGTAAGACTATGCAGTTAGCATCTTTAGGCTTTGATGTGGTCGGTTTTGATAATAGTGAGTACCGTCTTGATATCATGAACGAAAATCTACAACGCACTAAAACCGAAGCGAAAACCGTATGTTGTGATGTTTTCATTCATCAACCCAAAGAAAAATTCGATGTGGTCTTGCTCGACGCTCCCTGCTCTGCCACAGGAACAATCCGCCGACATCCCGAAAGCCTGCTAACCAAAAAGAATCTCGATATGGAAATCATGGTAGCACGTCAATACAAACTCTTAAAGTATGCCCTAAAGCATTATCTTAAACCTGGGGGAATATTGCTATTTTGTACTTGCTCGATCTTGCCTGAAGAAGCCGAATACATTCAAAAACGCTTTACTGGTAGTATGCTAGGCAAGATCATCAATTTGAACCAGCCTGCTTATTGTGATGAAGAATATCTAACTAAATATTACACTCCCGAAGGCGGATTTAGAACCCTGCCCCACATGATAGATGGCGGTATGGACGCTTTCGGCGGTTTCATAGTCCAAAAACACGGCAACCTACAGAAAAAATAAAAGGGCGTGAACTATCTTTCTTACTACTTGAAAAATAAATCCTAAAAAAGTTAATTTTGTACTTGACTATGGGGTTAACATTTAGTAATATATTTATATATGATTTTAAATATACTCTAAAGTAGAGTACAAAAAAAAAGAATGGGATTAAATTATGAATGCACTATCACAGTTTGAACGTTTAAGAGTTTTCGTTGTTGAGGATAACCCTTTTATCCGTGAAACAATGACAGGCTTATTAAGACACTTATCAATCAGAACAATCGTAACAGCAGAAAGCGGAACGGACGCCATTGCCGAATTAAAGCAAATGAAACTTACTAATATGTCGCCTGATTTTGTTATTTCCGATCTTGTTATGTCGCCTATTAACGGTTTATTATTACTACGTTGGGTTAGAATGTCGCCAGAATCTCCGAACAGATTCATGCCATTTATGATGGTTTCTGGTGCTGCCGATAGTGGATATGTTAACGCATCCAGAGATATGGGTGTATCGGAATTCCTAGCGAAACCGTTCTCTTCTGCCTCTATGCTTGAAAAAATTGTGGCGTTGATCAACTATCCACGTCCGTTTATTATGAGTTTGGAATATTTCGGCCCTGATAGAAGACGCAGAAAACTTCCTGCCCCTAACGAAACAGAACGCCGTAAAACAAGTAAAGAAGATATGACAGTGGTATACTCTCCTGATCAGATCTCTAAAGCTACAGATAAAGCCGCTTTATACGTGTTTAGATTCCCTAATAAGCTAAAAGAAAAAGTTGCGGGAAGTTTCCGTGGTCCAATTACAGTCCCTACCGAAGTATTGGAAAAAGCCGAGGAAGAAATGGAAAGAAAGTCTTTAAACTTCAAAGATTGGGCCTTAAACTATTTGGCACAATTAACAACTATTACAACCGATGCTCTAATGGATACTACAGGACGTGCCGAACACTTCGAAAAAATCAACCTGATCGCCCTAGAGTTGCGTGGTCAAGGTGGTGTATTCGGTTATCCTATTATTTCCATTGCTGGGAAAATGTTATATGATGTAACACATGACGGTTGTGCAGTTGATGATACCGCTTTAGAGATCGCCAAAGCCCATACTGATACCATGAAAGCCGTGTTACGTGAAGATATTCGTGGTGATGGTGGTCAAATCGGTCGCCAACTTATCGAAGGTTTACGCCAAGCCGTACTTAAGAAACAGAAATCCCGCCCTAAAACAATCTAATTGAATGATTATATGAATATTAGATGTTTTTAGATTATCTATCTCTAATAAGTACAATATCCTAATGCCATTCTTAAGACTAAGAATGGCATTTATATTATATAAACAAATATAAATGAAAGTTCTCATCACATGAAAAAATATATTTTAGAAACTTTAGAAAATATCATAAATATCCCCAGCCCTAGCCCAATGACCATTGACGCTATCAACCACATCAAGGCAGAGTTTGACAAGTTGGGATTGGAAACAGAAATTACACGCCGTGGAGCTTTAAGAGCTACTTTAAAGGGGAAAAATAGCGATCTGCCTGCCCTTGCCTTTGCTTCCCATGTGGATACTTTAGGGGCGTTAGTTACAGGATTTCATAGTAATGGCCATCCGCAACTTTTAAACATTGGCGGTTTATATTCACGTGTGGCCGAGGGGGCGAGAGCTACCATTCATTGCGAATCAGGAAAAAATATCCGTGGAACAATTCTCCCGCTTAAGACATCTGGTCATAGATATTCCAGTGAAATCAGCACCCAAGATACAAACTGGGATAATATCTATTTCCGCATAGATGAAGATGTGGAAAATATGGAAGATAGTAAAAAATTAGGTATCGATGTGGGCGACATTGTCTCTCTAGATCCTAACTACGAAGTATCAGAAAGTGGCTACATTAATTCAAGATTCCTAGATGATAAAGCAGGCGTAAGCGTACTACTAGCCTATGCAAAACACATGAAAGATAACAAACTAATTCCATATAGGGACATCAAACTATACGTATCAGTAACCGAAGAAACAGGGACAGGGGCCTCTCATTTAATCGGTAACGATAATGTAAGTGATTTCATCGCTGTCGATATGGCCGTGAATGCCAAAGGGCAGAATGCCAGTAACAAAGGGGTAACCATTACCATAAAAGATAGCGGTAGCCCTTATGATCCTATCTTAAATAAATCCTTAATCGAAACTTGTAAAACAAATAATATACCATATACTAAAGATGTATTTAAGTTTTATGGCTCTGATACCAAAACCGTAATCCTAGCCGGCCACGATTGTCGAACTGCCTTAGTGTGCTTTGCTTGTGAAAGCTCTCACAGTTGGGAGAGAACACATATTGATTCTCTAATGGCTCTAACTAATATGCTAATTGCTTTTACTCAAAAGGACTATATTTAATAAAATATAAAGAAAAACAACTATTATATGATTTTAAAATGTCTAATTTGGAATTTTTCATGAAGATAGTCTTACTTTTTACGATCTATTCTTTATTTTTTATCGTTATACGAGTTATATAGAAGTATTTTTATTAATATTTTAAAAAAACTATTGACAAAAGTTATTTTATATACTACAATTCATTTATAGTTTAAGATTACAATTAAGATTGAAACTTAATCACTTAATTTCCAATTATTAAGCTATACCAATCACAACACGAAAGTAAGGACCTTATTAATATGAAACAACTATCTAAACACATCCTAATTACCACATTGATTATTGGTACAACATTCGGGATTTTAACCAGCACATCACAGGCGAAAAGAAATGACATTCTCGCTAATATCATAAAAAAACACACTCTTTTAGTGGGTACTACAGGCGATTACCCACCATTTACCATGACTAATGTTCGAGACAATACTTTTAGGGGATATTCTATCGATGTAGCTAAGGAATTGGCTAAATATCTTGGGGTAAAAGTTAAGTTTGTACCTGCAACATGGACAACTCTTTCGGCAGGCGTCCAAGCTCATAAGTATGATGTTGCCATTTCAGGCATTAGCATTACTGCCGACCGTTTGAAATCGGTAGATTTCGCCAAGCCCCATATGAATGCTGCGGGTTTAACTCCTGTTGTGGCGAAAAAGGACTTGGGAAAATACAAAACATGGCATGATCTTGACAAAAAAAATATACGCATTGCCCTACAATTGGGAACAGCTGCCGAACAGTCTGCAAGATCACATTTTAAGCATGCGACCCTTTATTCTGTAGATAGTCCAGCCATTGACTATACCGAAATTCTCGCAGGCAGAGCCGACGCCGCTATCGTTGACAGTTTATATTTTGGCTTAACCATTCATAAAAACTATCCTAAATTGGCTTTAGTATCATCAGATAAACCTATGCAGAGTAACCCTTTTGGGATCATGATGTCTAAATCCGATACAAAAACCCTAAAAGCCAAAATCAATCAGTGGATCGACCTTGAAAACAAAAAAGGCTTTTTTAATAAACTAGGACACAAATACAAATTCCTAATCCACTAAGATCCCATAAACTTAGCTAACCTGCACCTTAAAGCATGGCTTAGCTAATACATTCTCATTTTAGCTTTCTTAGACCACAGCTTAAGGGAACTAAAATGAGTACTTTTCCCACCCCTTAAAGGATAAAATGATTGACTTATTCATATAAGATGTATATAATATAGGTATATATAAATTTTTGTATAAACCGTTAGGATGTTATTTTGCCCATTAAATCGATCAAACAATTTAAAAATATGTTTCGTATGCTTACGAGGCATTTTCGAGAGAAACCTGTAGAATGCGATAATCATATTGATTGGCATGAATGGACGGACGATAATAAAATTTATTGCGGTTGGATAGGTCATGCCACCTTGTTATTGAAAATCAACGGTCTTTTTATTATTACTGATCCAGTATTTTCAAAAAGTTTAGGCGTTCCTATAATTAAGTATATTTTTAATGTTATGCGAGATGTTAATCCAGCTATGAAAATTGTTGAACTTCCGCCTATAGATTTAGTACTTATTTCTCATGCTCATATGGATCATTTGGATCTTCCCACTTTAAAGAAAATAAAAAAGTGTGATACTCTGGTCAGTGCTAAACATTTGCATGATCTTTTACATAATTTATCGGTACGACAAGCATTTTACTTGGATCATGGCGATATCATAAATACAGAAATCAAAAAACAACACATCCAGATTCAAGCGTTGAAACCTATTCATTGGGGAACTCGTGCCATACGAGATAAACATCGCTCATATATTTCTATCCTGTTGAAATTCAACGATAATAAGAGCATATTCTTCGCTGGCGATACTGCTTATACTGAAGATTTTTCTGTGGATAATATGATTGCTAAACCAACTTTAGCATTACTTCCCATATCTGCCTACGATCCTTTTATTAAGGCTCATTGCACGCCTGAACAGGCTTTAGATATGGCAATTAATATGCAGGCGGAAAACGTTATTGCTTATCATCATGAAACATTCAACCTTTCATCTGAACCCATGGACGAACCAAGAAAACGCTATGAAGCATACGAAATAGACGACAAAATCAACAGAATATCTCTGCAAATAGGCGAAACAGTTGGCATATAAATTATGGATTATAAAAATTTTATAAATTTCATCCTAAGCGAGGCCACAAACAATCTTAAGGAAAGCCTTAACTTAAATAGAGAATGCACACCGTCGATTCTCATGTCTCTTTCCATTCATGTGGGAGCAATGTTCATAGCTCAAAACTGGCGAGTTTTAAGCTCTTCCCTAATGGATAAAAATAATGAAGACATCAGCCAACGCCTAATAATATCCCCTAAAGAAATGTTGGAAAATTACGTAGTTGTAGACATCTGCCTATTTACCCAAGCCAGCCACTGGCATAATATCTTAGAATATAGGGAAAATACCACACTCATAAGCCAAGCCACCAACCATACAATCATCGGAATCGCCGAGGGTAACACCTTAATAGCCGAAAACCTACCCTGTAACGACACCCAAATCCTCCCACCATCTGAACACTCTAACCGCCGAATCCTATGGCATATTGCAGATTCAAAATAAAAATACTCTGTTATCTTAAACTCTTTATAATATGGATATATTTAAATAGGGTTCATGTACTAATACGCCTAATAAAGCTTAAGAACGCTAAAATGAGTGCTTTTTTACTCCTTTTTGTTATAGATAGCGTAAATATTATGTGATAAAATACGATCGCCGATTCGTTCGCAATTGGAGATTGTGCCTTCGAGTACTGCTCCAAGACGAAAGCATACGGCTTGGCTTTTAAAGTTTTCTGTTCCTACGTTGATTTGTATTTTTTCCATTTTTAGTACTTCAAAAGCGTAACTAATTAGAAATTGGGACGCTTGGGTTATGATTCCATGGCCTTGATAATCTTCATCTAGCCAATAACCTAGCTCGACTTTTTTCAAGCTGTAATCGATACTATTAAAACCGATAGTCCCCACCAATTCGCCCTTATAGTGTAAGGCACACACTAGGGATTTACCGTCGGCATAATCGTGTAAGGATTTTTGAATGAAAGCCAGAGTATTTTCTGCACTTTCTACGATATCAACAAAGGTAACCCATTTTTCTAAATGCTTTCTATTTCTATCTATTAGATTAAAATACTTCTTTGATAATCCATGATATACAAGAACTAATTCTACATTTTTATTAACTGGTAATCTAAACATGATACTTGTCCTTTTTACTCAATATTATGTTATACTTTTTTAGGAGAATTGAAAGATCGTATGGTTCTTCTAAGCATAATAAAGCCTACAATTGCCAATATGGTAGAAAATATCAAGCTACATACTCCCCAACCAATGAATATTCCTCTTTCGCCAAAATATATTTGAAATAACCATAAGAAAAATATCAGCCCTGCGGTAGCACTTATGATATTGATTACAGTAGCGTGCATGGCCTTGCGAATGTTTTGTAATACTCCTGTGAAAATATTTGAGATAGCTACGAAAGCATAGAAATATCCAGTTATATATATGAAACAATTAAATAAAGCATAGGCTTTCGGTTCGATCCCAAAGATAATAATAAGATACTTGCGAATTATCCCTAAAACTATGGTAACAATAATAACATTTAAGATACCAAGAATCACCGCCTTTTTAATACTCTCATATAATCTAGGGACGTTTTTTGCTCCAAGATTTTGCGAGAAAACGGTCGAGAATGCTCCACCGAGAGCGAAATCGAAACAATAAGCCAAGGGAAATATTTTTGTAATGGCAATGAATCCCGCCAAAATTGCAGGATCATATTTAATCAGAAATTTATTAGCTATGGTCATAAATAACATGTTAGATAACTGACTAAAAAAGGTAGGTATGAATAATCCTAAAGAATTCTTTACATCGTGCCATACTCTATAGAATTTCACTTTATCAAATAAGGCCTTTTTGCGTATTAACGGATACCAAACAATCAACACCAAAATCAAACGCCCCACAATATTCGCTATCCCTAAACCCACAACGCCATAACGGAAATGGATCATTAGAATATATGTTAAGATCGCATCAACCACACTATATATAATCATCGCAAAGGTATATATGTGCGGGCGTCCAATAATCGCCAGCCCTGCATTTGCGGTCATTCCAAGAACTAAACTAGGGAATGCTGATAACATAATCCTAGTATATAATAAAGCGTCTGGCATTACTTCAGGCGGAACACCCAAAGCTCTAAAGTAATAGGGTGCAAGCGTACAGGCTAAAATAGTTAAAGGAATCGATAACATTAAAATGGCAAATATTAAGTTAGAAAATACGCTTTTACCGTCCTTAAACTTTCCCAAACCATATAAAAAACCCACTCGCATACCAATTGTTATACTAGCAGTAATAGCCACCGCAAAGAATAAAAATGAATATCCTTGCGAAACCCCAATGGCGTCAATCAAGATCACTTTATTGGGCAGTAGACCAACGAAATAGATATTTATAGCGTCAATTAGAAAACGAGAAATCAACCCCACTATCCCCAAAAACGTCAAATTAAGAAGATGTTTATAGATTGATCCTTGTACGTATATGGCTTTAGTTGACATGTATGATCCTTTAATGTCTTAATATATATTATATTATATTATTGAATTGGTTTGATAATAAATTATAGCATAAAAATTATATATTACAAGAGCTAAAAAAATTATATTTTTATATACATATATTATATCTACAGATACAAATTTACCCTCCCCCAGAAACAAGAAAAACAGCCTAAGAACTGGGGAAAATGAGTTAGTGCCTTAGCGACGTGTACTCACGTCTACATAAGCCCTAAACTAAGGTGCATATTAGCTCATTTTACACAGTTCTTATTAGCGAACTCGTACTTTATCCATATAATTTGGGTTTCGTACTGCTTTTCTAAGCATTATCAGGCCTGTAATGGTTAAAATGGTAGAAAATACTAGAGTATTGGCACATCCGCCCAATATTATACCCTTTGCACCGAAATATATTTGAGCTATCCAGAGAAAAAATATAGATCCTACGGTTGTACTTATGATGTTGATGACTGTGGCATACATGGCTTTGCGAATATTTTGTAATACTCCTGTGAAAATGTTCGATATGGCTATGAAAGCGTAAAAGTATCCGTTAATATAGATAAAAGCGTCGAAGAAATCAAAGGCTTTTGCTTGAATATGGAAGATATCAATAAGATTTTGTTTGAAAATTCCTAACAAAACAGTAACAATTAAGACATTTACCACACCAAGAGTTACGGCCTTTCTAATGGTTTCATATAATCTAGGGATATTTTTTGCTCCGAAATTTTGCGAAAATACATTGGAAAATGATCCACCTAGGGCGAAATCGAAACAATATGCCAAGGGGAATATTTTCACAATAGCAATGAAACACGCTAAAATACTCGGATCATATTTCATCAAGAATTTATTCGCTATGGTAAAAAAAGCCACATTCGCCAACTGACTAAATAAGGTGGGTAAAAATAGATTTAAGGATCTTTTTAAATCATACCAGACTCGATAATATTTAACCCTATCAAACAAGGTCTTTTTATGAATTAACGGATACCACACAATAAAGATCAAAATCACACGCCCCACAATATTCGCAATGGCCATCCCGACGATTCCGTAATCAAAATGAATCATTAGGATGTAAGTAAGAACGGCGTCAACCACGCTATAAACCACCATACCGAATGAGTTCACATGGGGGCGACCGATAATCGCCAGCCCTGAATTCGCCATCATCCCTAAAATCAAGGTAGGATAAGCCGTTAACATAATTCTAGTATATAATAAAGCATAGGGCATTACATCGCCCCCAAGCCCCAATGCTCGAAAGTAATAAGGAGCTAGCAGATCCGCCAAAATCGTTAGGGGAATCGAAAGCAACATAAAAGCAAATATCAAGTTTGAATAGACGGTTTTACCTTCCTTAAATTTTCCAGATCCGTATAAGAATCCCACTCTCATACCAATGGTTATGGTGGCGGTAATGGAAAAAGCAAAGAAGAAAAATGTGTATCCTTGCGAAACCCCTATGGCGTTAATCAATATTATTTTATTGGGTAGTAAACCAACAAAATATATATTTATCGCATCAATTAAAAAGCGAGAAAGCAAGCCAACGATTCCCAAAAATGTAAGAGTTAGCAGATGTTTATAAATTGACCCTTGTATATATATGGCTTTTTGCGACATATTATTTTTTCTCCGTATATTTTGTAAAGCATTTAATTTTTTATTTATCTAATGATTTATTATAGCAAATATATTTTATTTTGCAATATGTTTTTACAAAAATCTTTTACAAAAATATTTTAAAATGATCCTAACTTTTAGAATGATTAACAGACTCAGCTGAATTATTTAGTGCTTTTTTAAGCATGATCAGACCTGTAATGGCTAATATAATAGCAAAAACGGCACTACTGGCACATCCACCTAATAGGATTCCTTTTGCACCGAAGTATATTTGTGCAAGCCAAAGAAAAAATACAGATCCTACGGTTGCACGCAAAAGATTAATGATAGTAGCGTATATGGCCTTTCTGATATTCTGCAATACTCCTGTGAAAACATTTGATATAGTTAAGAAAATATAAAAATATCCGTTAATATAAATAAAAGTATCAAAGAAATCATAAGCTTTCGGCTGAACTTTGAAGATACTTATTAAATTATGTTTAAAGATCCCCAACACAATAGTAACGCAAATCACATTTATCGAGCCAAGAATAATAGTTTTACGAATGCTTTCATATAATCTTGGGATGTTTTTTGCTCCGAGATTTTGAGAAAAAACCGTTGAAAACGCTCCACCTAAAACAAATACAAAACAATAGGATAAGGGGGCAATTTTTGATATGGCAATGTATCCTGCTAAAATTGCAGGATCATATTTCATCAAAAATGTATTGGCGATAGTTACGAATAACAAAGTGGCGAATTGACTAACAAAAGTAGGTAAAAATAGATTTAAGGATTTTTTTAAATCATACCATAAGCGATAGAATTTAACCTTATCAAATAACGCCCTATTGTGAATTAACGGATACCATACTATTAACACCAAAACCGAACGCCCTATCACATTGGCAATCGCCAAGCCCACAAGACCGTAATTAAAGTGAAGCATTAAAGTATAAGTAATCATCGCATCTAGTAAGCTATAGACAACCATACCAAGCGTACCCACATGGGGCCTACCGATAATTGCAAGACCTGGATTGGATGTTACCGCTAACATCAATACAGGGCAAGCCGATAACATGATCCGAGTATACACCACCGCATGAGCCATAATTTCAGGCGGAACTCCCAAGGCTTTAAAGTAGTAAGGGGCCAAAAGATTCGCCATAATAGCTAAGGGAAAAGAGAAGACAAAAAAGGTAAATATCAGATTAGTAAATACGATTTTACCCTCTTTAAATTTTCCTAAACCGTATAAATATCCCACTCTCATCCCAATTGTTATGCTTGCAGAAACACAAAAGGCGAAATATAATAGAGTATAACCTTGAGAAACCCCAATGGCACTTATTAAGATAACCTTATGGGGTAATAAGCCAACAAAGTATACGTTTAAAGCGTCAATAAAAAAGCGAGAAGTTAAGCTTACGACTCCCAAGAATGCAAGAGTTAGCAAATGTTTGTAGATTGATCCCTCTACGTATATGGCCTTAGCTTGCATGTTATATCCTCACTTTTTAAAAATACATAATACTATTTATTTAATCTTTTATGATATCATAAAGTATTTTATTTTACAAGAGAAAAATATTTTCATGCAAGATAATGTACAATCCATACATTCATATCTATTCATAGCAATCCAGACAAATACCACAATATAATATGAAATTTTAGCTATTGGACCATTAGCAGATATTTTATATTATAAATTAGAGTATAAATTCAAAGACCAAGCGAAAAAAACTTTATATTTGTAAAAAATGAATTGTAAAAGTAGATCTTTTATGTTAAGGTAATAGATGAAATCATTTTCATTTCCTATCTTTTACACTGCTTTTCATTTCCGTAAAGAATAGAAATCCAGCTAACAAGAACAAGCAATAACTAAGAAAGAGTAGTACATATGCAAGATCAAAAGCAAGCACAATTACAAAAGCTAGAAAACATCAAAGGTTTAATTTTTGATACTCCCCTACTTGAATTAGCAATAAAGGATCTAGATAATAAAATTTACACCATATACGCCAAATACGAAGCGAAAAACCTATCAGGATCAATTAAAGATCGCATGGCTTTTTATATGTTAAGGGAAGCTTATAAAAATGGCAAGCTGGCAATTGGTCAAGAAATTGTTGAGATGACAAGCGGAAATGCAGGAATTGCCCTAACTGCTCTTTCATCTCTATTGGGTCATAAAATAACCATAGTTATGCCCGATTGGTTATCGCAAGAGCGTTATAATTCAATCGCTTTATATGGTGCTAATCTCATTAAGATCTCAAAAGAAGACGGCGGATTTTTACGCTCGCTTGAAGTGGCCAGAGAGATAGAAGAAAAAAATAATGCTTACTATCCTGATCAATTTTCCAATCCATGCAACACCCTTGCCCACAAGGAAACCACTGCTCCAGAAATCCTAAAGCAATTAAAAGCACTCCATAAAATCCCCCAACATTTCATCGCTGGTATGGGAACAGGTGGGACGATTATGGGATGTAACGAATATTTCCAAAGTATCAGCGAAAATCATACAATATGCTACGCCTTAGAGCCTGCCAACTCGCCGATTCTAACCAATAAAGGCAAGAAAGCAGGTAGCCACAGAATTCAAGGAATTGTTGATGATTTCATCCCTGCATTAATGGATCTTGAGAAGATTAAAAATATCATTTCTGTAGATGATGAAGAAGCTATCGCAATGGCGAAAAAGCTTTCAAGCCATGGGGTTGGCGTTGGTATTTCATCAGGAGCAAATCTCATGGGAGCTTTAGAGATCGCCAAGCAACATCCCAATGATACCGTAGTAACCGTTTTTGCCGATAATTTTTTCCGCTACTTCTCAACCGACATGGTAAAGCCTGCAAAAAAGGATAAATTAAAATCAGATAAATACACAATAGAATCAATTAAGGTACACAAAATAAAATAACATAACAAAACAATTGTATTATATTATGTTTTTTACTTGCATTATTCTTCATATGCGTATACTATTATGAATTAACAAAGCGTACATAATGAAAAAATAAAAGGGAATAGAAAACATCATGTTAAAACAACAAGATTTTTACAAAACCAATGATAAGTTTAAACTTACTGTATTATTGGTAGTATATAACATGCAAGAATTTCTCAAGGAGTCTTTGGATTCCATAATCATGCAAAAAGTAAATTTTCCCTATCAATTACTGATTGCCGATGATCATAGTACGGACGGTAGTTTCGAAATTATTCAAGAATACGCTAAAAAGTATCCATTCATTAAAGTCCAACGTCCTAATAAAAATCTAGGGATTGATGAAAACGGTACAGTGATAAATTACGATATTGCCTTAAAAAATATAGATACTCAATACATCGCCTTACTTGAGGGCGATGATTATTGGGTCGACGAAAACAAACTACAAGAACAATATGACTTCTTAGAAAAAAATCAAGACTGCATAGCAGTATATGATTCCCATTATTGGCACACTAAAGACAAAGTACGCCAACACGAAAATATAATTACAGACAATTCCCATTGGTCTCAAACAGGTAGCACACTTTATAGAAATGTCATAAATTTCGATCAATATCCCGTATTCTTACGAGATGACGGCGGTATATATTTCATATTTTTAGTATATGGCAAGGTTGGATACAGAGATAAAATCACACATTTCTATAGGGAACATGCCACAGGAGCTTGGTCATCATTATCCAAAGAACAACAAGCCTTACTCAATGCCGATGGTGCTACTTTAGCATTTGGTTTTTGCCTTGCTCATAATATCAACCCCAAATTCCTAGACGGTCGTAAAGAAAAAATCATCCGAGACATGAAAAAACCAGACAGAATACAACGCCTTACAAAAGACAAAGACAACATACCATATATCAACATTGTAAAAGAATATATCGCTAAATTAGATAAATAACTAAAAGAAGAAACTAAAAAGAGTATAAGAAAAGATAGAAGAAAAAAGATAGAAAAAAGAGAGTAACTAAAATTTTAGTTGCTCTCTTTTTTTTAAGTTATAAATAAAATAAATTATGGTTATAAATTATTTAGTTTTTTGAATATCTAGAACCAGTTGTTTTAGGCTTGGATTTTCTTTGAAGAACTTAGTATATACAGGTTTAACTGCTTTTTTGAATGATGCTACGTTAGGTTTAACGAATTTAACTCCACCTTTAGCTAAACTCTTCTTAGCGGTTACAGAGTATGAAGCCCAGTTCTTGATCTGTTGTTCAGAAACGCCTTTTGCAAGTTCTCTGATGATTTTTTGTTTACTTTTAGGAAGTTTGTCCCAAATTTCTGTAGAAACAAGAAATACATAAGGTTGCATTGTGTGAGCGTTTTCAGAGAAAACTTTTTTCACTTCGTAGTGGCGAGCAGAGTAGTAACCTGGAATATTATTTTCGGCAGCATCTACAACGCCTTGTTGTAAGCCCGAATATATATCACCGTAAGGAAGTGGCACAGGAGTAGCTCCCATTGCTTTGATCATATCAATTGTAATTGGCGAATTTTGAACTCTAACTTTTAAGCCTTTTAAATCTTTAGGTGTTCTAATTGGTTTGTCAGCATAGAAACTACGAGAACCACCGTCTAAGAATGCAAGACCGATAAAGCCATCTTTTCTTGATGACGCTAGAATTTTTTTAGCAATTGGACTATTTAAAAATCTATGATATTGATCAACATTTTTATATAAGTATGGTAAAGATAGCACTTTATATTCTTTAGAAAAAGATTCTAAAACACCAGCACTTACATTTGCAAATGTAAGAGTACCATTTTGTAGCATTTGCATAAGTTGATCATCACTACCTAATACAGAATTAGGATATACCTTAATTCTCATACGAGCTTTTGATTTTAGTTGTGTTTTCAACCAAGAAAATGACATATTCACAGGGTGAGTAGCTGGATCAGCATCAGCCAATTTATATACTTTTGCCATTGAAACTGTAGCAAAAGCCAAAGCTCCTGCTGTTACTAAAGATGTTAATAGAATTTTTTTCATAATATATTCTCCGAAAAAATTGTGTTTATAAAAATGTTTAAAAAAGATAGTTAAGTTATTTTAAAATTAATTAATCAATTAATTAAATTGTGTTGAAAAGTTATCCAGTATAACCTGAAATTTTTGGTAACCATAAGGCAATCCCAGGAATTGCGTTAACAATGACAAGTGTTATAAGCATAATGACAAATAATGGCATAAGCTTTCTAACTACTGAACTTAATTGCACCCTAGAAATACTACAACCCACAAATAAGGCAGTTCCCACAGGTGGGGTACAAATACCAATACACAGATTAAATACCATAATGATACCAAAGTGAAGAGGATCAACGCCTAAATGTTTTGCCATAGGTAAGAATATTGGTGTAAATATTAGTACCGCAGGGGCCATATCCATAAAAGTACCAACTATTAATAAAATAATATTTATTAATATCATGATAATAATAGGATTTTTAGAAAAAGCAAGTATCATACTTGCAATGGCTGACGGAATATCAGCATAAGTCATGGCATAAGAAAGAATTGAAGAAGTAGCAATCATTAATAATACGATTGATGTTGTAACAACACTATCTATTAAAGTGGCAGGTAAATCTTTTAATTTTAGTTCTTTATAAGCAAAGCCTAAAACTAAACTATATACTACCGCAATTGCAGAGGCCTCGGTGGCAGTGAATACACCCCATACGATACCACCCATGATGATCACAACCATAAACAAGCTTGGGAAAGCTTCTATTGTGGTCTGCCATACAGATTTTTCCAACTTAATTTTCTTTTGTGGAACTTTGAACTTTTTACCAAAAATCAAAATACCGACCATAATTCCTACACCCATAAGAATACCAGGTAAATAACCTGACAAGAATAGATATTGTACCGATGTTTGACTCACAAGTGCATACAAAATCAAAATGTTAGACGGTGGTATCAATAAGCCTGATGGGCAAGAAGCCACGTTAACCGCACAAGAGAAATCCTTAGGATATTTCTGGTCATCTTGAAGAGGGCCTACGATTCCGCCGATAGCTGCCGCTGCTGCCACCGCCGAACCTGAAAGAGATCCAAACATCATATTAGCGATAACGTTAACGTGTGCTAGAGATCCAGGAAGTTTTCCCCCTAAAATCATGGCGAAATTAATTAATCTTTTAGCTAATCCGCCCCGATTCATGAGGTTTCCTGCAAATATGAAGAATGGCAAGGCTAACATAGCGAAGTTATTCAAACCACTAGCTAAATGTTGAGATACTAAAGCCGATACTTTATCTAAAGGAAAATCTAAAAATATTGTAAAAAAGGCAGAAATACCGATAGCAAAGGCAATTGGCACGCCCATTAATAGGAATATTGCAAGGGTTACAAATAATACAATAGCTGGCATTGCATCCGCTAAGCCATCGGGCATGTTATCAATAAATGATTGAGTAAACATAATGTCCATTAAAGTCATTTTAACACCCCGTCTTCTTTTAGTGGTTTACCTATCTCAAAAAAACTTTCAAGTATATCATAAAGAGCATACATGATGATAAGAACTCCAGAAATCGGAATGATTACGTAAATATAGCCCATTAATAAATGATGTGTACCAATCGCCAACCCTGGAGAGGTTTGATGATGTAATAAGGTAGCTTTTGTTAAAGTGTAACCGCCATATATAAAAGAAATAGCTGTAAATAAAACTACTACTAAATTAATAAGTGTAGTTAAAGCAAATCTTTTTGCAGTGCGTTCTGGTAATTTCATTAAAAATATTTCTAATGCTAAATGACGTTTAATTATAAATGTATAAGCACCACCTAAAATCCCAATCCAGATAAGTAAATATCTCGACAGTTCGTCTGTAAAGGTTGAAGGATCGTGTATAACAAATCTTGTAAAAACTTGCCATACAACAGTTAATACCATAAAACCCATAAAGCACATTAGAAATTTTTCTAATATAAACCTTATGAGATTCATGAATTGATCTAATTGTTTCATGATAAACTCTTTCTATTTGGTTTATTTTTTTATATTAAGCATAAAGTAGATAAAATTATTGAGCTATTCTCGATAACTTTAATTTGTTTTATTAATGCAAAATAACTTACTACCTTGTAAATCATATAATAAATAGGCCATGCTGTCAATAGTTTTAATTCTTTGACTTTATGAGTTTTTTTAAGTATTTAATTTACTGCTTTAAAACTGGTCTTATAAATAGTTGTTTTCAATAATATTTTTATTTCTTTACTTTATAATATACTTTTATTTTTTTTACTAACTTTTTTTTACCATATAGTATTTTTTCTCTTATTTCATCATATTTATTGAGAAGATAAAATTAAAACGATCCCCAATTTATAGATCCTTTTAACAGTATATTAGCCTATTCTCACAACTATCTAAATACAATTACATGAATATTACCATCTCACAAGTGATTCGCTTAACTCTCTAACATTAAAAATATGAATGTTTTTTGATTCCAGTTATTATTATTTTTGCTGGCCTAACATGAACCATAATATAAACATATATATCACTAATTTAAATATACTTTAATAAAATACAATGAATATCAAAACAATTGTTTTACTAATACATACTTAAAGTAGGTTTACACATATCCATTATATACCTACTTTCGGCCAGCAAAAATAAAACCCAGACAATCTAAAGCAACCATTTCTATTTGTGGTGTGATGTTCTATCATATCATATCATATCATATCCTATCCTATTATAATATAGTAAGAACATCACAATGCAAATAGATCAAACAAGCCGAATAGTTTTTTTACTCACGATCATTTAAATAATTAATTAAAGAGATGATATCAAAAAATGTCTTGATTGGTTCGTCGTTTTCTTTGTATATGCACATGGTTTGAATTTTGTTTCTAATGGCCCAGTCGGCGACGATTGTTTCATTAGGTGAGTCGATGTCGTTCACTACTAGGCCGTTGAAGTTATATGTTTTGTAGAGTTCGTCCATATTTTCCAAGCTATTGGGTAAAAAATCTTGGACTTGTTTAACAATGGCGAATTTGGAAAGAGTGTGATCATTTGGGGCGGTTGGTTCTTGTTCTTGCTTGTTTGCTGATTCGGTTGATTCGGTTGGTTCGGTTAATTTTGCCACGTTGGTTATATCGTCGTTAATGTGTCCCATACCGTCCTTACATGCTAGGAGGATTGTGGGTTTGATGTTCTCATTGGGAGCGAGATCGTAATTGAAATTCTCATCGAAATATATGGATAAATCTTGAATATCTTGAGCTTTAAGGGCTAACATGGTTGTGCCGAGTTCGGATAGAGTATTTAAGGCCTCGCCCACCGCCTGCACATGGGGAAAGGCGGTCATATACGGATTATGCCAAAATTTCGGCGATTCTAAACGTGCAGATTTTATCCCTAAAGTATGGGAGATACTAAAGAAGTTTTTTGCTACGGTTGGGTTATCGTCGTTGGTTGCGTCGATGAGATAATTAATGCAGTTATCTTTTACGAATGTTTCCAATCTAAGGAAATCATAACAGATTTCCGTTTGAAAGAAATCGCCATCGTAGATAATAGCCTCATGGGGTATGGTTTTTAATTTTTCAATCGCTTGAATTAAAAATTCTTTATTTGGGTCGCCAGCAAGTAAAAATTTCATGGTTTAAGATCCTATATGTAAAGTGTAAGTTGTAAGTTTTTTTAATAGCACTTGACTTGATTTCACAGCTTTAAGATTCTATGATTCTATTATCTTATTTTGCCACATTTAGAGAAAATTTACAAACAAAATGTTATAATTTTTCTATAGATCATAAAAATTACGGAGATTCATATATAATGCGAGGATTTTTTGGCGTTGGAGTCGAGGGTATAACCAAGCCCTATAATGCAGGAGCAATATTTAGAACAGCCAACGCTTTCGGAGCAAGTTTTGTCTTTACTGTTGGGGCTGATTATCGTGGTAAAAAGGGCAAAAGAGTTGATACTTCGGCAACTCATAAAAGTATACCTTTTTATGAATTCGCAGATTGGCAACAAGTGATTTTACCAAAAAATACCAAAATAGTCGGCGTTGAACTCACAGATGACGCCATAGAATTACCGTCCTTTAAGCACCCCAACAATGCCGTATATATCCTAGGGCCAGAACGTGGCAATCTCTCGCAAGAGACTATAGAAATGTGTGATCACATTGTGAAGATTCCCACTAAATTTTGCTTAAATGTTAGCTTAGCAGGGGGGATCATCCTATATGATAGAGCCATATCTCAAACTCGCTTTCCTGCTCGTCCTGTATCCGAAGAGGGAAAAATCGAAGATCTTCCACCCCATGTCCAAGGCGGAGCAGTGATTCGCTCAAATCTCCAATCAGCAACAGAATTCCAACAACTTCCATTCGATCACAATATAAATAATCACAATAAAGATAACAAATAACAGATAACAGATAAAGGATAACAGACAATGACACAATCTCACGAAATTCTCATAGACGGCAGAATAAACAATCACGAACATAGCATGTTATATAAAGTATATTTTGATGATACCGATAGCGGTGGCATTATGTATCACACAAATTACATAAAAATATGCGAACGTGCAAGAACTGATTGCTTACACATCGCTCAAATAACCTATGCTGATCTTAAGCAATCTCCAGATCAACCCTTATTTGTGGTGGCAGGTCTTGAAGCGAAATATAAAAGCCCTGCCATTTTAGAAGATACTTTACTTATTAAAACTAAAATCAAGCACATGAGAAAATCCTATATTCTTTTCGAGCAGTTAATCTACAAATTAAACGCTAAAATAGACGATCATGAAAATAACACTCTCTTATTTTCCATGGATGTGAAAATAGCCTATATTAACAAAAACAACAAACCAACCATGATCCCCCAAACTCTCCGAGATAAATTAATTTTCTAAAATCAAATGCCATGAAAAACTATTTGACAAAAAATGATTTAAATGATACCATTACATAAGTTACTAAGCTTTTATTTACCACAAACCCCAAGGGGTTGGAATGATATTTGCAGTAAATATAATATAATATTATAATAATTTTTCTATTAATGGAGATAATATAGTCCATGGTATCTATAACATTACCAGATGGCAGTAGCCGTGAGTTTGAGAATCCTATATCGGGATACGATTTAGCATTAAGTATATCAAAAAGTTTATCTAAGCAAGCAATCGCAATAAAAGTAGATAATCAATTAAAAGATTTACACACGAACATCAAAACGGATTCAACGGTACAAATTATCACATTAAAAGATAAAGAGGGTTTGGAAATAATACGCCATTCCACTGCCCATTTACTAGCCCAATCGGCTAAGGCACTCTTTAAGGATAAGATCCAAGTTACCATAGGTCCAATTATTGATGACGGTTTCTATTACGATTTCGCCTTTGATCGCTCTTTCACTCCTGAAGATTTGGAAAAGCTGGAAGCGAAAATGACCGAACTTGTTCATGCTGATCTTAAAATCGAGCGTGAAGAAATTTCTCGAGAAAAGGCCATTGAATTCTTCAAAGCCCAAGGCGAAGAATATAAAGTAGAACTTATTTCTGCAATAGAAGAAGGTACAACCATAAGCCTATACAAGCAAGGCGATTTCGCTGATCTTTGCCGAGGTCCTCATCTACCATCCACTAAATTCATTGGCGACGGCTTTAAACTAACCAAGTTAGCAGGTGCTTACTGGCGTGGAGATTCTAACAATCCCATGTTACAACGTATTTATGGTACATCTTGGGGCAACAAAAAAGATCTTAAGAAGTATCTTACCATGTTGGAAGAAGCTGAAAAACGAGATCACCGTAAACTAGGGCGTGAAATGGATCTCTTTAGTGTTCACGAAGAATCTCCTGGTGCAGTATTCTGGCATCCACGTGGACACATTCTTTACCGCAAGATCCAAAACTACATGCGTAAACGTCTGGATTCTAACGGATACTTTGAAGTTAACACTCCCCAAATCGCCGATCGTGCATTATGGGAAAAATCAGGCCATTGGGAAAAGTTCCAAGATAACATGTTCCTAACAGGCGATGATCATAAGGTTCTAGCCATTAAGCCCATGAGTTGTCCGGGAAGTATGATTGTTTATAATAATGGTTTAAAATCTTACAGAGATTTACCATTTAAATTAAGTGAGTTCGGTTCTGTTTTTAGAAAAGAGTCATCAGGATCATTACATGGTATTATGCGTGTGCGTGCTTTCACTCAAGATGACGCTCATATCTATTGCACAACCGAACAGGTGGACTCTGCCATTAAAGAATCCATTGATATGATTTTCACAGTCTATAAGGATATGGGCTTTGAAAATATCCGTGTGAAGTTTTCCGATCGTCCTGAAACACGTATCGGTACGGATGATGTATGGACAGAAGCCGAAAACGCTCTCCGTTCTGCTACAGAAAGCTACGGCATTAAGTTGGAATATAACCAAGGGGAAGGAGCTTTCTACGGACCGAAACTGGAATTCGTTCTAACCGACGCTATCGGACGTGATTGGCAATGTGGAACAATTCAACTTGATTTCATGTTACCAGAACGCTTTAACGCCACATACATCGATGAACAAGGAGAAAAGAAACATCCTGTAATGATTCATAGAGCCATTTTAGGATCTATGGAACGCTTTGTTGGGATCTTGATCGAAAACTATGCAGGAAATCTCCCATTGTGGTTAGCTCCTTTACAAGCTACGGTTTGCACTATTACCAATTCAACGGATTCTTATGGGCAAGAAGTGGCTAAGAAGTTAGCAAAAGCGGGCTTGGTAGTGGAAACAGATTTCCGCAATGAGAAAATCGGCTATAAGATCCGTGAAAATAGTAGACGTAAAATCCCAGTGATTATAACAGTGGGAGAAAAAGAGCAAGAATCCAATCAAGTATCCATTCGCCGTCTTGGTTCTAAGGATCAAACGCTAATGAGTCTTGATGATGCAATTCAAACTTTAGTAAAAGAGGCAAGTGGGCCATTTAATATCGGCTTGAATATGCGTGAAGATATCATGCCGACATATTTCACTAACTCATTGTCTTAAATAGTAAAATCTAGATATTTAAATCTTTTATTCACACGTAAAAGATTTGAATATTGAAATTTTTTTAATTAAATAAATTTTAATGTTTGATTTTTCTTTAAATATATTATATCATATGACTATATCAAACAATATTATAAAATTAGGGAGGGTGTTATAGCTCGTAGTCCGCAATCTCAAAAAAAACCAAATGATGGTCCTAGAATTAACAGAGATATTAATGAAACAGAAATCCGCTTGATTGACGAAAATGGCGAAATGATTGGTGTAGTTCCTACTAAGGATGCCCTTTTACGTGCCGAAGGCGTTGGCTTGGATCTCATCGAAGTTTCACCAAATGCCGAACCACCTCTGTGTAAGATTATCGACTATGGTAAATATAAATATTCCTTACAAAAAAGGAAGTCAGAAGCTAAGAAAAACCAAAAAGTTGTTAGCGTTAAAGAAGTAAAACTAAGCTTACGTATTGAAGAAAACGATTATATTGTAAAATACAAAAGAGTAGTAAAATTCTTAAACGAAGGCAATAAAGTAAAAGTTTCTTTACGTTTCCGTGGGCGTGAAGCCGAACATCCCGAGTTAGGCTTAAATACTCTAAAGCGTATTACAGATGATCTAACCACTGCCGAAGTGGAATATAAAGTGGATCAAAAAGCAAAACGTGAAGGCCGTCAAATGATGATGGTATTATCCGCCAATACTTAAAGCTTACTGCCCCTAATTGTTCCTTAAAAGAAATAGTTAGGGGTAATTATCAAGCGTAATTATCAAGTGTAATTATTGAGTATAATAATCGAGCGTAATTATTAAGTATAATAAATATTAAGTAGAATTCTTAAATGTGATAGTCGCATAAAAAAGGTACTGTGATAATGAATGAACAACTTCCAAAAAATTTAGGTGCTAAAATTCTTTCCATAGCCATTAAATCATATATTGATGATATAATGAAAAATCATCTAAATGATGTTACTCCAAAAATGCGAAAGGCCTTAGATTTCTATAATCGAATCGCCAACCAGTTGCGAGAAACTGGAAACATCGATTATAATACCACAAATGGCGGACACATTAGCGGTATCTTAGAAGTTCTTGCCGATGGGATCTTTCAATATTCCAACAAAGCAAAACAAACCTCCACTCCGTCCTTTGTGGTTGTCATGCTCGATTGGGCAGGCGATACGATCAGGGGAATCGGTTTACAGATCAAAACTAACACCGCAAGAAACAATGCCAATCCTATTAGTATAGATCTACCAGAAGAAATCGCCTTTCTTTTTGATACAATGCAACCAGGTTCATTTTAAATCCACTTTGTTATTCACACTAATACACAATATTAAAACAGATATCACACAATGTCATCAAACTTAAGTTATGAAACACACACAAAAGAAAAGGGTTCATGGTTCTTACATAAAGAAACCATACCTTTTTTTGCTTTCATAAGAAGAAGTATCCACAAACTCCCCCTATATAAAAGATTCATACTTACAGGTAAGATATACAAATTTAAATACTCATTTAGCAAGCTAGATTTCATTGGCGATCTAGAACGTGGCTTAGAGTTGACAAATACTGGACGTTTGCCAGTTACCGAAGAATATATCACTCTAACAAATGGCATATTAGCTCCAAGACAAGGCAATAAAACCGCACAAAATTATTATCATACATTCGAATGGTTAAACGATCTTGCTCAAGCAGGAACAAAAGAATCCGCAGCCACTGCTAAATATATGCTTAGAGCATGGTCGCAAAAATGGAACAAATATGTTTATAGCTGGAGTGCCGATCGTGCAGTAAAACGTGGGATAGCCGTGTTAAATGCTTGGTATATGCTAAGCGAAAACAACACAAGCCCCACAGATCCAGTTCTATATTCCATAGTTTTCAGCCATAAAAGACACATCAAATTCATACTCCCAACTCTAACAGGCGTAACCGAATTACTGGCAGTACAATTTCTTTTAGGATTTTATTTACATGCAAAAGGCGAGTATCCGAACTATTTACGCACTAAACTTTTAACCATTTTACAAGAGCAATTCTATCCAGATGGCGGATACTGTTTACGAAATCCACGAATCCAAGTCATCGTATTTAAAGCCTTACTTTCCATAAAAACCTACATCGATCAAAGCAACTTCGATTCGGAAATCGCCCTAAATACCATTCTCACAAGAGTAAAACAAGTGGCCCACCTAATGATCCATAAAAATGGCGAATTAGTATGCTTTAATGGGAGCGATAAGGGGCAAGATATCATAAATGACGCCTTAAAAACTCTCATAATCGGCGAAGAAAACCAAGAAAAAGCACAGGATAAATCACAAGATAAACCGCAGGAGAAAGCTCCGTACATTGCTCCTTATACTGGATTCATGTGCTTAGAAAATCAACACATGAAAATCATCGCCGATGTGGGCTACCCCCAAGCCCCCCATAGGGTTGATAAATACATCCCATTCAATGGAACAGGTGGGATCGAATTATCTTATGAAAATCACGTAGTATTCCAAAACTGCGGATATCAAGAATGGCTACCCCAAGGGTGGCAAGACGGCTTAAGACAATCGGTCGCTCACAACACATTATCAATTGACGATTTCGAACATACGGACATCAACAAAAAAGGTATCATAATCAGATCCCCACGCAACATCCAAGGATCGCAACTGGCACACAATAATAATCTATGGTTAGAATACGCCCACGATGGTTTCATGAATGAATACGGTCTCATGTATCAACGCCGACTATTCATGGATACCACCAAAACATCCCTAACAGGCGAAGAACTCCTAACCACCCCGACCCAACTCCTAGCAAAACCCAAACCCCACAACGCAATTCTTAACTTTCACATCCACCCAGATATAGCTGTCCTTTTCGAAAAAGGCGATAATATTGTGATCTTCATCCTGCCAAACGGTAGCCAAATGAAATTCATCTGCAACTTCCACGATATCAACATCCTAGAAGGCGTAAATGCCTGCGAAAAATGGCGACTAAAACGCAACCTCCGAATGGAAATCACAATCCCCATAACCTCCAAAACCACCCAAATCAAATGGGCCATCCAACCCCTATCCAATCACGAAAAATACCAAATTAAGTAAATTTATATCAGAGTAAAAAGGGGATTGTAAATATTTTTATCTTATTGTCGCATAACATACAATATGGAATAATTTAGAGTATAATCTTGCCATAGAGTTTATTTTCAATTAGCTTAGTTATTAGCACATCATATATCAGGCCTTTTTCTAAGGGATCAGATTGGCTGATATTTTCTAAATGGATAAGGCAGTTGTTTTCGCTGTGGCCTTTGTTGTTATCTTCTAGGACGATTTGGGTTGTGGTATTGAGTTGTTTTTTTAGGAATCTAAGTTGGGATTCTGCCATGATATCACGGAGAATTTTTGCTCGAGATTTTTTTGTTGTGCCGTCTACTTGGGGCATTTTGCTGGCTGGTGTACCGTGGCGAGCCGAGTAAGGAAAGACATGACCCCATTGGATATCCATAGTTTCAACGGTTTTACAAGTTTTATTGAACATCTCTTGTGTTTCTGTGGGAAAGCCTGCGATTATATCGCAACCAATGGAAATATTCCCATTGGCTGTGCGAAGTTTTTCGACTATATTTATGAGATCTTGAGATGAATGACGTCTTTTCATACGCTTTAATGTGAGATCTTCGCCCGCTTGCATGGAAAGATGAACAAATGGCATGAGTCTTGGTTCGGTTTTAAAAAGATCTATCAATTCATCACTTACACAAGCAGGATCAAGCGATGATAATCTTAAACGTTTCAGTTGTGGCAGTTCTTTAAAGATCTTTTTTAGCAGTCCTACAAAAGTATTTTCTGTAAGAGTATTTTCTGTAAGAGCGTTCTCTGTAAGAGTTTTCTCTTGGTTTTCATCCGTGAAATCGATCCCCCAAGATGTGAGATCAACGCCAGTTAGAATCACTTCATTAAAGCCTTGATTTATCACTTGAGATATTTTTTCGATAACCGTATCACTGGCTAAACTTTTAGATTTCCCACGAGCATAAGGAATAATACAAAAGGTACAAAAATAATTACACCCCTGTTGTATTTGCACATAAGCTCTTGATTTATCTTGGAAGTTTTCAGGCGATAAAAAGTCAATATTAGTATTATCATCCAAAATATCGCTCACATGGATTATCGGATCGTCATTATTTATGGCGTTTATGTTTTTAGCAAGATTAATAAAGCTTGCTTGGTCCATTTTTTCCTTATTTCCCCAAATGGCAGAAACTTCGCTCATGCTTGCGTATTCATCTGGATTAACTTGTGCAGCACATCCACTTACGATAATATGGGTTTGCGGATGTTCCTTTTTATACTTGCGAATTGACTGACGTGATTGTCTTACAGCCTCGTTGGTTACCGTGCAAGTGTTGAAAACCACAACATTATCTTTCAAACCCGCCCTTATGGCATGCTCTTTCATGATTTCCGACTCAAAGGAATTCAAACGACAACCAAAGGAAATAACTTCCGCTTGCTTAGAATTTTGATCTTTTTTACTCTGTTCTTCCATAAAAACCCTAAATAAATATTTATATCAGCTCTCTCAAATGACTACTTCCCCACAATTCCGTTAGGAATGGGGAAAAGCAGTCATTCAGCGTTCTTAAGGCATACGGGGTGTATACCCCCATACATAAGTATGCCTTAAGAAATAGCTTGAATGACTACTTCCCCACAATTCCGTTAGGAATGGGGAAAAGCAGTTAGTCAGTGTTCTTAAGGCATACGGGGTGTATACCCCCATACATAAGTATGCCTTAAGGACGCTGAATGACTGCTTTTCCCCATTCCTAAGAGGTTTGTAGGGCGATTTTCATCATATCAGTGAATGTCTTTTCACGTTCTTCGCTTGATGTTTGTTCGCCTGTGATAATATGATCGCTGATTGTTAAAATCGCTAGGGCTTTTTTATGGCACTCGGCGGCTACACCGAACAAGCCTGCGGCCTCCATTTCTACGCATAGGATTTGCATTGACGCCATTTTATTGAAAAAATCAAAATTCGGCGTGTAAAATAAATCTGCGGAAAAGACGTTCCCTACATGGACATCTATTCCCAACTTATTAGCGTTTTCATGAGCTTTTGCAAGCAAGCCATAATCAGAAATAGCGGAAAAATCAAAATTATTAAAACGCTGACGATTCACTAGGGAATCTGTACATGCCCCTTGAGCTAGGACTACATCTCTGATTTTAATATCCTTTGAGACCGCTCCTGCCGATCCCACACGGATAATATTTTCCACATTAAACTCCGTATATAACTCCTTGGAATAAATAGAAACCGACGGAATTCCCATACCGCTACCCATAACCGATACGTCTTTACCTTGATAGCTTCCAGTATAGCCGAACATATTGCGTACTCTGTTAACTTCTTTGACATTATCAAGAAAATTATCCGCAATAAATTTTGCACGCAAGGGATCGCCTGGCATTAAAACAGTAGGAGCAAAATCCCCTAGATTAGCGTTAATATGTGGAGTAGCCATTCTAAATTTCCTTTTATTTGTAATTATATTTTATCTATCCTATCATAATTATACAGGCATTTCAATATAAATATAATGCCTGTATTTTTACGGTGCTATCCTATTAAATTTTATGAGTGAATAGGAAAAAGATCAACATAACCAGTATCATCGCAATGGGAATCACGGCGGTAATTTTAGCATTCCACACGCTACCGCTTACATGGGGTTTGGCTACATTTGTTAGGATTGTATCTAGGATCTTATGGATGTTTTGGATAATACGACGGTTAATATAACGAGATATATTTTCATAGATTGTTATAATTAAAGCTATGATTGTCAACAATCCTTTGGCCCATATCCAATCGAAATCTAGAATTTCATGATCTTCTTTGGAGCTAAATAACTTAGTGGATTTTAGAACGAAAACAAATATAAATCCTGCAAATGCTAACAACTCTAGAATTTCTACTACGCTATGATAATTATAGGCTTTATAGTTCACATCCATATCATAGGGTAAGAAAGAGTAGAAATATTTAGGGAAGATTCCCACTACAAGAGTAACTAAGGCCATAAGTCCCATTGCTATCTTGATATTTAGTGGGGTTTTTATGGTTTTGAGATCCTTTTCTAGCGGTGCATGGATTACGCCATAAATGAAACGCACTACCACACTAGCGAAGACGCCAGCTGTTCCTGCTAAGACTAGAATATAAACCCATTGTATTCCCAACTCATTAAGAGCCGATAGCAATAATGCTTTAGAAATAAAGCCCGATGTTAAAGGAAACATGGAAATTCCCAAGCCACCAATTAGAGTACAAATGAATTCAAAGGGCATAAAGCGAAAGATTCCCATATTTATGGCCTGCTCGTTTTTTGAAGATCTTGCAACTAAGCCCATTCCCATATATAAAAGAGCCGAGTAGATTATATTAGCAAAGGCCATAATACACACTGCATTCGCCGATATCTCACTCCCTAAGCCAATACATACCACCATGAATCCCGCTTGATTGACGATTAAATAAGATAAAGCCTTGCGTTGATCGGCACATAGGAGAGAATATACCACTCCATATATGATCATTAACAATCCTAAGTATATTAAAAAGTGTAAGCCTGCAAATAAAATTAGTAGTACATATATGGCAGATTTAGTCATGAATCCCGATAGGAATACGCTACCGCTTGGACTAGCTACCGTATATGTTTCCGATATCCACCTAGTGAATGGCGGACATCCTGCACTTAAGAGCGTACCTATTAGTATCAAAATAGCTCCACAGTCGCCTGAATATACATACTCGGCAAGATCTGTAATTTCTATAGCGTTAGGTGCTTGGGAAAATAAGATAACGCCCATGAACATCACAAAGCCACCGCATAAATGCAGTAGTAAATATTTCTTGGCTGATTTTCTTGATTCTACTGATCTTTTACTCCATAACAATAGGGTTGAAGATACGGCGATCAATTGCCAGTATAGGGATAAAGTAATGAGATCCCCTGAAAACACCACTCCAATCGCCGAGCCTGCCGAGAACATTGCTGATGATACTTCCAAAGGCTTGGCGTTATCCATAGTATATATGGTTGACATAACTAACATTAAGGCGAAAGCAATGGCAAACATTTTACTAGTTTTTGTTATCTTGAATATGATTAGATCGTGATCAAGTAAGGAATATCCTTGTAAATATTCGCCATTAGGTAATAATATCACCCATATGAGCGTTAAAATAGATATCACAACATAAGCCAAACCCAACATAGAGCGTAAACGGAAATGTACAGGAATAAGAATCCCAGCGATCATTAGCAACCATGCGGGATTAAAGTAAGTTAATGCCATTATTTTTCTCCTTTATACTGAAATAGTGTACGAACAACTTGGGTTAATAGGATAATGAAAAGAATTCCACATAAACCGATAACTGACATCATCCCCCATTGATCTTCCACATGGATATCCACTTCATGCCTTAAGGATAATTTATCTAAAATAAACAAGATAATTAATATCAAAAAGCCCGTATATTTACAACGTAAAAATGGATGTAATAGGGATTTCATGAGCTTTGATCCGTAATATTTTGAATCTTCTTTCACATAAGTACGAGCCTCGGCAGATGTTAGATCAGGATCTTGCCACATGTTAGCTTGGAATGATTCGCCAGTCTTAAGATCATCATCTTGAGTGTTCTTTTTCGGCGATTTAAGATTGATATCCATGGCACTTTTATCAAGAAGAGTTTTATGGGGCTTTTGGGGAATGTTTAATATTTTGTTATTATCTGACATTTTTTATATCTCCGTTTGTAAAGCATGATTAAGTAAATCAGCTATTTGATATTTATAGCCAAAGAATAAAACAATGGCAATAACTGCACTAATGAAAATCGGTGTTAACATTAAGATACTCGCTTCTTTTACCTTAGGCAAGCGTGCGGTAATTTTAGAATCAGCAGGTAAGAAGAATCCACGATAAATAATTGGCAATAAATATACAGCTGTTAATATGGTTGAAGCTCCAATGGCACATATTCCCACACTGCTACTAAATGTAGATGTTGACCAAGCTCCTGAAATCATATACCATTTGCCGATGATCCCAAAGGTTAAAGGTAAACCGATCATCGATAAGCTCGCAATGGTAAAGAGCGAAAATGTAAAGGGCATTTTGCGACCGATACCGTTAATTTCTGCCAAATATGAACGATCGGCGTTGGAAATAATCGAACCAACAGTAAAAAATAGCGTGATTTTACCGAAAGCATGTCCTAGCATATGTAGTATCGCACCAAAGATCGCAATGGGCGAACCAACCACAATTCCGATAATCATAAATGATAGTTGGCTAATGGTAGAATAGGCAAGCATGCGTTTTAAATGATGTTGACGAATGGCAATAATCGAGGCAGTAACAGCGGTAATACTCGCAATTATCACAACAATATGAGCTCCTGCAAGATCTCTTAAGATATCAAGACCAAAGATATATAAGGAAATCTTAGCTACCACTAAAATACCAGCATTAACAACGGCAATACATGCCTCGAGTACAGAAATCGGTGTAGGTGCACCCATGGCACTCGGCAACCAACGGTGCATTGGCATCAGTGCATGTTTAGCTGATCCGTATATGAACATTATGAATAGGATACTCATTAGTAGGGGCGAGCTATCTGCAGGGAAGATCCCGCCTGCTGTGAATTCGCCTGTTGATCCTGTATAGTATATGGTGATCAGTATGGCAGGCAATAACAATCCTGCTGACGCTCCGACCAAATGAGCCACATAAGAACGCCCTGATTTATAAGCTTTCTCACTTTGACTATGCGTGGCAAGGGGGAAAGTGGAAATTGATAGGATCTCGTAAAATACAAATATGGTTAATAAGTTACCAGCAAAGGCCATGCCGATACCTGCAGAAATGGCAATGGCCATAAAGCCAAACATCGCCGTTTGATTTTGCGAATCGTGATTTCTGAAATAGCTTGTACCAAACAAGATATTTAAGAACCACAATAGGGAGATCATACACGAGAAAATCACACCTAAAGGTTCAACAACAAAATGGAAGGGAATGCTACTGTTAAAGCTTGCGATCTCTATGGTAGGCACGGCGTCTTCTATCACGGCTATAGCCACTAAGATATTAAAAATAAATGTTGATATCGCTCCCAAGCAACCAACGATTTCACGCAAGTTAGGGCTTTTCTTACCAATGATAAATATTAAGCATGCAACTATGATCGGTTGACAAAATGCTAATATGGTAATGGCGTGCAAATGATTAAATATGAATTGAGTATGTGTCATGTTTTTGTATCCTATTCCTTAATTGCCAAGTATCATAATAGATGCGTGCATGGCCATATCGTGCATGATGTATGAGTTAAACCCAAGAACAATCACAAGTACAGACATAACAATAATCGGTAATTTGATCATGATTGGTAATTTACGTTTAATGGAAAAATCTTGTAAATGCCCTGTGTTTTCTTCTGGTATTTCAAAGATCAACGCTTTAGTGAAATTCCAACTATAACCCACTGCCAACAACGAGCCTATAATAATGATCACGACAATATCCCATCTGTGAGATTCCATAGAGGCTTGAAGAAGTGTCCATTTACTGACAAACCCTGAAGTGCCAGGCATACCGAACAATGAGATTACCGATATCAACAATCCCACCGCAGGCACAGGCGATTTCCAAGCGATACCAGCTAAAGCACGTGGTTGCAAATTAATTTTTTTGATCTGCCAACATACCGCAAGAACCGACATGAAAGCTAAGGATTTCGCCAAGCCGTGGGCAAACATGTGCATAAAGCTTGCTTGTAAACCAAGTTGGGTCGTTAGGCTGATACCTAAAGCAATGAATCCTAGCTGACTAAGAGAAGACCAAGCCAAACCCGCACGGATGTATTTAGCACGAATGGCAACAAATCCGCCAATAATTACACTAAGAGTTCCGATAACATACATTAAGGTATTACCATGGAAATCTATGAATAATCTCACACCGAATAGGCTTAGAGTTAGGCGTAGCAAGGCATAAATGGGAACTTTACTACTAATCCCGCCTAAAAATGGCAGAGATGACGCAGGTTCGGAACTATAAACATTAATTGTACGAGAATGTAGCGGATACCATGCAACTTTCAAGACCCAACCAACAATAATAAGAGCAAAGCCCAATTCAATACCTGAATTACTGTATACATCTTGAACCTGTAGGAGTTGACGCATGTCATCCATGTTTAATGTTCCTGTTAGAGCGTAAAGATAACCCAAACCTAAAACATAACAGGTGGCCGCTATTGTTCCTAAGACTAGATAGTTAAAGGCAGAAAGTTGGGCTTTTCTTTCGTTCGATAAGCCAACCATAATATAGGTAGCCAGAGATGAAACTTCGGTAAATACGTAAATATTAAAGAGATCGTTGGTAATTATCATCCCATTAAAGCCACCTAATACCAGCATTTGGCAGGCACTATAAAAGCGAGAGCGTTCGGGCATGATGTCGAAATGCAGATAATCACGTGTACGGAAAATATCCACTACCGCCACTAAATTCACAAGTAAGAGAACGATACCTGTAGCGGTATCATAACCCAAGCCGATACCAATGGGAATTTTCCATCCGCCGACATTATAGCGTATGGCGTGATCCATAGGTAATTTAATAACGATCGTTAACACAAGAGCAAAAACAAAAACAGTTATAATCGTAGAAATAGCCCATATTACATTACGTTTAGATTGTAAAATAATCAAAAGAGCTGTTAAAATAGGTACGACAATCGGCAAAACCAATAGATCTTTAGCCGTGATCATAGTATGAAGAGTATGAATCGAATAGAGAGAATTCATTTATTTACCTCCTTTGTTATTTGGGGAATCAGTGGCAGAAGAAGACGTGTTATTATTTTCATTATCTTCGCTAGAGTCTTTACTAGAGTCTTCGCTGGTAGAATCTTCGCTAGAATCTTCACTGATAGAATCTTCGCTTGGTTCGGCATGGAAACCACCGTCAAAGCCGTCATTTAGATTATCAGTGTGATGTATATCTTGCTCTTTACGAGCTTGTTCTTCTTGATATTCTTTAAATAGGCGTTCTTTAATGTCTTCCTTAGTTTCTTCCACCTCATCATAGGGAACGAAAGGTTGGAGATTATCATTGTTGACCAATTCGTCGATCTCATCGGCTTCGATTGTGCCGAAAGCTTGATAGATACGCAACATTAAAGCCAAACCAACCGCAGTGGTAGCCACACCAACCACAATGGCGGTAAGCATTAGCACATGGGGGATTGGGTTATCGAATTTATTTTGGAGATCTTGATTGCCCATATCTCGCAGGATTGGAGCAGTACCATGGGGGATTTTTGCCAAAGCCACATAGAATATAATTACTGCAGTTTGGAAAATACTCAAACCAATCAGCTTTTTAATCAGATTCGGCGACGCTAGAATAATATATAAACCCACAAAGAATAAAAAGGCAGTAACATAATAATTCCAACTAGACGCCCATACGTTTACCATAGTCTCTATATTTTTCATTTTAGTGATCCTTTTTACCGTGTTCTGTTAAGTATTCCAAGAAATCCTCTTCCATATCATTGCTAAGTAGATCTTTTTGCACTTGTATATTATCTTTAGGCGAGATAACCCCTGCTAATGGAGCAATATAACGCACGCTAGGATCAAAGAAATAGATAAAGAAGACAGTCATTGCCGAACAAACCGCAAAGCCTACACCCATTTCCACTAGGTTGATCCCCAATTCTTGCCCATGATGATTATGAATCAAAGAGTAATAATCTAAGAAATTATATTGTAACAACCAAGCAAGCACACCCGTTCCCACATAAAATAAGATACCAACACTTAACATAATACGTAATATGGCAGGCTTGAAAGCTCGTTTGGAATCCTTTGTGCCGTGAGTTAGAGCGTATGTTGTTAAAGACGCCGAGAAAATTACCCCTGCTTGGAAACCACCACCAGGACCAAAATCCCCATGGAACTGCACATAAAAAGCATATAGCATTAATAAAGGAAGCATGATTTTACCTGCAATACGCAAGATAAGATTATTTTTATCATCTAGATAATCAACGCTTAATACTGGCTCGTTAGGATATTTATCATAAGAGTTTGTTAATAAAGACATAACTCCCATTGATGCAGTAAAGATCACCGTTGTTTCTCCCATGGTATCATAACCACGATAGCTCGCAAGGATTGATGTTACATAGTTCGGCACGCCTGTATCTTCGCCAGAATGTGCTAAGTAAAATGGTTCAACGTGCATTTGAATTGGGTTAGTAAAGCCCCCAAATAATGGCATGTCAGATGAAAGATTAAACCATATGATGATCACAACAAAGACAATAGCCAATGGTATGGGTTTCAAGAGTTTACGCTTTTTTACCTTGTTGGTGGTTTCTTTTACCGCCAGTAAAAGCAAGATTGTACCGATACCATAACCCACGGCAATTTCCGTAATCGCCACATCAACGGCATTACTCATAGTATAGAAACCGACCATACACATGGAAAATCCACCCATTAGTAAAACCCAAGTGGTGGCACTATTGGTATAGATAACCGCCACAGTAAGCACACATAATAAGGTTGTATATAAAAGATCCATAACTTCAGTTGTAAAAAACATTTTTAGATCTCCATTTCTGTTTGAATAGTTGGGGGAACGCTGTCATTGTCATTATTATTGTCATTATCATTATTAGATTTATTAGATTTATTAGCGTTATTATCTTGATCTTTAGTGCCTGCATTCCCTTTATTAGTACCTGCGAAAAGATCATCATCTTGTTTTTTAGGAGTGGGATTAAAACCGCCTTTTATGGCTGTTTTAATTGTCAAGTGGCCGTTAATTGCACTGGCGAACCATAACAGAGCTACAATAAAGACGATCTTAAACAAGTTAATGTTAAAACCCGTATGACAAGCCATGGCAATGAACATAAATAATGCTCCTGCCGTATCGATCAGACTCAAAGCATGTGCCTTAGTGAAAGCGTCAGGAAAACGCCATGCCCCTACCACTGCAGTAAGTAGCAAGATCACACCTATGACCATTGATATCCACGATATTATATTTAAAACCATATCCATATTAATCTTCTTCTTTCCTATTCTGATCCTTATTAACCACAAAATGTCTGATTAATTGGTTAAAGGCAAGCATGCCAACAATCGACAATACACATATGGTCAAGGAATTATCCAAGAAATCAGGACGCCCAGTCCAATAACCATGAATAGCGATAAATAAAACGCTAACCGTACCCAATGTATTGACTAATATTATACGCTCCATGATATTTTTAGCACGCAATAACATTATCACAAATGCTAGAAATGCTATTAATATGGCGTATAAACCAAAGGTAAAAACTGTAAAATTCATCTCTTTATATATCCTTATGTATTTTGGTTACACGTGCGTCCATAGATCCATCTTCAAGATCCTTAGCTCCGTCGCTTGTGATAGCGTATATTTGAAAAGTACCCACTTGGGCATCAATGGTAGTAGTGCCTGGGGTAAAAGTAATGGAATTAGCATAGATAAAAGCTCCTGTTGTGGTCTTTTGTGTGCTTTTTACTGTCTTTACAGTGGGCGAAAGATCTATTTTTACTTTCCATACTTCCTTAAATACGCCAAAATTAGCCAGTAACATTTCTTTTATTATGTAAGGCAAGTATAAAATCATCCCTAAAAGGAATTTAGTTTGAACTATTTCCTTATCAAAAGCGTTGAAATAAATGGCGAAAGCTACCGTAATTGCTATGGATATCACACCTAAAATCAAGATATGAGTTTCCCAATGTCCTGAAAGCATGATCCATATTAATACAAGAATTATGACTTTCCATATGTGTTTCATAAGGTCAACCTTTCATGTTTTTAATCTGTATATTGTTTATGTATAAAGATTATATTATATCATATAATTTAATAAAATATAGTAACATAATTTTTAATAAAACACAATAAGAAAAACAATATATATAAAAGATTCCGTATTTTAGAAATTTTTACAATGTATTAAAAACTCCATATTACCACTAGCTCCTTTTATAGGACTCTGAATTATTTGGATAATATTCCACCCATTATCTTCGAACCATTTAATTACTTTACTTTTAGCTTTCTCATGTAAATTCGAATCTTTAACAATTCCATTCTTATTTATATCCTTTTTAGATAGCTCGAATTGTGGTTTTATCAAAGCGATAACATTACAATGTTTACTAGCAAACCTTAAAGGTTCGGCTAAAACCTTGGTAAGACTTATAAAACTAGCGTCGCATACAATGATCTCAAGATCTTCATTAATATGTTCGGATGTTACATGGCGAGCATTTAAGCGTTCTAAATTTATTACTTTTTTGTTGGCTTTGATCTTCTCATGTAATTGATCATGACCACAATCTATGGCGAAGATTTTTTTGATGTCATTTTTCAACAAGACATGAGAAAATCCTCCTGTTGACGCTCCCACATCACAAGCGATCTTACCCTTAACATCCACCTTAAACACTTCCAAGGCTTTTTCCAATTTAACCCCACCACGAGAAACCCAATCATGAGTTGTGCTGATGAGTTCAACCTTATTATGACTGGAAACCTTAAAAGACGGCTTAGTTATAATCTTGCCATTTACCTTAACTAGCGATTCCTTTATGTGCGATCTCGCTCTTGTTCTACTTTCTAAGATATTAGCTTGCACAAGATAAATATCTAGCCTTATTAATAGATTATCGTTCATGTTATCATTCGTATTATAGTTCTTAATTATCGTTCATATTGTTATTCTAGCATATGTAAAAGTAATTAGATAGTTAATTTTTTTCTGTTGAAAATAATACATAATAGGATCATATATATAAAGTTAAGGTTGGAACAAACAGCCTAAGTTATATTATAAGAAAGCAAAAAAAGGGGTTTTAGATGTTAGATCCATTAGTTAAACTTTTATCTCAATCGGGGCTTATGAATGTATCCTATAATCATATTATTATGGTTGTCATTTGTTTAGTCATTTTATATTTGGCGATTGTCAAGAAAATGGAGCCTTTATTGTTAGTTCCCATTGGCTTTGCGGGGATTTTAGTGAACATTCCCCTATCAGGCATTAACGAATTAGGGGGGATTCTTCATAGTATATATAATTTTGGTATCGGAAGTGGTCCAGATTCTGCGACAGTCTTCCCGCTCTTGATATTTATGGGCATTGGAGCAATGACAGATTTCTCGGCTTTATTATCCAATCCCAAAACCATGCTTTTAGGAGCTGCCTCACAAGTGGGGATCTTCACTACCATTTTAGGAGCGGTGGTTTTAAGCGATCTACATATTTTAGATTTTACCTTAGAACAAGCTAGCTCAATTGGGATTATCGGTGGAGCAGATGGACCAACATCCATATATATATCGTCAAAACTAGCCCCTGAATTATTGGGAGCGATTAGTATTTCGGCATACTCTTACATGGCCTTAGTGCCGATCATCCAACCGCCGATCATGCGTTTACTAACCACAGAAAATGAACGTAAAATAATGATGATAAATAAAAATAAAGTTTCTAAAGTGGAATTGATAGTCTTTCCCATTGTTATTTTAATACTTATCGGCTTATTCTTACCGACTGCAACAGCATTATTTGGTATGTTCTGTTTTGGGAATCTCATATCTGTATGCGGTCAAACGAACCGTTTAAGCCATGTGGCACAAAATAGCTTGATTAATATTGTTACTTTATTGTTAGGATTGGCTATCGGCTCAAAATTAAATTCCGAAGAATTTCTTAAACCGCAAACCTTAGGGATATTAGCATTGGGTATTGTCGCCTTTAGCGTAGGGACTGCGTCAGGGATTTTAATGGCAAAGCTTATGAATAAATTCCTTAAGGAAGATAAAATCAATCCTTTAATCGGTGCGTCAGGCGTTTCGGCTGTTCCCATGTCGGCAAGAGTGGTAAATGCCGAAGGTTTAAAATATAACAATCAGAACTTTTTACTAATGCACGCCATGGCCCCTAATGTGGCTGGTGTTATCGGCTCGGCTGTGGCTGGTGGGATTATCTTGAGTTTCTTCTCTTAAAGAAAATGAATTAAAGAGAATAAATTAAGGAGAATGTATATTGTTATTGCTGTCAACTTGAGCATGAATTATACGTAGTATACGATCGGAAAAGGCTTGCTTATTGTGAGTTAGGAATCCTATATTGCCTTTAGTTATGTAAGTTGACGGCTTTTTCCAAGTGGGAATGTGCGAACTATACTTATTAGCTGATACTAAATTCATAGCTTTAGGTAGTTTATTTTTCTTCAATAGGGCAACAATGGTCGATCCTGCAATGGTGGCCTCACTTGCGATATCTCGATATATGGTGCTATATTGAGAACCACTTAAGATATGTATTACTCCATTAGCTGTAGCGTTCATTCCTGCCACATATACGGAATAGATATTATTTTTATGCAAAATGGAAATTGCCTTACTTGCCACATTATCATCATAGGCAAAGATCCCAGAAACCTTATATTTTAATTTAATTAATAAATTATCTAAGACACCGTGAATATTGCTACTATCTATCACATAGGTATTGATCTTATATTTCTTTTCCGTTTGTTTACGGTAGAAATCAAAGGCCTCATTTAAAGTGTTATGGAATTCTTGATCTTTACTATTTAAAATGAAAATATAATTACCTTTAGTTGTGATGTTAAGGATTTCTCCTGCTTGGGCTTTTATGGTATCTTTTGAATCTACGCCCACATATGCGTTAATATAACTTTTGTCGATCATTTGATCGTAGGCCATAAGGATGATATTATGCTCTTTTGCTCGCTTTAATACGGCGGAAAGTTTTTTGCTAGTGCCATCAACAGGGACGATAACTAAAGCGTCAACACCGTCTTGTATCAGTTGGCTAATTTGAGCCACTTGCAGATCCTCTGATCCACGTGCAGAAAAGGAATAAAGGCGAATGTCTTCATTTTTCATAATTTGCGAGAAAATATAACGATCATGTTGCCAACGATCCGTATGGAATTCTCTAAACAACAAACCAACTTTCAATATTTTAGCTTGTGATGTATTGGCTATCAACATCAACCCTAAAAAGATACTAACTAAAAGTACTAATAAATATTTTAATTTTTTCATTATTTATTCTATCCGCAAGTTAAAATACAAAAAAAAGACCATAAATGTAAAAAAAGACTATATATTTTATTAGAAATATATTAACATATACTATGACATAATGTAAACACAAAATTTATGGATATGATAGAATAGTGAAAAATACAGACTCAAATATAGATACAAATACAAATAAGTATAACAAATTAATAGCCTTAAGCGTTACTATTATCGCCATATGTACATCTGCTATACTTATATATATCGCTTTGAAAAATAATAGTATATATTACTATAGCCCATCGGATTTTCAAAGGGAAATTAATAAACAAGATTCGAAAATAAAAAACAATACCCTAATACGCTTAGGTGGCTTAGTAGCTAAAAATTCCCTGATTAAGAAAAATAATAGTATATTCTTTAGCCTAAGCGACGGTAAAACTCGCATAGATATAAAATATAACGGCGTCTTACCTGATCTCTTTAAGGAAAACGCAGGGGCTATCGTTGAAGGCATATATAATCAAAACTACAAACAAAACCCCAACCAACCCTTTCCAGCCACCAAAGTACTAGCCAAACATGACGAAAACTATAAACCCCCTGCCAATTATCACGACAACACCCAACCCATTAGTGTAGATAAAAAACAACAACAATAACAAAAGAACTTCATACCATACAATATCTTAGCACAAAAATATTATAACCTCTAATCACTAGGAATCAGCTCTTTTTTTATTTTTTTATTTTTTTGCTTGCGAATCTATTTAGGTGAGAAAAAAACGAGGTAACTCAAAATAAAATTTATATTGCTATTTGCTTAAAATAAATATATAATCAGATTCACTGTATAATCTATATATAATAATGGTAGATCATGTTACAAAATATAGAAATTGAAAATTTTTTAGGGAAAGCTATTAATGGTGAGGATATGTTTAACAGTTTAACAGTTTAATTACACAATGTATTACATTACTTTTAGAAAATCAAAATAATAAATATAGAGTATTAACATGAAATTCAAAAAAACCCTAACCATATTCCTAGCTCTTTTTATAATATGCACTATCACGATCCCCGCCTTAAGCTCTGCACGTAGCTATTATAGTTCCTCTCATTCATCCTATTCATCGTCTTACCGTTCGTCTGATAGGTTAGATGACACAGATGAAACAGATGGGGAAGACAAAATACCAGATATATTTATTATAATTTTTATAGTTGTTGGTGTTTTAGGACCATCCGAATTATGGCGACGTTGGAAAAAGAAACAATACGAAAAAGACATGCAGAGAAGACAAGAATACTGTACAAATTGTAAATTCACAAATATAGATGATAATAACTGTATAAAATGTGCTATAGGAGCAAAATTTATTCCATGTACTCTTTGTGATGATTTTAATAAGAAATCCAAATGTAACACATGTACATGTAACGACGTACGCCTAAAATTAAAAGATATGGATAATGACCCTACATATATCCCTTGTAGAGAATGCACAAATACCAATAATCCCACCATTTGCGAAAGTTGTCCTCTAGATAAAAACCGCCTAAAGCTCTAAAAAAACCTAAGAAGTTGTTGAAAATACCTTTGAAGTTTCTTGCCAAGAATGAAGTATATTACATTTGGGATCATTATGAAAAATAAATGTTGACATCTTATAAGGAATATGATATCTTTAAGAAACAGTTAATTTATTAAGCGGATCATTCTGAAAGATTTTAATATTATGTTCAATAAAAACATTATTATTATTAACATTCTTCTACTTCTACTTTATCACAAGGTAGCAAGCACTTATTCACATGTAAATTAATGGTACGAATGATTACAGCTTGCTAGGAAAACTTAGCAAGCTTTTTATTATTTCACATTATTTAAGCACCTGATTAAAACTCACTATAAGCGACTAAGATTAATACAATGAGAAAAATTAAAATATATGATACTACTTTAAGAGACGGCGAGCAATCGCCGGGTGTAGTTTTTCGTCAAGAACAAAAGATATTAATAGCTAAATCCTTGGAAAAAATGGGGGTTGATATTATTGAGGCGGGTTTTCCTGCTACTAGTCATGAGGATTTTCTTAGTGTGAAAAAAGTGGCGTCTGTTATTAAAGATTGCCAAGTATCGGCTTTTGCTCGTATGATTGAAAAGGATGTGGATATTGCCACCACCGCCATACAGCCCGCCGATGATCGTGGTAGATTACATATGTTTATTGCGGTTAGTCCTATTCATATGAAGTATAAACTCAACAAAACGCCGAGCGAAGTTTTGGAGGCCATTGAGTATTTTGTCAAAAAGTCGAGAAATCTTTGTCCTGATATTCAATGGTGCGGAGAAGACGCCTCTCGAGCTGATCCTGATTTTTTAGTTGAATGTATTAATGTTGCCATAAAAAACGGTGCTAAAACCATTATGTTACCTGATACTGTTGGTTATTCTACTCCTACATTATACGGAGATTTATTCTCTTTCATTAACGATCGAGTGGACGCTGTTGCAAGTGGAGATGTGATTTTATCGGCTCATGCTCATAATGATCTTGGTTTAGCTACGGCGAATTCATTAAGTGCCATATCAAACGGAGCTAAACAAGTGGAATGTACCATTAATGGCTTGGGCGAGCGTGCTGGCAATGGAGCTTTAGAAGAGATCATTATGGCTTTAACACTTCATAAGGAAAGCTATCAAATAAGCCACAATGTTAATACTAAGGATATCACATCCATTTCCAACTTAGTTTCCACCTTAAGCGGTATGGTGGTGCAAAAGAACAAGGCCATTGTTGGAGCAAATGCCTTTTCCCATGAATCTGGAATTCATCAGGACGGTATTTTAAAACATCGTGAAACCTATGAAATTATCAAGCCTGAAGATATCGGCTTGAATAAAACTCATTTTACTTTAGGTAAGCATTCTGGTAGATCAGCTTTAAAGGAACGAGTGGCAGAATATAACCTCTCTTTAAATGATGAGCAGATTAATAATATCTTAATAGAATTCAAACAATTGGCAGATTCCAAACTCGAAGTACATGATATTGATCTCCTAACTCTTATTACTAAAGAACTAAATGAAAAGGATCACACTCAATATAAGAATTACATTAAGGTAAGATCCTATAATTTAGTTCAAAACAAAACCGCAGACGGTCATAATCAATTTAATATGGAACTACTCATAACCCTAGACGGTAAAGATACATCAGTCCATGCCACAGGCGAAACCTCCATGCGTGCCATAGTCAATGCCTTAAGTGATCTTTTACCCCATAAGCAAACCATGGAACGATTTGAAGTCTCTTCCATTTCCACTAATAAAGACGCTCAAACCCAAGCCATATTCACCCTGCATATTGAAGGATTACCTGCTACAGTAACAACCCAAGGAATTCACATTGATACTTTAATGTCCACCGCAATCGCCTATTCCAACGCTCTAAATATTGCGAGAATTAACATCAATACTTTTAAGAATCTCAATACTAATAATTCTAACTAACTAACTAACTAACTAACTAACTAACTAACTAACTAACTAACTAACTAACTAACTAACTAACTAACTAACACAAGAGAGAATAAACTAATGACTATGGATAAAAAAATTCAAATCTTTGACACAACTTTACGAGACGGCGAACAATCCCCAGGAGCTTCGATGAATCTCAACGAGAAAATGCTCGTTGCTCAAGTTCTTGACAGTATGGGAGTTGATGTTATCGAGTTAGGATTTCCTATCACAAGTAAGGGCGATTTTCACAGTGTTTCAAGAATATCAGCAATCTTAAAACACTCGACAGCCTGTGCCTTAGCTCGTGCCGTACAAAAGGACATCGAAACCGCAGGAGAGGCCTTAAAGAATGCCGATAATAAATTAATTCATACCTTTGTTGCCACCTCGCCCATTCATATGAAATACAAACTCAATAAGACATCCGATGAAGTTCTAGAGCTAATAAAATCAAGCGTTACCCTAGCACGAAACTTCACAGATAAAGTAGAATGGTCTGCTGAAGACGCTTCAAGAAGTGAGCTAGATTTCTTATACAAAGCGGTAGAGCTTGCCATAGATAGCGGAGCAAGTGTTATTAATCTACCTGATACAGTAGGATACGCCACCCCTGATGAGACCTTTAAGATGTTCCAAAGCGTTATCGAACATGTGCCGAATTCTCATAAGGCGATATTTTCTGTTCATGCCCATGATGATCTTGGTCTTGCCACCGCCAATTCTTTGGCAGGCGTGAAAGCAGGAGCAAGACAAATCGAATGTACTATCAACGGCTTAGGCGAGCGTGCAGGGAATACGGCGTTAGAAGAAGTGGTTATGGCCATAAAAGTCCGTGGTAAGGATCAAGGATTTTATACGGATATCGATACAACAAAAATCACTCAAGCATCGAAAGTAGTAGCCACTTCCACAGGTATCAGCGTCAGCCGAAATAAGGCAATCGTAGGGGCGAATGCTTTCTTGCATGAATCAGGTATCCACCAAGACGGCGTACTAAAAAATAAGGAAACCTATGAAATTATCACGCCTGAAAGTATCGGCTTAAATAAAAAATCCACTATCACATTAGGCAAGCATTCGGGGCGTTCGGCTTTTAAAAATAAACTGGATGAATTAAATATTGAGCTATCAGAAGATGAAATCCAAAGTGCTTTTGAAAAATTCAAAGAATTAGGCGATCAAAAAACTACCATTCTTGATGAAGATATTTTTGCCATTATCTCTTCCGACTATAAGGAAGAAGAAGAAAAGGCCATTGAGTTGATATCATACAATGTTACAGGTATTTCCGATGAAATGAAACATACATATATCACTCTTAAAATCTTTGGGCAAGAGAAAACCATTCACACATCAGAACAAGGCACGCTTGGGAGTTTATTTAGTGGTATCAACAAACTAGCAGAAAAAAACACACAACTAAAAGAAATGCAAATCAACGCTCTCACCGAGGGTATCGACGCTCAAGCTTATAGCAGTGTTATTATTAACTATGATGATAAACTAATCACAGGCTCATCAAAGGACACCGACACCGTAACATCAGCACTAAATGCCTACATTAGTGCAATAAATAAAGTAATTAAGTTTTATGGGGCATGCTAAATGAGTGAATATGCACCTTAAATTAGGGCTAAGGTAAACTAAAGTACATGTACGCCCTAATTTAAAGCACATCTTCACTCATTTATCCCACCCCTTAAGTCAGCATAACAACATTACATCAACAATCAACAACAATCTATATTTAAGAACAACAAGGAAAACAACAACATGGCTAAAACATTATACGATAAAATCTGGGAAAATCATGAAATCAAGAGAGAGGAAGACGGTACATCTTTAATATATATCGATCGTCATCTTGTGCATGAAGTTACATCTCCGCAAGCATTCGAGGGCTTAAGATTGGCTAAGAGAGAAATCCGTCAACTTTCTAAAGTTCTAAGCGTAGCCGATCATAACACGCCGACCCATACATTATCTTTAGACGATTGTAACGATAGTTCTAAAATTCAACTGGAAACCCTAAATAAAAACGCCAAAGAATTCAACTTAAGATACTATCCTTTAGGCGATAAAAACAATGGTGTATGTCATGTTGTAGCTCCTGAAAAGGGATTCGTATTGCCAGGGGCAACTCTAGTATGTGGCGATAGTCATACGGCGACTCATGGAGCTTTTGGGGCTATAGCTTTCGGAATCGGTACTTCTGAAGTGGAACATGTATTTGCCACTCAAACCCTACGCCAAAAGCCAGTTAAAAATATGCGTATCACAATTGATGGCACATTGGAAAAGGCTGTTACTGCCAAAGACATAGCTCTTTTTGTCATTAGTCAAATCGGTACGGCAGGCGGTACAGGTTATGCTATCGAGTTCGCAGGATCAGGAATAGAATCCCTAAGCATGGAACAACGCATGACCCTATGTAATATGGGAATCGAAGGCGGTGCAAGAGTGGCTATCGTCGCTCCAGATCAAACAACATTCGATTACTTAAAAGATAAGCCCCTATCTCCTAAAGGCGAAAACTGGGAAAAAGCGGTTGCGTTCTGGAAAAGCTTACACACAGATACAGGAGCAAAGTTTGACAAGGAATATACTTGGAAAGCGTCGGAAATCTTACCGCAAGTAACATGGGGGACATCGCCTGAAGACTGCATTAATGTAACCCAAAGCATTCCAAAAGTAGATAATCCTACAAAAGAACGTGCCTTAAAATATGTGGGCTTAAATGGTGGCGATAAAATCGCAGGAACGCCAATTAATTGGGTATTCATCGGCTCTTGCACTAACGGACGCATAGAAGATTTTAGATCAGCAAGCCAAATTCTTAAGGGCAAAAAAGTTGCCCCAAATGTGCGAGCTATTGCCGTACCAGGGTCAGGCTTAGTTAAAGAACAAGCCGAAAAAGAGGGCTTAGATGTTATCTTTAAAAATGCAGGATTCGAATGGAGATTACCTGGTTGTTCCATGTGTCTAGCGATGAATCCCGATTTCGCCAATCCTGAAGAACGTGTGGCCTCAACTTCCAATCGTAACTTTGAAGGCCGTCAAGGATATCTATCTCGTACCCACCTGATGAACCCTGCCATGGCAGCAGCGGCCGCAATCGAAGGCAAAATCGCCGACGCTCGTCAATATCTATAATATACATAACATAAAGGACAATAACAACATGGAAAAATTTACAACATTTGAAGGCATAGCAGGTAGTTTATTACTTGATAACATCGATACAGATATGATCATCCCCAAAGAATATCTAAAAACTATCACACGTGCAGGTTTAGGCAAGTTTGCCTTTGCTGAAATGCGTTACAATCTAAAGGATGATAGCTTAATTGAAGATTTCGTTTTAAATCAAGCTCCTTTTAATAAATCAAGCATTTTAATTTCCAGTAAAAATTTTGGTTGCGGATCTTCAAGAGAGCATGCTCCATGGGCTTTAGGCGATTTCGGTTTAAAAGTTATTATTGCTGAAAGCTTTGCCGATATCTTCTTTAATAACTGCTTTAAAAATGGAATCCTACCAATCTCGCTAGATAAAACTACCATTTTAGAACTAGTAAAAGAAACCCAACAGGGCGAAAACTTAAAGATAGATCTACCAAACCAAGAAATAACCACTATCAGCGGTAAAAAAATCTCATTCAAAGTTGAAGAATTCAAAAAAGAATGTATGATCAACGGTTGGGATGATATCTCTCTAACCCTAAAGGATGAATCTAGCATTAAGGATTTTGAAGAAAAACAAAAGCAATCTCAACCATGGTTGTGGATATAAAAAGAAATACGAATTTATAAGCATATTTACGTTTATTTGTGGGAGTAGATCAATAAAAAACAATATTTTTGTAAAATGTACTTGACAAGCTGATCAAAATATATTATTATGACTATAGTTAAATTACATTTTACAATAAAATATTAAGGCTTATAATGTTAAAAGTATTTTTAAAAATTGCTCTAATCAACCTTGTGGTGCTTCTGCTGATTAATGGGAAGTTAGATTTTTGCATGTAAAAAATAATACACACAATAAATTCAACTTCCTATCTTTAGAAAAATAGGAAGTTATTTTTTTATGTAATAAAAATAATATTAGGATATAAATATGAAATATACAGGATCTCAAATCATATTAGAAGTATTAAAAAGCGAAAAGGTAGATACAGTTTTCGGCTATCCAGGCGGTGCGGTTCTGCCCTTATATGATAAACTATATCACGAAAAAGATATCCAACATATTTTAGTAAGACACGAGCAAGGTGGAACTCATGGGGCCGAGGGCTATGCCAAATCCACAGGCAAAGTTGGAGTTGTAATTTCCACATCGGGGCCAGGTGCTACCAACACGGTTACAGGTATCGCCGATGCCTATTTAGATTCGACTCCGCTGGTGGTTATCACAGGGCAAGTTGCCCGCCCTTTAATTGGTACGGACGGCTTTCAAGAAACCGACATTGTAGGGATCACAAGCCCCATTACCAAATCCAATTCTCAAATCCGCAATATTGAAGATATCTACAAAACCCTAAGAAACGCCTTTCACATCGCCAGATCTGGCAGACCTGGTCCCGTTTTAGTTGATATCCCTAAGGATATCCAAGCGGGATCTATGGAATTTAATATCAAAGATTTAGAAGAAGAATATAGAAAAGAATATCCTGATGATATCATAGAAATTCCGAGTTTAAGCTCTGATGATCTTGCAACAATCAAAGGAATAGTAAAAGATCTCTCACTTGCAAAAAAACCCTACATATACACAGGTGGCGGATTACAAAATCAGCAAGCGTCAAAACTATTGCGTGAATTCCTAAAAATCGCAAAAATCCCCCATACATCGAGCTTTATGGGCTTGGGCGTAGTGGAAAATAGCAATGAGTATCATCTGGGATTCTTAGGTATGCACGGCACATACGAAGCGAATATGGCCTTGTATGAATGCGATTATTTACTATGTATGGGAGCAAGATTAAGCGATCGCACCACAGGACGAGTTAACAACTTCGCTAAAAATGCAAAATTCGCCCACATTGATATCGATGAAAACATGATAGATAAAATCAAACAATCAGATGTAAGCGTAGTTTCCGATAGTGCGGTAGCTTTAAAGGAAATCATCCGAGAATGGCAAGAACAAACTCAAAGCCAATCCCAAAGCCCAAGCTATAAGGATTGGTGGCAACAGATAGCAAAATGGAAAGAAAAAAACAGTTATGCCTACAAAAAAACCGCCAATAATCATGCTCTTAAACCCCAAGAAGTTCTTGAACGTTTAGCCGAACACACTAAAGATATCAAAACCCACATCACCACCGAAGTGGGGCAACATCAAATGTTCGTTGGTCAATTCTTCCCCCTAAACGAACCAAGATCACTAATCACATCAGGCGGATTAGGCACAATGGGCTTTGGTGTACCGTCATCCCTAGGGGTAGCGGTGGCGAATCCTGATAGCACTGTCTTATCCATCGCAGGAGACGGCTCATTCATGATGAACTTACAAGAATTAGCAACGATCCAAAGTTATAATTTAAATGTAAAAACTATCATCTTTAACAATGCCACCTTAGGAATGGTCCACCAATGGCAAGACATCATTTATGAAGAACGTTTCTCCAGTTCCGAATTTAGCGAGCATACCAACGTACATCCTGATTTTATCAAACTCGGCGAAAGCTTTCACATGCCAAGCTCTCGAGTTACTCACATCGGCGAACTTGATGAACATTTGAAAAAAATGCTTGACCATAAAGGCGGATATCTTTTGGAAATTCTTATCGATCCTGATGAACATGTTATGCCCATGTTACCACCAGGTGCGTCAATCAATGAGATGATTCTACGAGAGTTAGATTGCCAATCGGATTCTACTACCACCGAACATTCACAAGAAAAGAAATAGGAGGAAAAAATAATGAACTCAAAAAACACACAAGAAAATCCAAAAGAAAATACAGCAATAAATAACGACAAAACTATTTTTGAAATTGTTACACTGGATCGCCCAGGGATTTTAGCTCGTATTTCCAACATTATCTCATCACGTTGGATAGGAATTAAAAATCTCTCTACTACTTTGGTAAATGAGAAAAAGGGCTTATATCGTATCTTAATTAGTTCCGATAAAATGGAGAAAACAAAACGCTTACAAATGTTTAAGCAATTTTCTCGCATTGTGCCAGTCATGAAAGTTACAGAATTAGAAGAAAACCAAATCATCCAGCGTGAGATCGCACTCGTCAAAATCATTGGCGATGCTGATACTCGTTCGCAAACTCTAGCATTAGCGGAAAATTATAGGGCCTATCCCATTGATCTCCGTGGTAACGCCTTAGTTTTTGAAATCCAAGGAACAAGCGATAGCATAGATAAATTTATAAGAGAAATGTCTCATTTAGGTTTAACTGAATATTCTCGTTCTGGTACGGTAGCTATTAACCGTGGTGAAGTAACCATATTTGATGATCTTGATCCCAAATATAAGTTATAAAAAATAATACTAAAGATAGCAAATAACAACAATAATCTATTGTATCTACATAGATTATACAGATAAAATATTCATTTGAAGAGGTTTTAAAATGAAAGTACATTACGATAAAGATTGTGATATCGAATTAATCAAAGGCAAAAACGTAACTATATTAGGTTATGGTTCTCAAGGTCATGCTCATGCCCTAAACTTAAAAGAATCAGGTGTTAAATCTTTAACTGTTGGTTTACGTCCGAATTCTCCGTCTGTTGCTAAGGCAGAAAAAGAAGGCTTAGTTGTTAAAGATCTTGTTGACGCTGTTAAAGACGCTGATGTTATCATGATCCTAACTCCTGATGAAATTCAAAGCGATATCTATAAAGCAGTAATCCAAGACAACGCTAAACAAGGTGTAACTCTTGCATTCGCTCATGGTTTAGCTATTCATTTCGGCTTAATTACTCCAAGAGATGATATGAGCGTTATCATGATCGCTCCTAAGGGACCAGGTCATACAGTACGTTCGGAATATAAAATAGGTGGCGGTGTACCTTGTTTGATCGCTGTATATGCAGATAAAACAGGCAATTCTCAAGAACTGGCTTTATCTTATGCTACCGCTATCGGTGGATCTAAAGGTGGAGTACTAGAAACATCATTTAGAGAAGAATGTGAAACAGATCTATTCGGTGAACAAGTTGTATTATGTGGTGGTTTAACATCTCTAATCCAAGCAGGTTTTGAAACTCTTGTGGAAGACGGCTACGCTCCAGAAATGGCTTATTTTGAATGTATCCATGAAGTTAAACTAATCGTAGATCTTATTTATGAAGGCGGTATGGCTAACATGCGTTATTCCATTTCAAACACTGCAGAATTCGGCGATTATGTATCAGGCGAGCGTGTTGTACCTCTTGAGAAAACAAAAAGACGTATGAAAAAAGTCCTTAAGGAAATCCAAAATGGCTCATTCGTAAACGCTTTCTTAAACGATTACAGAGTAGGTCAGCCAAAACTTAAAGCAGAACGTAATCTATGCGAAAGACACGACATGGAACAAGTTGGTAAAAAACTACGCTCTATGATGCCATGGATTGCTAAAAAAGCATTAGTTAAAAAATAATATCTAACTTTAGTTATTTATTATTTTACACATGTAAAGCTTTCATTCGTAAGATAATGAATGAAAGCTTTATAGTGGCTATCAATTACCAAACTCAATCACACAGGGGGAACAATACTATGAATATGAACGAAATGCAATCAATTGTATGGATGGACGGAGAGTTCATTGAAAATACCAACGCTAAAGTACATTTTTTCACTAGCACGCTACATTATGGATCATCAGTTTTTGAAGGTACAAGAGCATACAACGGTAAGATTTTTAAAGAAAAAGAACACAATATAAGATTATATAAATCTGCCGAAATCATTCAGCTCAAGCCTAAAATATCACTGGAAGAATTTACAAAAATCCAACGTGAAGTCATGGCTCGCAATAATTTAACAGATTGTTACATCCGCCCCTTAATTTGGTTTGGTCCGGAAACCATGGGTTTAAAAACCGCCAATAACGAAACCCATATGGCTATCGCAGCATGGGAATGGGGTACTTATTTCTCCGAAGATCTGGTAGAAACAGGCTTGCGTTTAACATGGTCCGAGTGGCGACGTCCCGATCCTAAAACCGCCCCAAGTGTGGCAAAGGCTGGCGGGTTATATATGATCTGTTCCATGTCTAAAAACCAAGCAGTGCAAAGGGGGTATGATGATGCTTTAATGTTAGATTATCGTGGATACATCGCCGAATGTACCGCAGCGAATGTCTTTTTCATCCGTGGTAAGAACATCATTACCCCAAAAGCTGATTGCTTTTTAAACGGTATTACACGCCAAACTATCATCAACGAGATCGCTCCTGCCTTAGGATACAATATCATCGAACGTCATATTTTACCAGAAGAACTGGGCGAGTTCGAACAATGTTTCATCACAGGCACAGCCACCGAAGTTATGCCAGTAGGCGAAGTGGACGAAATAAAATTCAAAGTAGGTAAAGAAGTACTAGAGATACGCAATTCCTTTAGATCCCTAACCATCCACCCTAACTCATAATCGTAACCATAACCCCAACCCAATCCCACAATCCCAATCACAACCTAATCCCAACAAGAAATAAGTAAGGAATATCAGAATGCCCGAATATCGTTCTAATTTTTTTAAAAAACGCCATATGGCAGGAGCAAGAGCCTTATGGCGTGCCACTGGAGCATATGAAACAGATAAGCCCTTAATAGCGGTAGTAAATTCATATTCAGAGTTTGTCGCTGGTCATGTTCATTTAAACGAGGCAGGAGCTTACATTAAAGAAGAGATCATCAAAGCAGGCGGAATCCCTAAGGAATTCAATACTATCGCCATAGATGACGGTATCGCCATGGGCCATGACGGCATGCTTTATTCATTACCCTCTCGAGATCTTATCGCCGATAGTGTGGAATATGTAGTAAACGCCCACCGTGTGGACGCTATGATCTGCGTTACCAATTGCGATAAAATTACCCCAGGTATGTTAATGGCAAGTATGCGTTTAAATATTCCTACTATTTTTGTGTCAGGTGGACCTATGGAAGCAGGTAAAGGCATCGTCGACGGTAAGGAAAAAACCCTTGATCTTGTTGATATCATGGTGGCCGCAGGCGATGAAAATCTATCAGATAAACAGGTGGAAGAATTTGAAGAAATCGGTTGCCCAACTTGTGGATCATGTTCAGGAATGTTCACCGCCAATTCCATGAATTGTCTAACCGAAGCTTTAGGGCTAGGATTACCAGGGAATGGTACATTAATCGCCACCCATAAATTACGCAAAGATCTAATGAAACGAGCGTCCCATAAGATTGTAGAAATCACCAAAGATTACTATGAAAACGATAACGCTAAAGTACTACCACGCTCTATCGCCACTAGGGACGCTTTCCTTAATGCCATGAAAGTGGATCTTGCAATCGGTGGCTCTACCAATACGGTTTTACACTTATTAGCTATCGCCAACGAGGCAGGAGCTGATTTCGCCATAGAAGATATTAACGAACTATCAAAAACAAGCCCGAATTTATGTAAGGTTTCGCCATCATCGAAATATCATATGGAAGATGTCCATTTAGCGGGTGGTATATGGCGTGTAATCGGCGAGCTAGCGAAAAAAGGAATTTTAAACACAAGCATTCCCATGGTACATTCCCCAAGCATAGCCCAAGCCATAGAAGAATACGATATCAACAATCCTAAAGTAAGTGCATATGCTAAACAGATGTATTCATCAGCACCTAAAGGAATCGTAGGAACAAAAGCATTTTCCCATGAAACCTACGCTCAAGTGCCAATTGATGAAAAAACAGGATGTATCCGTAGTGTGGATCATGCCTATTCACAGGACGGCGGATTAGCGGTGTTATTTGGTAATCTAGCCGAACAAGGTTGCGTAGTGAAATCCGCAGGAGTGAAAGACGGTATTAAGCATTATACAGGACGAGCGATTATCTGCGAAAGCCAAGAAGAAGCCAACGCACGTATTTTAGGCGAAGCTCAAGAGGGCGATGTGGTAGTGATTCGCTACGAAGGCCCTAAGGGCGGACCAGGTATGCAAGAAATGCTATATCCTACAAGCTATCTTATTTCTAGGGGTATCGATCACAACTGTGCCTTAATTACCGACGGTAGATTCTCTGGTGGATCATCAGGCTTATCGGTAGGACACATTTCCCCAGAAGCAGGCGACGGCGGTATTATCGCTCTTGTGGAAGAGGGCGACATGATCGAAATAGATATCCCCAACCGCAGTATCACCCTAAAGGTAAGTGATGAAGAGTTAGCACAACGTCGTAAAAAAGAAGAACAACGAGGATCACAAGCATATACTCCTAAAAAGCCCCGTGAAAGAGCTGTCTCTAAAGCTTTACAACTCTACGCCAAATTCGCCACCAACGCCTCAAAAGGCGGTGTACGAGAAATTTAGCTAGCAAGCTTTAGGATATTATGCTACAATATGGCAAAACATCCAGATAACATCAACCATATTAACATTAACCACAACATTAACCACATTAACCACAACAACATAAAAATCAAAAGGAATTAGATTTATGAGTTACAACGTTTTATTATTACCAGGGGATGGCATTGGGCCAGAATTATTAAGCCAAGTTAAAAAAGTATCTAACTTTTTAGAAGATAAAATGGATCTTAAAATTAACTACGATGAAGCCGATATCGGTGGTGTAGCCATTGATAATCATGGCAATCCCTTACCGCAAGCAACTATCGACAAAGCCAAAAAAGCCGACGCCGTTTTACTTACCGCCATTGGTGGCGATAAATGGGCAAATGTTGATTTTGATATCCGTCCTGAAGCGGGATTGTTGGGGATTCGCAAAGAAATGGGCTTATATGCCAACTTACGCCCTGCCCTAGTGTTCGACGCTTTAGCCGATAGCTCGAGCCTTAAAAAGGAGCTTGTATCAGGTTTAGATTTAATGATCGTTCGTGAATTAACAGGCGGTATTTATTTCGGTAGCCCTGCAGGAATCGAAACAAGAAACGGCGAAAAAGTAGGCTTTAATACTCTAATCTACTCGGAAAGCGAAATCGAACGAATCGCCCATGTTGCCTTTAAATTAGCCATGCAACGTGATAAAAAACTCTGCTCGGTTGATAAAGCAAATGTCTTGAATGTCATGGTTTTATGGCGTGAAGTTGTAACTCGTATATCTAAGGAATATCCACAAGTGGAATTATCGCATTTATATGTTGATAATGCGTCAATGCAACTGGTTCGCAATCCAAAGCAATTTGATACCATGCTTATGGGCAACATGTTCGGCGATATTCTATCGGATACCGCCTCAATGCTGACAGGATCATTAGGGATGTTACCGTCAGCGTCCTTAGGCGATACCAATCCAAGCACAGGCAAGCAATCGGCATTGTACGAACCTGTCCACGGTTCAGCTCCTGATATCGCAGGGCAGAACAAGGCGAATCCACTAGCTCAACTATTATCATTTTCCATGATGTTAAGATACTCATTTAATGAAGTTAAATCAGCTGATCTCTTAGAAAAAGCTATCCAAAACACTCTTTCCAAAAATATCCGCACAACAGATATTTCCAATCCAACAAGTGTGATAGTCGGCACACAAGAAATGGGCGATGCTGTAGTAAAAGAAATGAGTGAACTATTAAATAAATAAAAGTAACTTAAACATGCTAAGTTATCTAACATATATTTAATTTAGCATGCGAATTTATATGATATATAAGCTTAATAATCAATTTAACACGCTAACTTATTCCATATATTAACTTATTTAAATCTTAATTTGTTTGACATATCAGCTTGTTTTTATATATTATTTTGTTTGACATATTAACTTATTTCAGATATTAATTTATTTTTTCTTACTCTTAAATCTAGGTTTTACACTTTTTATATGTATGTTATCTCTTTAAATAAAAAGAAATAAAAAAAATAAGTTGATTTATTGGTTAATTTATATTATGATATGAGTTACAGTATTTATTCTAAGCAACACAAGAAAGCTTTATAACTGCCTGCGAGCCATTGGAATAAGTACAACTATTATGCGTGGCAGAAGACTTGCGGAACCAACCGTTAGCCATTACAACAACAATTTGAAAAGGTATAGTATACTATGTCAGAAACAGACTTCGGTAACTTCGATGAATTATTCAACGAAATGTATGGAGAAGCAGAAAACTTCGAACATACAGTACAAAAAGGTACAGTATTAGCAACATCTAAGGATTTTATTACAGTAGATGTTGGCTTAAAATCAGAGGGCGTTATTCCCGTTCGTGAATTCGGTATTAATAACGAGGCAGAAGAATTAAAAGTAGGCGATGTTATTGATGTATTCGTAACACGTTATGAAGATAAAGACGGTCGCATTCAATTAAGCCGTGATAAAGCTCGCCGTGAAGAATCTTGGACAGCTCTAGAAACTTCTCTAGAAAAAGCCGAATTGGTTGAAGGTGTTATCAACAACCGAGTTAAAGGTGGCTTTACTGTTGATCTTAATGGTGCAATCGCATTCTTACCAGGTTCGCAAGTTGATATTCATCCTGTACGTGATATTGCTACATTAATCGATCATCGTTTCACATTCCAAATTTTAAAAATGGATCGTCAACGCTCTAACATTGTTGTTTCTCGTCGTGCGGTACTTGAAGGCGAACGTGTTGAACAACGTAATGAGTTAATGAGTCAATTATCAGAAGGTCAAGTACTTAAAGGTATCGTTAAAAACATCACAGATTACGGTGTATTCGTTGATCTTGGTGGGATTGATGGTTTACTACACATTACTGATATTTCTTGGACACGTATTAATCATCCGTCAGAAGTTTTAACAATTGGTCAAGAAGTTGAAGTACAAGTTATTCGCTTTAACGAGCAAACTCATCGTATTAGCTTAGGCATGAAACAACTTCAAGACGATCCTTGGAAAGATATCATGGCACGCTTTACTCAAGGTAAAGAACTTCAAGGTAAAATTACCAACATTACCGATTACGGTGCTTTTGTTAGCTTAGAACAAGGTGTTGAAGGTTTAGTTCACGTTTCAGAAATGAGCTGGACACGTAAAAACATTCATCCATCTAAGTTTGTTACTGCTGATCAAGATGTTAGCGTTAAAGTTATGGCTGTTGATGAAGAACGTCGCCGTATTAGTTTAAGTATTAAACAGTGTCTACCAAATCCTTGGGAAGATTTCTCTGCTAAGCATAAAGTGGGCGATATCATTAAAGGACCTATCAAAACAATTACCGAATTCGGTTTATTTGTTGGGCTTAATGAAGATCTTGACGGTATGGTACATCTATCTGATCTTAGCTGGACAGAAGACGGCGAAAAACTAATCAAAACATACAAAAAAGGCGAAGAAATCGAAGCTAAAATTTTAACTATCGATATTGAAAAAGAACGTTTAAGCTTAGGTATTAAACAGCTTTTATCTGATCCATTCGCTGATGCTGGTATTGCTAAAGGTGCATCTGTTAAAGGTACGATTACAGGCGTTGAAGATGACGCTTTAACCGTTGATCTTGCAGAAGGTATCGTTGGTGTTATCGCTCGTAATGATGTGGCTAAAGGTAAGGATCTTGATTCTTACAAAAATGGCGAAGAAGTTGAAGCGTTAGTTATTTCTATCGATTCAAAACATAGCCGTGTAACTTTATCGGTTAAAGCACAAGATCGTGCCGACGAAAAAGAAGCTATGGCAAAACACAATAGCGATACTTCAACCCAAGACTCATCTACTACTCTTGGCGATGTATTTGGTAAAGCTTTAAATAAAAAATAATTTTACATTTAAAGTATTTTCATAAAACTCTCTATTTTTAATTCTTTGAAGATAGAGAGTTTTATTGTTTAAAACTTTTAAAATTCAACCACTTATTCACGATGTTTAACAAGAGATTAATTTTTTCTTTTAATCTATCTTAAATTGTTTTATTATATAGTTATATTTAGCCCTAATTTAAGGTGCATACCTAAAATCTTTAGCACGCCCACCATAAAAAAGAAAGTTTAGTTGTTACATGTTTTCAGCAAATAATAAAAAGTATATCCAATCTATTTATAATCAGTGGAAAGATGATCCTAACTCTGTAGATTTAGAGTGGAGCGAACTATTTGAAAATCAACCCAACATCCTAACGGAAACCCCAAAAGAAAAAAAAGCCCCTGCCCCACTTGTTAAAGAAAAAAAAGATTATTCCTTTGATATTCAAAATATCCTAAATCTTGCAAATACTTATAGAAAAAGCGGTTTTTATCTTGCCAATAAAGATCTTTTAGATAAAAATTACGCCATTCCGTCATTCGATATGGAATCCTACAACATCTCACAAGATCAGCTAAAAAAAGAAGTTGCTCACAATGATTTATCCCACGATACAACCGTAGGAAATCTTATAACTTCGCTTGTTCAACAATATTGTTCCGATATCCATTATTTAATCAGTAGTGCCAACAGTCCCAAGCATACCGCATGGTGGCAACGTAAAATTGAAAAGGAAATTATCGAGTTTAGCGATGAAAGTAAACGCCGTATTTATACAGAACTCTTAAAAGCCGAAGAGTTTGAAGATGTGCTAACAAATGAAGAATCTCGCTTACAAGGTTTTGAAAGTATTATTCCAAGCATAAGCGAAATCATGAATTATGGCTTAGGTAAAGGCGTTGAGCATATTATTATGTCCACTGGCATGCAGGCACGCTCGAACATTTTGTATAATATCTTTGATCTACCTTTAAGTGAATGCCTAAAACCCAACTGTGGCGGGAAAAAAGTCCGTCGAATCAAAGGGAAAGAGGTAACACTATCCCTAGCATGGGGCAATAGCTACAACGTAAAAGCCCTAACCGAGGGCGAAGTGAAATCCCACCAAGATAATGTAAATAATCCCACCGCTATTTTAGCCTTACACATTCACACCGCCGATGATTTTGTAACAAAATCCCCATCTTTTTTTGACGCCCTTAAGGGGAGCGAATATAAAACAAGTGGCAGTATTCATCTAATTTTAAACAATCAAAACCAACGAGATTTTTCATCTTTAGTGCGTATTTCGAAAACATTTAACATCCCACTTATTAACGTTAAATCCTCTAATGTGGAAAATATCATCTCTGCCATGCGTTTAGCTGTTGATTATCGCCACGGATTCGAGCGTGATATTATCATTAATATTCAACAATTTACCACAGATGACTTGACAACAAACGATATCAATGAAGAACTTACCAGTATTCGTCTTAAATATCGCAAAACCCTAACACGTAAAGAAGTAATTAGCGATGTTTTCGAGATAGAAACATCATCAGAATTTCAACATAAATTATCTAGCGATGTGGAAAAACTAAAAGAAATACATTCAAGCGAATCCGCAGGCAATCCCCATAAGGATCTTCACGAAGCCGAAGAATACACATCATTTACAGGGGTAGAATACAACACCTTATCAAAAGTATTAAAGACCATAACCGCAGTTCCTGCTAATTTATCCTTATCCGATAGTGATTTAACCGTATTCGCCGATAAAAAAGAAACTATCAACAACGAATTTTCCGAAGAAGATGCCATGGCCTTCGCCTTAGGATCGCTCCTAATCGACGGCTTTAACGTACGCTTTACCACCGATAAGAATTATAATCTTGTCTTCCACGATCAAAGAAAAAACGAAAAAAACGAAGATAATAAAGTCAATATTTTAAATTATATTGAGGGAGCGTCTGGAGTTTTCATTTCTCCGAAGTGTTTAAGCAAAAGAGAGCCTACTTTAGCATTTGAGTATGGCTACAACATATCATCACAAAATTCTCTCGGATACTATGAGCTTGACAACAGTTCATCCCAATATGTGGTAGATAAATACATCGCCTTACGCTATTCCAAATCCAATTTAATCATCCGAGCTAGTTATAATTTAGCAAGATTTTTGCAATTGGCATCCGTTAAGAATATGACCATTGTTAATCCCACCACATCGGCGAACACTTTCCACGCTATCAGACGCCAAGCCCATAGCACATCGCCGTTGATTCTTACAGGTAAAGCAATGGTACGCTCGCACATTAACACCATATTATCGGAAACAAAATTCGTACCTATTTTAGACGATTCCGCCATTGCCAACAAACCTGCTGTACGTCGTATTTTATTATGTACTGGCCATATTTATCACAATTTAGATAGCTATAGAGAAAAAGAAAAAATTGACGATATCGCCATCATCAGAATCGAACAATTATTCCCATGGAAAAAGGATCAGCTAAAGGATATTTTACTCCAATACAAACATGCAGACGTTGTCTGGGTACAAGAAGAAACCGCCAACAATGGGGCTTATACCTATGTTTTACCTCGCTTAATAGTAGCTTGTCAGAGTTTAGGCTTAAGCGTATCATTTCCCGCCTACGCTGGGAATCACGAACAGGAAAACAAGCCCTTATCTACCATAATTCATGACGCTTTCCATAAGGAATGGAATGACTTAATTTATTTCTTTGATCAGTTAAATTAATACGTGAAAGGTATATATAAAATGATAACTCAAGTAAAAGTTCCAGATTTAGGAGATTTAGCATCTTCGGCAATTCTAGTAAAATGGCATGTGGAAAAGAATAGCATGGTACAAACGGGCGATCTATTATGCTCTGTTGAAACAAAAAAAGCTACCGTCGATGTTGAATCGCCACAAACAGGCGTACTTACTGCAATCTTCGCCCAACTCAACGACGAAGTATTCATCGATGATATTATCGCCCACATCGAAACCCTTGACGATGAAAATATGGAAGAAAGCGAACCGCCAGAAGAAAAAGATATCTTCACAGGCGATCTATTCGCATCCACCCACCCCACCCATAAAACCCCCTTAGAAACCCTAATCGAAGAAAAGAAAAAAACCGACCAACCACAAGCAGATCAACCGAAAGACGAACAGCCACAGATAGATCAACCAAAAGACGAACAGCCACAAGCAGATCAACCAAAAAACGAACAGCCACAAGCACATCAACCGAAAGACGAACAACCACAAGCACATCAACCAAAAGACGAACAGCCACAGGTAGATCAACCGAAAGACGACCAGCCACAAGCAGATCAACCAAAAGACGAACAGCCACAAGCACATCAACCGAAAAACGAACAGCCACAAGCAGATCAACCAAAAAACGACCAGCCACAGGTAGATCAACCGAAAGGCGAACAGCCACAAGTAGATCAACCAAAAAACGAACAGCCACAAGCAAATCAACCGAAAGACGAACAGCCACAAGCACATCAACCGAAAGACGAAGAGCAGGAAGAAACAGAATACACAGTTGCGGAAATTCAAGCGATGAAGCCACAAACTGCGGTAGAATCTTTCTTGTCTCTTAAATTACCAAAAGAGCCAAAAACTCAAGGAATAATTGAAAAGTTTCTCTCAACTGCTCCACTAGAAGAGCAATCACAAGATCCCATCTACGAAAGCGAAGAAAGCAAAATATTCGGGACAAACAAATACACAGGCAAAGAAATCCCCCTACAAGAAGTTACCTACAGCCAACCAACTGACAGTCAACAGGCTATAAGTCAACAGGCTATAAGCCAACAGACTGACAGTCAACAGACTGTAAGCCAACCGAGTTACAATCATAATCAAACGTCAAATGTATCCAATCAAGATCCATTAGTTGACCCAATTTCCAAACTTCCAATCGTAAAAATTCCCGATCAACCACCATTAACACATCCTAAATCCAAACTCCCAATCGTAAAAATCCCTTACCAATCCACCCAAACACCCAAGCCGAATATTATAGAACAAGGTCCAGCTCTTGAAGATATCACCGCAAACATAAGCGAGAATATCCCCAAGCCCCAGCCCGAACCACAGCCTGAAACTATCACACAAACACCCAAGCCTAACATTATCGAGCAAGGACCATCACTGGAAAATATCACCGCAAACATAAGCGAGAATTTAAGCGATAATATCCCAACACCAGAGCCTCAACCTGAAACGATCACAGAAATTACAGAACTAACACCGCCCAATATCCCCACACAAGAGCCACCACTTGAAACGATCACACAAACCCCACTGGCGAGCATTCCTTATGAAAAAGCCTTGCCTGAATTTGTCGAAGACTCGCCGTCAACAGTGGTTGAAGTGGCAACTCAAGAGCCGTTGTATAAATCTGTATATAGTGATAAAACGCCGATTGTAGAATCTAAAGCTCCTAAAAAAGCGAATAATCCAGAGCTTACGAAAAATAGTTTCCTGCTTAATCCTGAAGAAATTATCCTAAGTTCTAGCCCTAACACCCTAGAATATTCCGCAAACAATACGGACAATGAAAATGTTTCCTATTTATTTGAAAAAATTAGAGAATCTTCGTTAATTAATGACGAAAACCACATGGCAGATACGGAAAACGCTGTCAATAAGCATTCCCACATCTCACTTTTCCAAACCGTAGACGTTACAGATCTCTTGGCTTTAATCGTTGATTATGCCGAAGATGTGCATAAGCAACATGGTTTTAATCTGAATATCTTGCCATTTGTCATTAAATCATTGACTAACACCCTAAATCTAATGCCAAGAATCACTCATAATGAAAAAATAGACCTCGAAGTAAGCCTAAACACTCAAAAATTCGGCTATATCTCGCCAACTCTCAATAATTTAGGACAAGATACGATCATCCAGATCGCCAAATCCTTAAGCGATATCCAACAACGAGCAGAAGAATATAAACTCCTGCCCGCAGATTTCAAAGGCTCAAAATTCATCATATATGACAACCGCAATTTTAACATTCGTGCATCGACCCCAGTTTTAGATATTAATCACATCATCGGTATTTCTCTCCATGGAATCAACGAAAAACTTGTGCCACAAGATAGTAATATTATTGTAGCTAAAACCATAGAATTATCTTTAAGTTTTGATCAAAATCACGTACTATTTGAAGTGGCCTCATTGGTATTAGACAAAATCAAAACCCAGTTGGAAGAACCGCAAAATTTATTACAGAACTTTTAATAATGAATCTTATAAAACTCTCAAATGATCTTGAATATGAATATATTATCAAGCCTAACACTCGTGCGAAAAAGCTGATTTTAAGGGTGGATCTCAATGGAATTATCGCCATAACCACCCCAAAAAAAGGCTATAACAACAAAAAAATAGAAAGCTTTATCCGTGATCATGAAACTTGGATAATAGAAAAATTCAACAATAAAATAGAAAAAGTCATCTTTAAAAATCAAGATACCTTTACTTTATTTGATGAAATCTACACCATTAAACACACAAATATCTCACGAGGTTTAACTAAATTCGATCAAGAAACTAAAATCCTTTCCATTAATTGCAAACCTGAATTCTTACATCGTCGAGTATGCAAATGGATAAAAACTTATATATTAGAATATTTTAGCAATCAAGTATCCTTATACGCCAACCAGCTACAAAAAACCTACACCACCGTAAAAGTAAAAAACACAAAAACCCGTTGGGGATCATGCTCATCTAAAGGCACAATCTCCCTATGCTGGCTTCTTGCCTTTGCCCCTAAATACGTATGCGACTACGTCATCGCCCACGAATGCACCCACCTACAACACCTAAATCACAGCCCCGCCTTCTGGCACACCCTAACCCACCTCTTCCCCCAAACCGCCCAAGCCGAACGCTGGCTCAAACGCCACGGCAAATCCCTATTCGCCTATTACTAATAAAAATCCCACTCCATAAGCAGAATAAAAAAAGTACATATAAAAGGTTAGTTTTATATGTACTGTAAAAGTTAGACGTTGAAGCGGAAGTGGAAGATGTCGCCGTCGTGGACTTGGTAGGTTTTGCCTTCTATGCGGAGTTTGCCGTGTTCTTTGCAACCGTGTTCGCCGTTGAATTCGATGTAGTCGTCGTAGGCGATGGTTTCGGCTACGATGAAGCCACGTTCGAAGTCGGTGTGGATTTCGCCAGCGGCTTGGGGAGCGAGTAAGCCTTTTCTTAAGTTCCAAGCTCGGGCCTCTTTGGGGCCGATTGTGAAAAAGGAAATTAAGCCCAGTAGGCTGTAACCTGCACGGATGACTTTAGCTAAGCCTGTTTCTTCTAGACCGAGATCGCTTAGGAATTCGGTTTTTTCTTCTTCGTCGCTTAGTTGGGCAACTTCGGATTCTATTTCGGCGGATACTATTACGGCTTTAGAGCCAGCTTTTTCGGCGTATTCGTAGACTGATTTAGTGTAAGCGTTGCCTTGTGATGCGGAATCTTCGTCAACGTTGCAAATATATAAAACTGGTTTGGTGGTAATTAATTGTAACATGCGTAGGGTTTTCTGGTCGTCTTCACTGACTTCTACCGCACTTGCGGGAATGCCGTCTCGAAGTTTTTCTAAGCATTTTTGTACTATTTCTAGAGTCTTAGCAGATTCTTTATCGTTGGCACGAGCCTTTTTTTCAAGATTTTTTTCTCGTTTTTCAAGGCTTTCGAGATCAGAGAGCATTAATTCGGTTTCTATGATTTCAATATCACGCATGGGATCGATACTTTCTTCCACATGGGTAATATTACCGTCGTCAAAACATCTTACCACATGGCAAATGGCCTCAACTTCACGGATATTCGCTAGAAATTGATTACCTAAGCCTTCGCCTTTGGACGCTCCACGTACTAAGCCCGCAATGTCGACGAATTCGATTTGATTGGGGATGATCTTTGCTGAACTGGCGATCTTTGCCAATTTATCAAGACGAATATCAGGCACAGAAACTCGCCCGGTGTTTGGTTCAATGGTCGCAAAAGGATAATTTGCCGCCTCGGCCGCCATTGTTTGAGTTAGGGCATTAAATAATGTTGATTTACCAACATTTGGTAAACCTACGATACCACATCTAAAACTCATATTATTTCTCCGTATTTTATGTTAACTGGGTGTGTGAAAAAGCACTAATTTTAGCGTCCTTAAGTCATGCTCATGTTAGTTATTTAGCGTGTATTAGAATGGGATCTCATCATCAAGATCAGCACCAATATCATTTCCTGATGGAGCGAATGGATCAGAGCCACCGCCGAAATTACCGCCACTTTGGTTCGAAGATGACGACGAAGAAGAAGAACCACCGCCGAAATTTCCACCGCCACCATTGGCGTTTCGGCTATCTAACATTACAAGTGTGCCATTGAAACCGCTTAGGATAATATCAGTATTATAACGTTCTACGCCGTCTTGGCCTTCCCATTTTCTTGTTTGTAGTTGACCCTCAATGTAAAGTTGCGAACCTTTTTTTACATAATTTTTAACGACGTTAACCAAGCCATCATTAAAGATTACAATGTTATGCCATTCGGTTTTTTCTTGGCGTTCGCCCGTGTTGCGATCTTTCCATGTTTCCGATGTGGCAAGGGGGAATTTAGCCAATTCTTTGCCGTTACCCATGGTTGTAAATTCTGGATCTTTTCCTAAACGTCCCACTAAAATTACTTTATTTACTCCAGCCATGATCTTAAACTCCTTAAATGATTGTATTGTGTTTATGTATTATATTGCTATATATATGTATTAGCGTGTTTTATTGTGTGTGTAAATCATATTACATTCTTCATCTGTACCAATAACATCGCCATGGGTTACGATTAATTTTTCATCTACTGTAAAAGTGATTTTACAACTTTTATGATTTACTCTATGATTACCTTTTACGATACTATTCTTTAAGTAATCCTTATGGAATTCGTAAACAAAAGCGTCTTTGCCTGCTATTTTATCCTTATGATCTGGAATGCCGTAGAATGCCACTACATCGGTAATTGGCTGACCTTCTAGAAAGCCGAACGATTTGGAAACCTTAACTGTGCCAGGTGTTCCACAAGCGGAAAGTAAGAATGTTCCGCCAATTAATCCACATAGGGAAACTCTTTTGAATATACTTTTTTTCATTATGCTAAAATCCTTGTTCTTATTGTTCTTATTGTTCGTATTGTGTATTTTGTTGGTGCTTATTTTTTGCCAGGGGCAGGAGTTAAGCCTAAACGCTTACTAACTTGTTCACAGGCTAAATCAGATCCTGACAATTCGCCTTTTGTGATAGTTTCTGTTTTATCTAGTAAGAATTTAATGTTACATGAATGATTGAATGTGTAGGTTATTTTAAAGGGAAGATCTGTTGTTTTTTCTTCTTTATAGGTAATTGTATAAACACGGGCGAAAATATCAGGAGTGATATTAAAGATCTGCACAGGCTTAACTAGGCGATTATCCTTAAGAAGTGTTACGGTATCCGTATATTCTTTGATTGTATGACCCACCCAATTGCTCACATTCTGTCTTTGTATATTATAAGTTTGTGCCGATGATACACTCGCCAAACTAATACCAAGAATAGTAATTAATAATGTTTTAGTAATAAATTTTTTCATTTTGATAAATTCCTATATAATTTCATAAAATGCTATATTCTGATTATAAACCAATAATTATCTCATTGCAAGTATAATAAAAAAAATCTCATATATGTTTAAAAATTATAACACATATGAGATTCTAAAAGATTCACATT
>NQOV01000017.1 GCA_002632265.1 Rhodospirillaceae bacterium MC!
AACATGATTACCACACCTAAGGTCATAACTAATCTACCAAGTAGTGAACGTTGTTTCGCATCGGAATCAGTGTGTGCAAGATCTTCCACTTTAGAATCCTTACCGCCAATGGTATGGAAGAAGTCTTCAACTTGTTGATGAAATGCAGGATCTGATTCTTTTTTGTAAAATAATTTAGTAAGTAAAAAGAATCCTGAAGTTAAAATCAAGTGAGCGAATACCCCTGCGATTTGTACGATATCCGAAACTTCACGCCCTGATAATACAGGTAATATAGTTTTATAAGGGATCTCTACAATAACCGCCGATACAATTAAGCCGAATACCACAGTCGCCCAAGCTGACCATTTAGGAGTGTTCTTAACAACGAATCCTAAAATCAGAGGAACAAGTAAAGGGGTAGCGATCAACGATGAAGTATATTGCATGGCTTTAAATAAGCTCATACCCTTTAAGTTGGTAATGAATATGGCAATTAAAATAATCAAGATACCAAAAACCGCAGTGGAAATCTTAGCTACTGTCATAAGTTCTTTATCGTGAGCATTAGGACGTAAAACCGCAAGGTAGAAGTTTCTTGTGAAAGTACCAGAGTTCTGATTAAGACCAGTATCCATAGATGACATAGTAGCCGCAAAAATAGAGGCCATTAATAGCCCTGTCATACCGGCAGGCATTGAATGTTGTACGAATGCTAAATATGCAGTCTCGTTAGCTTTACCCTCTGCTAATGCAGGATATAGAGAATGCAAATCAGGATACATACTAGCCGATAACCAAGGTGGAATGAACCAAATCACAGGACCAACAAGCATTAAGGCAGTAGCAAGATACGCACCCTTACGAGCGTTTTTAATATCTTTCGCACCTAAAAAGCGGTAAGAATCGATCATGTTATTGGTACTAGCGAACTGTTTAATTAACATCGCTATCACCCATAAAAAGAAGATAGATAAGAATGTTATACTATCACCATGAATGAAGTTATGTGGGAATTTATGAACAATAGTAGTAACACCGCCCCCCATAATTAATGCGTAAATGGTAGTAACAACAGCTACAGCCATCACAACTAACATTTGCATGAAATCAGAGGCAACAATCGCCCAAGATCCACCCACTAGCGATACAGTCATCACAATACAACCAGTTATTATGATAGTACCATTTAAGCTAAAGCCTAAAATAGCTGACATAAATAATCCTAAACCTGATAACCAAATACCCGCTTGAATTAATTTAATGGGAAATGAAACCCATGTGAAGAATTGTTGGCTTACATTACCATATCTTAGCTTTACCGCCTCGATCGGGGTAATAACGTTTAGACGTCTGAATTTTTTAGCACTCCAATGGGCATTGATGAAATAACCTAAAGCATTACCGAAGAAGATAGCCACTACTGTGATACCGTCAGTATACGCCTTAGAGGCTGCCCCTGTGAATGTCCATGCGGAAAACTGATTCATGAATGCAGTAGCCCCGATCATCCACCATAACATACTACCACCACCACGGAAGTAATCGGAAGTGGATTTACTAAAACTATGGAAAACGAATCCTACGATTGCCATAAAAATAAAATACCCAAAGAGTATATATATATCTAAGCTCATAACTTGATATAACCTTTCTTATAAGTCTGTGTGCTAAATGATTAACACTATGAAAAAAATGATAAAATCACTAAATTAGCAAGTTGAAAACACTGGGAATAATCAATAATTATGATCCAGTAAAGTAAATTGACTAATTAGTAAAAATAATAATACGCTAAATACTATAGCAATTGTCATATGATTTGTCAATCATTAAATTCAGAAAAATAATAAAGATGTTTTCCTAACTATTCTTAAGCCCTCTTTAGGGTCTTTGTAGAATATATTTACGAGATAATATAAGAATTTAATTCTTTAAAAACAACATGATATTTTAAAACTGATCCAATCATCATATGATTATAAAATTAAAATAGCTATTGGAGTATGATTTTATCAATAGTCAAACTAATAAAAGCTTTTTTATCTAGTATATTTAATATTTTACTTTACGATTTATTTATAGATTTAATTGTGCTAAAACAATACTATAATATATAATACATAAGAAAATGTATAGCTAAAGAGTAGTAAATAAAAGAAAAATCTTGACTTTATTCATCGGATGTATCATAATGCAAGATGTTAACTTTAATGTTACAATTTTTAGGTTTTTAAATAAACAACAATCTATATTTGGAGTCTACAATTAATGTATTCAGATTTAAAAAATAAACAAATGCTAATCACTGGTTCATCTAGTGGTATAGGTTTGGAAACTGCCAAATTAGCTGCTAAATTCGGGGCTAATATTGGTATTCACGGTTTAGAAGACGAGCCTGCTGGTCTTTTAAAAGAACTTACAGATTTAGGTGCTGGCAAAGTACAATACTACAAAGCGAATCTTAAAAATGTTAGTGAATGTAAAACTTTAGTGGAATCATTTGCAAGCGATTTCGGTGGTGTTGATGTTCTAATCAATAACGCTGGTGGTTTAGGCGGTCGTGCTCCTATCGGCGAAATGACAGAAGAATTTTACGCTCATGTTACAGATCTTAACTGTAAATCTATGATTTTCGTAACTAACTTTGCGATTCCTTTCCTTAAGAAATCAACATACGGCGGTTCTGTAGTAAGTACAGGTTCTAACGCTGGCCGTTCAGGCGGTGGTCCAGGTGCTTCTTTATACGGTGCAACAAAAGCTTTCGTAGCTGATGCTCAACGTACTTTCGTTAAAGAATTAACAGCTGACGGTATCCGTTTTAACATCGTTGCTCCTGGTTTCATTGATACAAGTTTCCATGCTGATAAGTCAGCAGAACTAATCAATAAAATTGCAAGTAATATCCCAATGAAACGTCCTGCTAAGCCTAGCGAAGTAGCTCCTTCATTCCTATTCTTTGCATCGAATGCAGCAAGTGGCTACCTAACTGGTGCTTTACTTGATGTAAACGGCGGTATGGAATTTACTCCTTAGTATTTTCTTACCAACTAAAATGTAAGAGATAATTATTTATTTAATTGTTTCTTACATTTTTTTTATTTATATTTTTTATAAGTTACTTTACTTATACAATAAATTATAAAATAACCTATACAGAATTTAAGAATCTTTAAAATTACGGATCTAATATTAATGATAAAATCTATAAAATTTGGCACGATAGATAATGAAGATATATCTCTTTATACTTTATCGAACACCCATGGCGATATTTTAAATCTTACGAATTACGGTGCGAGAATCCAAAGCATGGTAATTGATAACACCGATGTAATGCTAGGCTTTGATACTTTAGCAGAATACATCGAAGATAAAAGACATCATGGAGCGATAGTCGGTCGTTTTGCTGGACGCATGAAAGACGCAGAATATACTTTAAATGGTAAAACAGTCAGCGTTGATAAAAACGCCGAAAATTACCAATTAAATGGCGGTTCTGAACCTTTCGACAAAAAAGTATGGAGCGTACATCAAATAAACGAAAGCGAAAATTTTATAGAATTTAAATATATTAGCCCTAAAGGCGATGGCGGTTATCCTTGCGAATTAATTGCATATGTGAAATATCAGTTGACAGAGCAAAGAGAAGTAAAAATCTCAACCAAAGGCACAACCGCAGATATAAGCCCTTGTAACATGACATTCCACGGTTATTTTAATCTAAATGGTCATGGGGATATTAGCAATAATATTTTACAAATAGATTCGCAATCATATGTGGAAATTAACGATAAAAAATTACCAACTGGTAAAATGTTACCAACTTTAAACGCTCATACGGACGCTACTAAACCAATCAAATTATCTGAATTTTATGATAAGTTTGTAGATCAAGATGTTGACGTAGTTTATTCTTTAATTGATACTAATAGCAATAATAGTATGAAAGAATGTGCAAGCTTAATCAGTCATGAGAGTAATTTAAAACTAACAGTAAAAAGTAACGCCAAAGCTTTCGTGCTTTATAATGCTGCTCGCATGCCCGAAATTATAGGGAAAAACAAGCAAGCATTTAACGCTCGAGAGGCCATTTGTTTCGAACCCCAATATTTTCCCGATTCTCTAAGTATTGAGAATTTCGAATCAGCCCTAGCCACTAAAGATAAACCATGGGAAATGGATATCATTTACCATTTCGAAAAAATTTAATTAAAAGGATGTGAAAAAGCACTCATTGTCGAGTTTTTAAGCGCTTTTCCACCCTTTAAGTTCTCGCCCTTTGAAGTTAAGTATTAACTAATTAACTAACTAATTTAATCACTAACCAACCAAACCATAAATATAAGGAAATAACATAATGAACTCTAAAGACAATAAAGCATGGGATGCTATGATAGCAATGAAAAAAGCTAACGATACCTCGGCAGGTAACGTAGTTAACGATACCCCAGTAGATATCGAGCAAATGTCAATTGATTATTCAATTCTAGATAACTTAAGCGTAGAACGTCCAAGATTACTGATCAATAAAAAGGGTGTAGAAACCTTTAGAAAAGAACTTAAAAGCAATCCAGAATTTTCTGGTTGGAAAGGTTTTCAAGATTCTGTAACCAACAAATGGCTTGATTTTAAAATTCACGAAGAGCCAAAAGCATACCCACCAGAAACAGTAGGTAAAGCTTCTTTATGGCGTCCTTACTGGCGTACTATGTATATTGAATGTCAAGAGGCATTAAATGCCATTCGTGCGAATTCAATTGCAGGTATCATTCTTGAAAACGACGCAATGATCAAAAAAGCCAAAGGTTGGTTAACATCATTAGTTGCTTACGATCCACAGGGGCCTTCTGCTCGTGCTTATAATGATGAAGCGTCATTCCGTGTAATTGCTGGTATCGCTTGGGGTTATGACTGGTTGTATGATCATTTAACAGACGAAGAAAAAGCAAAAACTAAAGAGATCTTAATTGTAAGATTAGAAGAAATCATGTCTCATCTTAAAGATACAATTGATCTTTTCGCCAATCCTTTAAATAGTCATGGTGTACGTTCGATCAGTTCGGCGATTGTACCAACTTGTATCGCTTTATATGGCGATTATGAACCTGCACGTGATTATCTTGAATATTCATTACAGTATTATTCTGAATTCTATCCTCCATGGGGTGGCGATGACGGTGCATGGTCTGAAGGTCCAGATTATTGGAATACAGCCATGGCTTTCCTAGGCGAATCATTTGATTTAATTAAATCTTACACTGGCATTGATATGTTCCAAAAGGAATTCTACAAAAACACAGGCGATTTCATTTTACATTGTATGCCTCCACGCATTAGAAGAGCAAGTTTTTGCGATCAATCAAGTATGGGCGATCTACCAGGTTTAAAACTTGGCTATAATATCAGACAGTTTGCAGGTTTAACTCAAAACGGTCAATATATGTGGTATCTAAGAAAAGTTTCTAAACACAGTGAAGGAGCTACAGATAAATTTTACAATTATGGTTGGTGGGATTTCGATTATGATACTCTAAGATTCCAACATCTATGGAACGAACCAAAAGAAGTAGCTCCAAGCGATGAACCATTATTAAAAGTATTCCCTAATACAGGTTGGGCCGCTTTCCATAGTAAAATGACAGATGAAGAAAACCATACTTGTATGATCTTCAAATCTAGCCCATTCGGTTCAATCAGTCATTCCCATGGCGACCAAACAGCCTTTACAATTCATGCAAATGATGAAACATTAGCTTGTATTACAGGTTATTACGGCGGTTACGGTGTAACCATGCACACAAAATGGCGTAGACAAACATTCTCTAAAAACGCTATTTTAATCGGTGGTAAAGGTCAATACGGAGAAAGCAAAGTTACAGGCTTTAAGGATCATGTGGATTCTAACAACTTAAAGTATTCTGGTATTATCAGTGCCTACAATGAAGATCCAACAAAAGGCGACTTATTCGTAGAGGGCGACGCTACCACAGGATATTCTTTCTTTACTCCTGAAATTAAATCTTACAAACGTAGAGTTACATTTGTAGGCGGTAAATATTTCGTAATTAAAGATTCTGTATCTTTAGATGTGGAAAAAGATATCACATGGCTAATGCACACAACCTTTAAAACCGAAACAAGCTCAAACAAGTTCCGTATTGTCGGCGAAAAAGGTAAATTAGATGTCTACTTCGTTGATCAAGACGAAAACATAACCAGCATTAAACCAGTAGAAGGTTTTGGCGATGTTGACCCTATCGAACTAGAAGGCCTTGAAATTCATCGCCATGTGGAAGCAACATTCAAAGCAAAAAAAGAACACACTATCATTACAGTAGCTGTCCCATCTAAAATAAATGACAAGGCAGAAGTTTCTTATAAAATCAACGGCAACAAACTTTCCCTAACTGTAGACGGCGAAAGCTTTGAAGTTAGCATTTAGAAAGCGGTAAAATAACCAATCTGCACTTGGAAACTTAGGCTAAAGTAAACATTCGTACATGTCGCCTAAGTTTCCAAGCACATCTTGGCTATTTTTCCACTTGCTAGCGAGTTAGTTATTAGATCTACAAATCTCACAAATAAATTTTATTATTCGTCGGATAATAATCTATTATATTTAACCATAATTTTTTACATAAGACATTGTTATTATTATCTTTAATAAAAGAACCCCATATACTAAAGCTTTTTAAGAGTGAATAGTGTGATTAAATATATATTTATTTGTTGTAAATACGAGAATCATATGTTATCATGACCCCAATGATAATTGATTTTAGTTGTCAGATATATGTGAATATGAACATATGAGCTATATAAACTATTATAATATAACAAAGGAATAACAAACATGGATAATTTCAATTGGAGCTTTCCAACAGAAATCGCTTATGGCGAAGGTAGAGTAAACGAAATTGGCGAAATCGCTAAAAAATTCGGTAAAAAAGCAATGGTTGCTACTTATGCAAGAGGCGGTTTCTTAGATCCGATCATTGATAAAGTAGAATCTTCATTAAAAAAAGCAGGCGTTGAATTCGTAACTTTCACAGGTATCGAACCAAACCCAAGAGCTCAAACTATCGACAAAGCTATCGAACAGTTTAAAGCAGAAAAATGCGATCTTGTAATCGCTTTAGGTGGCGGTAGTGTTATCGATGGTTCTAAATACATCGCAGCTACAGGATTCTCTGGCGGTAACGCTTGGGATTACGTAGTACTAGGCGAACGTGTTCCTAGACAATACACAGGTGCTTTCCCAATTATCTCGATCCCAACCGTATCAGCGTCAGGATCAGAATGTAACGCAGGTGGCGTATTAACTAACGCTGAAACTAACGAAAAAAGTTTCTCTAGATCAGAATACAGATACCCTAAAGTAGCTATATTAGATCCTGAATTATTAACATCTGTACCTTTAGATATCACTAAAGATAGTTGTGTTGATATTTTCTCACACTTAATAGAGCATTATCTTTCAAGCCACGGCCAATCAGAATTCGCAGACAGAGCTACCGAAGGCATGATCCTAACTCTTAAGGAAAACTTCGACAAAATCCTTAAAAACCTTAAAGATCCTGAAGTACGTGGTCAACTTGCTTTATGTTCAATTTTCGGTTGGTCAGGCTTACAAGCTTTAGGGCGTACTGGTTGTATTCCAATGCACTCAATCCAAATGCCTTTAAGTGGTATTTATGATCTATCTCATGGTAGAGGAATGGCGATTGTTATACCGCCATACTTGGAAGTACTATCTGATGTTCTACCAGCTAGATGGGCTAAATTAGCAAGAAGATGTTTCGGCGTTACTGAAACAGACGACAATAAAGCATCTAAAATGCTAGCTCCTAAAGTAGTTGAATGGCTAAAATCTACCGATTCTTACTTCACTCTATCAGATGTTAACATCCCTAGCGATAAGTTCGAACAAATGGCTGACGACGTAATCAGAATGTTCCCTCACCCTAAAGGCCCAGGTGCAACCAACGGCCCACGCCCTATCACCAAAGAAGACATAGTTAAAATCTTCGAAATGTGTAAATAATATTTCCCTATACTCTTAGCCCACACTACAAATAATCCCCATCCGACCATTATTATCTAAGAACCATACAAATATCATCCACACAAAAGATCCATATTACACAATATGGATCTTTTTTCATCTCTCCCACTCTCTTAATAAACCCCTTAATAACAGACAACAGACAAACAGCCAGCACATGGCGACCTTATTGTACAAAACTTGTTTTATAGTATGTTTAAGCTAGGATTTAGGTTGTTTATTTGGGATCTACTATATAATAAAAAAGATCGTATTATAATTAAATAATACGATCTTTATAAATAGGTTAGGCCTTAGATTATGAACTTAAATAGTTACACGTAAAAGTAGTGTGTGTAGTGTGTAAAATGGTTGGTTTAGTTGGGTATTTTTGTGTGGGGAAAATACTTGGTAAGTTAGCCATTTTTTTGATTAGGTGTAGTATTTAAGCTTGTTGTAAGTCGGTTTTTGCTTGGGAGATTGAGAGCATGTCGGTCCATTGATAGGCGGTGGGGTCAGAAAATAATTTTCTTAGTAGTTTGTTGTTTAAAGCGTGGCCGGATTTAACGGCGGTTACTTCTCCAACAATACGACCACCTACAAGGAACGTATCGCCTACAGCGTCGAGGATTTTATGGCGAACGAATTCGTTTTGATATCTTAAACCCTCTTCGTTGATTACTTTATCGGCTTGGACAACGATGGCGTTATCAAGAGATCCGCCACGAGCTAAGCCCATTTTCTGTAATTGATCAATTTCCGATAGCATACCGAAAGTTCTAGCTTGAGAGATCATGCTTTTATAAATGGCGGTGTCTATATCTAAGGATAATTTCTGATTACCGATGATTTTATTATCAAAATCGATTTCAAAATTAATCTTAAAGCCATTATATGGATGAATCTTAGCTAGCTTGCCGTCTTCTTCAACTGAAATTTCCTTAAGGATGTGTAATACTTTTCTCGGTACACCTTGATCAAGAGTGCCAGCACTATCGATTAGGGTAACAAAGTTTTTCGCAGAACCATCCATGACAGGAACTTCGGAGCCATTAATTTCAACAAGACAATTATCAATCCCCATGCCCATAAAGGCAGACATTAGATGTTCAATTGTACTTACTGTAACTCCATTTTTGGAAAGACCTGTATTTAAGATAGTGCTTGTAACATTATCAAAAATCGCAGGAATTACCATATTTAAGCCCTTAGGGTCGGTTCTTTTAAATATAATACCAGTATTAACATCAGCAGGAATAAGCTTCATTTCCACTTTTTCACCACTGTGTAAAGCGATACCTTTTGCCAGAATAGACTGCTTTAAGGTATGCTGGTTGTAACTATTTAAATCCATAATCTAAGACCTTATTTATTTATATGTAGTTGAATACATTGTTGTGTTACTGTAAAGCATAATATTAGTGTAGTGTGTATATATTTTTGCTTTACATTATAATAGTAATATAATTTGTATGAAATATCAATATAAATAATGTTTCCAAATGTTACATATAATTTACATCTCTAAAACAATACCTTAGGGAAAATAATACCTTACCGTTAGGAAAAAATAACTCAATTATTAATAAATTATCAAGGCATTTGTATACTAAAAGGTAACGAATCTTTACAAGGATTCGCTCTCCATTGAGAGCTTAGGTAATCATTGCTAATCCATTTAAATATTACTATTTACTATGTACTTTATATATATGCACCCGATTTCCTAATATCAACCCTTAATCTTAAGAAAAAACCATTTTAGATAAATATTCTTTATTCTATCAATATATAACCCCAACCCTTAGGATTGTGGAAAATGGCTCAAGATATATTTATAAGCTAGGCGACGTGTACTCACGTCTACATGAGCCTATCCTAGCAAGTGCATATCCAGATAAAACGCCAACCCTTAGGATCGTGGAAAATGGCTCAAGATATGGTTATAATCTAGGCGACATGTACTTACGTCTACATAAGTCTAGCCCTAACAAGTTCATATCCAGATAAAACGCCAACCCTTCAGATCATGGAAAATGGTTCAAGTTGTATTTATAAGCTAGGCGACGTGTACTTACGTCTATATAAGCCTAGCCTAGCAAGTGCATATCCAGAAAGAACGCCAACCCTTAGGATTGTGGAAAATGGCTCAAGATATATTTATAAGCTAGGCGACGTGTACTTACGTCTACATAAGCCTAGCTTATAAGTGCATATCCAGATAAAACGCCCACCCTTAAGGATCGTGGAAAATGGCTCAAGATATATTTATAAGCTAGGCGACGTGTACTCACGTCTACATAAGCCTATCCTAGCAAGTTCATATCCAGATAAAACGCCAACCCTTAGGATCGTGGAAAATGGCTCAAGATGTATTTATAAGCTAGGCGACGTGTACTCACGTCTACATAAGCCTAGCTTATAAGTGCATATTGAGCCATTTAACACGATCCTAGATTCTAGATGTTGAATTTTAGGCGGAGTTCGAGTTGATGACGGAAAACTCTGTTTGATGAAAGGGCGGTAGTTTCATAGGCTTTGCCGAGATAGCTAAATTTATAGCCTGCTGATACTTCGATCTCGTCGATGATTTTGTAGGCTAAGCCTGCACCGATTACGCCACTGGCGTTTAGGTGGCTGGTTGTATCTTCGCCATTTAAGGCACTTCGCCAGTAGGTTGCACCGATACCTAGTAAGCCGTAGGCGTTAAGTTTTTGATCGTATGTTAGGGGATAGTTTCCTATGAATTGAACCATACCTGTATAACCATCGGATTCCAACACATTACCAGCACCAATAAGTGCGTTTTTGGGATTGGAATTGGTGAATTTATTATCGCTGAAATTAAGTTCCATTCCTGATGTTAAATCAAGATTATATCCTAAAAATACTTCTGGAATAATAAAGTGTTTACGGCTCTTTTGGAAGTGTAATGTAGGATCTTCAAAGATGTCAGAGTTATTTATATCGAAACTCACGCCTGTACCCAAATAAAAAGCGTATGCAGGTCTGTAATCTCCTGTGGTGGCTTGTGCCGAAGTTATAGACAGTGCCATACATGTACTAAGAGAAATTAATGAAGTGATAATTACTTTTTTCATAATGTTTAATCCTTATTATTACTTTTACTTATTTATTGTTTTGCTTAATGATGATCTTCTTAATAATTATGTTATAACTATTCTCATACAAAATATCAAGCTTAAAGAGTGGAAAGAGTGGGAAGAAGAATGAGCTAATATGCACCCTAAATCAAGGGCTAAGATAAACAATGAGTATATGTCGCCCTAATTTAAGGCATATCTTAACTCATTTTTTCCACTCTTCTCATTCTTTTAATCTCATTCTTTTCATTATGAGTTTACACATAAAACCTTAAAAAAGAGTGTAAGACATTTTCTCACTAAATATCATGATAACATATTAAGGGGGAAATGTTAACAAAAAAATTTCAAAAAGTTCAAAATGAGCTATTTTCTAAATTAGTGAATTTAAAAATCAGCTCATTTTGTATGCTCTTTTATTTACTTTTTTTACGGTCGGCTTTTTTACGGTCGCCGTCCAGTAGAAGTTTCTTACGGATACGGATAGAAAGCGGAGTAACTTCCACTAGTTCATCATCATCAATAAACTCTAAAGCTTGTTCTAGGGTATATTTAAGTGGAGTAACCAGTGTTAGAGCTTCATCAGTACCAGAGGCACGAACGTTGGTTAATTGCTTACCTTTTAACACGTTTACGGTTAGATCGTTATCACGTGTGTGAATGCCGACGATTTGACCTTCGTATACGTCTTCAGCGTGAGATATCATCATTTTACCACGATCTTGTAAGTTAAAGATCGAATAAGCCGAGGCTTTACCTGTACCATTGGAGATAAGTACGCCGTTTTTACGCTGTCCGATATTTTCCTTAACTAGAGGACCGTATTCATCGAAGTTATGATAAATTAAGCCTGTTCCTGATGTGGTTGTTAGGAATTCACTTTGGAAACCAATTAAACCACGTGATGGGATGTTAAAATCGATACGTACACGTCCTTTACCGTCGGATTCCATGTTTTTCATGATACCTTTACGTAAGCCAAGTTTTTCCATTACTGCCCCTTGGTGTTCTTCTTCCACATCGACGGTTAGAAGTTCGTATGGTTCTGATTTTTTGCCGTCTATTTCACGGAAGATAACTTCAGGGCGAGAAATACCAAGCTCGAAACCCTCACGAATCATGGTCTCAATCAGTACAGACAAATGAAGTTCCCCACGTCCTGATACTTGGAATTTATCGGCGTCTTCGGTTTGTTCCACACGTAAGGCTACGTTGTGAATTAGTTCTTGTTCTAAACGAGCAAGAATCTGACGTGATGTGATGAATTTCCCCTCTTTACCTGCAAAGGGCGAGTTATTCACTTGGAATGTCATGTTGATTGTAGGCTCATCGACGGTTAAAGGCGGTAATGCTTCCACATTATCGTTATCGCAAATGGTATCGGAAATTTTAGGCTCTAAAATACCAGTAATCGCTACGATGTCCCCTGCTTGAGCACTTTCAACTTCTTCACGATCTAAACCAAGATAGCCTAAAACCTTACCAACTTTAGCGGTACGAGTAACACCATTGGCACTTATAACCGTAACTTGTTGGTTGGCTTTCACACTCCCACGGGTGATTCTACCTACCGAGATAGCTCCTAGGAAATTTGAATAATCCAGCGATGTGATTTGCATTTGTAAGCTACCATTAGGATCTACTTCAGGGGCTTTCACATTATCAACAATCGATTGAAATAACGGAGTCATATCGCCATCTGTAACCGTATGTTCCAAGCCTGCGAAACCGTTCAGAGCTGACGCATATACGATAGGGAAATCTAGTTGCTCATCGGTAGCACCTAAATTATCGAAAAGATCAAAGACTTGATCAACAACCCAATCAGGGCGAGAGCCTGGACGATCGATCTTGTTAATTACTACGATAGGTTTCAAGCCAGCAGCGAAAGCCTTTTGCGTTACAAAGCGAGTTTGTGGCATTGGGCCGTCCACAGCGTCCACAAGTAGAAGTACAGAATCCACCATTGACATAATACGCTCAACTTCGCCACCAAAATCGGCGTGTCCTGGAGTATCTACGATATTAATGTGATATTCATTCCAATTAATTGCGGTATTTTTTGATAAAATAGTAATACCACGTTCTTTTTCTAGATCGTTGGAATCCATCATGCGTTCCACTGCTTCAGTGCGTTGCTCGCCTAATGTTCCTGATTGATGTAAGAGTTTATCAACCAGTGTTGTTTTACCGTGATCGACGTGGGCAATAATTGCAATATTTCTTAATTTAGAGATATCCATGAAAAATGTACTCGCTTTATAATATATGTTAAAGTTTGATTAATAAAAGGGTGTGAAAAATGAGCTAATATGCACCTTAAATTAGGACTAAAGTAAACATGAGTACATGTCGCCCTAACTTAAGGCACATCTTAGCTCATTTTTCCCACCCCTTAGCTTATTTTCAAAACTCTTTAATAGTGTATTTAAAATAACAGATTAAAATATAAAAATCCAGTATTTTATTTTATTTTTTTATAATGTGTGAAGATTTCCATGGGAATGTTTTTCATACTAATATGTTAGATAATTCCTTTTAAGCCCATTTTGATTAGGCTAAGCAGATGTTTACGATTGTGGTTAATGGCGTAAGTATTGAAGTTTAAGACTTCTATTTCCTTAAGATATGCTTGGATGAAAATTAGAATGCTAGTTGCCTTTTTTAGTTTGCCTTTGATCTGCTTGTTGTGGGATTTAGTAATACTTTTAAGTTTTGATTCATATGTAGGCGTTTGCTCTGTAGAGTGAGATTCATATGTAGATACTTGCTGATTAATCATCTTAAGATACTCATGGACTTCATTTACTAAAGCTTGTATGAGCATTTTATTTTGTTCTTTATAGTTATCATGATGAATTAAGAATGGGTTATCTATTTGAAATTCTTTTAATTGTTCATAAGAAAACAGGGATCTATTCTGTTCTTTAAAAAAGGCCATACCACGTAGAATGGATGTAATTCCCCAAGCTCGTGCCATAAGGCGGATGATTTCGCTTGCGTGCGGATTTATGGGAATCTCCAGAGCTTGAAAGACATGATAAAAATATGGCGATGAAATTTTCTCTATATGGTCATAAAATTCCTTAGAGCTTTGGAAGTTATCCACATTAAATTCCAAACGGCGAGCGGATATCATGGCTAATAGTTGATCTTTATTTAGCTTATTTTTGTGAATTTCTTCAGATATCATATCTTGTAAACCATATGGAATTTTTTCTCCACGCCATGGAGAATTAGTTGCTAGAATCACATCTTGCCACCATTCTAAGCGGATCATACCTGCTTGGACGTTACTTGCTTTAGCAAAGATAGATGCCAATTCTAAATTAAAAGAACGCAATAAGATCAAACTTTTACGATGTTCTTCAGGTAATAAAAGGATGTGGTAATAGAATTCCTTATCGTATGTTACGAGAATTTTTTCCAATTCTTTAGTAGTGTTTTCATTTTTCATTAGACAAACCTCTATTTTTTATATATACTCAAAAAGAAGAGTGAAGAGTGAAAAGTCAAAAGTGAAAAGTGTAGATTAGCTCATTAGCTTACTCTTTCACTACTGTACTTATTTCACTATGCACTTATTTCACTATGCACATTCCTTAATTAAGTTTATTATACTCTAATTTGATAAAAACACAAGATGAATCAACAGAACGACCACGACAAGCCTCACACTAAAAATAATAATAAAACTCATACTAAAAATCATAAGGATGAGGATTTCATTGTGCTATCGCCTTTCTTTAAAAAAGCTGATAGGAAAAAGGTTAAAGAATTTTACAACATCGCCCGCAAAGCCGACGATGTGGCGGATTCGCCAATTCTTTCTTGTGATGAAAAATTAAGCATTCTCACAGAAATGAAAAAAGATATTGAGAATCCCCACCTTTTGCAACTCTTTCAAGCTTTTGAATTGGACGCTAAGGAAGAAGTGGACATTCAAAACTATGAAGATCTACTTAATTATTCTAAGCTTTCCGCTTGTCCTGTAGCTGATTTTTTGCTTGATCTTTTCCATGAAGATAAGGATAAAATATCCCCCTTTACTCATGATCTTGCCATAAGTTTCCAGATTCTCAATCACATTAAGGATTATCAAAAGGATTTAAGAGAAAACAATCGCACATATTTACCTAAAGAATGGCTTGAATCCTACGATGTTAATACGGTTATTGAGCATTTAATTGTACGAGTGTCGCAAATGCTGGTTAATGCGTCAAAATCCAGTTATCATATTAAAAGTAAGAGACTTAAATTCATGGTGGAATTGTGTTTGGCATATGGATTCCGTCATCTTAAGAAGTTACGCAAGAGTATCAACAAAGTAAGTACAAAGGATGTTCGTTTAAGTAAGCTTAATAAAATTCAAGCAATTGGCAAAGGTCTTTATAATTATGTGAGTTCCATTAATAAGTATTCACGAGATCAAAGAGTGGTTACAAGAGTTTGTAAAACCGCTTCTTCATCCTTTTATGTGGGAATGAAAAAAGCTCCTAAATACAATCGCATGGGCATATATGCCCTTTATGCTTTATTTCGCACACTTGACGATATCGCCGACGATCTATTCACATCCAAGGAATATAAAATAGCAGAATTACACAAATGGCAAGATAAAATATACTCTATCTATGACGGTACATATAATGGGCAGATCTTAAGTGATGATGAGGTTAAACCCTGCGAAATTCTTAAGGTTCTAGCTCCGTATATTAGGGAGTTTAACTTGCCGAAATCAGAATTTAAATATATGTTTGACGGTATGTTTTTTGATGTTAATTTATCTCATAATCAATTGCTTTCAACCTATCAGGTCGATAAATATTGCCGTCATGTGGCTTGTAGTGCGGGAGTTTTGGTTATGTATATTTTAGGAGTGCAAACGCCACTGGCTAAAAAGTTTGCTATCCGTTTGGGATACGCCTTACAGCTCATAAATATTCTGCGTGATATTGATGTGGATGTCCATTTAAAACGCATTTATATATCCCAAGAAAAGCTTGATAAATATAGCATAACCTATACGAACATCCCAGATTCCGACAACTTTTATTCCCTACGCCGTGATCTGATTTTACAGATAGAAGAACAACTTAGATCCGTAAAAATATTACTTTCAGAATTCAAGAAAAGCGGTCATTTTAAGCAAATTCGTTCTACTATTATCATGATGAATACCTACGAAGAGCTTTTCAAAAACATTCAAGATCAACACAAAATAGATAAAAGATTATCTTTATTGCAGAAAATAAAAATCGTCATTCGCATGTTTACATTGTAGTTTTTTTTGGATACTCTTATGAAAATAACCATTATCGGTGGAGGAATGGCGGGCCTTTCTTCTGCTTATTTGCTCACAAAGTTAGCTAGAAATTTAACTAAGGATCGAGATAAAGATCTTGAAATCCAAGTTCTAGAATCGGCGAAAGAAGTAGGCGGACGTTGTAAAGCTTTTGTACTTAAGGATTCTTTTAAGGATTCTTTTAAAGATTCTTTTAAGGGGGAAAGCAATCGGAAAACCGATAACTGCCCGCATATTATTTTTAAGGCTCAAGTTTATGGCATGATCGAAGAGCTTGGAATTACGGATAATTTTTATCATTTGGAAAATGGTTTTGAGTTTCTCGATCAGGATGAATATTTCACTTACAATCCATCGCAAAATAAACTCTGGGCAATGACGCATAAAAAATTCGCTTGGGGCTTACAAGATTACAAAGCACTCTTTAAGCTCGCATGTAATCTTAAGATATTTAGAAAAAATAAAACAGTAGCACAAATATTTGCAAAAAGTAAGATATATAAAAAATTTTGGTATCCCCTATGCTTGGCGATTATGAATGATAAACCTGAAAATTCATCAGCAGATATTTTTTATAATACCTTTAAGTATCTGATAAAGCGTGGATTTTCTTCATTTAATATTTATAAACCTTGCAATAATTGGAGCGATGACTTTTTCCATCCGCTAACGAAATATCTTGAAAATCAGAATGTTAAGATCAAAACTAACACTAAAATTACCGATATCACAACTATAAAGAGTGATTACATCATTCTAGCTACCCCCCTATCCCAAACCCTAAAACTTTTGGCTAACAATCTGGCAGATGATCAGGTATCGCACAACCCCATAACATCCATACATTATCAACTAGATAGCAAGTTAGAGGATACCTTAAATCAATATAAAGGCTTAACTCACATATATAATAGGGATAACAATCTAGATCATGATCTATGGTTTAGCATAAATAACAACATAATAAGTACTGTCCATAGCTCTTTTGCGGATGTGGATGTGGATTACTTTAAAAGAATACTTGCCCATAATTTAAAGATCAAGCCATCGCTAATCTTAGATAGTAAAAAAATAATCAACAAACACGCTACCCTAAATCATAGCCAAGAAAATTTAAACAAAGTACAAAAGATCTTGAAATCCACGAAAGCAGATAACATATTAATATGTGGGGATTGGTCAAGTAGCGATACTTTTCCCACTACTATAGAATCATCTTTTATTAGTGCCTTACGAATCCAAGCTAAAATAAAAAACTTGATTTATGAAAAAAAATAAGCTATAATAAAATTATTGATCTCAATCAACATTCTAACATATTTTTTAAGATATCTTTAAGGAGAAATCTAAGAGAAATCTAAGAGAAATCTAAGAAAATTATAAGGAAAATGTCATATAAATGTCATGCAAATGCCATATAAATGAGAAGAGATCAAACATCCGTTTCATTACCAACTTAAAAACATTCTAAACAATTTAAAATATAAGGAAATACATCATGTCTTTTACTCAAGAACCTCTACCATTTGCAGATAACGCTTTAGAACCGCATATGAGTGCAAACACTTTTAGTTATCATTATGGTAAACATCATGTTGCATATATTACTAATCTTAACAAATTAGCCGAAGAAAAAGGCTTAGCTAGCGAATCTTTAGAAAATATTATTCTAAAAGCAAGCAAAGATGATTCGCTATCAGGATTATTTAATAATGCCGCACAACATTATAATCACGCTTTTTTCTGGAAATGCTTAAAACCTAACGGCGGTGGCGAACCTAAAGGAGCTTTAGCAGAACAAATCATTAAGGATTTCGGCTCATTTGAGGCTTTTAAAGACGAATTCAAAACTGCAGGAGTTACTCAATTCGGTAGTGGTTGGGCTTGGCTTGTAGCCGATTCTAACAACAAATTAAGCGTTGTTAAAACTGCAAACGCAGGCACTCCTCTTACAGACGGCTTAAAACCATTACTTGTGGTTGATGTGTGGGAACACGCCTATTACCTTGATTTCCAAAACGCTCGCCCTGCTTTTTTAAGCTCATTTTTGGATAATTTAGCGAACTGGGATTTTGCAGAATCTAATTTTACAAAATAATCCTTGCAACCGAGAGAAATTTATGTTATCTTTTAATTAAATTCATATATTTATAATTATAATTTAACAGGAGGCTGTCATAGTACAGATCACAGTTCGAGACAATAACGTCGATCAAGCTTTAAAAATACTTAAAAAGAAAATGCAACGTGAGGGCATTTTCCGTGAAATGAAATTACGCCGTGAGTATGAAAAACCATCTCGCCGTAAGGCTCGTGAGCTTGTGGAAGCTATCCGCAGAACACGTAAACTTGAAAGAAAAAGATTAGAACGTGAAGGTTTCTAACTCTTAAACTTAAAGTTTACTCACGCTAAGAGAATAGCCATTCCCATTTGTATATAAGAATATTTACCCACAAGACTACTCTAAACTCTTAGCATAAAATCAAAATTGCACCAATTGGATAATATATACCTTTAATATATTACCCCAATTCGTGCAATTTTTTTTATATCTGTTGCTCCATTCGTTTCGCTATATATCTATCTTGCTATATCTACCTATATTTATCTATCTGTATATATGTATCTTTCATTACAGGCCTAAATAGTTGGCCTGTAATGATAAACAACAGTAAACAAAAACAATATCTTACTATAAAATAGAGACTACTTCCATTTAAGAGATACTATCAAACAAAGCTATTATGGAAAAAAGATTGCTATCAAAAAGATATATTATCAAAAAAAGCAACTATTTATCATTTTATCAGTTGCTTTTTTGTTCTCTATGTATTATATTATAGAGAAGAGTAAATCTCATTAAAATCTCATATGTTGGAAAGTAAATACAATGATCGACGAATTATGGTTTGAGCGTAAGAAGACTCCAGAAAAATTAACGGAATTCAAGGTGAATAGTAAGTATTCGCCTGCGGGAGATCAGGTCCAAGCCATAGAAAAGTTATCTCAAGGAATTGACGAGGGTAAGGCCAATCAGGTTTTGTTAGGGGTTACAGGATCGGGTAAAACTTACACTATGGCGAAAGTGATAGAAAAAATCCAGCGTCCAGCCATAATCATGGCACATAATAAAACCCTAGCGGCCCAGCTATATGAAGAGATGAGAAATTTCTTTCCCAATAATCATGTGGAATATTTTGTCTCTTTTTATGATTATTATCAGCCTGAAGCTTACGTGCCGAGAACGGATCAATTTATTGAAAAGGATTCCAGTAAAAACGAGCAAATTGAACGCATGCGACATTCTGCCACAAGATCCATTCTCGAATATGGCGATACTATTATTGTAGCGTCCGTTTCCGCCATTTACGGTATTGGCGATGTGGAAACCTATATGGAAATGACCCAACGTCTGGAAGTGGGCGAAGAGTACGAACAACGCTCATTAATTGCTCGCATGGTGGAATTACAATACGATCGCAACAGTATGGATCTTTATCGTGGATCTTTCCGTGTGCGTGGCGATGTTATTGACGTTTTTCCCTCTCATTTGGAAGATCGTGCTTGGCGTTTAGATTTCTTTGGCGACGAGTTAGAATCCATTCAAGAATTCGATCCCTTAACAGGTAAAACCCTACAAGAGCTTGAAAAAGCAGTAATTTTCCCCAATAGCCATTACGTAACGCCCAAACCTACCGTACTTCAAGCCATGGACGGCATTAAGTTCGAAATGGAAAAAAGAGTCTATGAATTCGAACAACAAAATAAACTCATCGAGGCCCAACGAATCCGAGAACGCACCCATTTCGATCTTGAGATGATGGATAGTATCGGCTATTGTAGCGGTATTGAAAACTATTCTCGCTATTTAACAGGGCGAGAGCCTGGCAATCCGCCCCCAACTCTATTTGAGTATCTGCCTGAAGATACTATATTGTTCATGGATGAAAGCCACGTCTCCGTACCACAAATTGGCGGAATGTACAAAGGCGATAGAAGTCGCAAGCTCACCCTAGCAGAATACGGCTTTCGCTTGCCCTCTTGTGTTGATAACCGTCCTTTACAGTTTGAAGAATGGGATATTATCCGCCCGCAAACCATATTCGTATCAGCCACACCTGCCCCATGGGAAATCGAACAAGCCGATAATGAAGTGGTCGAGCAAGTGATTCGCCCCACTGGTTTAATTGATCCCATTTGTGAAGTGCGTCCAGTTACCACTCAAGTGGATGATTTACTTGATGAAATACACAAGCAAATCGCAAAAAAAGAGCGTACTCTTGTAACGACTCTCACAAAAAAAATGGCGGAACAATTAACAGAATACTACCGAGAACAAGGAATCAAAGTTCGCTATATGCACTCGGATATCGATACCATAGAACGCATTGAAATCATTCGAGATCTTCGCCTAGGTGCTTACGATGTTTTAGTGGGAATCAACCTACTACGTGAAGGCTTGGATATCCCAGAATGCTCCCTTGTGGCCATACTCGACGCCGATAAGGAAGGATTCTTACGCTCAAAAACATCCCTAGTTCAAACTATCGGACGTGCGGCCCGTAATGTAAATGGACGTGTCTTGCTATATGCCGATAAAATGACCAAATCTCTAGATTACGCCATAGATGAAACTAACCGACGCCGTGAAATTCAACATCAATATAATCTTACTCATAACATCACCCCCACCCAAACAAAACGAGCTATTACCGATATTACTGGCGAATTCGGCGAAAATGTAACCATTACCGATATCGAAGAAGCTAAAGAAATCATCGGTAAAAATCTTAACGAGCAAATAAAATCTCTCGAAACCCAAATGAAAGACGCCGCCTCCAATCTGGATTTCGAACTCGCAACGAAATTACGAGATAAAATGCACGCTTTAGAAAAGAAACAACTATATTAAAAGGTTTAGAGCCTGAAAAAGCATTCATGCACTCATCCCTTTTCAAGCACAGATAAGCTCATTTTTCCCACTCTGTTATTGGAAAAAGTATAATTCTTAAAAAAATATAAATTCTTTATTGCTTGATTAGAAATTAAATGTTATACTAGCTCAATTAACGAGAATAATGATAGTTTTCCATGAGTATTATCTCTTGGAAATTCTAAAGTAAACAAGATGATAGGATAATATGCCAGTGTCTAAAAACAAGAAAAAAGTACAAATTGACGAGCAAGAAGCGTTAGCCAACCAATTTATTATGGAAGTTGATGAAGATCTTAAGCAAGAAAGTATCAGCAAGCTTTGGAAAAAACTAAGTTGGGTGATTGCTTGTGTTTGTATTGCGATTATTGCGGTAGTTTCATATGTACAGTATCAAAAGAATCAAAATAAAAAACTCGCTGATAGGGATTCACATCTTTATCAACAAGCGATAAAATTCCAAGAAAGTGCCGATACCACTCAAGCATTAACAAAACTTAATGAAATTATTAAGAATAATGGTAAATATAAAGTTATTGCTTCCATGACTAAAGCCCAAATCTTAAGCGAAAGCGATACGCAAAAGGCCTTTGATACTTATTTATCAGTCTTTAAAGATTCAAAAACTCCTGATATCTATAAAAACATGGCTTTGACTCATGCTGGTTATATTTCTGTTACCGATCCTAAATTATTCACAAAAGTAAAAAATGATATTACTAGCCTTTCTAAAACCACAAACAAATTTAAATATTTAGCTCTTGAGATTTTAGCATGGGAAAGCATTACCATTAAAGATTACTCAAGTGCTAAAAGATATTTAAACATCTTACAAGCCGACATCAAAGCCCCAAGCGGGATGAAAACACGCTCTAAGATCATCTTAGAAAGCCTTAACTCTGACATTGCTCCCGTTAAAAATAAAGCTAAAACACAAACCAATACTAAAACTAAAACCAAACCTAAGAGCGTAAAAAAAACAAGCAAATAGAATAGGATAAAAACTTAATTGTGTTCATCTGTGTTCACATACTTAATCATTCATGGATAGATCTTAATAATTTCATGGAAAATCTTGGAGAAGAATTTTACAATGCTTAAAAATATATGCAAATTATCATTCCTAGCTACCGCATTATTTTTGCTTGCCAGCTGTGAGAAAGAGCAACATTTACCAGGTTTGCGTATTGATGTCTTGGCAAATACCCAAAATCTTATTTACAAACCTGATACAGCTCTTGCCAATACCCCCATTAATCCAAGGGAGATCCCTACAAGGAATTACACCAGTTGGCTCACACGCTACGGTAATGGCAATCATGCGGATATCCATTTTGAAAGTTCCAACTCGTGGGATCTCTTAAATCCGCAAAAGATAAACATTGGAGCGAGTAGCGTTCTATCAGTGCCACAAACATCAGCACCGATAATAAAAAATAATATCATCTACACCATAGATGTAAAAGATAACGTTCAAGCCTATGATCTTCTTAAGCATATGAAAATATGGAATAAACACATTGCCCACGATCTACAAGTACATAGCGATAGAGTGGCCCATGGCGGTATGACCATCGATAATAATGACATCCTCTATATCGCCACAGGCTACGGCTATATCGTAGCTATGGACGCCCATAAGGGAACAATCAAATGGAAATCTGCAGATTATTCGCCCCTACGTTCTACGCCGATTCTTGTTAATGGTAAAGTTATAGTAGGCTCTATCACAAATAATATCATAGCCGTTAACCAACAAGACGGTACAGAAATCTGGACGCACAAAGGTACACCTGCCTTATCTTCCATTTTAAGAACATCTACTCCAGTGATTCAAGGTAATAATCTGCTTGCTACCACATCCAACGGCAACGTATTATCCTTAAATCTTACCAATGGATCATTACAATGGCAACAATCCTTAGGAGTAGGGCAAGCATTCATTAACTCTAGAGACGGCTTAACTACAGCCATTGCCTCGCCTATCTTAAGTGGCAATCAAGTATTTGTTGCCAATGGTAAATATGTTACAAAATCCATAAATTCTAGTACAGGATTAAAGCAATGGAGTAAACCATTCGGCACATTAAAAACCCCAACACTTTTAGGTAATTGGCTTTTCATCATAGATAAATATCAAAAATTAATGGCTATCCATAAAAAAGACGGCTTAATCAAATGGAGTACATCCCTACCAAATAAAGATAAAGATGAGAATATTTTATGGACCTCGCCAATTATCTCATCAGGATCATTAATAACTCTAAGCACCAATGGGGCATTCATGACCATAGATATGACTAACGGCTCGATCCTACAATTAATGAATCTTAATCATAAAATTAGTGCCATGGTACAACCATTTATTATAAATCATAAATTATACATCACAGGAACAGACGGCAATATCTATGAGTATCATGAGAAATGATCTAAATAAGTACTTTTTTCCCAAAGCCAAGGGGTGGGAAAAGTGCTTAAGCTTTAGTGCTTTTTCACGCCCCTTATAAGGTATAAACATGAATATTAATACAGAACATAACGACAAACTTTTTTCCCTAGCTATCGTAGGTAGACCTAATGTGGGTAAATCTACATTATTCAATCGTTTAGCAGGGAAAAAGTTGGCGATTATCGATGATTTACCAGGGGTAACACGTGATAGAAAAGAAACACGTGGGCAATTGGTGGATCTTGTCTTTAAGCTAATCGATACCGCAGGGTTAGAAGAAGCTTTCGATGAAACCCTAGAGGCCCGCATGCGAGAGCAAACCGATAAAGCCTTAGCAGACGCCGACTGTATTTTATTCATGATCGATTCCCAAGCTGGAATCATGCCCATGGATGAACATTTCGCCCATATTATGAGATCTATGGATAAGCCTGTTATTCTCATCGCCAACAAATCCGAAAGCAAAGCGTCCGAACATGGAGTGTATGAATCATACGCTTTAGGCTTGGGCGATCCTGTGTGCATTTCTGCCGAACACGGCGAAGGCATGGCCAATCTATTCGAGGCCTTACAACCACATACAGATAAATTCTATGAAGAAAATCCCCTACCAAGCGAAGATGATGAAGATGAAAAGGATAACTTCAATTACGATGTGGAAGAAATCCAAGAGGAAACCATCGAAAGTCTATTGCGTGGCAAGCCCTTACAACTGGCCATAGTTGGGCGTCCGAATGCGGGAAAATCCACCTTAATCAATGCTTTAGTTAAGGAAGAACGCTTGCTCACAGGCCCCGAGGCTGGAATTACTCGTGATTCTATCGCCATAGATTGGAATAGTAACGGAATCCCCATTAAATTAGTCGATACCGCAGGATTACGCCGTCGCTCAAAAATCGACGGCCGCATAGAAAAATTTAGTGCTATGGACACCCATAGAGCCATTAAATATGCCCAAATTGTTATACTAATGCTAGACGCTAATCTTTTAATGGAAAAGCAAGACCTTACAATCGCTCAAGAAGTGGTAAAAGAAGGGCGTGGCCTAGTTATTGCTATCAATAAATGGGATATGGTTGAAGATCCTGCCAAAACCTTAAAAGCCTTTGAAGATCGCTTGGAAATTTCCTTGCCACAAGTTAAAGGCGTACCTGTCATCACCATTTCCGCAAAAACTAAACGCAATCTAAGTAAGATCATCCCAAAGGCCATAGAAGTATTTAAATTATGGAATAAACGAATTCCCACAGGGAAATTAAACAGATGGCTTGAATTCATGCAAGAAGCCCATCCAGCTCCCCTAACAAACGGACGCCGAATCCGTATGCGTTACGCCACCCAAATTAAAACCCGTCCGCCCACATTCATGCTATTTACCAATAAACCTGCCGATCTAGCAGATAGTTATTTGCGTTATCTGGCAAATGGCATGCGTAAGGATTTCGATTTACCATCAACTCCCATTCGTATGCTAACAAAAAAAGGCGATAACCCCTATGCACCTAAAGGGAAAAAGTAACAATATCATGCCAAATTTTAGCGAAAGTAAAATTCTAGAATATAGTCAAAAACAACTATTTGATCTAGTTATGGATATCGATAAATATCCCACCTATTTACCATGGTGCAAATCCGTCCACATCATCGAAAAAACCTCCGATCACATCATCAGCGATATGCGTGTGGGAATCGCCATAATAAGCGACACCCTACGCTCTAAAGTAACATGGCAATCCCCCACCCAAGTGGATATTCAATACGTATCCGGCCCCTTTAAAAACCTAAATAGCTCTTGGACATTCCAAAAAATCACCCAAACCCAAACCAACATAACATTCCACATCAACTTCGAAGGCAAAGGCCTCCTAATAAAAAAAGCCATCGACATGGCCTTCTCCCAAGCCAGCAAACTCGTAATCTCCTCCTTCGAAAAACAAGCCCAACAACGCTACGACTAACCCCCACCAGCAATAGAAATACTAATTACATATAATATAAATATACATAATACTATTTTAGATATATAATAAACCAATGGCATATCTATAAACAGTTATTTACTAAACATTACTTAAAATACTTTAATATACACTTATATTAGGCCAGCAATTATAATAACCAATACAGTATAAAACAGCAATTTTTATTTGTGGTGTTTTGTTATAATATGGAATGGTAGAATGGTGGAAGGGCAATAGGTTTGAGTTTGTTTTTGGATTTAGTGAGAGGGTGTTAGATTATATAGTAATAGAAAAAAGAGATGTAAGAGAGAGAATAAGCCGAGTTCTGTTGTTTCAAAGAGTCATTCATCTGGGCGGTATGTTGCCATACTGCTCGTTGCAACCTACCTTTTTCTACGGGTGCAAATACATACCCTTGTCATGTGTTATGGCGTGTAGAGTTCTTGGTTTTGCTTTCAATGGGGTTTACCATGCCTTTTTTGTTACCAAAAAAGCGGTACGCTCTTACCGTACCTTTTCACCCTTACTTTTTTGTATATGATATATGAAGACATCTTATATAAAAATAGCGGTTTGTTTTCTGTGGCACTTTCCTTAGGGTTGCCCCCAGCAGACGTTATCTGCCATTGTGTATCTGTAAAGCTCGGACTTTCCTCCGTATTATTTTTATGTATAATCAAGATCATACAGAAATAGCTACGGCGACTCTTTACCTCTCTTACTTTTGTAGTTTACTATGTTTTTCTTTTAAACACAATATTTATTTAGGGTGAGCATAAAAAAGCTTGAAGAAAATTATTTTCTTCAAGCTTTTTTGCGATTGTCTTATTCTTTAGGTAGGGAATAAAAATCTAGTATTCGGATGTTAGTACGCCTTTAAGTTTGTGGATTTCTTCTAGGGATCTACCTGTGCCACGAGCTACGCAGGTTAGGGCGTCGTCGGCGATAGATACTGGTAGTCCTGTAGCTTCTCTTAGGGCTTGATCGAGATTATTAAGTAAAGCTCCGCCACCTGTCATCATGATACCTTTATCGACGATATCGGCAGCAAGTTCTGGTGGGGTTTGTTCTAGGGCTACTTTAACGGCTTCGACGATGCTTGCCACTGGTTCGCTTAGGGCTTCGGCGATTTCTTTTTCTGACACGCATACTTCTTGCGGAACGCCCTCCATAAGATCACGACCTTTAATGGCTTGAGTTCTGCCGTCTGTACCGTCGGCAGGGACTAAGGCACTTCCGATAGTTTGTTTGATTTTTTCGGCTGTACCTTCACCAATAAGTAAATTATGATGACGACGGATGTATCCTAAAATGGCTTCATCCATTAAATCGCCACCCACACGTACAGAGCGATCGTATACGATACCGCCCAGTGATAGTACGGCAACTTCGGTAGTACCGCCACCGATATCAACGATCATTGAGCCAGTAGCTTCGGTTACTGGTAGATTAGCACCGATAGCAGCGGCCATAGGTTCTTTAATTAACCAAACTCTTCTAGCTCCAGCACCTTCGGCTGATTCTTGAATGGCACGACGCTCAACGGCGGTAGCACCTGATGGTACACAAATAACCACTTGAGGGGAAACAAATGTACGACGATTATGTACTTTACGAATGAAGTATTTAATCATTTGTTCGGCTACTTCAAAATCGGCGATTACGCCATCACGTAAGGGGCGGATCGCTCTGATGTTGCCTGGCGTTCTACCTAGCATTGATTTTGCTTCAGTCCCAACGGCTAGAACTTGACGAGAACTGCGATCTTCAGTTATGGCCACAACTGATGGTTCATTTAACACAATACCTTCATTACGTACGTAAACCAGTGTGTTAGCAGTTCCTAAATCAATTGCCATATCCGAAGATAGAAAGCCTAAAATCTTTGAAAACATAATCTTATTTCCTAAATTAATATTTAATTACCTAAATTTTTATTGACAACGCATTTATATGCTATGTTTGTATATGTTATCATAGAATTATGTAAAATTCGTTAATAAAAATTTATTTTTTATTTAAGGGTTGTTTTTATGGAGAGTTTTCAGATAAATATTTGAAAATATAACATATTAATTATATATTTTATTTTCTTTAAAGTATATTTATTGAGAAAATCTTAGTAAAAAGTATCCGTAAATAGCGTTTTTGTTAGAGTTATTAAGGTGTGTTGTTAAGGTGGATTGTTGTGAATTGTTAAGTGAATGGTTAAGAGAATTGTTAACTAAAGATGTATGTTACATTGGTTTGTTTGCTAGATCTTTTTATAATTGTTTGATCCCTGCGAGCAGTACATCCCAGCCTTTATTTAGTTGATCGTTGGTGGTGCAGTAGGGGGGTAACATGTAGACGACGTTGCCTAAGGGTCGTAAATGGATGTTGTGTTTCCAATAGTATGTTTTTAATTTTGTTCCAATGGGAGAAGTGTAACCGCTTTGTTCAGTGCTGATAACATCTAAAGCACCGACAGTCCCACATAGGCGGACTTTTTCAACGTTCTTTAATGTGCTAGCTTCTTCCAGGCGATCCCTGTGAAGTTTCTCAATGCGTTTAAGGTTGGCTTGGGTTTCATCTGATAGGGTGATATCAAGAGAGGCAAGAGCTACCGCACAGCCTAAAGGATTAGCAGTGAAACTATGGCCATGGGCGAATGCTCGATTGAAATCTTCATCTAAAAAGGCTTCATATATTTCTTCTGTGGCCACGGTGATCGCCATGGGTAGGAATCCGCCTGTAAGACCTTTGGATAAACAGATGAGATCAGGTTCTACTTTTGCCTTATTACAGGCGAATATATCTCCTGTTCTGCCAAAGCCTACCATGACTTCATCAAATATGACTAAAATACCATAGCTTTTTGCGATTTTTACCATTTTTTGTAAATAGTTAGTTGTCATCATATTCATACCGCCCGCTCCTTGGATTAGGGGTTCTAGGATGATAGCTGAAGTATCTTGTGCGGTTTTATCTAGAAGATTTGTGAATTCTTTTAGGCATTCTTCTTCTGTTTGTTCAAGATTGGGATCATTCATATATGTACTAGGATAATTTATGAAATCCACATGGAATAATTTATCTTCAAAGGGTTCGTAAAATCCTGATTCTTTGGCTACGGACATTGCTCCGAATGTGTCGCCATGATAGGAGTTATTAAAGGCAATTATGCGTTTGCGATTGCTTTGGCCCTTATTAAACCAATATTGTAAGGATAACTTTAAAGCGATCTCAACGGCGGTTGAACCGTTATCGGAAAAAAATACTCGCTCAAGCTTATCAGGTAATATCTTGGTTAGGCGTTGGCTTAGTTCTATGGCTGGCTTGTGAGTGAATCCTGCAAAGATCACATGCTCCATGGTTTGTGCTTGTTTGTGTAGTGCTTGGACTATTTTCTCGTTGGCGTGGCCGTGGATGTTAACCCACCACGAAGAAACTAAATCCAAAACTTCTTCGCCGTTTTCTTTGTATAAAATCGAGCCTTTAGCACCTTTTATAAGTATGGGATCAGGAGCGGTTAATTCTTGGGTAAAAGGATGCCATACATGTTTTTTATCTATCGCCACATAATTCATAATTGTCTTCTTTCTGTCTTACTAGTGATTATAGTATAGTCGATATTTTATAAGATTACAACCTTAATTATTTATGGTGTCATATATTTAATGGGATTTTGTCGAATTCAGTGGTGGTTATCTCTTCTAGGTGGGGGATTTGGGCTAGTATTTTGATGTTGCCGTAAGTTTCGATATCTTTTTTATTTTCTGGGTTATAGTCGCCCTTTAGGATTACGCCTTTTATTTTGATGTTGTAGGATCTTAAGGCCGCTAGGGTTAATAGTGTATGGTTGATTGTGCCTAAGCCTGATCGGGCTACGATGATTGTTTCAAGATCCAGTTGTTTTATTAGATCGATTATCATGGTGTTATCATTTAAAGGGACGAAGATACCGCCTGCTCCTTCGATGATAATATCTTGGTTGGCGTATTCTTTAGGGATGTGGATTGATTTTGTATCGATGGTTACATTTTCTAATCTAGCGGCCAGATGTGGGCTAAGGGGTTCTTTTAGTAGATAGGATTGTTTTAGGTATCTGTTAGGTGCTAGATTGCATATTTTTTTTACTTCTTTAGTGTCGTCATCGTATAGTATCCCTGATTGAATGGGTTTCCAATATAAAGAGTTGAGTTTATGGACTAAAAAAGCACTTACTACGGTTTTACCGATGTCTGTATCTGTGCCTGTTACAAAATATCTATGGGTCATGAGTTAGGTTCTCCGATTGGGTTGTCTTTGTTAATTTTCTAATCTGCCGATGATAAAGATTGAATTCCACTTTATGGTTATTGGCTGGTTAAATTCTTTGAGTAGGGTTTTTAGTTCGCTGTTGCTTTTGCTATCGTTTTTGTTGTGGTTTGCTCCTGTGTTGATCATGGTTTTTAAGAGGGATTTTAAGTTGGCGTACTCGAAATAGCAATTGTCTTCATAAATATCTATGCCGTGGTTTTGGAAATAGCTTAAAGGGGGGTATGGGTTGAAGATCTTAGTAAAATTATGCTCCTTAATATAGCTATTTATATTCTCAAAGGATTGATCGCCAAGTAGGGATATGGCGAAAATTCCTTGGGGTTTTAATTTGGCTTGCCAGAGCTTTAAAACTTGAATGGGATCTTCAAACCATTGGAATAACATGGATGAACAAATGAGATCTAAGGAATTGTTGGCGAATTTATCCATGTCTGTTAGGGCGTTGATTTGGTCGAATCTTACGTGGGTTTCTTTGTTGTTATTTACTAATCTTGTTTGATTGTGTTTTAACATGTTAAAGGATAGATCTGTGGAAAGTACATGAGCATGGGGAAAGTTTTCCACTAGCTGATCGGTAAACAAACCTGTACCACATCCTAGTTCTAGAATTTGGATTGGTGTGCTTTCTTCTTCTGTATTTTCTTTTGTATTTTTTTCTGTGTAAGAATTGAGATAGTGGATTAGTTTATTGCTAATTAGTTTTTGGATTTGGGCGTTGTTGTTATATGATATTGCTTTATTATTGAAATTTTCCACTATGCCATTGGAAATACTGTGAATAATTTTAGTAACATCATGGGCAAGATCCAAACTTAAGGTATGGGGGATGAAGTGTTCGCCTGTGGGATAGTTTATGTTGTGAATGTTGGGGTTATTGTTTGTATCTGCCTGCATGTGGGAATTAATTAAGGGATCTGATCCGCCAGTTATGTTATAGATATTCTTTTTGTTGAGCATGTGTCGGCAATCGAGATTTTGCAGATCTTCCAAGCCTGTTAAGAGTTCCTTAGGATCAAGAGTGTTCATATAATCCCTATTGCTGATATGTTCTAATATATGATTGCTAGCGAGAAAATCATGTAAGACGCTTTGTGGATCTTGGGAAAACTTTTTTATCATGCGTGAGAGAATTTTTCCGTTAATGCCGTGGGGAAAATCTGCGGATTTTGTGAATTTTGCAAAGCTATTGACCATAATAATCACATCAGCCATGGCAATGATATTTGTTGATAAGGTTTTTAATCCGCCTAAACTATGGCCGATGATAATTAGTTTGTCTTTAGGTTTTTTGCTGTGTTTTGTAGTATGTTTTGTAGTGTGTTTGTTATAGTTTTCTTTGAATGTGTTTATGCTATCCTTTGCGTTATCGTAGGGCGATGCGTAATGGATTTGTAGATTGAGATTGTTATCATTATCATTATCATTCTGGCTTTGAGCGTTGATAGTTTGTAGCTCATGGGCGAATGGTTGCCACATTTCATGGGATAAACCCCAACCGTGAATTAGTAATAAGTGGATCATGGTTATAAAATACCTTTTTTGTTTGTATTTGTTATGCTTGCATTTATAATGCTCGTATTTGTCATGCCTGCTTTTATCAAGTGGATTAGCTCTTCAAGATCTTGATCCTTAAGAGCAGAATTTAAGGCGAAACGAATACGAGATCCCCCTTGTGGTACGGTTGGCGGGCGGATTGCGGTGGCTATGAAATTGTTATTCTTAAAGTATTCTTGCCATTTAAGAGTATCTTCAGCCGTGCCGATGATCATGGGAACTATTTGGCTTTGGGAATTACTGGTGTTTATCTCAAGATCTTGTAAACTCGTGCGTAATATGTGTGCTTTGGCTTGCAGATTTTCACGTCTTTTTTGAATCTCGGCTGTTGGTAGTAAATCAAGAATTTTGTTGATAGCTCCCAACATGGCAGGGGATAGGGCGGTGGAATATATGAACCCCGTATTGGCATTAGTTAAATAATCGATCAAAGCTTGCGAACCAACAATATACGCTCCCATGGAACTAAAGGCTTTTGAAAGTGTTCCCATGATGATATCCACATCCTTATTATGGCATAATCCTGCCCCATTTTCACCAAGTACTCCCGTGCTATGGGCTTCATCAATGTATAGTAAGGCCTTATGGGTATTCTTTAACTTGATAAGTTCGTCCAAAGGTGCGAGATCGCCGTCCATACTAAAGACGCTTTCACTAATGATTATTATGGTAGTAAAATCCTGTGCGTACTTTTCTAATATGCGTGCAAGATGTGTCATATCGTTATGATTGTAACGCTTATGGCTAACATGCTTGCCACTGGCTTGGATACCGTGCAGTATGCTTGCATGGATGAGCTTATCACTAATAATCAAGACTGATTTACTGGCGATCTTCGGATTACATAGGGCAGGAATTACCGTGCTATTACATTGGAATCCTGTGGAAAACAATAAACAAGCTTGGCGATTTTTAAGGCGTGCGAGTTTGGATTCTACTATCTTATGTAAATCAAAACTCCCAGATACTAACCTTGAGGCACACGCTCCTACGCCATATTTACCTATGGCGTGCATGCTAGCTTGTATAACTTCTTCATGAAAACTAAATCCCAAATAGTCATTGGAAGATATGTTTATCATTTTGTTATGCTCAACCTTTACATGGGAATTTTCTAGCGGTATGTATTCCTTAATGGTTCTTAAGAGGTTATTTTTCTTCTTATCAGCTAAAAAATTACTGATATTAGTAATAAGTTCATGAGTCATATTTTATTTTGTAAGTTTTTCAAGATCATCGATCAATGTAGTAATCAACTTCATACCGTTGGTCCAGAATTCTGGATCGTGGGCGTTCAGATTGAAAGGGGCTAGAAGTTCCTTATGACGGTAACGTCCACCGCTTGATAACATGGTATGATATTTGGCTTGAAAGTCATCAACTTTGTTATCCTTAAACACTTGATATAAGCTATTTACTAAGCAATCGCCGAAAGCATAGGCATATACATAAAAAGGAGTGTGAATAAAGTGGGGAATGTATGACCACATGTAATTGTAATCTTCATCCATTTTCATACCGTCGCCAAAGGATGTAGATTGGGTTTCTATCCATAATTCACTAATGCGTTTTGCTGATAATTCGCCATTCTTACGTTCATCGTGTATGCGTGTTTCGAAATCACAAAAGGCGATTTGACGAACGCAAGTATTTAATGTGTCTTCAATTTTTGATGTTAACATGATCTTGCGTTGGCTATCGTTCTCACAACGCTTCAATAATGATTGAAAGGTTAACATTTCCCCAAATACACTGGCGGTTTCTGCGAGAGTTAAAGGAGTATCAGCCACTAAATCCCCTTGCTTTTGTGCGAGTACTTGATGGACACCATGACCAATTTCATGGGCAAGAGTCATTACATCACGAGTTTTACCTTGATAGTTAACTAAAATATAAGGATGTTCTGTTGTTACTGTGGGATGTGCGAATGCTCCGCTACTTTTACCGTTATAAACTGGAGCGTCAATATAGCCATTACTAAAGAATTCTTCGGCGATATTACCAATTTCAGGATCGAAATCCTTATAGGCTTTTAGTACGATATCTTTAGCTTCTTGCCAACTGATTTCTTGATCGTTATCTTCAGGTAGTGGGGCGTTTCTATCCCACCAATTAAGTTTATCCATACCAAGCATTTTAGCTTTTAGTTTGTAATATCTATGGGAAGTGTTTTTGTATTGGGCTTTTACCGAACTAATTAAAGCTGATACTACTTCATCTTCCACTAGATTCTCTAAATTTCTCGAAGAAATAGGCTTGTCAAAACCTCGCCATTCATCTTCAATAGATTTATCTTTGGCTAAATTGTTGGTAATGAAAGCAAATAGGTTTTCGTTTTCCTTTAAGACTCTAACAAATTCTAGAGCAGATTCTTGACGTTTTTTGCCGTCCTTATTGGTCAGCTCGTTAAGTAACATGGTGCTATTAACTTTTTTACCTTCCCAATTAAAGCGTAAACTTGCCGATGTTTCATCAAATAGGCGAACAAGTGCAGATGTACTGGTTAAACGTTTATCATGCAATAATTTTTCTAGATTCTCATCCAGCTGATACTTTTTGAATTCACGGGCATTCATTATCCACGGTTTATAGAATTCTAGATCCTTATTTTCTTGGAAAAATTGAGCTAATTTCCCATCTTCAATGTTATTTAGTTCTAGAGATAAAAAGATAATATCCGAAGTAATTACATTAAGTTTTTCCTTAATGTTCTGATAGAATTGTATGGTTTGTGTATCTTCTGATTTTTGCGAAAAACGTAAGCCCGCATAGGAACTTATTTTCCCCATAATGTTCGATAGCTTTTCGTATTTTTTTATTACCGCCAATAACTCATTACTATCATAGGATGTAATTTTACCTTTAGCTAGCAAGATATCTTGTATGATATCCTTTGCCGATTGAAAATCATCTTGAAGTTCTTTACAATCATCGCTGGGATAAAGATTAGTTAATTGCCATGTGGGCATGTCATTAATATTTAGCATGTGCTTTTAATTCCTTGTATCTTAAATTAATTAATAATTATTTGACCATTTAAGCCATATGTTATCATAATGTTATCATATTTTAAAGGAAAAATATAGAATTATTTATATTTTGTTTTATTTATTTGACTTTACGTGAATTTTACCATATAATTCTATCCTAATACTTGCCCCTATCTTTATAATTATACCTTTAAGGATAATCCTAGAATGAAAAAAAATGTAGCTATCTATTATATAAATCTTGATAGATCTGAAGAACGACACAGCCATATGCAAAATGTCTTAAAGGATTTTGCCTATGATGTGCATAGGATTTCCGCTGTTGACGGGAAAAAACTCTCTTATGAAGAAGTTCCTGAATATATGTATGAATATCGAGAAAAATATTATGATCATTTAACTCTTACAGAAATCGCCTGCACTCTAAGTCATAAAAAAGCCATGGAAGAATTTTTGCAATCTGATTATGATTACGCCATGATTTTAGAAGATGATATTCTCCCAACTCCAGAATTACATACATTTCTTGCTCATATGGAAGATCTTAAAGGCTGGGACGTGATTAAGCTGGAAAATAGAAAATATAGAAAAAAAGATTTAAATTATCTAGTAAAAGAAATTGAAGGGATATCTGTATATGTGCCGAAAACTGTAACCTTAGGAGCTTTGGCTATCATGTACACCAAAGACGGAGCTAAAAAGGTTCTTAATATGAATGAAAAGATCTATTATGAGTTTGATACTCAATTTAATATGTCTAAAAAATATGATGTTAAATATTTATCTGTAAGTCCTGATTTAGTTACCTTATCTCAATTCAAATCGGATATCGGCTACGATAATAGAGAACAGCACCACGATAAAACTCTCTTGCATAAATACAGACGTCGCAATATTAGATTGTTTCAATCCATAGAAAAAGTTTTATATCAAAAGCAACTCTATGCTTACTTTAAGAATTTATAGTTATTAAGAGATAGATAAAAAGCATTGACTTTATACGGATTTTAACGTATAATCATATTAGTGTTAGATTATATATCATGATTATAATTTTAAAAGGCAATCAGAATGAAAAAAAATGTAGCTATCTATTATATAAATCTTGATAGATCTGAAGAGAGAAACTCTCAACTTTTACATACGCTTAAGGATTTTAATTATGATATTCATAGAATTTCCGCTGTCGACGGTAAAAATCTAACTTATGAAGACGTTCCTGAATATATGTATGAATATCGAGAAAAATATCATACTCATTTAACATTTGGAGAAATCGCTTGTACTTTAAGCCATAAAAAGGCCCTTAAGGAGTTCTTACAATCAGATTATGATTATGCTATCATCCTAGAAGATGATGCGATTATTACGCCACAATTAAATACTCTACTTGAACATATCGAAAGCGTTAGGGGATGGGATATTATCAAGCTAGAAAATCGTAAAATTAAGGCTAAGGATCAAAATTATAAAGTAAAAGAAATTGAAGATCTTTCTTTATACATACCTAAGTACGTTCATTGGTGTTCTTTGGCTATCATGTACACTAAAATAGGAGCGGAAAAGGTCTTGGCTATGAATGAAGAAATATATTATGCCTTTGACACTCAATTTAGGCTGGCAAAAAAATACGATATCAAATATTTAGCGGTTACTCCTAACTTGTTCGTATCTGCTGATCTAGAATCAGAAATAGGACACGAGAATAAAAAAGTGTTAGATAAAAATATCTTACATAAATACAGACGGAGAAATATAAGACTTTATCAATCAATCGAAAAATCCTTATATCAAAAACAACTCTATGCTTACTTTAAGGAGTTTGAATAAATCTCTTAGAGTAAATACATTAGAGTAGATATAGAGTAGATATATGATCTAAAAATTGAAAGTAAAGATTGAAAGAAAGGACGAGAGTAAAATGAAAACATCTAAAATATTAAGTATATTCTTGGCTATTTTTATGATATCAGTGGTAATCACTCCTACATATGCTTATGCACTTAGTGATTACATTCCTAGCACGCATGAGATCTCTTCAAATTCAAATTTAATTTCAACTTCCTATTCCAATAGCGAAAGTATGAAAGGTGCTTATCATGTGAGCTTTTTTAGTTTAGTACGTTGTAGTATGGTGGTGATAGTCATAATTTTAGGCTTGCCATTCTTATATAGTAAGCTAGAAAAAGCATATTTCGCCTGGGATAAAAGAAAACGTACAAAAGCATGTACAACTTGCAAGTTAACAGATATCAAAAAGGAAAAATGTCAAAAGTGTGAAGTGGGTTTAAGCTATGTCCCTTGTACGGTGTGCGAAGAGTTCAATAATTTTAAAATGTGTAAGTTCTGTAATATGTTACACATTCGCATAGCTTTAAAATATAAGGACAATGATCCCACTTACATTCCTTGTGAAGAATGTCAGAATTTTTATCCGCTTGGTAAGTACAAAGATCTCGAGAAAAAAGCAATCTGTGATACTTGTCCCCTTAATATGAGATTAATCGAAATGTGGGCAAAACCCCAAAAATTAGTGTAAATTAGCAGTTCCCACATCCCTTTATTAACAAAGCTCTTTTATTTTATCTGATTGTATGTTATAAAGATACTGCCTTTTTTAAGGCTGTAAGGAGGTGGCTGAACTGTGAAGTACATCTTTTACGTGTTATTAATATGTTTTTTAATGTTATTTTTTATAAATAACGCATATTAATAATCAAAAACCCGTTGACTTTTGTAGCACTTAGTCAGCGGGTTTTTTATAATTAGGTTACTTGAATTGTGAAGTCTTATGTAATCTTTTCAATTATTATTATAAGATATTCCTAGCTAAAAGTCAAGCAAAAAATATATAAATTTTATAATGGTACTCTATCTTAATAAAACTCTTTTATTTTATCTGATTGTGTGCTATAAAGATACTGCCTTTTTTAAGGCTGTAAGGAGGTGTCTGAACTGTGAAGTACATCTTTTACGTGTTATTAATATGTTTTTTAATGTTATTTTTTATAAATAACGCATATTAATAATCAAAAACCCGTTGACTACATTCCACAAAGGTCAACGGGTTTTTATAATTAGGTTACTTAAATTGTGAAGTCTTATGTAATCTTTTCAATTATTATTATAAGATATTATTATCCAAAAGTCAAGCAAAAAATATATAAATTTTATAATGACACTCTATCCTAATAAAACTCTTTTATTTTATCTGATTGTGTGCTATAAAGATACTGCCTTTTTTAAGGCTGTAAGGAGGTGGCTGAACTGTGAAGTACATCTTTTACGTGTTATTAATATGTTTTTTAATGTTATTTTTTATAAATAACGCATATTAATAATCAAAAACCCATTGACTGATCTCAACAAAAGTCAATGGGTTTTTTATAATTAGGTTACTTGAATTGTGAAGTCTTATGTAATCTTTTCAATTATTATTATAAGATATTCCTAGCTAAAAGTCAAGCAAAAAATATATAAATTTTATAATGACGCTCTATCCTAATAAAACTCTTTTATTTTATCTGATTGTATGCTATAAAGATACTGCCTTTTTTAAGGCTGTAAGGAGGTGTCTGAACTGTGAAGTACATCTTTTATGTGTTATTAATATGTTTTTTAATGTTATTTTTTATAAATAACGCATATTAATAATCAAAACCCATTGACTCAAATCCAATAAAGTCAATGGGTTTTTATAATTAGGTTACTTAAATTGTGAAGTCTTATGTAATCTTTTCAATTATTATTATAAGATATTCCTAGCTAAAAGTCAAGCAAAAAATATCTAAATTTCACACATTTTTATTTTTACTATTTAAGGGGTAGTGATTGGTGTTAGATAATATCCTAGTTTATAATCATTTTTTGCTTGAGAATTTATTAGATAGGGAAAAGTGGGATAAGTCAAAAAATACTTATCTATTGACAAGGGAGAAAATTTTTGCTATTATGTAAAATGTATTAATTAGTTTAATTAGTTAATTAGGGAATTTATAATGTATTATAATAAGTTAAACATAAAGTATAAGCAAGCGATTAAAAAATAATTGTTTTATATTTTGGTGTTTTAAGTAATTTACAAGTTGAATGCAAATCCAAAATGAGGGTTTGCCTTTTTTGTAATTAAAAAACTTTAAGGAGATTAAAAATGTTTGAAGGTGTATATGTTGCAGCAGCAACCCCCTTTACTCATAATGAGTTAGATGAAAAAGCTTTTAGAGAACTTATTCGTTTTCTAATAAACGGTGGTGTTTCTGGTATTGTGCCATGTGGAACAACAGGAGAAAGCCCCACCTTAAGCCATAAGGAACACAATAGAGTTATCGAAATTGCCGTGGATGAATGTAAAGGTAAAGTTAAAGTTTTAGCAGGTACAGGCTCAAACAGTACCGCTGAAGCCGTAAGCCTTTCCCAACATGCAGAGCAAACAGGAGTAGACGGAGTTTTACTAACAACGCCTTACTACAATAAGCCCACACAAGAGGGTTTATATGAACACTATAAGACCATTGCCGAATCAATTAAAATCCCAGTGATGTTATATAATGTACCATCTCGTGCAAGTGTAGGGATTTCTGTTGAAACGATAGTCCGCTTATTTGATGTGAAAAACATAGTTGCAATAAAAGAAGCCACCGCCGATTTAAACCGCACATCGCAGATCCTACAAGGTACTAAGCATAAAATGGAAGTTCTATCAGGAGATGACGCTACCAACTTACCCCTAATGGCTCTTGGTGGAGTCGGCATGGTTTCGGTTATCGCCAACATTGCCCCTAAGTTGTGTTCTGATATGGTAAAAGCCATGAACAATAACGATCTCAAACAGGCCCAAGAGATTCATTATAAGTTACTTGATCTAAGTAATTCCCTATTTACTGAAACAAATCCGATTCCTGTCAAATACGCCCTAACGAAAATGGGCATATTTCAAAACGAACTTCGCCTACCCCTAGTTCCCCTAAGCAAGCAAGCTCAACCCATACTTGATCATGACCTAAAATCCCTAGGATTAATATAAGATTGTGATAAATGAGCTAATCTGCACCTTATCTTAGGGCTTATGTAGACGTGAGTACACGTCGCCCTAATTTAAGGCACATCTTAGCTCATTTCTCCCAATCTTAAGGGGGTGCGGATCGTGATAAGTGGGTTAATCTGCACCTTATCTTAGGGCTTATGTAGACGTGAGTACACGTCGCACATCTTAGCTCATTTCTCCCAATCCTGCGGATCGTGATAAGTGGGCTAATCTTAAGGGGTTGCTTAAGGCTTGCGGATTGTGATAAATGATACTAATTTCTATAACTTTATAATTTACGAAAGGTAAAACAAGATTATGACTATTAAGATTGGCGTAGTAGGTGCGAAAGGTCGTATGGGGGCGAATATCATTGATCTTATTTTAGAAGATGATAAATTAGAGCTATCTGCGGCCATAGAATATGAAGGCTCGCCACATATGGGCGAAATTATCCATGATACTAATATAACCATTAGCAATTCCATTGCTGATGTAGCTAAGAATACCGATGTATTCATTGATTTTACCGTATATGACGCCCTAAAGAATAACATCAGTATTTACAAAACAGCTAATACTCCTGTGGTTATCGGCACTACGGGATTGGAAGAATCGTTCATTGCTAAAATGAAAGACCAGCTTAAACATATACCAGTATTATTATCAACGAATACTAGCATAGGAGTAAATGTTACTATCAATCTTTTAGTGCAAGCTACTAAAATGTTAAATGAAAGCTATGATATTGAAATCATAGAATATCATCACAACAAAAAGCTAGACGCTCCAAGCGGTACAGCCATAACCATGGCCAAAGAAATATGCCAAGCGTCCGAGCGTCATAATTTTACCGAAGATTGCGTATATGAAAGATCATCCAACAACAATCAACGGAGAAAAAACGAAATTGGCTTGCAATCTGTGCGTGGTGGGAATATAATAGGAGATCATAAGATCATGTTTATCGGCAAAAATGACACTATTACCATAAGCCACCATGCCCAAAGTAGAGAACTATTCGCCCAAGGAGCTATCCACATCGCCCAATGGCTAGCAGATAAACAAGCAGGATATTACACCATGAAAGACATCTTTTCATAAGAAGCATGTAAAATATCGTAACATATAACATAACAACTTAATTTACACATCACACATTAACAACACATTCACATATAAGGAAAATTCACATGATACAAGAACTTTTTTCAGATCGCATAGGCGGTAATAAATTCGGAACAGATACTAACATTTATAAATTCGAAAAGATCAAAATTGCTAAACGAGAAGCGATTAGCAAAAATCCCAACACACCATTAATCGATCTTGGAGTAGGCGAACCTGATAGCCGTGCCGATGATCAATTAATCGACGTACTAAACGCCCAAGCGAGAAAATCGGAAAATAGATACTATTCAGATAACGGTATCGACGATCTTAAAGGCACAATCAAAGACTACATGGCGAGAAAATTCGATGTTAGCCTTTCAACCGATCAAATAAATCACGTTATCGGTTCTAAAACAGCCTTGGCGATGTTGCCCCTTGCCTTTATTAATCTTGGTGATGTGGCTATTCTAACCATTCCAGGCTATCCTGTATTGGGTACGCATACTAAATATTTAGGCGGTAGTGTTTACAACATCGAACTAAAGGAAGAAAATAATTTCTTACCTGATTTATCTTCGATCCCTGCTGATATTTGTAAAAAAGCTAAATTTTTATATTTAAACTATCCGAACAATCCCACAGGTGCATTAGCTCCAGTTGAATTCTTCAAAGAGGCCATCGCTTTTGCTAAAAAGCATAGTATTATCATCGTCCACGACGCCGCATATATTGAACTTACTTACGATAAAAAACAACCGTCTATCTTAAGCATTGATGGAGCTATGGATGTTGCTATAGAAATTCATTCCTTTTCAAAATCATTTAATATGACAGGGTGGAGACTAGGTTGGATCTGCGGTAATACCAAAGTGGTTAATGCTTTCAAAGTGGTAAAAGATAATTCCGACAGCGGAGCATTTATTCCCATTCAGCTCGCAGGTAGTTACGGCTTGAAAAATTCCGAAGAGCTAATTAAACCAACACGAGAAAAATACAAACGCAGATTAACAAGAATCACCGCCATTTTAAATGATCTCGGCTTTAATGTGAAACAACCAGAAGGCACTTTTTATCTATATTTCAAATCGCCAAAAGGTACTCAATCGGGCATGAAATTCAACACTGCCGAAGATTTCAGCCAATATCTAATTAAAGAAAAACTAATCTCATCAGTGCCATGGGACGACGTTGGCAACTATCTTCGCTTTACTTGTTGTTTCGAGGCCACTCTAGAACAAGAAGAAGAAATTTTGTCTCAACTGGAAAACCGCCTAAAATCAGAAACATACGTTTTTTAACTCATAACACTTTTGAGATAATAGAAAATGTAGATCATGCTCATTTTTTAGCATGATCTATATTTTTATTATCTCATATTAATAGGCCAGCCATTATATAATTATTAACGGACAAGCAATAATGAAAGAAACATACTCTTTAACAATTATCTTTATTATAAGCTTAATACTTTGTGTATTTTCTATGAATCAGTTCGCTTTTTTATATGTGATAGTTGCTTTGTTTTGCTTTTTTAAGCTCCTAAATATCTATGTTGAACCACAAGCTTTTACTACATACGCCATAAAAATCGGCTTAAAATCCCATGATAATTATTATATTGTCGGTTCTAGTAGAGCCTTCTATTTCTACATCCCCAACATAATAGAAAAACAGCTAAAAGGAAAAACTATCCGTGTGGTAGCGGGGCATTCTACTCCCGTATATCATTCTTATATTATCATGAAAAAACTGCTAAAAAAGAAAAAAACTGAAGCTGTTTTCTATGATATTACTATGCTAACCCTAAAATCTTGGGACTTTGATAAAACAAAATACTGGCAAAATGCAAGCGAAGATCTTCAAAATCGCTTATTAGCCAATTTAAATTACTTTGAACGCATTGTATATTGTATTCACTATCATTATCCCATAAATATTAAGCGATTAATTTCCTTATTTAACCTATATCGCTACAAATGCAATTTAAAATTCTCAAAAAAACGTTTGAAAAGTATGTTTATTGCAAATTATAATCGTAATGGCGAAAAAATCAGCCGAGAATATATGCCGTCCAAAGGCTATAAAGATAACTCCATCTATGATAGCCCCCTAGAAGCACAAAAAAAAATGGCAGAATATGAATTCTCTAACATAAACATAAGCCAGATCAAACAAGACCAAATCCCTACCGAATACGTAAGAATGTTAGTCAACCTCCTAGACCTAGCCAAGAAAAAAGACAAAAAACTCCACTTTATCATCTCCCCATTATACAACATCCCCACAGAAATGCCCAGCTTTTACTGTGGCTACGATCATATGTTACGCATTATCAAAGATTACGATAGCCAACTCATCGATTTAAACAAAAACATTACAGATACCGACTTCGACATAACTTGCTTTTACGATTACTACCACATTAACCACAAAGGTGCTATCCTATCCTCCAACCAACTCGCATCCTTCATCCAAAACCCACAGCAAAAAACTAATGCAAATAAAAACCCCTGACCTTTAATTTAGTCGCCCTGCCAACCATCCACACCCTTTAGATAAAAGCCTTACCTATCTCCACCCCGAGCATAGTAATATTACACAAAACTTGTTCAATCGCACGCTAGGGGTGGAGATAGGTAAGTGTTTATAATATAGCTATGTGTAATATGTTGATGTGTGTAATGTTGATGTTGTGATATGATATGTATGTGTTTTATATTATCTTGTTATTATTATTACTGGCCTAATATAGGTATATAATAAGTATATATTACACTATTTTAAGTAGTATTTAGTAAATGACTGTTTATGGATATGTCAAGAGTTTATTATTATATCTAATTTAAGCTCGCAAATATAAGCAATAGAAATGATATATAGTGAGTATTTCTATTTGTGGGGGAAGATATAATATGGAATGACAATACTTATGTGTTTTGTATTCTTTTTTGTTTGTGTTTATTGTGCTAGTCATCTTGAATTCATCATTACAGGCCTAATATTTAGGCCTGTAATGATGAATGTATAACAGTACGACACATCAGCATAAATATTTATACTGATATGTCGTACTGGTCATACGGTTGTATGCGTCATACGGTTGCATGTGCCATACTGTTGTATGTTAGTCTAGGATGAAATTTTCTTTGAAGTTGAATGAAGTGGATAGTATGCTTTTTAATTTCTTTAGGGATTTCTTTTCTATTTGGCGGACACGTTCACGGCTGATTCCGTATTTTTCGCCGATGAATTCTAGGGTTTCTTTTTTCTCGCTTAGCCAACGCATGGCAAGGATTTCTTGCTCTCTGGTGGGAAGTTCGGACATGGTAGAAAGGAGAATTGCTTTGCGTTTGGCGTTTAGTTCTTCTCCGCCGACGATGTCTTCAGGGGATTTCTGTTCCGTATCGATGATGTCTTGAAGTTCTGTAGTACCGTCTTCGCCGACTGTGATATTTAAGGAAAGATCCTTTTGCCCTGATGTGCGGTTGAAGTTTACTACATTTTTCTTAGAGACGCCTAATTCCTTTGATAAAGTGCTAACTTCATCGTCTGTAAGCTCGCCAGTTTCTTGGATTCCCAGTTGTTTTTTTATCGGTTTTAGCTTAAAGAATAATTTCTTTTGAATTGATAAGCTGGAAGTTTTAACCATCGACCAATTATTTAGAATATAATCGATAATAAAAGCTTTTATCCACCACATGGCATAGGTGGAAAATCTGTAACCCTTTGATGCGTCAAAGTTATCTAGGGCTTTTATAAGACCCAAATTGCCTTCTGCGATGATATCTTCCAGTGGCAGGCCGTAACGTTTATGATTGTTGGCAACCTTAACAACTAGGCGTAAATGCGTAGTTATGATCTTGTTTTTAGCCGAAACATTACCCTTATCGTACCATAAAGATACCAATTTTGCCTCTTCTTCGGCGGTTAAGATATCATGTTCCCAAATGTCTTTGAAATACATTTGTAAGCTACTGAAATCCGACGGATTTCCATGTGAATTTTTAAAGTTTGACATTGTCTGTTTCCTCACGCTCTTCGTTTAAAGGACGAAGTGTAAAAATGAATAGTATATGAGATCTAATCAGGATTTATATTCTTAACTCTTAAATAACCTTTTAATCCATATCTTGAAATTATACAAGAAAATGAAATTTATATAAGTTAATCTATATCATGTAATTTGATGTTATCTCATTATAATATCTTACATAAACTTTCCTTGTATGATTAGTATTACATGACAGACTAAAAAAGTCAAGTAAAAAAGAGATTAATTTTATCTGTTATATGATATATAAGGGGAATATTTATTTAAATCAAGGTTTTATTTTCATAAAGAAAATTCAAAAAACATAAGTATATACATATTATAACTTTTAAGCTTATGGAATCGTCATGATCTGTCTTAATTTATCTTCCATAAAGAGAGAAAAATACCAAGCAAAACGATCGCAAAAAAAATTTAAAAAAATAATACTTGTATTTTTATGAGATTTATACTAAGTTTAACCATATTAAGGCTTGCGTTATGGTCTTAAGGATTTATTATTAAACACAACAAAGTAAAGGTATCTCACATGGACGCTCAATTAAAGGATCGCTTGGCAGGATTAATTAAAACCGATAACATCATGTTATTCATGAAAGGCGATAGAGATTTCCCCCAATGCGGTTTTTCTGGTATGGTTACTGGAATACTTGATTCAACAGGTTTCGAATATTCAACATATAATATCCTAGAAGATCCTGAAGTGCGTGAGGGCCTAAAGGAATATTCCGACTGGCCAACCTATCCACAATTATACGTTAAAGGCGAACTAATCGGCGGTGCTGATATCATCCGAGAGATGTATGAATCCAACGAACTCCTAGACGCCCTAAAATAAAGGACGTATTACCCCCTGGGTTAGTCAGGCAGTGAGCTAATCGCACCTTACCTTAGGGCTAATGTAAACATGAGTACACATCGCACAATCTCTCCCCCCACTCTAAGGGGTGGATTTTGTGTGTTTTGTATATTTTGTATCCATACAGGCCTATTATTTAGGCCTGTATGGATATATGAATAGAGTGTCTTATCTGGTAAGATATCTGCTTGAGTGGGGGAGAGAAAAAGGTATATATAAAGCTATTTTTTACAAAAAAATCTAGGATCTAGATGTTAGATATGGAATACATTTTTTTGTAAAGGATATTTTAAACATTGGTTGTTAAAATAGGTAATTATGCACATGTTGGGATTCGTGTATAGGGATTCATGAGCGAGATTTATGCGAGAGATTCATAAATGATTTTTGTTCGTGATACTTAATTAAGGTATATGTTAACTATGAAAAATTCTAGATTAGAACAATCATTAATAAATGACTGGTGGTATAGTGTTGATAGGTGGCTTTTAGGAGTATTTATTTTACTTCTATTTATAGGCGTCATATTGATATTTTCAGCGGGGCCAGTGGTTTCGGCACGTATGGGATTATCGCCGTATCATTTTGTTATACGTCAATTATTATTTCTACCTGTGGGTTTAATGTTAATGCTTGGGGTTTCCATGTTGAATGCTCGAGAAGTGAGAAAGACATGTTTGATCTTACTGGCCTTGTTTATATTTTTAACTTTTGTTACTATCTTCTTAGGGCATGGAGTTAAAGGGGCCAAACGTTGGATCCGTGTGGTGGGATTTACCTTACAACCCAGTGAATTCCTTAAGCCGACATTTATTATAGTATCAGCATGGTTATTTAGTCAATGGCGTATGGATAGATTATTCCCCGGTCATTGGATTGTTTTTACTTTATATGCGATTATTGTAGTCTTGCTTTTGTTACAACCTGATTTCGGTATGACATTTGTGGTATCTATGGTATGGTGCTTGCAATTTTTCTTGGCAGGATTGCCCTTGATGTTCGCCTTTATCGTCGGCGGATTTTTCCTTGTGGGTGGATTTCTAGCCTTTAAGTTCATGCCCCATGTACATGTACGTGTAATGGGATTCCTAAATGGTCAAGGATATCAAGTGGTAAAAGCTAAACTCGCCTTTGCTAACGGCAGATTAACAGGAACAGGACCCGGCGAAGGTGTCTTCAAACATCAGATCCCAGATACTCATACGGATTTTATTTTCGCCGTTTGGGCAGAAGAATTTGGCTTGTTAATGGTCTTGTTTCTAATGGGTTTATTCTGTTTTATCATGATCCGAGTATATACTATTGCTTTGAAAGAAAAAGATTTCTTTAATTTTCTTGCTCTATCAGGATTATGTACAGAATTTGGCTTGCAAGCAGGGATCAATATGGCCTCGGCCATGAACCTGATCCCCCCTAAAGGTATGACATTACCCCTTATTTCCTACGGCGGATCATCAACACTATCAACCGCACTAACCGCAGGCCTCATTCTGGCCTTAAGTAAGAAGATCATCGGCGGTAAATACTTGTAATTTGCAAGTGGGAACAAGCGAGAATAAGTAGTAATAAGTGCTTTAAAGTAGTACCAACTTAAGAAAATTGGATAATTGAAAGATAAAATATTATGGAAGAGATTAATTTCGATTTAACGGATCAAGTTATCGCAGTAACAACTGGCGGTACAGGGGGGCATATGTATCCTGCGATAGTTACCGCTAAAGAGCTTATTAAGTTAGGTGCTAAAGTTACCATGATTACCGATCAACGTGGTGCGGATAAATTGGAAAAAGCTAACGAGCAAGATATTAATGTGAAAATCATAACTTCATCGCCACTATCAGGAGCGAGCGTCTTAGGGAAGTGTAAATCAGGCTTAAAGGTATGTTTAGGAATTATCCAAGCATGGAAATATTTAGGCAAGTTAAAACCAAAAGCCGTAATAGGCTTTGGTGGATATGCGTCCTTCCCTGCTGTCCAAGGAGCGGTTATGCGAAATATAAACGTTATCCAACACGAACAAAACGCCTATTTAGGTAAAGTAAACCGTATGCTAGCTCATAAAACTAAGGCTTTAGGTACTTCCTTTCACGATGTTCAAGCGATTCCGCCACATATGCACGGAGATGTTGAATTCGTTGGTATGCCTGTGCGTCCGAGCGTCTTGGATGCACGCGAAAAACGCTCACAAAATGCCCATATCAGAGAGAAAAAACACATCCTAATTACTGGCGGAAGTCAAGGAGCAAAAATATTTAGCGACGTAATCCCTACCGCTTTGGCAAGCCTACCGCAAACCATAATCGAAAATCTTAAGATCACATTCCAATCTCGTGAAGAACAAGTGGAAGAAACCACATCCGCACTCGCAAAAATTAAAGGCTTAGAATTTGACGTGAATCATTTCTATCTCGATTTACCCGATATCATGGCAGATTCCGACTTGATCATCGCCAGATCAGGAAGCTCTACCGTGGCAGAAATTTGTAATATTGGGGTCGGCTCAATTCTAATACCGTATCTGTATGCTGCTGATAATCATCAGTATTTCAATGCCATGGCTTTGCAAAATATCGGTGCTAGTATCTGTATGGAACAAGATAAACTTAGCAGTTACGATCTAGCCAATCACATTATAGAACTCCTTTCCAATCAAGATAAACTCGATAAACTATCAGACCACGCCTACACCCTAGCCCGCCCCAACGCAGGCAAAAATATGGCAACTCTCATCGCTAAGACTATTTCTCGCTAAAGTTATATGTTAAGTACTAAATCCAAGATATACTTTAAAGCTTTTTGTGAGTTGGGATTTTGTTGCACCTAAGCCGAAGTTTATATTGAACAGGTTGTATATGTTCATTCTTAGTGCGGTTGTGATTTCTCCTTGTATATCAAAGTAATGGCTGTTAAGGTTTGTTGTATAATTGTAGTTATAGTCATGGTTGGTAAGGGTATATGTATGATGATATGTGCCATGATTATAATTATACAACACATGAGATGAAAGTATAATTTTAGGTATAATAGTAATATGATGTATTTTATAGTTTTGTTTCAAGCTTATATATCCGATTAGTTCGCTCATGTTGTTGAGAGTAC
>NQOV01000018.1 GCA_002632265.1 Rhodospirillaceae bacterium MC!
CAAAAAAACTACAAACAAGCCCAAAAATACTTCCTTATGGCCCAGGCAAAAAACCACAGTCTATCAGGCTACCCATATTTATTATACATAGCCAAATACATTTCAAAAGACACAAATCTTTACAATCAATATCTCCACACCTACACCTCCACCCCCACCAACCTCCAAGACTGGCAAGACCGCTTTTCCTCTGGCACCATCCTAAAATCCAAAATCGAAAATTACGTAATTACCCACAAAAAAATTGCCCAAACAGCCTACGACCAACGATAACATTCATAAAAAAAATTAACCTTGACTATTTGCCCTAAAAAATGCTAAAAAAAACAAACTTAAATCATATAATACAATGATTTAAGTTTGTTTTTTTATTGATTGTTATAAAGATATTTATTTCCCCATACCACCTAGACCGTTAACGATATATTTTTGTGTTAATAGATATAAAATTAATAGTGGAATTACGGAAATGAATACGGATGCCATCATAGGGCCCCACTCGGACATATGTTCGCCTTTAAAGGTAGATAATCCTAATGGTAGTGTGAACTGGCTTTTGTCTGATAGTAATAAGCTGGCAAGGAAAAATTCGTTCCATGTGGCGATTACTTGGATAATACAAGCGGTCATAATTGCAGGTCTAGAAAGTGGAATAACGATTCTGAAGAGAATTTGGAAGTTATTAGCACCGTCTATTTTTGCCGAGTCTTCTACTTCATGGGGGAAATCGATAAAGAAAGAATATAAAATGATCGTCGCAAAGGGAATACCGCCAGCAGTATAAGGAAATATTAAACCCCAAGAGCTATTTGACAAGTGTAATGTTGTCATTAAATTATATAACGGCACTAATAATCCTTGTGGTGGCACAGCGTATAAAACGATAATAAATATATACACTATCTTATTGATTTTAAAGTTAAGTTTCGCTAAAGCATATGAAACACCAGTGGCGATTGATACGGTTAAGCAGGTTGTACCTACGGTTACTAACATGGAATTTAAAAAGTAATCTTTAATACCGCTATCCCAAGCTTTCATATAGTTAGATAATAATACAGCTTTTGGAAAAGCCATAGGATCAACAAATATTTCACTATTATTTTTTAAGGATGTCATTAATAGCCAAAATGTTGGCACTAATATAATCATGCAATAAATGACAATAAATAAGTATGCCATAAGTTGATTTGGTTTTAATTTGTTTAAGTTTGACATATGGATAATCCTTTATCTTGCATTGCGTTTATTTATAAACAATTGAAGTACACCTACTAATCCAGCTATAACCAATAAAGCCACGGAAATACAATCTGCATAGCCCATTCGTGATAAATTAAAGGCGTTATAAATGATGTATGTTCCTACAACTTCCGTTTGATGGCTTGGGCCTCCGTCAGTTAAGACTCTGATTAAATCGTAACACTTAAACGCACCGATGACGGTAATTAAAGCACATAGCATTAAGACATTTTTACAATTTGGAAGAGTAATACTAAAGAATTGACGAATGGGGCCAGCTCCATCTAAGGTAGAGGCCTCATATAAATCTTCTGTAATACCAGCCATTGCGGCGATCATGATTATCATCATAAAGCCCACACGTTGCCAACAACCAGCAGTGATAATACATACCATTGCTACATATCTTGAGCCTAAGAAACCGCATTCTGGGGCATTTAATCCTAAGGAATCAAAAATATTAATTAGTTGGCCCACATTCATATCGTAAATTAGTCCCCAAAGTAGAGCAATGGCAACACTTGAGAAAACAATGGGCATAAAAACAATGGTTCTAGCTAATGCAGATGTTTTTCTTAAACCTCTAGATGTGATAGCAGCTAATATTGTTCCTAAAGATAGTTGAATAATTATAGAAAGTGTTGCTACCATAAGGTTATTTAATAGGGATGTATAGAATATCTTATCTTGAAATAATTCTATATAGTTATTTAATCCGACCCATTGCATACCTTTGGATATTAAAGAGAATTTGAACAATGAATCTGTTATTGTGCGTAATAATGGATAAAAAGTAAAAGTTCCCATTATTACTATTGCTGGCAAGCTTAAAATTATACCAGCTATGCAAGAACTTTTATTAGAAGTTTTCATAATATTTCCTTGTAATTTTATTTATATTTATATTTATATTTGTATTTATTCTTGTATTTTATTGTAATGGCATGTAAATAAAGCACCCATACGCACAGATGTATTTTTAATATATACATCTGTTTGTATGAATAAAATTAAACTACATAAGTATTATTTGTTTAGTTTTACTGCCATATTATGCACATCTTGCATGACTTGTTTTGGTGTCATAGATCCGCCTATAAGAGATTGAACATCTGTTAAATATGTTTCACTTAGTACATGATCCATATATACATCTATTGCATATACACCATGTTTTATGGTTTTTAAATCTTTGATAATCGCAGGAGAAAATCTATGTTTATATAAAACATTATGATATTTTGCCATACTATTAACAAATGCTTTTGATAAAGATAAAACCTTTGTACCCTTATGAATCATAAATCCACTGGCCGCAGACAAGTTATATTCCTGTACGTTTTTCACAATTGCATCATTTGGCAAAGGAAGTCTTGTAACAGTACCTAAATTTTTACCTAAAGCTTCTAAATATCTTGAATTATTCCAAGTACCTGAATATTCTGTTAGGGTTTTATTATTTTCAAATAATGAGGCAATAACATCATTCTTTGTGGTGTTTGGAGAGCGTTCAAAGCATTTATTGTCTTTCATTTCTTTTAAACGTTCTAAAGATTTAATATAGCCTGGATTAGTAAATATTTTTTTAATAGAGCTATCCCCGAAATAATCTTTTTTTAGTTCTGCCATAGGAACGTAATAAGCGTTTAATTGAGATACAATATGAATCGCACGCCATTTGGTTAAATTCCCAAGACCAAAAGGGATCATTCTAGAGTTTTTCTTTTTTGATATCTTACAAATATTAATTAAATCCTTAAATGTTTTTGGCGGAGTTAAACTGTATTTTGCAAATAATTTCTTGTTATAGTACAAGTATTTTGTATTCTGAAATAGTGTATATCCATAATTTTTTCCTTTATATACACCGTATAAATCATAAAAGGCGGGCGTGGTGTAGTTTTTAGCTTTTAGTTGTTTAACAAAGCTTGTCATGTCATAGGAATAACCTGCATTAATGAAATCAGCGGCCACTTTACCACCCCAATATTGAAAGACATCTGGTGCGTCATTTGATTTCATAGATACTTTAATAGAAACTTTATAAGGAGCATTATCCTTATGTACCCAAATTAATTTCGCTCCAGTGGTTTTTTTAAAATCAGCTGCAACGAGCTTTTCCCATTCGTCGTATACATCGCCTGCACCAGTTAGATAATCCCATACTCGAAGAGTTTTTGTTTTAGCATTCGCATTAAACCCCATACTTAAAACTAAAGTAGATGTTGCTAAGCATAATGCAAGTTTTTTATTGATAAATTTTTTCATTTTAAATAATCCTTTGTGTATTAATTAATTGTAAAAGGCCTAACTTTTTATGTGTTTTTTTTAAGTTAAACCTATGGTGATTGTATCTTAAATAAGAATACTTGTCAATATAAAAAAATATTTTATTGATATATTTTTAAATACCATGTGTAAGTTCTTTAAATACTTAAATAAAATATATGGTATAAGAATGTGAATTAAATACGAGTTTTAATGAAATTTTTTTTATATAATCCTAGATTCGTATTTAATTTTATAAAACTATAGTAATTATTTATCCTAAAAATTCAACTATCTAACTTAAGAAAAACGATTGGTACGTGTGGTATTTTAATAGGTCAAATGTGGAAGTTATATAAAATCACATTGTATACTTATAATTAAAAATAAAAAACAATATAATATTACACATCAGAAATAAGAGCTAAATAAACATGACTGATTTTATTTTAAAGTCTAATATGATGAATATGATATACAGATTTTAATTTTCAAAGGTTATCAGATAAATTTTCACAAAATTATTCCCATAATATGACAGACAATAACAACAAAAAAGCAATTGTTACAAATGGGATATTGAGTAATATAAATACTCTATACAATATAAAAAACCCTAAGTATTGTAGGTATTTATTATACATTAGTATGGTAATTGTATACATGAAAACTATTATATATTTGCAATATAGCAGACAATATAATAAAATATTTATTTGATATCTGTAGTATTTATTCTAATAATATCAATGTGATGTAGCTTTTTTATATTTTTTCTTTGACTTTAAAATTAAATATTGATATGATATTATCATATGATTAATTAAGAGATCTATTATATCATAAATAATTTAGTTAGCCTTTACAATGAAAATTTGTATATGGCGATTCATCATCAAAATTATTATTATAAATTAGTAAAGTAATTTAAAAAATAAAGGTTAACTAAAGACACTAATATAAAAACAAAAAACAAGGAGATGATCATGACTGATCTATTAGTATTATTTGTCTATTTTGTATTTTTAGCCATTTTAGGTGTGGCCTTTAAAAATGCAGCAAGCTCAACGAGTGAGTACTTTAGTGGTGGCGGGAAGATGTTATGGTGGATGGTAGGATCTACTGCATTCATGACCTCATTAAGTGCCATGACTTTCACCGCTCTTATGGGTAAGGCACTAGTTGACGGTATGTCGGTTGGTGTGGTATTCCTAGGGAATGCGGCAGGATACTTCTGTAACTATTTATTCTTTGCGGCGAAAGCACGTCAAATGAGAGTGATCAGCCCCATACAAGCTATCAGATTAAGATTTGGTAAATTAAACGAACAAGTATTCACATGGTCGAATATTCCAATTAGTGTCATCAATGCAGGCATATGGTTAAACGGTCTAGCAGTGTTCACAAGTGCGGTAGTAGGATATTCATTAAATACTACTATCATAGTTACAGGTGCTATCGTGTTATTTATGTCATTAGTTGGCGGAAGTTGGGCGGTTATCGCCTCGGACGTACTACAAATGGTTATCATTACAATCATGACATTTATTGCGGGCATGGTAGCAATATGGAAATCTGGCGGATTATTTAACTTATTACACAAAGGTTTACCAATACATCCTGTAATGGGTGCGGGATACAATCACGCATACTTATTTGTTGGTTGGTTTGTATTTATCTTTGTTAAACAATTCTTTAGTACTAATAACATTGTAAGTTCTTACAGATATATCGCATCTAAAGATTCAAATCACGCAAGAAAAGCCGCTTTATTGGCTTGTGGTTTAAGTTGTTTAGGTCCTATCATTTGGTTCTTACCTGCTTGGTACGTATCAGGAAATTACCCAGATCCTACAACTTGGGGTTTACATGGTCTAGGAAATAAAATTGCTGATGCGACTTACTATATTTTCGTGAAAAGAGAAATGCCTGTTGGTATGGTTGGCTTAATGCTTGCGGCGATGTTTGCTGCTACCATGTCATCTATGGATTCAGCGTTAAACAGAAATGCTGGTATTATGCTAACAAGTGTATATGAACCATACTTCTGTAAAGATACTTCTGATAAACATTTAATGTTCGTAAGTAAATTATTAACTGCGGTATTTGGTATCATCATTATTGTTGTGGCTTTGGGTTTAACCAGCTTAAGACAATTCGGCTTGTTCGATCTAATGATGTTAGTTGGTACTTTAGTTGGTTTCCCTATGTTGATACCGTCTATTTTAGGTTTCTTTGTTCGTAAAACTCCCGATTGGGCAGGTTGGGGAACTATTGCGGTTGGCGTATGTGTTTCTGCGATCATTTACTTCTTTATTACAAAAGAATCTATACATACAGTATTCGGCGTAATGCTTACTGATAGAGAATTCTCTGAAACAAAATCAGTAACATGCGGAGTTGTTGGTCATATGTGTATCACTCTACCATTCTTCTTCCTAACAAAGCTCTTCTATAAAGAACCAGTAGGACAAAGAAAAGAAGAAATCGAAAAATTCTTCTATAACGTTACTACAGAAATCATCGTAGAAGACACTCCACTTAGTATCACAATGGATAATAGACAGAATTCCATTCTAGGTAAAATGTTGGCTATCTCTGGTATATGTGTACTTTCGTTAATGCTTGTACCTAATCCACTATGGGGCAGATTATTATTTGCTATCCTTGCAGGGATGTTAATACTTCTAGGCGGAGCTTTAATTCTCTCACAAAGAAAAGTACCTGCTGAACCTAAAAGCTAATTCGTAATATACAAATTAGTACCCTATAATAATACGGATGTGAAAATAATCTTTTTCACATCCGTATTTTATTTAATCTACAACTATTTATCTAACTTATCTAGATTAATCAAAAATAGATTAGATGTGGAAAGCTTATACTTACCACCAACAGCGGCCATAAATACCGCCTTTGGCTTGCCGTCTTCCATGTAAATTTGTGGTCGCTCATAACGGCCTTCACGTCCTAAGCCGTAAATGGGTTCTTTTGTGTAAGCGGTTACGCCACTATAAGATTTTACAGGATCGTTAAAATGGATTCCGTCATCGGATGACATGATAATCCCTCTAACATGATCTTCCATACCCATATCTCGTGCTATCATATGATATTGATCTTTATAGAAAAAGACACTTGCGTCTTCCAGTTGGGCATTCTTTTTAAATTTAGAATAATCTATGGTAGGATTTTCCTTATGTTTAATGTAAGGGCCTTCTAAATTATCGGCAATTGCCAAACCGTAGCAACGATTAACAGGCGAGTCAACACTATCCCACCCCTGACGATTACACCCTTTATAATAGATAATATACCTATTATCAGGAGTTTTAATAAAAGCTGGATTAGAAGTTAAGGCTGAATCCCATGTGTTATTCTCGCCCACATCTATAATTGGAGTAGTGCCAACTCTTTGCCAAGGACCGTAGGGCGTATCAGCAATGGCCATGCCCACACGCTGGCTTAAAACCACTCCATGATAAGCTTGCCACATTTTATTATCGAACTCTTCTTTAGTTAGATTTTGTAAGCCAAACTTTTCCATAATATGGTTATCTTTTGGGATGTTGGTTGGGTTCTCTTCCACCGATAATAAAAGATCTGATAACTCTTGAGCTGTATACTCGATATTCTTCCCAGATGATCCTAAATAAAGTAATACGTACTTGCCGTCAACTTCGGCGACTGTCGGATTATGGATTGTCCAAGCGTCCCAAGCGTCGCCACCTTGCCCTTCTAGAGCTGTACCTACAACCTTATAAGGGCCTGTGATATCATCGGCCACGGCGTGCATTACTTTACAGGAAATAACCCATGCAGCGTGGGGAGCGTCTTCTTCCCATTGGCTAAAAAATAAATGATATTTATTATCTGGACCTTTGACGCAACTTGCCCCCCAAACCTGCTCGCCCTTAACTTCTAGAATCCTACTTTGAAATTCCAAAGAGCTAGCAAAATTACGTTGTACAGACATTTTAACCTCCTTAAAACATATACTTACTTACTTATTGACTTACCTACTTACTTATTTATTTAACTTATCTAAATTAATTAAAAACAAGTTAGATGTTGAAAGCTTATACTTACCGCCAACGGCTGCAGTGAACATCGCTTTAGGTTTGCCGTCTTCCATATAGATTTGAGCTCGTTCATAACGACCCTCACGTCCTAAACCGTAAATTGGTTCTTTAGTGTAGTCAGCTACGCCACTATAAGCTTTTACAGGATCATTGAAATGGATTCCGTCATCGGATGACATAATAATCCCTCTAACATGATCTTCTCTTCCCATATCTCGTGCTATCATATGATATTGATTTTTATAGAAAAAGACACTTGCGTCTTCCAGTTGGGCATTATTACCAAAGGGCGAGAAATCTAAGATAGGATTGTTTTCATACTTAACATAAGGACCCTCTAGTTTATCGGATGTTGCTAAGCCATATTGACGGTTGGCATTGGAATCATCCACATACCAGCCTTTAATATTCCACCCTTTATAATAGATCATATATTTACCGTCTGGAGACTTGATAAATGCTGGGTTTGATGTTACCGCCGAGTCCCATTCTTCTGTTTCCCCTGCGTCGATGATCGGAGTATTGCCCACTCGTTTCCAAGGACCGTATGGAGTATCAGCAATGGCCATGCCCACACGTTTGGTCGCTACTACGCCACGGTAAACTTTCCACATTTTAGCATCGAATTCTTCTTTAGTTAGATTATCTATATTATAATTACCTTTTGGAACGTTGGTCGGGTTCTCTTCCACCGATAATAAGATATCTGATAGCTCTTGAGCGGTATAATCAGTGTTTTTGCCAGATGATCCCATATAAAGTAATACGTATTTGCCATCAACTTCGGCAACTGTAGGATTATGAACGCTCCAAGCGTCCCAAGCGTCGCCCCCTTGCCCTTCTAGAGCTGTACCTACAACCTTATAAGGGCCTGTGATATCATCTGCCACGGCGTGCATTACTTTACAAGAAATTACCCATGCAGCGTGGGGAGCGTCTTCTTCCCATTGGCTAAAGAATAAATGATATTTATTATCCTTATCCCTTACGCAACTAGCACCCCAAACCTGTTTTCCTTCAATTTCTAAAACTCTATTTTGAAATTCTAACGAGCTAGCAAAATTACTTTGTATAGACATGTTATTCTCCTTACTTTATATTTATATTATTATGTGTTATTATAACATATATTCTTATATTTCATATACTTATCTGATACACATTCATATTATGTATACGCATGTGATAGGACATAAAGACATAAGGATATAAGAATATATTGTTATACTCTTAAATTAGCTAAATAGATTAACTAACTTATTTAAAAAAGCCATTTTTAGCAGGCATACCGTAATTAGTTGAAATTCTTTCATATTCTTTCTTCATTTCCGGTCTTGATTTTAATTTCTCAATGTAATTAATAACAAGATTGCTATAGCTGGCCTGATGTAAAGGTCCACCCTCTTTAATGATTCCCCACATAGGATCGCCACGTTCTGCTTTAAACATTTGATCACCCATCCAGTTATCGATTTTAAGCATTCCTAAGCCTACCAGATCTTGTCTTTCATTTGCTAAGTCATGTTGCTCATGTGGATCTTTATCCAAATCGAATAACATATATTGTGGATAGTTATTTGTACCACAATGATAAGTTCTCACAAGAATATAATCATCCCAACGTACAGATCTTTGGCAAATGTGCGTTCCGCTATCCATAACAAGATAATCACGTCCTTTTTTATTTTTATTTAAAGAAGATTTAAAGCTCTCTCCGTCCCAACTCTTAGGCTGTTCACGTCCTACAATATCCACTAGAGTCGCAGCTAAATCAAGTTGATAATGTAAACCATCACGCACTTCATTTCCTTTAGAAGCTAATCCGTTAGCTTTGATGATTAATGGAACTTTAGCAACCATTTGATCCGCTCCAGCATGTTCGCCCCAAGAATTTAATTCCCCAAAGCTTTCGCCATGATCAGATGTGATAATAATGATTGTATCATCATAAACACCTAATTTTTTAAGCTTATCAGTGATTTTTCCGATGAAGTAATCACTATAGCGTATACCTGCGTCGTAACCGTTAATGATCTCTTTAGCGTCGTCTAAATTCTTAACTGATCCCTTACCCATTGACCAGAAATCCTGTAATTCATTGGAAAATCCGTTAGCGTTTTCGGCAGTATTCCACCCTGCTTTTCCTTGCATTCCCTCGATAACTTCTTCGGTAAGCCATTCTTTTACAGGCATATCTTTAAATTCATCGGCGAATTCTGGCGGATGATCGTAAGGAGTATGCGGATCCCAAAGATGAACATGTAAGAACCAATCATCATTTGCCCCATTGTTATCTAGCCAATCTTGAGCCATGCCATTTACTAGATCCCCTTGATCGCCATCACTTTCGGCGATAGGATCATGAACTTCATCGAATCCATATAGGAAATGATAAGCCGTATGACGACTGGCAAAACTACTGATAGTTGTTGTTTTTAAGCCTGCTCTGTGGATCTGTAAAGCTAAAGCGTCTTGATAATGATTGCTTTTGAATCCACGTCCTGGCCCTTGTGGTTGAAGATCAGCATAAAGACCACCATGATTAATTACGCCAGTATTTATACCAAATTTACCTGTCCAAAATGCGGTTCTATTTGGCAAACATGGAGGGTTACTAGTGTAGTAATTGGTAAAACGTACCCCTTCTTCTGCAATTTTATCTATATTTGGCGATGTTGGTCTATGATAGCCGTAACAACCTAAATGATCTGGTCTTAAAGTGTCTATATCTACTAATAAAATTCTCATTGTATTTTCCTTTAATTTATTTAGTGAAGTATTTTAAATATGTATGTATGTATACATAATTTCATTATACCTTTATTTTGTAATATAGTCAAGGAAAATATTCATATTTTTTTCCTTGACTATATTTATATCTTATTCACATGAATAAAATCGTACTTATGCTTTATTTTCCAAGTGAGCAGTAACTCGTTTTTTGTCGTGTCCATTGGAATAAACCATTAATAGAGCTAAGATTATTGTACAGACAAATATAAATGCTGAAAGCTCAAAATAAGCATTTTGCCAACCTTGGCTTTTAAACATTCCACCAACTACCGCATTCCCAGCACTACCGCCGAGATTCGCAATGAAGTTGAAACCAACTAAAAAGGCTGTTCCTGCGATTTTCTTATCAAATGATGTAGTTACGTATGAAAGTATTACAAGATTTGCAAAGGGATTAACAATCGCTAAAGCATTACCAGCTACAGTCATGGCAATAACTCCAGGAATATAATTACCGCCTACGCTCGCATCTCTAAATAATCCTGCTATGCCAAAGATACCTAAAGCCACACCATAACACAACGCAAGTACTATTATACTTCTCGTAGGATTTAATTTTTTAATGAATCCAGAGGCACGAGTTAATAATAAGAAAATAAGAATGTTACATGGCAAACCAATAAAGGCATTAACTCTCATTCCTAAAGCTTGTTTATCTGCAGGCCAGAACGTTAAACCATAACGTCCCACTTGTGGATATTGGGCAAAAATTACCACCATAATGGTAATAGCTAAAAACGCCAGCACGTAAAAACGTGGATTAACAATCAATTTTTTAAGATCAACTAATTTAACTTTTTGTTTTGATGTGGCTTTTGTGTTTAGATTGTCAAAGGGTCTCACTTTTAAGCTAAGCAATGATAGAACCATCCCTAAAGCCGCTAAACTAGCTAAATAGAATCCCCATGTTGGATTAATTGTATATAAAATACTAAGAGAGAAACCCATTACCAACCAAGCTAAGAAGTTCGCTGCTCCCACTTTATCCAATGGTGCTCCATGGGCTTCAACGTATCTGGCACAATAACTCCAAACCGCTGCTCCACCTGCGATAATTACATATCCGAAGTATACACCACCCAATAAACCTGCGGTATAAAATAGGGTTGGGTTGTGAGTCATTAATAATGGTTTATATACGAACTGGAAAAATGGCCCTGCACCAAGACCCGCAATGGCAATTGTTATTATAAAATGGATACGCAGTTGGGTTTTATCCAACAACCACCCAAATACAGGCTTATAGAAAATAGCTACTACGGTTTTTAATCCTAAGAGTTCCCCAATTTGTAACGAATCCAAACCGACATTTTTATTTAACCATATGGCAAATACGCCCGAAGCTAAAACCGCAAATATAGAGGCATGGAAAAAAGCAACTAAACAAATTTTTATTGTAGCAACTCTTTTTGAATCGATGATCCCTTGGTCTTGTAGCTCTTTTATGCTATCGTAATCACTCATGATCTCGCTCCTTTATTTTTAAGGTTCTTGTTATATGTATTTTTTGTTAAAGTTTTCATTTTACTTTTCCTTTCAGTTTTTTACTAAAAATGTATACTTGAGTATACATTAATCTAAGTATACATTTATTTTCTGATAAAGTCAAGAAAAAAATAGCCAAGAAAAAATATGTCATACTTTTTTTGGCTATTTTTTATATAAGTTATTAATATTAAATAACTTTTTACTTAACTAATATTTTACATTACAATAAAGAGAATCTAAATCATAGTTAAGCTTATTATTATTCTTATGTTTGCTCTTTTGATCTAAAATGAGTAGAAACTCGGTCTTTATCCTTATTATTTGCAAACTTGATTAAGAAAGCTAGAATTATGGTAGCAATGAAAATGAATATGGAAATTTCAATATATGAATGTCCCCAACCTTGATTCTTAAACATTCCGCCGACTATACCATTACCAGCACTACCGCCTAGATTACATATGAAGTGGAAACCAACTAGTAAAGCCGTACCTGCCATTCTTTTATTAAATGAGGTAGTTACATATGATAAGACAACAATATTAGTAAAAGGATTTACCACATCTAACATCTGACGGGCGATAATACTTGCCACAAGGCTCGGCACATAGCTACCGCCTGCGGTATAATCCTTGAAAAATGACGCCAAAGCAAAACACAATAAAGATAAACCATAACAAAATGAAACCAAGACTAAAGTTCTACTAGGATTAAACTTTTTAATAAATACCGAACATTTAAATAATAGCAATAAGTGAATGACAGCTATTGGCAAACCCATATAAGCCATGAATTTTAAACCATAATTCTGCATATCGTTGGGCCAGAAAGATAAAGAATAGCGTCCGATTTGTCCATACTGTGCATAAACTATGGTCATGGTACTAATCGCAAAGAAAGCTAAAACGTAAAAGCGTGGATTTATGATCAGCTTTTTCAAATCAGTAAACTTAATTCTGTCTTTTGATGTAACTCTAGTATTTAGATTATCAAAGGGTTTTACTTTCAAGCTAAGCAATGTTAAAACCATTCCTAAGGCTGCCAAACTAGCCAGATAGAATCCCCATGTTGGATTGATTGTATACAACATTGTAAGAATAAAGCCCATAACTATCCAACCCATAGAACTTGATACGCCGAGTTTATCCACTGTACCACCATGAGCCTCAAGATAACGCCCAGTATAACCCCAAACCGCTGCACCACCAGCGATGATCACATAACCAAAATATATCCCGCCTAATACACCAGCAGCATAAAAAAGAGAAGGATTATGAGTTAACAAAAGCGGTTTATATACGAATTGAAAAAACGGACCAGCACCAAGACCAGCAAGAGCCAAAGTAATTACAAAATGGATACGCAGTTGAGTTTTATCCAACAGCCAGCCAAATAATGGCTTATAGAAAATCGCCACAAGAGTTTTCATTCCTAGAAGTTCCCCAATTTGCAGGGAATTCAAGTGCATTTGTTTATCTAACCATATGGCGAATATTTGTGAGGCCAGAACTGCAAAAACACAACTATGAAAGAACATAATTAAACATCCTTTTATAATCGCCACATTTCTCGAATCTATGATTCCTTGAGACTGTAGCTCTTCAATGCTATCATAATCACTCATGATACTACTCCTTTATTTTTAAGTTTATTTAATTTACTTTCCTTTAAAGTATGTATATTTAACGATGAATTTTCCATTCTTTTTCCTTTATGTTTTAATTTAAAAATGTATATCTGTGTATACATAAGCTTATTATATATTTATTTTAATGTAATGTCAAGAAAAAAATAGCCAAGAATAAAATGTCTTACATTTTTCTTGACTATTTCGTCTTAATTACTAAGATTAGTAACTTATTATTTCAATGAAAAAAGAGCTATACTCTTGTATTTCATGATGTTTTTGATTTAAAATGAGAGCTAACTCGCTCTTTATCTTTAGAGTTGGCAAATCTAATTAAGAAAGCTAAAAGTATGGTCGCAACAAAGATATACGCAGCAATCTCAACGTATGAACGCCCCCAACCTTGATTCTTAAACATTCCACCAATGACACCATTCCCAACACTACCGCCGAGATTAGAGACAAAGTGAAAACCAACCAGTAAGGCAGTACCTGCAATTCTTTTATTAAATGATGTAGTTACATATGATAACACAACAATATTAGTAAACGGATTAACAACTTCTAAAAGTCTCTTAGCTACTATACTCATCACAAGACCAGGCATATAACTTCCGCCTGTGCTTGCACTGTAATCCTTTAACAGAGCGGCTAAACCAAAGACTAATAGAGCTATAGCATAACCAAATGAAACGATTAATAAGGTTCTACTAGGATTAAATTTTTTAATAAATATCGAACAAGTTGCCAATAATATTAATTGAAGTACGCTGAATGGTATACCGATATAAGCATCAAATTTCAAACCATATATTTGCTGATCCTCTGGCCAGAAAGATAAAGTATAGCGTCCTACTTGTCCGTATTGGGCGTAAACTACAACCATAGTTGTAACTGCAAAGAATACCAATACGTAAAAACGTGGATTAATAATTAATTGTTTTAAATCAGCAAGCTTAATTTTTTGTTTTGATGTTGATATTGTGTTTAAATTATCAAATGGTTTCACTTTTAAGCTAAGCAATGTAAGAACCATACAAAAAGCGGTAAAACTAGCTAAATAGAATCCCCATGTTGGATTAATTGCATACAACATTGTAAGCACAAACCCCATGAATATCCAAGCTGCCGAACTTGAAGCACCGATTTTATCAACCGTACCACCATGAGCCGAAACGTAACGCCCTGTATAACTCCAAACCGCTGCACTACCTGCAATGATCACATAACCGAAGTATACACCACCTAGGAAACCCGCAAGATAGAAAAGAGTAGGATTATAAGTTAATAACAATGGTTTATAGATAAATTGAAAAAATGGACCAGCTCCAATACCTGCAAGGCCTAGAGTTACTATAAAGCGGATACGCAGTTGAGTTTTATCCAACAACCAACCAAATAATGGCTTATAGAAAATCGCCACAAGAGTTTTCATTCCCAAAAGTTCCCCAATTTGTAGAGAATCTAGATGTATTTGCTTATCTAACCATATGGCAAATATTTGTGAGGCAAGCACCGCAAAGATACAACTATGAAAAAACATAATTAAACACCCTTTTATCGTTGCTACTCTTTTTGAATCTAATATCCCTTTTTCTTGTAGGGATTCTATACTATCATAATCACTCATGATTTTACTCCTTTATTTATAAGTGTTTTTATATTTTGGTTTTTTGTGGTAGTATTTCCACAAAATTTAATTCAGTTGAATTGAATTTAATTTAAATAATATATATTTAATATACTATTTGTATTTATTTTCTCTTCATTTCTGATTTAAAATATACAGTCATGTATACATAAGATCATTGTATATTTATTTTAGTGTAATGTCAAGAAAAAAAATAGCCAAGAAAAAATATTCTACATTTTTCTTGGCTATTTAGCCTAAATTACTAAGATTAGTAAGTTATTATCTCAATGGAAAAAAAGACCTATACTCTTGTATTTCATGATGTTTTTGATTTAAAATGAGAAGTAACTCGCTCTTTATCTCTAGAGTTAGCAAATCTAATTAAGAATCCTAAAAGTATGGTAGCAATAAAGATATAGATACCAAGTTCAACGTATGAACGTCCCCAACCTTGATTCTTAAACATTCCACCAACTACGCCATTCCCAAGGCTAGCACCCAGATTAGAAACGAAATGTAAACCCACTAGTAACGCTGTACCACCCATTCTTTTATTAAATGACGCTAACACATAAGATACCGCAACAACATTAGTAAAAGGATGGACAAATAATAACATTTGCTTAGCAATTACGCTTGCTATAAGGCTCGGCATATAGCTACCGCCTGCGGTGTAATCCTTTAACAGTGCAGCAAGACCAAAGCATAATAAGGATAAACCATAACCACTCCCAATCACTAATAATGTTCTACTAGGATTAAATCTTTTAATGAATCCTGAACAGGTTGCTAATAGTATGATTTGAACAATACTAAATGGAGCTCCAAAATATACATCGAATTTTAATCCGTATGTTTGCATATTATCGGGCCAAAAAGATAAAGAATATCTTCCAATCTGTCCATACTGTGCATAGACTACAACCATGGTACTAAGGGAAAAGAAAGCTAAAACGTAAAAACGTGGATTAGTAAATAATATCTTTAAATCAGTAAGTTGAATTTTTTGTTTAGAAGTAGCTTTGGTATTTAAGGTGTCAAAGGGTTTCACTTTTAAACTAAGCAATGTAACCATAAGACCAAAAGCAGATAAACTAGCTAAATAGAATCCCCATATAGGATTGATTGTATACAATGCAGTAAGAATAAATCCCATAATTAACCAAGCTATAGAATTTGAAGCTCCAACTTTATCGACTGTTCCTGCATGAGCCTCGATATAACGTCCAGTATATCCCCAAATAACCCCACTACCAGCAATAATCACATATCCGAAGTAGATACCACCTAATAAGCCAGCGGCATAAAACAAGGTAGGATTATGTGTCATTAATAATGGTTTATATACGAATTGAAAGAATGGACCAGCTCCAAGCCCTGCAATTGCAATAGTTATTATAAATCTAATACGCAGTTGAGTTTTATCCAACAACCAGCCAAATAATGGCTTATAGAAAACAGATACCAGAGTTTTCATTCCCAAAAGCTCCCCAATTTGTAGGGAATTTAAGTGCATTTGTTTATCTAACCATATGGCGAATATTTGCGAGGCCAGAACTGCAAAGATACAGCTATGAAAAAACATAATTAAGCACCCTTTTAAGATCGCCACCCTTCTCGAATCTAGTAACCCTTGTGCTTGTAAGGGTTCTATGTTATCATAATCACTCATTATTTTATTCCTTTATTTTTAAGTTTATTGTTATTTTTAACTGTTATTATATTACATCCAAAGCTATTTAAAAGTGTTGGCCTGCTATATTGTATATTTAAGAACGATTTTTTCATTTTATTATCCTTTATATTTATTGTTTAAAATGTATATTTGTGTATACATAGATTTAGTATATATTTATTTTAAGACAATGTCAAGAAAAAAAATAGCCAAGAAAAAATCTAAAATATTTTCTTGACTATTTAATATGAATTACTAATATTAGTAACTTATTGTATTAATTTAAAAGCTATGCTTCCGTTTCTCCTGATACTTTCGATTTCAAGTGGGAAAGAACTCTTACTTTATCTTTATAATTGGCAAACTTAATTAATAAGCCTAAAATTATTGTGGCAACAAAGATGTAGATAGCAAGCTCGACGTATGAACGTCCCCAACCTTGTGTTTTAAGCATTTCGCCAATTACACCATTCCCAAGACTAGCACCTAAATTAGATACAAAGTGGAAACCTACTAATAAGGCAGTACCTGCCATCACTTTATCGAATGATGCGAATACATATGATAACACAACAACGTTAAAGAAAGGATGTACAAATAATAACATTTGTTTAGCAATGATACTTGCTACAAGGCTTGGCATATAGCTACCGCCTGGGTTATAATCCTTTAACAGTGCCGCACAACCAAAGGCTAAGAAAGATAAACCATAACCTACTCCGACCAGCATTAAAGTTCTACTAGGGTTAAACTTTTTAATAATTTTTGAACAAACTGCCAATATGAATATCTGAATAATACGCAATGGTAAAGTAAGATAAGCATCAAACTTTAAACCATATGTTTGCATATTTTTGGGCCAAAAAGATAAAGAGTATCTTCCGATCTGTCCATACTGGGCGAACACTACAACCATGGTAGTAATCGCAAAGAAAACTAATACGTAAAAACGTGGATTAGAAACTAATTTCTTTAAATCAGCCAGTTGAATCTTCTGTTTAGATGTGGATTTGGTATTTAAGCTGTCAAAAGCTTTCACTTTTAAAGTAAGTAATGTAATAAACATCCCTAAAGCTGACAAACTAGCTAAATAAAATCCCCATATTGGATTAATAGTATACAACATGGTCAGAATAAAGCTCATAAGCAACCAAGCGGTAGAATTTGAAGCAGCAAGTTTATCAACTGTACCACCGTGAGCTTCAATATAACGTCCTGTATATGTCCAAACTACACCACCTGCAGCGATGATCACGTAACCGAAGTATACACCACCCAATAAGCCTGCAAGAAAAAATCCAGTTGTAGTATGACTCTCTAAGAGAGGTTTATATACGAATTGAAAGAATGGGCCAGCTCCAAGACCACCAATGGCAATCGTTATTATAAAACGGATACGCAGTTGGGTTTTATCCAACAACCAACCAAATAATGGCTTATAGAAAACCGCCACAAGGGTTTTCATCCCCAAGAGTTCCCCAATTTGTAGGGAATTTAAGTGCATTTGTTTATCTAACCATATGGCGAATATTTGCGAGGCCAGTACGGCAAAGATAGAACAATGAAAAAACATTATTAAACAACCTTTTATGACTGCCACTTTTTTCGAATCTAGTATCCCTTGTTCTTGTAGGGATTCTATACTATCATAATCACTCATGATATTACTCCTTTATTTTTAATTTTATTATTTTTTTTAACTGTTTTTATATGAAGTCCAAAGCAATTTAAAAGTGTTGGCCTGCTATATGGTATATGTAAGAATGATTTTCTCATTTTATTATCCTTTATTTATTTTATTTAAAACGTATACTTGTGTATACATAAACCTATTATATATTTATTTTAATATCATGTCAAGTAAAATATTAATTTAACTATTGTATACCTTTTGTAAAACAATATTTATCTACTAATAAAGCTATATTATATATATTAATTTAACGCTTGTTTTTATTGGTTTTATTTTTAGATTCTCAATATTAACATAAAAATCAGAATAATATTTATTGGTTCTTGACTAATTTCTATAGAAAATGTTACACTCATGTATATGAATTGTATCCTTAAATAAAACACGAATGAGTATTCCAATGACTTTAATATTAAATGATTATTCCTATTCTGAATCTGTATTGGCGGAGATTTTATCTGTATCTAAAAAAGCATTGGTACATTTGGAAGATCAAGGGCAAATAAAATCAACCTTAAATCAAGATACAGGAAAAAAAGAATTTAATATTCATGATATCAAGCATATGGACGCCATACAAGACCTTTTAAATTCTACTCTACTGGAAGAATTAAAGGAAAAACCATGCAAGGAATTTACATCCATAGAACTTTTTGCGGGTGCTGGTGGTTTGGCTTTAGGGCTTGAAAATGCAGGGTTTAAGCATGTGTTATTAAATGAAATAGATCGCCATGCAACTAATACTTTAAAGCACAACCGCCCCCATTGGAACATCATTAATGACGATATTTCCCACATCGATTTCACTCCTTACAGAGATAAAATTGATTTAATTTCTGGTGGATTTCCTTGTCAATCATTTTCCTATGCAGGGAAGAAAAAAGGATTTGCAGACACAAGGGGAACTTTATTTTTTGAATTCGCAAGAGCTATCCAAGAAGTTCAACCTAAAATCTTACTGGGGGAAAACGTTAGAGGCTTAAAAACCCATGAGAATGGCGACACCTTAGAAACCATCAAAAACACCATAAAAGAATTGGGATACAGCCTAATAGAACCGCAAGTCTTAAAGGCCATTTACTATCGAGTACCGCAAAAACGAGAGCGTTTATTTTTAATCGCCATTCGTAATGATCTAGTGGAGAAATCTGATTTTTCATGGCCTTCCAAACACAATAGAGTAATGACCTTAAAGGACGGCTTAAAGGCTGGAGAATTATTCAAAACAGATGTGGAAAAATCCGCAGGACAAACCTACCCACAACGCAAAAAAGAAATCATGGATTTAGTCCCTGCAGGTGGATACTGGAAAGATCTAAGCGATGAATTACAAAGGGAATACATGAAAGGAAGCTACTTCCTAGGCGGTGGTAAAACAGGAGTGGCTCGCCGTCTTTCATGGTTCGAACCGTCCTTAACTTTAACTTGCTCCCCTGCTCAAAAACAAACGGAGAGATGTCATCCAGAAGAAACCAGACCGCTAACATATAAAGAATACGCAAGAATTCAAACATTTCCAGACGATTGGGAATTCCAAGGATCTTTAACCAACAAATACAAACAAATCGGCAACGCCGTACCAGTGAATCTATCCCATGCTGTTGGCTCAAGTATCGTCAGAATGCTAAATAAAATCTACGCCTAATTTCTCGCTCTTGATATTCTCGCTTAAAATATAGTATATACGATCAACTAAATTTTATGCGACAATAATACGAGCAATACGAATAGAACAAATAACTAGAGAAACCAACAGACAAAAAACAACGACAATAAGTGCTTTTTCACAGTCCTTTAATTACTTAAATGTTACCGCAGAGCTATTAGTATCAATAACAATAGTTTCATTGCCTAGATTGACTGTTACGATATTTTCGCTTGTTGTGATGTTAGTTGGTGTACCTTTTTCACAAGAGGCGATTACTAGATGATCTTTAGTGTTTGGAAGTTTCCATTCCATATGATAAACATCTTCACGAGCGTCAGAAGTTACTTTCTCGCCGTGGGTTTTATCTTGATCATAGCCGAAAACTATTGTGGGTTTAACATCCTGATGACTGTGTAAATTAAGTGTATAAGATAAATCTTTCTCTCTTAAATTAACCTTATTATTATCTTCTTTACTCTCTAAATGCGAGTGAAGACGCCATTCTATAGACTGTTGCTCTTGTAAGCTTATGTGATCACAGATAATTAACCCTTTATCTTGAACTAAAATGATATTACGAATGAATTTTTCGCTCTTTTCATAGGCATTAGATAAATCCAATTGAACGAAATAATAAGAAGAGCTTGATTTTTCTTGTAATAATTTAGCGGTAGCAGATTCATTATTTAAGATCTGCCCTACTCCGCCAAGTAATGGCAAGTTATGGGCTTGAGTTGTGCGTGTCCATTCCTTATGATGTCCACTGCCGAACTTATAGCCGTAACTACCTGTAGGCGATAGAATACCGATTCCTGAATCAACAAAAGCAAAATTCCCTTGATCGCCGTGTCTGTGTGAGCTATTACCGAATCTACTAGCTCTAAAATAAAGCTCTTGACTATCTAAAACCGCTTTACCGTATCCTGCAAAGGCGTAATATTTATGATAATCACGTGTGCGTTCCATATCTTTATTGTTGGCGTTTTCTGCGGATTTTTTTGATGCGTCCAGCTGTTTTACAGTAGGAACAACGTCTAATAAGTGCAATTTATACCAATCTATGGCATTTTCTAGCTCTTGCGATATTTGTTTTGCCTGCTTATCGCCAAATCTATCGGCGTATATTCTAAGAGGATTTTGAGCGAAGAAACCGGGCCATTCATCGCCCTCACGTTTACACCAAAAACCATCGCCGAACGGGTGAATGTCATTGTTATTAGCTAGGAAATCCACAGCGAAATTGTGATAATTCTTATAAAATGAATGATTATAGAATGAAAAATCGCTCAATCTTTCCACACTTAAGAAGAATGGATGTGTCCACTTACTATAAGAAGATGAATAGAAACAACCCTCTGCCCAACTGCCGTCATTTCCGCCATAAAATGGTAATACGCCTCTATAAATCATTAGCGAATAATTTAACCAACGTTCGCAGACTGACACTTCGAATTCCTTATGCAAAGCCAAAGCGGCCACGCCTAAATATGCGGGCAATCTTGAAGTGTGAGAGTGGCCTGGGAATTGTTTAAACATATCTTGTTCCAAACGTTCTTCCAACTGATAACCAATACGGATCAGCATAGGACGGATGAAACCCTTTTCGCTTTCGTTTAATAAGGGCGAAAGCCAATGATATGCTAAAAATAAATTACGAGATAAAGACAAACCCACTTCATCGCCCCAAGTACAAGGACGCAACAAAGACGCAGGACCTTCAGGACTCCATTCGGCTAAGCGTAAAAGTAACTTGATAGCGGTCTCGCCATACTCTTTTTCGCCCCAAATTTTATAAAGAATAGTTGCGGCCATCAAATCCCTATCGATCCATTCACGTACATTAGTTATAGCCGTTCTTTTGCCCTCTTCTTCGCCTCTTCTGTAGTGTGCTTGATAGCTAATTTTATCTAGATTTACCTTAGAAGCAGTAGTTTTAAACTTCTCGTAAGCGTCCTGCGAATGTTCTTTAACTATGTTGATATCTTCATCAAAATACATTAGAAATTGATCTCGCCCTTTTGCCATATCAAATAGTTCTTTTGCTGTTGGTGGCAAATAATTTTCCGAAGTGTTATCTACGCTAAAGCTAAGCCATTCGGAAGTTTGATTTTTTGAATCAGTTACTCGCCATTGATAGTCCCCCATATCCAACTTAGATGTAAGTTGAAAAGGCGAGCAAATATCCTTATGTTCCACATGATATGTTTTACTGGCATTTTGAATTTCTATTGTATACACATCTTCGAATTTTTCTTGCGGCCAATTAAAACTTGGTGGATTGATTTTAGTTATTTCTTTATCTGTTGGAGAAACAAACACTTGAAAATCATGGGTTCTTTCTAATTTTAACATATTACTTTACTTTCTTTATAATTATCTTAAGAGGATGATGAGCGAAAACATACTTTAATTTAGCTAATTTTACACGCCACTTTACTATTTTTTTAATCCAGATTAGTTTTTAATCCAGTTATACTTACCTGTTTTAGGATCAATATGACCAATAACTTTAGCAGGACTTCCTGCCACAATAGAGTACGGTTCTGTGCTTTTAGTTACGACAGAGTTAGCACATACAAGCGTAGCTTTTCCTATTGTGATCCCTGGTGTGATTACCACTCCAGCGGTTAACCATACGCCGTCTTCTATGGTAACTTTACCATCTACAAGGGAAGTTCTATCACTAAAATAATCTGTAGTAGGATCATATAAATGATTTGAGGCTACGATAGAAACATGCGGGCCAATTAAAACATTCTTGCCGATAATCACATCGCCATTCACATATGAGTATATCCCCACATAAGAATTTTCGCCAATTTGATTACCTTTTATTCGCACAATTGATCCAGGAGCAATCCTTACTTTAGGATTAGTAAAGCCCATGATTTTGGCTCTAGTGTTATCATCTTCGAAATTGCCACTCTGTGTCATATATAGAGTGAATTTTCTGAATTCTTCTTCGGTTAACTCACCACCGAATTGCTTTTGTACAGACATATTTAGAGTTCTTTCTTTATTTGTATCTAAAGAGTTAATTAAATATACATGAATCAATAGATATTCTATTAATCATATAAATAATGATATCATTTTTTTATCTAAAAGTCAAAGCAAAAAATGTAAAGCTTTGAATTTACATTAATAAACATTAAATATTAATTGTAGGATCATATCTTATTATCCTATCAATACTTGAACTTACTAATGGCTAGAATTTTATATATATAAAAGGAAAACACACATTTATTAATAACTTTAAATTATATTAAATGTGCGTTTTCCTTTGTTGTTATGTGTAAATTAGTTATATACTTATACTAACTTTTCACTTTAATATCGTCAGTTATTTTTCTTTGTGCTTTGATTAGGATAAATCCAATTAAAGCCAACATACCACCGATGATGATGAACAGTCCTCTACCCCACATTGGATTAGGAACAAAGATCAACAATGAAACAAAAGCCCCACCTGCTAGTAACATTTTACCAAGAACAGAGTTTTGTTTATTATCCATTTCGATACTTAACGGAGTATCTTCTACAACCACTTCGGTATCAGTATTTTCAAAGAACTTCTCAATTTCTGCTTTTCTGTATCCTACAGGTTCTTTATAGAAGAAATGTGTTATACAGAAGAAAGGAAGAGTAATACAAGTATGCCCAATTACGCCACATGTTACAGATTTTGTTTCTGAAAATTCTCTTGCACTAAGAGTAATTCCTAGAACATGCTTAAAGAATTCTGGTGTAATAACAATGTAGATCAATGCTGATACACAAATACCTACAAGAATTGTTCCCCAACCTGCCCAATCTGGTGTTCTACGAACGAAAAAGCACATGATAGACGGTATCAGAATTGGGAAACCAACCAAAGTACCAACTAACATCATCAGATCGAATAAGCCGAATTGTTTCAAGCTTGTTAAGAATAAAGCCGATAAAATGATCACAACCCCAAAGAACGCTGTTAAGATTTGACTCATTCTCATTAGGTTTTTCTCTGAAGTATCCTTACAGAAGTAAGGTTCATATACACATTTTAAGACAATACCAGCATTTCTGTTTAACGCTGAATCCATAGATGACATAGTAGCAGCAAACATCGCCGCAAGCATTAAGCCAACCATACCCACAGGCATTTCTTTTTTAACGAAAATATAATAGGTAGCGTCTGTAATTTTTTTGCCTAAACCGTGGATATTCCAAGTTGATGTATCGCCATAATTACCAGCCACATAATAGGCAGGTAAGAACCAAATTAGCGGACCTAAACAACTTAAACCACAAGCCAATAAAGCGGCTTTTCTTGCGTGGTTTGTATCTTTAGCGGCGATGAATCTATATGAATCCACCATGTTATTAGTACTAAAGAATTGTTTTATGAAGATCAATAACGACCATGCCACAAATAAATAAGCATGACTGTATCCGCTACCCATTACATGATGACCTACAGGCAAGCCTTTATTTAATAGATTACTAACACCGCCTGATTTCCAAATTGCAACCATTGCGGTTACAAATGTCATTACGGTAATTAAGATCATTTGTAGAACGTCCGAGGCGATAACCGCCCAACTTCCGCCAACCAATGACATCAATAACACGATCGAACCTGTTGCGATAATTGTAACATTTAACGGTAAATCTACCACCGCACTGGTGAACACTGCTAAACCGTTTAACCAAATACCTGCTTGTAATACACTCACTGGGATATTTGCCCATGTGAATACTTGCTCATTCACTTTACCAAATCGTAATCTGATACCTTGTACTGGACTAATTACTCGCATTTGGCGAGCTTTTGCCGCAAAGAATAAATAGTTACAGAAGTAACCTGTGGCATTGGCAAAGAATACAATTCCCACCGACATACCATCTTGTAAGGCTTTACCCATTAAGCCAGTGAATGTCATGGCACTTAAAGCCATCATAAATGCGGTAGATCCTACCATCCACCATAGCATTCTACCACCACCACGGAAGTATTCACTTGTCGAACCTGCGGCACTTCTAAAAGCCCAACCTAAAACGGCTAGGAATCCAAAATATACCAATACAACTAAAATATCAACACTCATGTGAGTATCTCCTTGTTTTTGTTTTTTATGTTTATATGTAATAGTTAAATTATTCTTATAAATTTATATATACCATTTTATGATGGTATATAATTTTATATAAAAATTCTTTACAAATAACTATCGTTTTAAAGAAGAATTTATCTTGAAATTATTCTCTATCCTTAGACGATCTCTTAATTCAAATAATATGATACAAACTGATATACAGAAATGAAATCAATTTAATTGATCGTATGAATAGATCATAACAATCATTTACTAGAAAGTCAAGCTAAAAATTTAAACCATTGAAATAAAACATGAATTTATGAATATAAGCTATAGCAATCATTAGAATCGCATAAGCATTTTAGCTTATTTATGATGTATTGTATTATAAATGAAAGTATACTTGCATACTGCTAAAGCTATTAAAATTCTGCTTTAATTTTTTATTTTAACCCTAAATTAAGATGTATAAAGATGTATAAATAAGAGATTAAAGAAAGCATTTTTATTTCGAATCCACTAAGGATTATAAAAAATACTTGCATTGTGAAATTTATATTGATATTATAAGCCTGATATTATTTTACGATAAATAATAGAATCTAAGGGATGTGAAAATAAGTGAAAATACACTTTAACTCTCAATCCTAAAGGGGCGAGAAAAACTGCGATAATGAGTATTTTTTCACAGCCCTTAAATTACAATAGTCCTTTATGAAGAGGTTTTAAATGAATAATAATACGATTGTTTTAGATGTCCACGAAAGACCTAAAACCCTAGTTACTTGGGTAACTTTAAGCTTTCAACATTTATTAGCAATGTTTGGTTCAACGGTTCTTGTGCCAATTATTTTAGGATTAGATCCTAATACTGCGTTAGTTACTGGTGGTACTGGTACGCTAATATTTTTATTAATAACAAGAGGAAAAGTACCTGCTTATGTGAGTTCATCCTTTGCCTTTATCTCGCCAATAATTTTAATGCACAAGCAATACGGTTTGGATACTGCTTTAATATGTGCGTCTTTTTCTGGTGTGGTTTATGTGGCGGTTTCCATTGGTCTTAAGCTCTTTGGCAATAATTGGTTGTTAAAACTTCTACCCACTCATGTTACTGGTCCAGTAATGATAGTGATAGGTTTAGGTTTAGCATCTACGGCGGTAAGTGAAGCATTTACCTTAGATCATGCTTTTAATCACAATTATTTTTATGTTTCTATGATAACATTAGTTTCCACAGGCTTATTTGCATTATTGCTTCCTAAGCCTTTTTCTTTATCTCCATTCTTGTTTGCCATTGTTTTGGGATACATTGTATCTTACTTTTTAGGGATTGTCGATTTCTCAAAAATAGCGACTGCCCCTTTTATATCTGTACCACAATTTAGATATTCAGGATTGCATTTGTCAAATATCCATTGGATTGGTGTTGTGAGTATTATCCCCATTGCCTTTGTTACCATATCAGAACACATCGGCCACCAACTGGTATTAAATACAGTAACAAACAAAAACTATCTAAAAACTCCAGGCTTACATATTTCCATTCTTGGCGATGGTCTAGCTACAATTTTTTCAGGACTTTTAGGTAGTGTTCCAAATACCACTTACGGCGAAAACATTGCCGTTCTAGCAGTTACTAGAGTGTATAGTGTGTATGTGATCATGGGAGCGGCTATTATTGCGATAATCCTTGGATTTGTCGGCAAGATATCTGCCTTTTTACAAACCATTCCAGCTCCTGTAATCGGCGGATTTTCCATTCTACTCTTTGGGATCATCGCATCATCAGGCGTTAGAAACATGGTAGATAAAAAAGTTAATTTAGGTAGCACAAGAATTTTAATCATCGTATCGGCTATTATGGTTCTTGGTATCGGTTGCCTACCCGCATACGCCGTATCTTTCGGCAAACTACAACTTAGCGGTATGGGTCTCTCTGCCATTAGCGGTATCATCCTAAACGCCATCCTACCAAAAACCAAAGAAGATAAAGAAGCCGAAAAATTAGACCTCATCTAACCCCCTCCAACTTCCTTTGTCCGTAAATACATTAAAGTTACATATGAATACTACATTCATATGTAACTTTTTTTATGTTTAGAATCTTTAATTTATTTAAATTAGTTATTTTTAGAAAAAAAAATGGCCTTATAAAAACATAACCTTTATTTATAAAAAACTAATATTTACTTAAATTAACTTACCCCACTATACATTAACCAAAATTTAATAATATTGACTTTAATAGTTGATTATGTTAGTTTTATCACAATCAACTTTCAAAATATTTCACTGTAAAGAATTATGATATCATCATGACTAAATTTAAATTATTGACTATACTAGCTATATTCAGCTTGATATTACCAACACAAAATACATTTGCTCGCTCTAATTATCAACCTGATGTAATTCTAACAAAATATATAATAAATGACTACGGTATATTACGCTACATCATCGCCCCACAAGGCTTATCCGATACAGAACTTGCCGATTATGTAGAAAACAATAAGACACAACACTCGCTAATAGCTCCTGCCAATTTGTCTGACGATGAACTTTCAAAATACGAAGTGAACCAAAAACATATAGTGAATAATGTAGTAGATCAATCGGATTTATCAGAAGACGAGCTTACACAATACACCATTGATAATGATCATATAATACACAGTCCAAAAACTTTACCACAAGACAAATACATAAATAACACGCTAAATGACGATCTAGAAAAAAACAAAGCATTTGGCAATAGATATGTAAAAGCTTATAATATATTACTAATGCATAACGGTAATATACACGATGAAAACAACCACATTTTAACCGTCCAACCAACAACTAAAAATATTGTTCGCCCTTATATTGCACAAGACAACACCATGCAAGATAAAATAACAATAAACATAAACGACTTAATTCCACACACTCTTTCTCAACTAATACATATTAGTAACAGTCATTACAACCATAACAACTCCAACCATGCTCATTCTAACATCTTCCAACCCATACAACTCACACCAATTAACTGGACAACTATCAACAATAGCCAGCCTATTACTTTCTCACCCCCTGTTAGAATACAGACCCAAACTATTGTACAACCGCCAATTAACGTACAGCCACCAATTAATGGGCCAAAATCAGCGAATAATATAACTGTATATTTAGCTGGTTATCACAACTATTTAGTGGATGCACACTTACCACCGCCTATTGTAACTCCCCCTGTTGTAAGTCCGCCTACCGGACCTGTTGGCTGGACTATTATGACACCTAGTATAGATAATACAGCTGGCAACAACTATGGTAATTGTTTTATAAGTACCCAACCTAATTGTGTTTCCACACCTGATACAATGAAAAGCACGGGTGGTGTAGCTGGCTTGGATCATGCGAAAATTATTGCAAATTACGGTGCGGCCGCTTCAGCTTATGATAGTGAAATTCAACACAGAGACTCTTATTTAACTGCTTGTAGTATTATTGACAGTGATTGCTCGCCAACTCTTGTGGCAGAAACCAGAGTGGCAACAGCTCAAAAAGAACTAGAATATCTAATTGAAGCTCAAAAGAAATTAATAGCAAAATATGCCACAATATCCACCACCAAGGTTGAATACATTCCCAGCCCTGTTGTAACTTTATCCCAAGCACAAATCGCAGAAATTCGTGCTTTAGCAAAAAGAGTATCCTCAGCTCAAGCAAAATACCAAGAAACATTAGAAGTATTAAAACTTACTAAAGAGTTTGAAGACAAATACCTCGCACATAATAGTGTTGTAGAAACTAGAGCTATGGACGCCAGTCTGGACGCGTCCCTATTAGATCAACCAATATTTTCTTTAAGAGAAAAATTAAAGTCTGCAAAGCTAGCTCTTACACTGGCTACAACCAGTAGCGAAAAAGCTACCCAACTTGCTAAAATATCTAACTTACAAAAACAATTAGATCAATTAAAAGCAAAGCAATTAAGGTACACCCAAGCAGCAATCTATTTTGTAGATGAAATGGTTGGTAATCACTATTCTCCTAAAACTTCTCCAGCACCGCCAATGCCAGATGTTGATATGAGTATAATTCAGCCTATATATACACATCTAAACATTAAAAATCATAGAGCAAAATCATTAATAAGTTTACATTCTAGTAAAAAGTATCATATTAAGAGTCAACATTCCCATTATAATCGCAAGAAAGCACGTAAGAATACTAAGGTTAGTTATTATTCGCATATTGTAAAGCATAAGGATATTAGTCATAAAAAAGCTACTGTTCCTAGTCATGTGAGTATGGTGAGTCAGTCGCATTATGTGCATAAAAAGCATAAACATGTAAGTCATACACATACTACGACTAAGTACCATGCAGTATCTCACAGTACAATAACACAGCATCATTCATCCTTTAACTTCCATAAGACAAAAGCACATCATAAACATAAGCATAAACACAAACATCATAAGCATATGAAACATAATCATAATCATGTACATCATAAAAGTATGAGTAAGAAACATCATTAAAAAAACCAAGGCTCTTAGCGTATTGTTAAGAGCCTTGGTTTTATTTAATATTAAGATACAAACAAGCTTGGGATTCTAATTATTCAAAAATAAATATAATTATGCGTTATTTATGCGTTTATAACCTTGACAATGCGGAAAGTATATGATAAATTACAAGTATAAGTTATAGAGATTAACAGATTGTTTCAAGATGAATTGGTTATCTTGAAAATATAACATTACTACATAATTAACGGAGATATCTTATGTCTATTTTAAAAAAATCACTTATTTCATTATCGGTTGTTGGATTGTTATCAACATCAATGGTGAGCATTTCTCATGCACAAACTAAAACATTAGTAGTGGGTACAAATGCTGAATATCCGCCATTTGAGTTTATTCATTTAGGAAAAAAGAAGGGGTTTGATATTGATCTTGCTACTATGATTGCTAAGAAATTAGGGATGAAAGTGAAATTTTCTCATATGCCGTTTGCATCTGTGATACCGTCAATTAAAAATGGGCGTTCTGATATGGGGATGTCTGCGATTTCTGCCACTCCTGCACGTAAGAAAAATCTAGATTTTTCTATGGATTATCATACACCGGGCTTAGTTATTGTTACGAAACAAAGCTCGCCAATTAAAAGTCTTGCAGATATCAAGAATAAAAAAATCGCTGCAGGCGAAGGGACAATTCAAAAGGATTTTATCGATAGTCTAGAAAAATCTAAAAAGTATGGTTCTTTCACTAAAAAGATCTATAAAGGCAATCCTATTATGGTTACAGAGTTAAAACTTGGACGTATTGACGCTATTATCACCGAAGATGTGGTAGGATATACTAACAAAGCAAAGAATAAAGGCTTTAAAGTTATCGATATTGAGAACTCTCTAATACCTAAGGGTATGGAATCAGGATATGCCATTGCATTCAAAAAAGGTAGCCCTTTAAAGGATAAAGTAAATAAAGTGCTAGCTCAATTGAAAAAAAGCGGTTATATCAAACAGTTAGAGAACAAATGGGTGAAATCAGCATTACCAAAATAATATAATTTAAGTTGGAAAATGCCTTACAATCGTATGTATATTGACTTATATATACGATTGTAATTTATATGGAAAAGAAAGAAAATAACATGGCTAAGAAAAAACCTTGGGAGGGACGTTTCAGTAAATCCCTAGATAAGGATGTACAAGAATTTAACAACTCAATCTCATTTGATAAAAAACTCGCAAGTTACGATGTTTTTGGTTCAATAATTCATGTTAGTCAGCTATCTAAAGTGGGCTTAATAGAAGAAAGTGAATCTGCTCTTATCATCAAATATCTTACACAAATCAAGGCAGATGTGGAACAGGATAATATAACATTTCTTGATGAATTTGAAGATGTCCACATGAACATTGAACACATTTTAAATACAAGAATGGAAGAAGATGGCTTGCTTCACATTGCAGGAAAATTGCACACTGCAAGAAGTCGTAACGATCAAGTTGCCTTAGATACCAAGCTTTATTTAAAGGATTGCACAGTTAAAATTATTGAAACAATAAAGCTAGTTATTTCTGCTATCGATGGGCAAATAGAAGACAATCAGGGCGTTCGCATTCCTGGATACACCCACCTACAAAAGGCACAACCTATCTTACTTTCCACTCATTTAAATTGTTGGCAAGAAATGCTTAAAAGAGATGTGAAAAGATTCAAAAATAATCTCGAGCTAATCAACTACAGCCCCCTAGGTGCAGGAGCTTTGGCAGGCACAACTCTAAATCTAGATAGAGAATTCACTGCTAAAGAATTAGGCTTTGCTGGAGTAGTGGAAAACACTATGGATTCTGTATCTGATAGGGATTATGTTATGGATTTCTGTTCTGCCTGTGCAACTTTCATGATACATTTATCGAGAATATGCGAAGAGCTGATTTTATGGTCCACATCAGAATTTAAATTCATTCATATTGATGACGCCTACGCTACAGGCAGTTCGCTTATGCCCAACAAAAAAAATCCTGATGTTCCCGAACTTATAAGGGGAAAATCAGGACGAGTTGTCGGCAATCTCACAAGTATTTTAGTGATAATGAAATCCTTGCCTCTTGCCTATAATAAGGATATGCAGGAAGATAAAGAAATCATTTTCGATAATGAAAAAACTGTTATACAGTGCGGATTCATTCTCTCAAAATTCATTGCTAATATTACTTTTAATCTAGAAAAATTAGCACAAGATACTAAAAGCGATTTTATTAGTGCCACCTATATTGTTGACGAATTAGTAGCTAAAAAAGTACCCTTTAGAGACGCCCACCACATAGTAGGAAATATAGTAAAATATTGTAACGATAACAATAAAGATTTATGGGATCTAACACTTGAAGAAGCTCAAAATTTCAATCCACATCTAGATAGAGATATGAAAACAATCCTATCAAAATACTATAAATAAGCGTCCCAACAAGATCACATACTCCTTAAGTTTTATAAGGGGTTGTGTTCGGTGGTGCTAAATAGGAATGTTGTAGAAGTTATCCACGGCTTACCTTTTTCCGCTAGCTGATTGGGAAAACTCTCAAGATTAAAAGAGTTAGGATAACCACCAGGTTCGATACAAAAGCCTGCATACTGTTTATGATCTACGTCTTTTCCTGATTTCGCATTTAAATTGCAAGCGTTATAAATAACAACTGCAGGCGAATTGCTTGAAACTTTCATGGAAATCCCTGTTTTAGGGCTATAAATACCGCCAATATATTCTTTGCTCGCACCTGCATTTAACGGATATGTATAATCTATAGCTTGATTGGGAATTATCTTCATGGCATCTTCAAGAGGGATATTTTTTTCTAAACATTCGATAGGCGAATTTTTCACATCAAATATTTTACCTGTTGCGTATCCTTCGCCACTAAATTCTAGATATTTCTTTGGCTCAAACTTGGCAAAATGATCATGAATCGTCCCACTACCATTTAAGTTAAAATAAGCATGATTTGTAATACTAACTGGCGACATTGTTTCGCAATACGCTTTAATATCCATATTAACTTCATTTTTATCGGTTAGTGTATATGTAACCGATGTTTTTAACTCACCAGGATATCCCTCTTCAAGATCAGCACTAATATATTCGAATTCAACGAAAGATCCGTGATCATTATCTCCATAATCTAGCACAGTCCATAATTTATTCTCAAAGGGATCAACACCCCCATGACTATGGGTATTTGGCTTGGTTAAAGAAAGTTTGAACTCTTTACCATTCATATGAATACTTGCGTTTTGCGTCTTTCCTGCATATCTACCAATGATAGCTCCTTGGCGTGAAATATCGTCAACATATTCTTGGGCAGTGTCAAAACCCAAAACAACATCAACCATTTTACCACTTAGATCCTTAAGCTTAATAGCTTGGATTCTAGCTCCATAATTCGTGAAAGAAACTTCCATGCCGTTTTTATTAACTAGGTTAAATTTATAGATATCTTTATCTTTCATTTTACCAAATTGTTCTTTTTTTATCATAATATAATATTACCTTACTTTTTTATTTTGTATATATTTTAATATTTGCAATTATCTAACCAATGTGGTTAGAATGTCCAAGAGCAGTCCTCCTGGTGCCAAGAAAAAGAATGCTAATATTGCTCCTGCAATGGTGGCTATCACAAGACCAGCTTGGCTTAATTCCATAACTGCCCCGCCATTTTCAGGGAATTTATCAAAATACATAACCTTAATTACTCTAATATAATAGAATGCAGAAATCACCGCAAATACTATGGCAAAAGCAACAATAACATATAAATGAGCCGATAAAGCGTCTTTTAGCACATAGAATTTAGCAAAGAACCCAGCAAATGGCGGAATTCCTGTTAAGCTAAGCATGTAAATAGTATACAATACCGCTATGAATGGATGTTTACTCGCCAAACCCGAAAAACTTTTCAGATTAGTTAAAGAATTCTTATTCTCATCCATTGCTCCCATAAGTACGCTAAAGACTCCGATGTTAGCAACAACATACAATGTTAAATATAATAAAATACTCACATGAGCGTTAACCGAATGAACATTATTACTTAACCCCATGGTAGCTATGGGAATCAGCAAGAAACCAATATTTAACACCGAAGAATAAGCCATCATACGCTTCATATTTTCTTGACGTAAAGCCAACAAGCCACCTGATACAATGGATAAAATACTTAAAAGTCCGACAACTTGTCCCCAATCATGGGTTAAATGATTTAACGGTTCAGTTAACACACGCAAAAGAATAATCAATCCTGCCACTTTAGGAGCGGTTGAAAAGAATGTTGTTACAGGCAAAGGCACGCCCTCATAAACATCCGCAACCCACATATGAAAAGGAGCTGCCGATATTTTAAAGGCCATACCAACCAACACAAGCACCAAGGCGATAATCACAACTTTATTGTAGCCATGATGAGCAAATGCAATCGCCACGTTTTTATAGCTGATACTATCGGCATAACCGTAAATTAAAGATACACCATACAAGAATATCCCAGAAGCTAACGAACCTAATACGACATATTTCAAACCTGCCTCGGCACTTTTCAAGCTTTTACGTTGGAAAGTGGCTAACACATATAAACTTAAGCTTTGTAATTCTAAACCTAAATACATGGTCAAGAAATCGCCAGAACTGATCATAACCAGCATACCAACTATGGCAAATAAAACCACTATGGGATATTCAAAACGAGAGTTTTCCGCACACATTTTTATGAATTTCTTACTTAATAATAAAGAGACAATAGAAAGTACAACTATCAGCACCTTAGCATAAGAAATAAACGGATTGACAATAAACATACCTAAAAAGGCATGACTATCAACACTTGTAAAGTTACGAATTAGCATAACAAGAGTGATAATCAACACTCCTATGGACGCATACAAAGCTTGAACGGCTTTTCTTTTGGATTGCACAAATGAGAAGATTGCCACTAGTGCCACACTTGCAATACTTAAAAAGATTTCTGGAATTGCAGAAGTTATATTTAAAGAAGTTATCATTATTCTATTCCTTTCCTATTTTAAACACTAACGATGTGAATAAGATAATTACTCACAATGCCATGAACTGTAGCATCCATAATTTTTAACAAAGGAGCAGGATAAACACCAAAGAACACAATTAGCAGAACTAAAACCGCATATACAATCAGTTCCAAAGAAGATAGATCTTTTAAGGCGTTAATAGCGTCCTTTGACACCGCTCCTAATATGACATGTTTAAACATATAGAGCATATAACACACACTAAGCACAACCGAAAGGATGGCAATCATAGTAACATATATATTAACTTGAGCGATACCAATGAATGTCAAGATCTCGCCAACAAAAGGAGCAGTTCCTGGCACACCAACAGAGGCAAAGACACCAATCATAAAGACAAAAGCATATCGAGGAGTCTGATTGACAATACCGCCAAAAGCGTCGATATTATAAGTTTTAAAGCGATCAAATAGCGAGCCGATTAATAGGAATAACAACACAGCGGTTAAACCGTGGGTAATGGTGGCAAATATTGCCCCCTCGATACCTTGTTGATTTCCACTAAATATCCCGATACCAACCAAACCCATATGAGCCAAGGTTGCATATACCATCATACGCTTAACATTTTTTTGTGCAATGGCCACCAATGAACCATAAACAATCCCGATACCGCATAACACAAATAACACCATGGCATATTCATGAGCAACTTCAGGAAATAAACTAAAGGAATAGCGAATTAAACCATATACACCCATTTTCAACGCTCCACCAAGAATGATAGTAGCCGAGCTTGGAGCTTTTTCATAGGCGTCAGGTTGCCAAGCATGAACAGGGAACATCGGCAATTTCACAGCGAAAGAAATGGTAAAGCCGATGAATAACATCAACTGTTCTTTGTATGTTAGCACGCTTAAAGAACCCATTAGATGTGTAAAGTTTGTTGTTTCCTGCGTGATCAAGATGTAAATGATCGCCACCAACATAAATAATGAACCTAAGAATGAGTATAGGAAGAATTTCAAGCCTGCTTTAACTTTATCGCCACTGCCCCAAATTCCAATTAATAGGAAGACAGGAACTAACATAGCTTCAAAGAACACATAAAATAATACAAGATCGTTAGCTAAAAAGATACCTAACATTGAAGTTTCAAGAACTAACAATGAGATCATTAACTCTTTGACTTTTTTTGTATCTTTTTTAATGGAAAACAAAACCGCAATGGGCATAACGAAAGTCCCAAGAAGTACAAAGGGTAAGCTAATACCATCAACGCCAACAGTATATGACACATTAATATCAGAGAACCAACGAATATTTTCCATAAACTGCATAGTTGATAAGGAATTATCAAAGCCGTTCCATACCATTAATGCCAAAATGAAACTTACAAAAGTCGTTAATACGGCGATCAAATAAGAGCTATTTTTATAAGGCACATGATCATCATCATTAACTCCGTCATTACGTCCAACTATGGCAATAATAATCGCACCTACAATTGGCAGAAAAATAATGAGTGAAAGAATTGGTAAACCAAACATATTATAAACCCCCTTCAATGAATAACCATGAGACAATGACCACCAAGCCAAGACACATGACAAACGCATAATGATTAATGAATCCGCTTTGTGTTGTTTTCAAACCTTTAGCCAGAGCAGAAATAGAATTTGCCACTCTCACAATCAAGATATTTTCCAAGATGAAATCTTCAATTGTAACCTTTAAAAACTTACCTAAAACAAAGATATTATTTGTAAAAATCACATCATAAATTTCATCAATATAATATTTATTAGCTAGCAGAGCAAAGATAAGAGATAGTTTCTTTTTAAGATTTTTGGCAATATTTGATTTTATTCCATATAATAAGAACGCTAAAACAATCCCAAGAACTGCCAACATAGACGGTAAAGTTTTGATTATAAGAGGGATATCTTCAACATTTGCTACCGCTTTATGGCTTGGGAGTGTGAATATGGCATGTTGCCAAAACTCGCTATAATGTTCGCCCACAAGCGAGCTTGCGATATAGCCCAAACAAATAGCCCCAAGCACGAGCGGAATTAAAGGAATCCACATAATTGGGCTTGCTTCGTGTACGTGTTTTTGTTCTTCTTCAGATAATTTACACTCTCCATGAAAGACCATAAAAATCAATCTCCAAGAATAGAATGCGGTTAAAAAGGCCGCTAATGTACCAAGCACATAACCGAAATGACCAACAACAGATCCCGAAGACCATAATACTTCTAAAATTTTATCCTTAGAGAAATATCCAGCCAGTGGCGGAATGCCTGCGAGTGCTAAATTACCAACCCACATGAAAATATAAGTAATCGGCAACGCCTTATACAAGCCCCCCATTTTTCGGATATCTTGTTCGTCTGATACTGCATGGATAACGCAACCCGCACATAAGAACAATAAGGCCTTAAAGAAACCGTGGGTAAATAAGTGATAGATCCCCACACCATAAGCCGAAACACCTAAAGAGGCGAACATATAACCAAGTTGCGACATGGTAGAATAGGCAATGATCTTTTTAATATCGTATTGGGTAACTGCCACAGTGGCCGCAAGAAAGGCCGTTAACGCTCCAATTATCACAATCAGATTTAACACCACTTGAGAGTATTCAAAGAGTGGCGATAATCTCGCAACCATGAAGACTCCTGCGGTTACCATAGTCGCCGCATGGATTAAAGCTGATACAGGAGTAGGACCTTCCATGGCATCGGCTAGCCAAGTATGTAAGCCGAGTTGAGCCGATTTCGCCATAGCCCCACCGAACAATAATAGGCAGATCAAGGTAATTACATTAATTTGCGAACCAAATATCATAGTGTGAGTATCTACTACTTTAGGTATTTGAGTAAAAATCTCCTTAAGATTTAAAGTGTGAAAATAGACAAATATTAAAGCTATTCCCAAAGTAAAAAAGAAGTCGCCACATCTATTAACAACAAAAGCTTTAATAGAAGCATTATTTGCCGAAGTCTTTTTGAACCAAAAACCAATCAGCAAGTAAGATGAAACACCAACACCCTCCCAACCGAAGAACAATTGTAAAATATTTGCCGATGTTACTAAAGTCAACATAAAGAATGTAAACAAACTTAAATAAGACATAAAACGTCTTCTAGAAGTATCATGAGCCATATAGCCAATGGAATAAATATGCACCAACAAAGATACAGTTGAAACAAGCAACAACATAATTCCAGTTAGTTTATCAAAGTGTAATTCCCATGAGATATGAAGATCTCCAGAAGATATCCAAGTAAATACATGAACAGTAGCATTAATATTATGAACAAATGTCGCATATGCCACAGAAATACTCCCTATAAGCGATAAAATCATACCGATTACAGTAATAGCTACGGCAAAAGTATCATTATTTTCTTTTCCCTTTAATGATGGAGCATACAATACACTAAGACCAGCCAATATAAAGGCAATAAAAGGACTAAATACAGATAAAGTTATCATTTTCTTACCCTTTCAACGAATTAATTTTGTCAATGGCAATAGTTTTGCGTTCTCGATAGAACACCACTAAAATCGCCAAAGCAATCGCCGCTTCCGCTGCGGCCACGGTTAGAACAAAGAGGCTAAAAACTTGCCCCGTTAGATCATCCAACTTAATAGAGAATGTAACAAAGTTAATATTTGCCGATAGCAAAATTAATTCGATACACATAAGAACTCTAATTAAACTTTTTGTATTAATAAATAGCCCCACAAGACCAATTACAAATATACAAGCAGAAACAATTAAATAATCTTGATAGTTAATATTTAATAGATCCATTATTTTTCTCCTGTTTTTTCAATGTCTGATGAAGAGTCAGAATCTTTATTAGAGTTAGAGTTAGAGTTAGAATTCGAGTTAGCGGTATCTGTTTCAGTAGATTTTTCATTTTCGCTATCTTTTTTCTCGTTATCGTTCTTCTGTGGTTCACTTTGAACTATACGCAGAGTATTGACATAAGTTCGCTCGAGCTGTTGGGAAATATCTTGAGTTTTAAAATCTTCTCTTTTATCTCGTAGGGTTAAAGATATCGCACCTAACATCCCAACTAGCAACACCAATCCGCCCATTTGGAAGATATGAAAAAAGCGAGTATAAATCACCAAGCCTAAATCGGTAATGTTTGACACTTGTGTCGCATGAAATGCCAAATTTAAATCGGAATTAACGTGCGTTAATGGGATCTTCCAAGAAACAAAAGCCACAATTAATTCAGCTAGAAAGATCAATCCCAAGATCAAAGCCACAGGCAAAGCCTTTATTAAACCGCCTTTAATTGTATGGGTATCAATATCAATGAACATTACCACAAACAGGAACATAATCGCTACCGCTCCTGCATATACAACAAGCAAGGTAAAACCAATAAACTCCGCACCTTCTAAAATAAATAAGGCACTGGCATTAAAGAATGTTAAAATTAAAAACAAAACCGAATGCACGGGATTTTTAGAAAATACCACAAACAAAGCCGATATAATCAAGACAAACGCAAATACATAAAATACTAAAGCATTTAGCCACATATAATTTTCCATTATATTTTTTCCTTTTCCTTTTTCCTTTATGTTCTAGCGGTAAGGTGCTTCAGAACGTTGTTTAAGAGCTAACACAGGTTCCCAACGGTCCCCATTATCCAATAGTTTTTCTTTATCATATATCAATTCGTTTCTTGTTTCCTTTGAAAATTCGAAGTTAGGACCAAGAACAATCGCATCAACGGGGCAAGCCTCTTCACATAAGCCACAATAAATACACTTTAAACAATCAATTTCATATTTTGTTGTTCGCCTTGTGGAATCTGCCGTGCGTTCGGCGATCTTAATTGTGATCGCTTGAGCGGGGCAAGTGGCTTCACATAATTTACAACCTATGCAACGTTCTTCCCCATTATCGTATCGTCGTAAGGCATGTTCTCCCCTAAAACGAGTAGAAAGGGGCATCTTCTCATAAGGATAATTAATTGTAGATCTAGTTCTAAAGATTAATTTAAAAGATGTCTTCATACCTGTTAAAATTTCCAATAGGAATAGACTTTTTAAGAATTTAGTTATGTTCATTGTTTTTCTCCTTATCCTATCATTATGTGTGGTACAAGATTTAAATTATAGTGAGCAATGAAAGCCAATATAATAAAAATCGCTAGACTTAATGGTAAAAAGACTTTCCAGCCCAATCGCATTAATTGATCGTATCTAAAGCGTGGCAAGGTTGCTTGTAACCAATATATAACAAATACCACCACCGCAGTTTTAGCAATTAACCATAAGGGGCCAGGAATCCAATTTAGCGGAGCAATATCGAAAATCGGCAACCACCCACCTAAGAATAGCGTAGCAAAAACAGCACTCATTAAGATAGTGTTACCATATTCCCCCATTTGGAATAAGGCAAATAGCACACCAGAGTATTCCACGTTGTAACCTGCCACCAATTCGGATTCCGCTTCAGGTAAATCAAAGGGATGGCGACTTGTTTCAGCTAAAATACAAATAAAGAACATGATAGCTAAAGGAAAGAACGGAATAATAAACCAAATATGTTGTTGCGTTACCACAATCATACTTAAATTCAAACTCCCTGTAAATATCAAAAGCGACGCCATGATCATCCCCATAGATACTTCATAACTTATCATTTGTGCGGTTGTACGCAAACCACCAAGAAAAGCATAACGAGAGTTAGAGGCCCAACCTGCTAAAACGATACCGTAAACATCCAAGCCAGAAATGGCGAAAATAAACAATACACCCAGATTAATATTAGAAACCGTTAAGCCTGCACCAAAGGGGATCACTGCCCACGCAGTAAGCATAAGAACAAAGCTTAACATGGGAGCGATTAGGAAGACAGGTTTATCGGCAACCGCAGGAATAACCCATTCTTTTACGATAAGTTTCAAACCATCGGCTAAGGGTTGAGCCAAACCCCACGGACCGATAACATTAGGCCCTTTACGCAACTGCATTACCGCCATGATCTTACGTTGATACAAACTAATATATGCCACCGCTCCCATTAATGGAATGACTACGCATAAAATTTTAATTACAATCCATATTAACGGCCATAAATCTACGGTCCAAAATTCTTGAAAAGTCATAATTAACACTCTCCCTTATTAACGATAGTAGCAACGCATTTCGCCATGGTAGGCGAAAGTTTACTAATAGTATCGCTTTGATAGTAATTCTCAAAGCTATTAGTGATTTTTTCTGCCTTATTGAGCTTAAATTCTTTTGCGTCGATTGTTTTGATAGTTTTAGTTTTAATAATACCTGCCTGATTAAGAGTAGCAAACTCTTTATATTCCTTAAGTAATAGAGCATGGACATCCGTATCAATATTAAGAGCGTTCACACCGAGAGCTTTAGCGATTAAGCTCATAATATCCAAGGAAGATTTGGCATTCTTAATGAAATCTACAACTTTTGATGTTTTCTGCACACGCCCTTCAACATTCACAAATAAAGATTCTTTTTCTGTATATGCTGTTGACGGCAAGATAATATCCGCATACTTAGTAATTTCCCCATCCCCATGATGACCAATTAACACAATAAAAGTATCTTTTATTTTTTCCATGTCAATATTATCAGGTTCGATTAGGATAGTTACTTTGATTTCTTTATTTAAGGATTTTTCATAAATATCCTTAATACCGTCAGGACTAATGAAATCTATGGCCATTCCGCCCACTTGTGAGGCGTAATTATGTAGAACATTAAAGCCATTCCACTCGCTCGATACCACATTATATTTAGTTGATATGGCTTGAACAAGTTTATAAATTTCCCAAGCGTCATCGGCTCTTGATAGTACATCATGACCAATGATAATAGTGGGCTTTTCTGCACTTTCTAAGATTTGTGCGAACTCGTTTGAGCCATCAAGAATGGATTCTAGCACAGATACATCATCGCCTAAATATTGATGATCGAATGTTAAATCATAGGCTTGACCCACTAGAGCCACCTTTAATTCTTCCTTAGATTTTAAGAATGTTTTTCTTAATCTTGCATTAATTAAAGGAGCGTCTTTTCGTAAGTTTGTACCAACGATCAAACAAGCGTCCGTTTGTTCGAGATCGGCAATGGGAGTATTAAATGTATAATCGACTTTATTATTTAAAATAAAACCGTCGGTTCTTACTTCATACATATGAGAGCTTAATGTCTCCAGTATTTTTTTAGCTACAAACATGGTTTCCACATCCACCATATTACCCGCTAGAGCTGATACTTGATTGTTTTCTCCTTTAGTTTCGTTCAGTTTTTCCACTAAAGATTTAATGGCTTCTTCCCAACTAACTGCTTGAAGATTATTGGCATTTCTCACATATGGAGTGTCTAGACGTTGCAGAGATAAAGCGTCCATGGCGTGGCGTGTTTTATCGCCGATCCATGTTTCATTAATCTCATTATTTTCCCTTGGGATAATGCGATAAACCTTATCATTAAGATGATTTACCGTAATATTAGCCCCAACAGCGTCAAAAACATCAATACTAGGGGTAGATTTTAATTCCCATGTACGACAATCGTATTTATTCGGCTTGGAAGTTAAAGCTCCCACAGGGCAAATATCAGCTAAATTACCTGATAGTTCCGAAGATATGGCACTATCAATATAAGTACCGATCTCCATATGACTACCACGGAAGATAGCTCCCATTTCTGGCACGCCTGCGATTTCTTGGGAAAATCTTACACATCTTGTACAGTGAATACAACGTGTCATGAAATCTTGAATGATAGGACCGTAATTTTTCACACCGATAACTCGTTTTTCATCGTTCATGCGACCTTTAGGACGACCGTAAGCATAGGACATATCTTGTAAATCGCAATCTCCACCCTCGTCGCAGACAGGACAATCAAGGGGATGATTCACAAGTAAAAATTCCATAACACTCTTACGAGCATTCATAACTTTTTCGCTATGGGTTTGAACTACCATACCGTCGCCTGCTGGCATATGGCAAGAGGCCGCCAATTTCGGCATTCTTTCCACTTCCACAAGGCACATTCTACAACTACCTGCTATGGATAACTTAGGATGATAACAAAAACGTGGAATTTCAACGCCATTATCTTCCGCCACTTGGATAAGTGTTTGACCTTGTGTGAATTCTACTTCGTTATTATTTAATGTTAACTTAGGCATATTACATACCTCCTTTAAGAGTAGATTCGATTTCTGCTCTAAAATGCTTAAATAAACCTTGGATAGGCCATGCAGCCGCATCGCCTAAGGCACATATGGTATTGCCCTCGATTTGCTTAGTGATTTCCAACAGATCATCTATTTCATGAGAACTAGCTTGACCATTGGCAATACGGATCATGATTTGTTTCATCCAGTTAGTACCCTCACGGCATGGGGTACACTGTCCGCAAGATTCATGAGCGTAAAATGCCGATAATCTAGTGATACATTTTACAAGATTGGCACTTTTATCCATAACGATAACTGCCGCTGTACCTAGAGATGATCCCACTTCTCGCAAACCGTCGAAATCCATAATTGCCACATCGCATAAATTTTTTGGCAACATGGGAGTGGAAGAACCACCTGGGATAACGGCCTTTAAGTTATCCCAACCGCCGATAACACCATCACAATGTTTTTCCAGTAATTCCTTAAGACTAATGCCCATTTCTTCTTCCACTACACACGGTTTATTCACATGACCAGAAATGCCAAATAATTTAGTGCCATGATTGTTTTCACGCCCAATCCCACTAAACCACGACGCTCCACGACGCATGATCGTACCAACACCTGCAATGGATTCCACATTGTTAACGGTTGTCGGCATGCCAAATAAACCAAACATAGCAGGGAACGGCGGTTTCAAACGAGGTTGACCTTTTTTGCCTTCAATCGATTCTATTAAAGCGGTTTCTTCCCCACAAATATACGCTCCTGCTCCACGTTGAATATAAAAATCGAATTTTTCTCCTGTGCCACAAGCGTTATTGCCTAAATATCCCTTTTCGTAGCATTCATCAACTGCACGTTGTAAGGCTTCGGCTTCCCTAAAGAATTCGCCACGTATGTATATATAACAAGCGGTTGCTCCCATGGCAAAGCTAGCAATGAAAGCCCCTTCGATGAGCTTAAAAGGTTCGTGTCTCATGATTTCACGATCTTTACACGTACCTGGTTCGCCCTCATCGGCATTGATAACAAGATAATGTTGTTTACCGTCATCCTTAGGCATGAAAGACCATTTCATCCCAGTTGAGAAACCCGCACCACCACGCCCACGTAAGCCAGATGATTTAACTTCATTAATGATCTCTTCTTTACCTTTAGCAATGATATTCTTGATATCCGAGAAATCTCCACGAGATACAGCACCTTTTAAGGTAACATCTTCAAAGCCATAAATATTAGAGTAGATTTTATCTTTTTCGTTTAACATTATTTCACTCCATCGTTTTTGTCGGCGTCATCAGGCACGAGGCTCGGAGAATTAGCACAAGCACAATAATGGGGTTCTGCACCTTTGCGATTGCCATAAGATCCAACTTTTGGCTTTTTATCATTACGCAATTCATTAATGATAGTGGAAACATTATCCGTAATTAAATCTTCGTAATAATCGTCATTAATTTGGATCATGGGAGCGTTGGCACAAGCTCCTAGGCATTCCACTTCTGACAATGTGAATTTGCCGTCGCTTGTGGTTTCGCCCACTTCAACGCCCAATTCCTTTTTGCAAGCTTCGAGAATTTTATCTGATCCTCTTAAGTAGCAAGAAATATTAGTACAAACTTGCACATGATTTTTACCCACAGGCTTTAAATTGTACATTGTATAGAATGTAGCCACTTCCAACACACGAATATATGGCATACCTACAAGCTTTGCCACATGATTCATAACGCCAACACTTACCCAGCCGTCATTTTGACGCTGTCCCAGATCCAACAAAGGCATTACCGCACTTTGTTTTCTATCCGCAGGATACTTAGCAAATATAGCTTTAACTTTAGCTTGATTTTCGAGAGAAAATTCGAAAGTATCTGCATTTTCTTTTGTTTTATGTATTACTGTACTCATGATGTTATCTATCCGACTCCCCAAATACTATATCTATAGACCCCAAGATGGCTGGAATATCAGACAACATATGGCCTTTTGTCAACTCGTTCAATGCCGAAAGATGTGGAACAGAAGTTGTTTTCACTTTCACACGATAGGGTTTATTTGTACCGTCGGCAATGACATACACACCAAATTCGCCTTTTGGTGCTTCCACACTTTCATAAACTTCGCCCGCTGGCACATGATAGCCTTCGGAAAATAGTTTGAAGTGATGAATAAGAGATTCCATTGAGCTTTGCATTTTCTTACGTTTAGGATTGGTAAACTTTTCATCATCGGTTTTATGACGCCCTGCAGGCATATTTTTAATGAGCTGACGAACAATTTTAATTGTTTCTCGAATCTCAAACAATCTCACGGCATAACGTGCGTAGGTATCGCCATCGCTACTTACGGCAATATTGAAATCGATCTCTTCATAGGCGTCATAGGGTTGGGATTTTCTAATATCCCACTCAACACCACAAGCTCGCAGATTAGGACCCGTAAAACCATAAGACAAGGCTTGCTTTGCCGAGATCACGCCAATATCAACGGTACGTTGTTTGAATATGCGATTCTCACTTAAGAGATCATCACATGCCTGAATGTCATTTGTTAGATCGTCCATATATGTAAGGATATCATCAAGTAACTCTTGTTTCATATCGAAAGATACACCACCTGGGCGGATGTAATTACCGTGCATTCTCGCACCTGACGCTCGCTCACAGAATTCGGAAATACGTTCTCTAATTTCTAGCCCTAAGATTAGCGGAGTAATTGCCCCGACGTCGTTGGCTAACGCTCCCATAGATAGGGAATGACTACCAATACGAGAAAGCTCGGAAACTAGCATACGTAAATACTGACCCCTTTTGGGAACTTGGATTCCTGCAAGTTTTTCCACTGCTAGCACGTAGGCGTATGGCTGATTGATTGCACTCACATAATCCATACGCTCAAAAAATGGCACATTTTGATTGTAAGCTTTATCTTCCATAAGCTTTTCACTACCACGATGTAATAAACCGATATGCGGTTCGGAACGCTCAATACGTTCGCCATCCAGTTCAACTATCAGCCTTAAGACCCCATGTGCAGCGGGATGTTGCGGGCCGAAGTTTAATCTAAAATTTTTAATTTCTGTAGACATTTAATTATCCTTATCCCCCTTATACATTAGCTTTTTCGTCGCCCGGCATGGCTACGGCTTGGGCTTGATCTTGTTGTGGTTGAGAGTTTAGACCCTCCCAAGGGCTTAGGGAGTTAAATTGTCTATAATCCTGTTGTAATTTTACAGGCTCATAAATTACCTTGCCGACTTCTTCATCGTATCGTACTTCTGAATAACCATACACAGGGAAATCCTTACGCAGTGGATGACCTTCAAAACCGTAATCCGTTAACAAACGACGCAAATCAGGATGAGCGTCAAAAGGAATGCCGAACATATCCCACACTTCACGCTCGAGCCAATCAGCACCAATAAAGAGATCGGTAATGCTTGGGATATCTTCATCAATATCCACAGAAACCACAATTTTCATATGAGTTTGTAATGAAGTGCTTGTTAGAATGTAGATAACATCAAATCTTTTTTCGTATCCCTCTTGGTTGATACGATCAACGCCAATAATATCGGTAATAAGATTAAACTTTAAGGCCGTATGATCCTTTAATAGGGATATGGCAAGCTTAAGATCTTGTTTATCAACCACCAATTTAACTTCATTTTGTGGAGTTATTTCAACAGTTTTTTTAATGTCCGTTAAAACACCTTCTATATTTTTTAGTAATATTTTTATTTTTAACATCTTTTAACCTTTTTATAAATCCTTACTTTAACGAAACAATGTTGCTTCTCTGGCGATTTTTCTTCGCAATTGTAACAACGCATAGACCAAAGCCTCGGCGGTTGGCGGACAGCCTGGTACATAAATATCCACAGGGACAATCCTATCACAACCACGGACAACCGAATAGGAATAATGATAGTATCCGCCACCATTGGCACAACTTCCCATTGATACAACGTATCGAGGTTCTGGCATTTGATCGTAGACTTTTCTAAAGGCTGGAGCCATTTTGTTGGTTAAAGTACCAGCAACGATCATGGCGTCCGACTGACGTGGCGACCCACGAGGCACAATTCCCATTCTATCAAGATCGTATCTAGCATTATAGGCTTGCATCATCTCAAAAGCACAGCAGGCAAGACCAAAAGTCATCGGCCATATGGACCCTGCTCGGAAAGCTTTTATTACTGTATCGATATTAGCTAAAACAAAACCTTGCTTTTTAAGATCATGGCTATAGTCCAGCAATATTTCATCTTGTGTTAAATTTTCTGCTATCTTTTGCACCATGTTTTATCCTCCTATTCTTGTTCTTGCGTTTTGTGTTTTTACCATTCTAACGCACCTTTTTTCCATTCGTAAATGAAACCAACGGTAAGCACGATTAAAAAGATTATCATAGAATAAAAACCTAAATCACCTTGAGCTTGAAAAGATACCGCCCACGGAAATAAAAATGTAATTTCCAAATCAAATAGAATAAATAAAATAGATACCAAGTAAAAATGCACATGATACTTCACTAAACTACCTGAAAACGGCTCAAAACCACATTCATAAGTGGAAAGTTTCTCATCATCTGGATTTTTAGGAGAGAACATGTAAGATCCTATTACCATAGCCAAACACATGCCCCCAGCAATCCCTAAAAATACTAGAATTGAAAAATAATTACTAAAATCAAACAATTTAAAATCCTCGAATTCAACATCAACAACATACATTTCTAAATAAATTTTTATATAAATGTTACTGACTACAAAATTATAATAAATATACTTTATCATAATAACACATATATTATAAAATTAAAAGGATTTAAATATAATAATATAATATGTTAATTAATTAATACTAAAGTGTTAAATTTTCACTATTTGACAAAATAAAAAACTCTTTAAATACAAAGCTTAAAATTTTTTATAAGCCTAATATTTATTTTAAATCAATTTTTGTCTAACAAATTTAAGAAGAAATAAACATTAAAAAAGAAAAAAAATAGCCGTAAATCTCCCTAAATGATTCGCAAACCATTATATACATATGTAGTACATAGATTATAAATAAAACTCATCATTTCATATCCCTACTCTTTTTTACTTCCACAACTCATCTTAAATATATACTTTAATTCTTGATAATATATGACAAATAACAGTAGTGGGTATATTTTATGTTGCATGTTGTATATTTATGTTGTGTATTTTCATTTTGAGAATTGAGATTGTTTTCATTTGTGTTTCTGTTGTTCTGTTTCGTATCTTGATGTGCTTTGTCGTGTCGTGTCATTTCTTTTCGTGCTGTTTTGTTTTGTTTCGTGCTGTGCTTTGTCGTGTCGTGTTGTTATTCCAGATAACATCTTCCCCACACATAAAAACGCTCATTGTATATCATTTCTAGCACTTATATTTACAGGCCTAAACTAGGTATAATATAAATATATATAATACTACTTTAGATATATTATAACGAACTAATGGCGTATCCACCAATAGCTATTATATTAAAGTCTACTTAAAGTATTGTTAGATATACTAATTATATACTTATCTTTAGGCCAGAAAATATAATAACAAGCACAAGCACAATACAATCATATTTTCTTTGTGGTATGGTGTGGTGTTCTGTTACAATATGGAATGATGATATTATATTGTGCTATGCTGTGTTTGAACCGTCTGGCAAGATATCTGCCCAAAGAGTGCGACCGTTTGGTAAGATATCTGTTGGAGAGAAATGATAAAACGGTCGGTTTTAGTTGGGATACACTATACACTATACACTATACACTATACACTACATGCTATAAACTACATACTATAATATATTAGCTTTGCATTTTCTTTATAGTTAAGTTAAATTAGATTGAAGAGTTGGGTGTGCATGGGGCTTGGGGCTTGGGTGTTGAGTTCGGGGTGGAAAGTGGCAACGGTTACGTTTCCTTGTTTGACCCATACGGGATGATCTCGGTGGCTTGCTAGAATTTCGACGTTTTCGCCTATTTTTGAGATAATTGGAGCTCGGATGAAGGTAACATCGTAGCCATTGATTTGGGCTTCGTGGCTATCTTGTTGAGTACCGTAGCCGTTTCTTGTTACTTCAATATCAATCATATTAAAGGAGAATTGTTCGGGTTGTTTTACTTCTCTTGCCAGTAAGATACAGCCTGCACAAATGCCCAATAAGGGGATTTCCTTTAGACGTTTGACAATGGCGTCAGTCATATCGAAGACATTGATAAGTTTTAGCATGGTAGAGCTTTCGCCACCTGGTAAGATTAGGGCGTCAATGGAATCTAGATCTTCTTCTCTTTTTACGTATAAAGCTTTTGCTCCTAAAGCTTCGATGTGTTTTTTATGTACTTCTATGGCCCCTTGTAAGGCTAAGATTCCGATTACTTTAGTCATGTATATTCTCCTTTATTTTTGTTCTTTATATTACATTATTATATTGTTATATTATTCTATGATTATGTTTTAGGAATCACGTTGTTTACGAAACTCATCTACATCTCTTTTAGAGTAAACACAGCCACAATATTGTTGACGGTAGAATTTTTCTTGTTTAGATACTTGATCGGCTAAGGTTGTACCGCCGTTTTTACGCCAATTAGCGTCCCAAAATTCGAGGTTTTCAAACTCTTTACTGACCTTACGCCCCCAACCATATACTTGAGCTTGATCCTTATGACGTGAAAATCCCAAAGTGGTGGAAAATAATTGAAAGCCTTTTTCGTGGGCAAAGCGTGCGGTTTCCCATAAACGCATATCAAAGCAAATATCACAACGTGATCCCCTTTCGGGTTCTTGTTCTAGACCTTTAGTTTTCTCGAACCAAGTGGGAGTGTTATAATCGCCGTCGTATATGAGAACATTATAACGTTCCATGAACTTTTTCATTTCTTCTTTACGAATCTCGTATTCATCACGTGGATGAATATTCGGATTATAGAAATATAAAGTTGGCTTAACTCCCACATGTAAGATTTTTTCGATGATAGCTCCAGAACATGGTGCACAACATACATGTAATAATACTTCTGTTTCGCCATTGAGTGGCTTGGGATCTTCTTTATTTTTTCTTGCCATTTTATATAACAACACTTTATGTAACAACCCTATATAGAATCCAGATCCATATAGGGTATATTTTTCATTAGAAGTTAATTGCTACCAACCACGAGGAGCCATTAATTCTTCTTGTGGGATTTTGCTAATTTCCAAGCCTGTCATGGCTGCAGGTAAACCACGAGAGGCTTCAAGTACAGCTTTAGGATCGTCGAATCTTGCCACAGCTTCGACAATGGCTTTAGCAAACTTCAATGGGTTTTCCGATTTGAAGATACCAGAGCCAACGAATACCGCTTCAGCTCCCAACTGCATAGCAAGAACAGCATCGGCAGGAGTGGCGATACCACCAGCAGAGAAATTCGGAACTGGCAATCTGCCTTCTTCCTTAACACGACGGATAACATCATAAGGTGCACCATGATTTTTAGCGATAGTCATTAGCTCATCGTAAGGAGCATTGACAATTTCACGGATACCAGCGTTGACAGTTCTTAAATGACGCACAGCCTCAACAATGTTACCTGTACCTGGTTCGCCTTTAGTACGGATCATGGCAGCCCCTTCGCCGATACGACGTAAAGCCTCGCCTAAATTTGTAGCACCGCAAACAAATGGAGTTTTGAAATCGTGCTTATTAATATGATATTCATCATCAGCAGGAGTTAATACTTCTGATTCATCGATGTAATCCACGCCCAATTCTTCAAGAATTTGAGCTTCGGCAAAATGTCCAATACGACATTTCGCCATTACAGGGATACTAACCGCACCTTTAACTTCTTCGATTAATTCAGGGGGAGACATACGAGCTACACCACCCTCTTTACGAATATCAGACGGTACACGTTCCAAAGCCATAACCGCAATCGCACCAGCTTCTTGAGCTATCTTTGCTTGTTCGGCCGTTACAACGTCCATAATTACCCCACCCTTTAGCATTTCTGCCAAGCCTGTTTTTAATTTATATGTACCGAAGTTTTCTTTTGTCATGTTAATATCCTGTTAAAATTTAAGTTTATATTATTCAACCATATGTAGTATAGCTAAAAATAAACGAAAAGTCAATATATTTTATTAAAAATAGAATAAAAAAGAATTACCAAGATAGTTAGTAATTCTTTTTCATTTTTATTTAGATTATGCCAGCTAGTAAGCTATAAAATTACTAGAATGCTAGTTTGTAGCTTGGATAGTAAGAGCTTTTTCTTTATTCATGATTTTACTTTGAATATTTTCTAAAGTATCAGGAGTAACCGCTTTAACCGAGATGTGTAAATCCTTATTATTTAGCAGAGTATTAAAGATAACATCAACAAAATTATCTAATTCTGTGTCAGTTAATAGCTTGTACTGACCTAAATATCCTTTATAAGCAATTTTTAACATGTCTTTAGATTTAGGATCTTTTAAGCTTTTAGAATATTGTTCTTTATTCTTAAGTTGATAATCCATAAAGCCGTTATTGGCGAAGTTCAAGATTATAGAAACAAACTTAGTTGTGTTCTTTAAGGAATCCGATTGAGTTTTAGTTGCGTCAAGATCGCCATTTAGAGCTTTTTTATACGAACCGAATAGAGATTTAATAACATTGTTATCCAACTGGATCTTAGTATCTTCTTTTACATTGGCGGTTTTAGATTTATCTGTAGAATCATAACCGATATTAAAATCAGAATTTGCAATGTAATTATTATCACTTACGCTCGCATTGGTTTTATAGAATGCAAAGCTACCCTTTAAAGATTCTAAGACACCTTGAGATTCTTCTGCAAGACCGTTACCAAAATCTAGACCTTGAGTATTGATGTTAAACTTTTCTACTCCTGCATCTGTGATTTTAGCTTGGAGATTTATGGAATCGATATTTATAGAGTAATCTTTTTCACGCACTGAAGTGTTGACCACAAGATTATCAGCCGACAAGGCAAGATCGATATTTTTTTCTTTAGATGTATCGCCAACAATGGTAATTTTTTTAACGGTTACATTTTTATTTTTCCCTTCTGCTGTGATATCTTTATATTTCACATTTTCCATTTGTATAGATTTATTACTATCTTTTACCATGCGTTCCACAGTAACAATATTATGGGATTGATCTAATACTTTTAGGTTGGAAATATCGAAAGTATCTTGGTCCGCAACATAGTTATTTTCATCAAATGAGATTTCGCTTTTGTCATCTTTTTTAAGGTTTAAGACCTTACCCAGTGATGTTTTAATCTCATCCACATGGCCAGTGGTTTTAGTTGTTGGAATGGCTGGAAGTGTTAATGCCACATGGTTAGTACTGGCAGATTTGTTTTTGCTATCATCAGAAAAACAAGCAGAAAGAGAAAGTAGTACTAAAGCACTAGCAAGCATTGTAGTTTTGAAATTTAATTTCATAATTAATCCTTAAATTATCTAAAATATACGGTATAAAATATAAGATATGTACGATGTATGTTATTATATTAATTAGTACAGTATCACAAAAGAAAATGCTTTACAAGAGAAATATTAATTGAATGGGTATTTTTTCTTAAAAGACATCATTTGTTTTACTTTTAAGTTTAAATTAAAATAGAGAGTAAACTAAATCATAATAACTTGTTTTAATACTTTTATTATCCATATGAGAGCTAGGAAAGATCTCTTATTTTAAGTAAATTTTAAAAGGAATTATTTGTGAAAAAAATCTACTAATTGTTTATTTAGAATTAAATTTGAGACAATAATACCGTTAGAACAATCGATCTCTTGATTTTTATCATAATCAGTTACTACGCCAGCGGTTTCTTTGGCGAAGAATTCGGCAACTTTTGCGGTAATATAGTCGGGTTTATCTTGCCAAAATCCGTCCAACCTACCGCAACAAACGAAAGCAATATCCAAGCTTGCACAACCTGACGAGCGAACGCCTGTTGATTTTTTGCTTAAGGGGATGACTTCCGAGACAATTCTTTTTTCATCTTCAATATAAGAGCCGAATAATGAGCGTTCCACCTCTCGAGTTTTGCCCACTCGCATACGGCTATGGCGTTTGTCGAATCCGTCATTTAAAATGAAAGCTCCTTTATTTTCTTGAGCATAAAACATATCGCCATGTAAGGGATCAAAGATCACAGCGTCAATTACTTTACGATTTTCTTCAATGGCGATCATGAATGTATAAAAGGGATAGCCATTGGAGAAATTTTCAATGCCGTCGATCATTTTAATGAGGAATCTATGGGAAGAATCTTCACCGTTAATGCTTGTACCGTCATCAAAAATAAAGCCGTATCTGGGGCGTGATTGAGTGAAATATGTCAATAAATTTTCTTTATTGTAATTATATCCATTGGTAATGAAATTCTTTAGATTGGGAGATCCTTGAAGTTGCCCGATATCTTTAAAGTCTTTTAGCAGATTTTTCCCTACTTCTTCCGCCATTTGTATTAATATATTGACATTGGCACTCTTTACATGCCCACCTTCGTATTCACTCATGATGTGTAATCCTTTAATTTAAGCTACTTACTAACTTATATATATTCATATTTACTATTTTATAAAATATATTATGCCTTGTTATCGTGTAAATTACAAGACATTTTTTCTAATTTAGTAAAAAAATTATAATCATAGTAAGAAAATACAAGAAAAGAAAAGGAATAATTAAGGGCGGTAATGATCATAAATGGTACGCTCTTGCGGATTAATACTCAAAGCTTTAATCAAATATTGCATATAGTCATTTGTTAAGACAGCAATATTTTTATAAAAATCATGGGTTGACTTTTTGGCAACAATATCAAAGAAATAAGGACACCAAGGTAGCAAATGAATTTCTAAAAAGTCAATTAAATGTAGTTTGAAATTTAATTTGTCGTCGACATTTTCAAGCTCGGAGATTTGTGCGGCCATGTATGAAGAGAACATCAATTCCAAACCCATATGATCTTCAGGTTCTCGGAGAGTGTTTTCGTATTCCAAGCCACATTTTTTATAGAAATTGCGAACATCGACGCTTTCATCGTCAAAAACTTCGCCATTTTTATTTAAATATACGGACGCCCAAGGAGGGGTTAATATGGGTTGTGCCGAGACAAATAGCCTATTATATTCTACTATCATATCGGTTTCGTCGTATTCCTTAATGGCTTGTAGATTATCATAGGCGATTTTACCCTCTCGTGATTGGAAACCAAAATTCCACTCACTATCAAATAAAGAAGATAAAATCTCACAATATTCAGTATTGGGTTCTTTATGATATACGTTTGAAAAGAAAGACAGAACTTGGCTAACTTCTGACCATTCTTCATCTGATAATTTGATATTTGACATGTTATTTTTATTCCTTTTACTTACTTTGAAAAACTTCATGTTGTTTAGATTTTAACACCATTCCCCACCCTAAACTAGACCGACATGTACTCAATGCCTACACTAGACTTAGTTTAAGGTGCAGATTAGCCCATTTATCCACCACCGCAAGCCCCTAGGATTGGGAGAAATGGGATAAGATGTGCCTTTAATTAGGGCGACATGTACGACATGTTTACCTTAGCCCTAATTAAAGGTGCAGATTAGCCCATTTATCACAATCCTAGATTTTAACTGTTTTTGACTCGGTGATAGGCGATTAGCTCATCTTCTCTAAAGATGGCGACAACGGCGTCAACAGTAACATTTTTACTAGATTTTTGATTGTTGGTAATTATACATTTATGGTTTAAAATTAACTTTTCATTGTTATCTTTTAATTTTGCACTGTTGCCGACTAGGATAATATCTAGATTTGAGTATCCGTATAGGGAATTGTTTTCAATCATGGTTTTATTTGTTATTACTACTGGTAATATGCCATTGAAGATTAAATCTCGCCTGAAGATATCATCGAAGGAAACGGCTATTACGGCTTTTATATCAAATAGAGTTAGCGAATATGCTACATTGTTGGCATTATTGTATAAGCCGAAGTTATTACCGCCAAATATTACAGTGCCTTTTAATCCTTGTGGGGAATTTTTTTGCGTTTTATAGATGTTTAGATAGTTTTCATCTTCATGGATAAACATCATATCGCCGTAATGGTTTTTCTTAAATAAATAATTTTGTAAACCTTTACTATTAAAGAGATTCCCTCTTAGAACCATATCGTTATTATTGTATGAACGTTGGAAATTAATATCTATGTTTTTCTCTATGGTATTTTGTAGAATATTGGTACTGGTTGATAGTTGGAAGTTTCCCATTAGCTGATCTGTTGTTATATTATCGCCAAATATCCCTAGAATATGTAAATTGTGATAGATTAATTTTGTGGGTACATTGCTGTTAGTGTGAGATTTAAAATATAGACTATGCTCCTGATGTTCATAGACAATTGAATTATCTGCTTGGGAACTGGTGTCTATTTTCTCCCACATGGTATCGGATTCTGTTTTGCTTAGGAATCTGTTATGAATGCTATCACTTACATTATAATTTATCTTTTTTAGATTGGTTTTAAATTTGTCTCGCTCTATTGCTACTTCTTCATCTGTAGGCATGACATTATGAGAATAAATTTGTCTAAATTTCTTCTTCACTAAAGGGGCTGATAGTAGATTATTGTTGGCTGTACCTTGTATGGCATACAGTAAGGTAAAGACAGGCGGAACAAAAATATTGAACTTTATGCTATCATTATAATGACGTGTTATATTATAACCGTAGGAAAATATCCCTGCTGTTTCTAGATCTTGACGTGTGGCAACTTCTTTTTCTATTTTTCTATCTAGGATGTATCCCCTGTTGGTTATGATATCTGCTCCGATGTGCGAAACAGAAAAGCCTATTTTTGCTAAAGCTTGTAAATATCCGTTGGCTTGCAAGATGTTATAGAGATCTAAAGATCTCACATTAAATACGGTTTTTACCCACGGTTTAGCCTTAACTCCCAATCTAGCTAATCTTTTAGCCAGTAAGCCGATATTGATTATCTGATCAAAATCTTCAAAAGCTATGGGCAGATCCAGAGCCGTAATTAAAATTGCTCCATCAGGTAAGGCTTTGCCCTTATAAGGAGTGGGAACTATGGGCGATTTAAATAGGGAAGGCGTGTTCATAATACTTCCTGCTGAAACCCTAGAATCTTTTGATAAGATAATGTTAAAAGGGACATTCTTTAAGGATATACTAATCTCATTTTCATATTTGGGCGTCTTCATTCTACTGATTAATAAATTTTGAGTCGACGCATAACGTTCTAATAATTTAGGAGCGTTGGGCATATCAAAAAATTCGGCAACTAGTTTATCCATAGGGAAAAATACCTTGTTGCTAGAATAAGCTCCCACTAAAGACGCAATCTCCAAGCGATCGGATATGCTAAACTCATAGGGCGTAGATTGGAACTCTAAAATGGAATTCTGATAGCCCCTTTCTTTGGCTTTTTCTATGATACTGATAGCGATATCGTAAATATTTTCATTCCCACTTAAGGCATTATAAATGGAAACACCGATAACATTAGGATGTTTAATAACTGTTTTGCCTGTGGTTAAAATATTCGGAATCTCTGTGATCGGCACTTGGATACTTAAAATCCCAAACGCTCCCAAAAGATTCGCCACACTATGATTACTAGCCACCACCTTAAAACGTACTGCACTTTGTTTCTTATTATCATGTAAGGGCGTGATCTTGAGAACTTTAACTAAATGATCTATGGCCAGTTGATCAACAGTACCTTTTCTTGGGGGGATAATGGAAATATCTCGATTGTGAAGCTTTTGAAACCATTTTAAAAATGTGTATCGTTCATTGTTTATACGGAAATCTTTTTCCATACTATCCTTTAATTCGATGTTAGAATTTTCAACAACTACGGTTGTTTTGGTTTTTAATTTAAGCTTATCTTCATCCTTAGCCTGCCTTTGATTGAGCTTGTAAAAGGCAGTAGTAGCCGAAACGTCATCCAAGATAACATCATCAATATTAATGGTAAAATTAACATCTTCTTTTTTTTCAAAGATAGCATCCACATAGGATTCATTTATGGTATCTTGATTGATCACACTTTCCAACAAAAGATGAGAATATGCGGAAAGATTAGACAATGAAAATTTCTTACTAGTAGCAACCGAATAACTACTAGGAAAAATATATCCTTTGTTACTTAAAGAAAAAATATCTAAAATTTGGTTTTTATTAATCATTACTTTTTATTTCTATTTTTATAAATGACACAAAACATCATAACTTGAAAGCATTATCGACCTTTCTGGCAATAAAATTTAACTCAAGTATGACTAGCACTGTCAAAATTAATTAACATTTGTATCATTATAGCATAAATATAATTGCAATACAAATGATATTTTCTATATTTTGTATACTTATTAACATAATTAGTGATTGTAACTATCAATATCAATGATAATCATCACTTTATATGAGTACCACAAACATAACCAGTGGCCCAAGCCCATTGCAGATTGTATCCGCCGAGCATGCCAGTAACGTCAATAACTTCGCCGATGAAGTATAAGCCTTTTACTTTGTTTGTTTCGAATGTCATGGGATTAAGTTCCTTGGTACTTACTCCGCCCTTAGTTACTTCGGCGATTTGATAGCCTTTGGTATCACGTGGAATAACGCCCCATTGATGAATGAGTAAAACAAGCTTATTTAGATCCTTATTACTAAGATTGGCAAGCTGTATATTCTGCGTATTGGTTTGTTCGCATAACCAACTTACAAATGATTTAGGCAATTTATAATTTAAGATAGTTTTTACTAAACGCTTGGGATTATTGCTTTTTTCCTTTTGAATAAGTTCTTTAATATCATCATGAGGTAAGAAATTAATGACTAAACGCTCGCCCATATTCCAATAATTGGAAATCTGCAAGGCCGCCGGTCCACTAATGCCTTGATGAGTAAATAAAAGATCTTCAATGATTTTCTTTTTACCGCATTTTATACTTACTTCTAAGGATACCCCTTTTAAATCGTAAGTGGAATCTAATAGATCTTGCTCGAAAATAAACGGCACTAAAGACGGATGAATTTTCTCCACATCAATATCAAACTCTTTCGCCACATCATAGCCGAACATTGTAGCTCCCATTTTGGGGATCGACGCTCCACCAGTGGCAATTACAACATTCTTAGCTTGATATTCATCCGTATGAGTCTTGACGATAAATAAGTCATCGCTATCATTTTTTCCTATGCTGATCACTTCTTTTTCGAGCAGAACATCCACATGATCATTATCAATGGTACTTTCCAAAGCTTCCACCAGATCCCTAGAACCATTGGTACAGAAAATTTGTCCCTTATGTTTTTCATGATAAGCAATATTATGAGACTTAAGAAATTCCAAGATATCATTGTGCGTATAGGATTTTAAAGCGTGATTTACAAACTTAATATTATTTGCCGATATATACTTATCGTTGCGAGTGTTGATATTGGTTACATTACAACGCCCACCACCTGATATAAATACCTTGCGTAAGGTATCCTTACCATTATCTAGCAATAAGATTCTCTTATTTTCACTGTAAGCTTGCGATGCACACATAACACCACTCGCCCCTGCTCCTATTACTATCGCATGATATTCCATATTATTCCCTTACTTCCCTGTGGTAATTTAAGATGACTAACTCTACAGTTCACACACAATTTTAATGACGCATATTATTACATATTACATATTATATGTTATATATTTTATATATCAGTGTTACATACCACAACGCATGTAACAACCAGCTTACAGAAAGCAAGAATAATTATTTATCGATCTGCTTGAATAAGTTATCTATATTTTTTCCGTCCTGATCTGGAGAAGTACCCTTCCCTTTAATTTCATCAGGGTTAAGTAATTGAGATTTACCTTCCATAATGTCAGACGCTGTTTTAATATTAGATAACGGAGTCGCAGGAGTACCATTTGGAGACCATTTTTTACGCAGTAAAATAATACTAATACGTCTATTTTCACTGGCCATAGGATCTTTAGGATTTAAAGGTGCAGATCCACCCATACCAGTAACACGGGCGATTTTTGTAGGATCAAGCCCTAACGCTTTAAAGGCTAAACGAGCCGCATTAGCACGCTGTGCCGACAACATCCAGTTGGGATTCTTCTCATTATGATAGAGAATCTTTTGTGTATGACCTTGAATGGCAATTTTATTGGGCATATCCTTAATTACACGGTTAACACGAGCTAACAATTCAAAAGCATGCTCATTTAATAAAGTACTTCCTGTTGGAAACATATCCGTACCGTTTTTGTCAACAATTTGGATTCTCAAACCCTCGGGAATAATATCAGTTAGGATATTATCTGATAAGCCTTTTGTTTTAGCGTCCTTTTTAACTTCTTGGGCTAAACGTTGAATAGCTTTAGTAAAATCTTGGTTTTCCTGTTTGTCTTTATTCTCTTTTTTAGAGGGATTTTCAGGTGCACTTAATTCTTCTTCTGATACAACCTTACTTGTGGTATTTTCCACACTACCCGAGGGCTTACCCGCTTTCACATCGTCATCATCCACAGGGGGAACTTTAGCCGACGATATATCCTTTGATTTGTTAGGAACGCCACCGCTACCATTGGCTTTACTTTCGCTTATGGTAGTACCTGATAAAATATCGCCACCGCCACTATTGGACGCCGATACAGAAGTGGGAGCGAAATAATCCGCAAGACCTTGTAAGGATTTTTGTGGCGTTGCATTTAATAACCACATTAAAAGGAAGAATGCCATCATAGATGTCATGAAATCCGCTAGAGCCACTTTCCAAGCACCACCATGATGACCATGACCACCTTTTTTAACTTTCTTTACAATTATGGGAGCATCTTTTTTATCTTCAGCCATAAATTGGTTCCTTAAAATTCTAAATTATTTTAGTATTGATAAATTATATCTTATATCTTTTTGAGTTGTTTAAATGTATTATATAGCTTGCACAAGCATACGCACATATGATACATCTAAGCAAAGTTAGGTAAAGTTTGCAACATCTCATCCACTTCGGCAAAGGTAGGACGATTCAGAGCCGATAGCGTCTGACGTGCGAACTCAACCGAAATTTGCGGAGCGTTTCCGTGCATGTGGGCAATCAACCCCGCTTTGATCGCTGCGAAATAGTGAGCGTCTTCAGCTTGAGCCTGACCGATAGCACTGGAAATGGGAGCGAAAATACCATAAGCGAAGAAAATCCCCATCATAGTACCAACCAACGCAGCACCCACCATTTCACCCAGTACTTCAGGCGGTTCGGTTAAGTAACCCATGGTATGCACAATACCAAGCACGGCGGCCACAATACCAAACGCTGGCAGACCATCCGCCATCCCTTGATAAGCCGCAGGGATTAAATGAACTTCATTGTGATGATTTTCTATCACTTCATCTATATTATCGCCCACTTCCATGGCGTTTGTGATACCTAAAGTTAACATACGTAAGTAATCGCACATGAAATCCACATTGTGATGATCTCCCACCACTGTAGGGAAGTTACTAAAGATAGTACTTTCTTGTGGATTCTCCACATGGGATTCCAAAGCCAGATCACCCTTAGTACGTGCTATTCTAAATAGAGCATATAAACAGCCTAGTAACTCATTATAGTGATTCTTACCATAAGAAGGACCACCAAGAACGGATTTAAAACCGCCGATCATCCCTTTAATAACAGTACCAGGGTTACCAACGATCATACTACCTACCGCAGCACCAAGAAGAATAAGAATCTCATACGGTTGGAAAACTGGACCCATAAGTCCACCCTCTGCCATATAACCACCAAACACACAACCAAAAAGAACGACCATACCTATAATAAAACGCATTATTTAATTACCTCTATATTTAACTTTTTATATTGAATTCAACTATTGTCGCAATTATAACATAAACAAACGAAAAAAAACAAGTTATAAAATTCTTTCTTTGGTAATATCTTATTTACATTCGATAAATTTTAAATTAATTCATATGCTTGAGCTATAAAAATACAATAAATCATATGAGTAATATTAGAAAATAAGATTATAGATTCGTTTTACTAGTGAATTTATTTTGGATTTTCTTTGTTTTTACTGTTAATTTTTTCCTGTTATTTTTTAACTACGAATCATCACTTTTTAATACTATATTGCAAGAAAAATACAAGAGAAGTACAAGGGAAAATGAAAAAACACTTGACAAAATTATTTTTCATTAGTATAATATTTATATTCATGTAACATTGACTAAGTATATACATCTGTACAAGTAATAATACTTCATATGATATATGATACTTAAAAATGTTATAAATTTTCACAGGAGCAATAAACAATATGAGTGATCTAATCAAAGCAAGAGAAACCGAACATTCTTTAGTTGATACTTCAACACAAGAAGAATTTGTTACTTTTAGAGTTGAAAACCAATTATTTGGTATTCCCATTTTACAAGTACAGGATATTCTATCGCCAGAACAAATCGATCCCATTCCGTTAGCTCCTAAGAAAATTGCCGGTTCAATTAATCTACGTGGGCGTATTGTTACAGTGCTTGATATTCGCACCGTCTTAAATTTAACGCAAGTTAAAAAGAATCCTGAAGAAGTTGTTCCCGTATCTAAACCTATGGGCGTTACAGTTGATTTTGAAGATGATCAATACACATTATTAGTAGATGAAATTGGTGAGGTACTTAAAATTGATAGTTCTAAAATAGATAAAAGTACTAATACAATTAGTCCCGAATGGCGTGATAATGCTGATGGTATCTACAGATTAAACAATGAACTTATGGTTATTTTAGCTATTTCCAAAGTGATTGGCTTACCTGCAGAAACTAGTCTTTAAAATTGTCCAAGATAATTTAATGAAATTATAAAGGTTTTTACAATGAAAAAAATACTATATATTGCACTATTTGCATTCTTTCCTTTAGTATTTACAGCAAATGTTGCATACAGCAATCCGTATGCGGTTTGCAGACATGCGAGAAATCCTAAAAGATGTTATTATAACATCAAACATCATCTTGAATACCGTGATCGTAGAGACGAACATAGAGCTGTTAAAAGAATCATCCGTCGTGAAGACAGACGAATCGATAACAGAGAGGAACGAAGAATCCAACGTAGAGCCGATGAAATTCATAGAAGAAACAAAAGAGAAAGAAGAGAAGAAGCAGGCACAGCAAAAACTGTAAAAATCATCAATGGCGTAAGATACGTACAATATTACGACCGCTACGGAAAACTACGCACTAGAATCGAAAAATAATTGGTTATAGATTCGGCTTAACTCCATTTATCCTTTTATTATAATAAAGATCTACTATTTTTAAAATAGCAGATCTTTATTTTTTTAAGATGAAGATGAAGATGAAGACAAAAACAAAGGCGAGTAAACAATCCATATATGTTGCCCTGCTTATTCTAGTAAATTAATTTATTCTAACATATTCAGCTTTAGGCCTTTAAATGTCAAAAATATGAATGATGTTGTTATTCCAAGTTATAATGCTACAAAAAAATATTTATTGTAATTTATCTCAAAATAGATTCATATCGTACGAAATATAATAATAAAGTTTGCATGGTATCTTGATGAAGTTGAATACATATAGCTTGGGGTAATAATTTTGTTATTCCATATTATAAAAGAACATCACAAATAAAAAGGGTTATTTTATATTCTGTTTGTTATTATATTTTCTGGCCTAAAAGAAGTATACAATAAGTATATATAATACTACTCTAAATATTATTTAATAAAATTACTGTTGTTGCATATATCACTAATAGGTTATAATATATTTAAAGTAGTAATACATATATTACATTAGATTTACTTTAGGCCTGCAAGTACAAGCAATAGAGATGATATATAATTTGCATTGATATTTATTGGAAAAGATATAATGTGGAATGACAATATAAAATATAAAATATAAAATATAAAATATAAAATATAAAATATAAAATATAAAATATGCAATATAAAGTAACAATAAAACATCGCTATGTTCGGACTGTCGGTCCAGAGTCTGTCCGAATGGAGCGGGTAAAAGTTAGCTTAGGCGAAACCTGATGAGTGAGAGAGAGATTCTTCGGTAATGCCTAGGGATTCTAGGGCTTTGTTGTAGATGTCATCAACTGGGGTATTAAATAAGAGATCTGCTCCGCCGTCGCATACTATCCATGAGTTAGCTAGGATCTCATTATCAAGTTGTTCTTTGCCCCAGCCAGAGCAACCGATGTACATGGCGTAATGTTTGGGGTGGTCGTCGCCTGCTATGGAGTTTACAATCTCATTTGTGGCAGTTAGGCAAATGCCATTGCCGAAATCGACGGTGGTTTTTTGTTGATATTCATCAGAATGTAGAATGAATCCCCTACTTTCTTCGACAGGGCCGCCGATATATAGCATAATTTCACGTTCGCTGTAGCCTGTTTCCTTATCAACAAGATCAGATACCGCAGTTAAGGCGAATTCCTTATTAATAATAAAGCCTAAAACTCCGCCATAGCTGTGAGTAGTTATAAAAACAACACTTCTTTGAAAGATCCCTTCTCGTAGCTCTGGAGTGGCGATTAGGAATTTGCCTTTTAAGGAATAGGGAGCGTCCACATCCCTACGTAGTTCTTGTTTTTTGCGTTCCACATATGCACGCAATTCTTCTTGAGTGAAGTTCATGATGTTTTCCAAAGTTTGCTCATCTTCATTCACTTCGACCACTGCTCCGCTTGTGCCGTCGGATAGAACTTCACGAATCTCGGCTTTTACTTTCATCTTAGGATTAAGTGGTTGCTTTTTATTTTCTTCGATAGCTTTATCTATGGCCGGAGTTTTTAGATTAGATTGAGATTCTTTATTTTCATCATTGCTATTGTCATTATTATTGTCATCATCATATGTATCAGTCATGAAAAATTCCTTTATACTTTTATTCTTGTTGGCTTACTTATTGTATGCTTTAAATCTTAACAAATGATCGGCGAGAACTATGGCCACCATGGCCTCGGCCACAGGAACACCTCGAATGGCCACGCACGGATCATGGCGGCCTTTTGTTGCCATATTTACTTCGCTCTTATCATGGGTTAAGCTTTTTTGTTCTTGGAGAATGGACGGCGTAGGCTTTAGAGCGATACGCACGATAATATCTTGACCAGTGGAGATCCCACCAATTATCCCGCCTGCATGGTTGGATAAAAAACTAGGTTCGCCATGGGAATCTAGTACCATTTGATCGTTATTCTCGTATCCTGTTAGATCAGCACTGGCCATACCTTCGCCGATCTCAACGGCTTTCACTGCGTTAATGGACATTAAGGCCTTAGCGAGATCTGCGTCAAGCTTATCATATACAGGCTCACCCAAACCGCAAGGAATTCCCTTAACGATCACTTCAACAATACCGCCGATACTGTTACCATTTTTTCTAGTTTCCACTAATTTATCTTCAAACTTTTGAACACTGGTAGGATCGCCACAGAAGAAAGGATTATCGTTAATGGTATTTTGATCAAAATTATCTCGATTGATGTGAATTCCGCCCATTTTCACAAGAGAACCAACTATAGCAAAATCCTTACCCAATTCGTGGGATAACATCCTATGTGCCACCGCACCAACAGCTACTCGCATGGCGGTTTCACGAGCAGAACTGCGACCGCCACCACGATAATCACGCATGCCATATTTTGTCTGATAGACGTAATCCGCATGGCCGGGGCGATAAGTGTGAGCTATTTCGCCGTAATCTCTACTCTTTTGATCTTCATTTTCAATTAGAATACCGATTGGCGTGCCTGTGGTTTTACCGTCAAAAACGCCTGATAAAATCTTAGCCTGATCCTTTTCATTGCGTTGGGTTGTGAATTTGGAACTCCCTGGGCGTCGTCTATCTAAAAACACTTGCAAATCACTTTCCGATAGTGCCATTAACGGTGGCACACCTTCGATAATACAGCCAATGGCAGGGCCATGGCTTTCGCCAAAAGAGTTGAATCTGAAAAGTTTAAACATAGTACATTCCTTATAATTTTAACACATCCTACTAGAATATTTATTCTTGTTTGAGATTTTTTTGTACTTCAATGGACGGCATACCTTGAACGTTGTATCCTGCGTCAACATAATGTAACGAGCCTGTTACCCCTGAAGATAAATCAGATAACAAATATAAAGCAGATTTTCCCACTTCTTCGGTTGTTACTGTTCGCTTTAATAGGGATGTTTTTTCGTTCCAATTTAACATATAAGAGAAATCACCAATCCCAGACGCTGCTAGGGTTTTGATTGTACCTGCGGAAATGGCATTCACACGGATACCACGTGAACCGAAGTCATCAGCTAGATAACGCACGCTTGCCTCAAGTGCGGCCTTGGCAACACCCATCATATTATAGTTAGGCAAGGTTTTTTCTGCTCCGTAATAACTAAGAGTAAGCAAGCTTGCTCCCTGATTTAAGATATCAGAACAATAACGAGCCATAGCTGTAAAGGAATACACAGAAATATCCATAGACGAGGCGAAATCCTTGCGAGTTACTTCATAGTAATTCCCTTGTAAGCTTTCTTTTGGAGCGTATGCCATTGAATGTACTAGAAAATCTATTGAGCCGAATTCTTTTTTGACTGTGGCGAAAGCCTGTTGAATGCTTTCATCGTCAGATCCGTCCATGGGGATTAGAAGTGTTGAGCCTATTTTTTCCGCTAGAGGTTTGATTCTCTTATCTAAAGATTTTTCAAAGGTCGGATTATAAGCAACAGCAATTTCTGCCCCGTGTTTTGCAAGCTCTGTAGCAATGCCGAAAGCAATTGAACGACTGTTTGCGATACCCGTTATCACACCTTTTTTACCATCCATTAAATTCATATTACTTTCCTTTATTTCTAATGAGTTGTTTTTTATACCGTTATCCTATATATGGTTATCATACATATGGTTATCCTATATATAGTTATCATATAAGTGTATTGCTACAATTATATACAATCACAAATCAAATAGCAACAAAAAAAAGATAAACTATCGTAAGTGATAATTTATCTTTTTATATATGGTGGAGGTAAGCGGACTCGAACCGCTGACCACCTGCTTGCAAAGCAGGTGCTCTACCAGCTGAGCTATACCCCCTTAGCTGATCAAACAAATGATTTTATTTACTTAAAGTTAGTAAATGGTGGGTCTAGGAAGACTTGAACTTCCGACCTTACGCTTATCAGGCGTACGCTCTAACCAACTGAGCTATAGACCCATATCTCTAAATCCATGTTTGATATAAAGAATATACTAGAATGTATTGCCTATGTCAATAATTATTTTACCTATTCCATATAGAATATTGATTCTATTAGATAAAATATAGCTATTAGCTAGCTTTTTTTGTGATTGGTTAGAATCTTTATTAATCTTTATTAATCTATGTTAATCCTCATCATCTCCGTTATCGTCGTTATCATCGTCATCATCATCTTCGGGATTGATCTCGGCTTTTAGTTCTTGATAGGTACTGGCATTCATTTCATGTTCGAATTCTAAGGATTTAAGATAGCTGATGTTATTTAAAAGCGTTGTTGTTGGGATTTCTCTGATGTTTTCGCTAATAATAATCTTAATGTTCGAACCATGTGGACGATAAATGGACGTCATTAGATTAGATTCACAAACCACGGTTAAATTACAGCCCATTCCCCCTAAGAACATTGTAAGATTATTCACATTACCAATAATAAACTTCGCACGCTTGGCAACGTTTATTATCTGTTTATCGTTAATCACATCGAAATATATATCAGCCATGGGGCAGTAATCTAAGATGATATCTTGATACTCTTTTAATTGATCTTGATCATTAAAATTTCCTAAAAAGATTGGTTGCAATCCTGTATCCATATAGATTTGCACAACAGATATGGCTAGTTTTTTGATTCCTATTCCACCTAAGGCACTCTTAGGCATAACTTGTCTGTTAAAGAATTCGCCTACATTGGGAAGAATGCAGAAATAATCTTCATTATCGGTAATGTGATACTTACTACTATCCCCATATAACCACGGAAAATCAACGAGATTGTTTTTGCTTTGCTGTTGATAAATTCTATCGATCATCTTGATGTTAACGGAAAGTAATAAAGCGGAAATCTGATCATAAAAGGAAAGATAAGAGTTATCTTTATGTAATTCCAAATAATGATTACTATCATCTTTAAAATATTTTACCGATCTTAAGGCTCTTTTGATAATGGTGGAATATAAGGTGGGATAAATATCAACTGTTATCTTATTTGCTTTGTTGGAAGTGAAATAACTGGCATGCTTTTTTATGAATTGGTATAACTTAACAGCCGTAAACCATGAGAATTTATTGGGAATAATAAATATTTCTTTTATACATGGGTTATCCCTAAAGAAAAATTCTGTATCTTGATTGGCAATTAAAATTACTTTTTCTTTATTATGTTTTTCTAATGTTTCAAGTAAGTCAACAACTTGAAATAATAACATTGAATTAGCAGAAAAAACTATCATATTATTTTACTTATTTTAATGTGCATATTACAATCTTTTTCCCACTACTTTTATGATTTGTAGTTTACTTCAAAAACCGTCTCATAAATATCTAGAATAGTATCTGTCATGCGAGTTTTTGAATATTTAGGATTCACCCATTCTACCGCCTTATTGGCACGGGTCTCATATTCTTTATCTGTTAGATTTAAGGCCTCATGTAAAGCGATAGCCAAGGCGTCCGCATCATTGGGAGTAACTAGCCAGCCCGAATCAGGAGCTACGGTTTCCAGCGGGGCCCCGTGAGCGGTGGCAATGGTCGGCTTGCCCATGGCTTGAGCTTCAACAATCGTTAAGCCAAAGGCTTCTGGTCTTGTGGATGTGGCATTTACTACAATATTGGAAAGATAAAAGGCGGCTGGCATATCATTACAATCGCCAACAAGAGCAACTTTACCCATAAGATTCTTTTTGATGATCAGATTCTTAATTTCTTCAGCATATTTTTCTTTTCCCTTATCACTACCAACAAAGATACAGAAATAATCATCATTGTCGATTTTAGATAGAGCCTCGATTAAAACCTTGTGTCCTTTCAGCTCGGTTAAACGCCCAGGGAGCATAATAATTTTTTTATCCATGGGCAGATTCCATTTTTGCGTTAGATTCACAATACGAGCACTACCAACCGCCGATTTATTAAAGATCTCAAGATCTACCCCACAGTTCACAACGATAATATTATCATCTCGCACCACATAGTTATTTAAGATATGATCTTTAATGAATCCTGATACCGCTATAATGGGCGTTCCTTGAACCATAATAGAATTATATTTCTTTTTAAATGGACCACTCAAACCATGAACACCATGAAAGGAAGTAATAAAAGGCACGCCAGTTATTTCCGAGGCCTTTTGTGCCACCCAAGCAGGAGCACGAGAATGGGCATGAATCAAGTCGATATTATATTGACGAATCACATCCACCAATTTTTTAATGTTAGATTTCATCTTTAAAGGATTCTTACTATGAACAGGTAATTCTATATGGGTACTGCCGTGTTCTTTCAAACGATAGACCATTTGTCCACCATTGGAAACAATAAAAGATTCAAACTTATCCGAATGAGATAAGCCTTTCGCAATATCAGAGACCACACCTTCAACACCGCCCGAATTTAATGCTGGTAGCACTTGCAAGATCTTTATTTTTTGATTACTCATTATTCATACCCTTTGTTATATTTTACTTTGATTCGTTAATGTAATTTGCTAATGCAATTCGCTAATTGATTAGATTTTCTAAAACAAGAAACCCATTATTTTTTTCACTTCTGCAAGATTCTCATTGGCTACGATACTTGCTTTTTCATTCCCTAGTTTGAGTATGTCCATTATTTGTGATTTATCGTTAAGTAATTCTTTGGTTTTCTTTGAGATCGGACTCAAATGATCCACCAAGAGATCTGTAATTTCAGGTTTTAAATCCGAGAACATTTTCCCTTCAAACATGCCAACTACTTCCGCCAACGGTTTCTCGCTTATGCTTGCATATATATTATAAAGATTTTTCGCCTCTGGACGCTCGGCTAAATCTTCCACAGTGGCAGGCAACGGTAACGGATCGGATTTAGACTTGCGAATCTTGTTAGCTATGCTATCAGCGTCATCTAGAAGATTAATACGGGACATATCTGACGGATCAGACTTACTCATCTTTTTAGAACCATCTCTTAAACTCATAATACGAGCTGATTCCTTTTGAATGATCGGCTCTGGCAATTGGAAAAAGTCGCTATTGTAATCATTGCTAAATTTATTTACGATATCACGGCAAAGTTCTATATGTTGCTTTTGATCTTCGCCCACAGGCACGCCGTAAGGTTTATATAGCATGATGTCCCCTGCTTGTAAGCTCGGATAGGAATAAAGCCCTAAGGATACTTTTTCCTTATTTTTGCCTGCTTTTTCCTTAAACTGTGTCATGCGATTCATCCAGCCCATACGAGCGATACAGCCAAAAAGCCAACCTATTTCAGCATGAGCATGTACACCAGATTGCGAGAAGAAAACATGTTTCTTATAATCAATACCAGAGGCGATAAGTATGGCCGCCATTTCTAGCTGACATTGGCGAAAGCTTTCAGGATCTTGAAAGACTGTAATTGCGTGCAGATCAGCTAAAAAGAAAAAGCATTTGTAATCTTCTTGAAGTTTGATCCAGTTTTTAACCGCTCCGAGATAATTCCCTAGATGTAAATTACCTGTAGGTTTAACCCCTGATAAAATTGTATTTTCATTCATTATTTTACTTCCTTTGTACGTATATTTTTTAGTTCTTTAATACTGACGACTTTGAGACCAAAGCATATAATAAAATAGATAATTATACCTAAAAATATCTTTATAACTAACTCTAAGAATCTAAAACTAAAACTAGATTTAATTGTAAATGGAGTCAAGTATAAAACAAATCCCATAATAATACAAGCAATAACTATTTTTATTAGTTTTATCAACATCTTAAGATTAGGTTTAAATATTTGTTTTTTATATAAAATCATAGCATATATCAGAGTGCTAATCCATGAAGAAATTACCGTTGAAAAAACAATTGCTTGTACATTATGATAAATATGAGCAAATTTAAGTAATGTACTAAAGGTAAATGTACAAAGAAAAACGCCGTTTAAAACCAAAGTAATAAAGCCGATTATTACAGGGGTTTTAGTATCGCCATGGGAATAGAATCCTGCAAGAAAGGATTTATTGATAACAAACGGAAACAATCCGCACGATAGCACAACCAAAGTACTAGCGGTTATTCTTGCATTTTCCATGGTAAAATTATGGCGAGTGAATAGCACATCGATAATCGGCAAGGCCATAACCAAAAAAGCCGACATGGCAGGAATCGAGAAAAAAGCTCCGTACTCAATGGATGTATTTATGGTTTTTTGAATCTTTAGAGTTTCCTTAGCACGATAAAGACGAGAAAGAGACGGCAATAACGCCGTACCTAAAGCGATCCCAATAATCCCCAAAGGTAATTGACTTAAACGATCAGCATAGAATAAATAACTTACTGATCCGTGGGGTAGAAAAGAGGCAAAAGCCGTATCCATAAGGATGTTTAGTTGGTAGATTCCTGCTCCTACAATCGACGGTAAGATCCTTAAGCCTGTTTTTCTCACTTCCTTATTAATTGTGATGTGAAATAAAGGAACAAAGCCGATTCGATAGACTTCAAAAGCCAACCAGAAGAACTGCAAAACCCCTGCTACTATCACAGAATAGGCTAGATACTTCGTTGGCACAATTTCGCCAGTAAATACAGGTATATAATGACGGACTTGGAGAAATATGAGTAATATCGCCGATATCATACATAAATTAAGTAATATCGGAGCTGACGCCGAGGCAAAGAATCTGCCATGAGAGTTTGAAACTCCTGCAAATAGCGATACTAAAGAAATAAAGAAAATATAAGGAAATGTAATTCTCGATAAAGACACCGCTTGGGCAAATTTAATATGATCATGCAAAAATCCAGGAGCGAATATGTGAATTAATTGGGGCATGAATATTTCGGCAAATATACAAAATATTATCAGAATGATGAACATTAACGTAAACATACTTCTAAAGAAAACCCTAGATTTTTCCACTTCCCCCGCTTCCACTAATCCCGAAAACACAGGAACGAAAGCCGATGAGAAAGCTCCTTCGGCAAATAATCTGCGAAATAGATTTGGTAACTTTAAGGCTACAATAAATATATCCGCATTCGCCGACGCTCCTAAAGCTCCTGCGATGAGTACATCTCTAGCAAGCCCGCAAAAGCGACTAACTAAGGTTAATAAGCTTATAATAGCAAAAGAACGCCCTAATTTCATATGATACTTACTTCCTATATTCTCTTACCAAAATAAGATTGAAACAACAAGCAAAAAACACCCCAGCATTGGGATTATCACTCGCACAGTAAATAAAACAGAAAGCACAAGTTTTCTTCTGTAACCACGATCATCCACCACAATCGATCTGTAAATCGCTCCGTAGGTTGCACGTTGGCGAATGTATCCCATAATCACACTAATGAATATAATGGAAATTGGTAACATAATATAATAAACTAAAGCATACATATGGGATACATATTTAATTAACACTTTAACATTTAAATCCATGCTCGACATAACCACATCTAAGGCAACAAACACAAGAAAGATAATAAACTTTTGATAAATCGCAATATTATAATTTACTTTCAAATTAGTAAAGATAGTTATCAGAATCACGCTTAGAGTATAAAAATAACACCAACCTATCACACTATAAAACAAGATAGATAAGAATTTACCGTCTTCTACGCTATAGAAATAGTTAGGCAAATCAATATACAAACTCTTGATCCCCACTTGGCTCGGTGCTTCGCCTAAATTGTGTAACATCGCAATGATAGTATAAGATACGATAATACTAAAAACAAAGGCAATCAAAACAAAGGCTAAGACATCTTTAAATAGATACTTTTGTGATAGGGAAAATTTATAGGATAAAACAATCATAATCCCCGCCCCTGCCCCTACGGTAAAGAAAGCGTAATATATGGCGTCAATCACACAGTGAAAGCTTTCTATATTCAAGCCAAACCCTGCAAAGGAAAAGGAAAGCATGGTACGAAATGAATATTCAATACTAGTATCATATATGGTGTTTGTGATCAGCAATAAGAAGACAACCACAACCGATATCAAAAGAAATATCGCACTGGTTATCAAGCGGAAAACCAAGCCTTTATCTATTAGTATCACTGTGGAGATGATAAAAATTACCGATAAAAATACAAAATGATACATGAAATTATATTCCAGCTTACTGGAAACAAAATTCGTAAAATTATTATAATTCGCAATGCTTAAAAATTGCTCTCCTGCCGAACCATGAAAGACATTCAAAGCAATAGTACTATATAACAATGGCATAAAGGAAGTGATAATGAAATATACCAACATCCCAATGGATAGTATGGTCAAGGGTAAAATAGTAAAATGTACTTTTTTCGGAATTAGTTGCTTTAAGTTAAAAGATAATCTTTGATGTGTTTTCGGCGTACCCAAATACATTTCCATTAACAAAATAGGCGTAACTAAGAACATTGTAGCTATGAAGTATATTAATAAAAATGGGGTATCACTATATTTATATAGTAAATAAGGCAAACGATCAAATGCCCCCAACCCCAAAGAAAAGGTAAGTGCTACTACCAAAAAAGATACATTAAGTTTATGATCAGATGAAGACATGCTTTTCCCTAAAGTTTTATATGTATGTTAGATTTATATTATAATTTAAATGGATAAAAGTCAATAAGAATCATAAACTACTCTTTATATAAGATTTGTTTTCCTAGATATAAGATTTATTTTCTTAGAATAAATGGAAAGAAATCAAAATCTTAGATATTAGCATAAGCAAAAGAACAAGCTCGTAGTATTGAAAATTTGTATTGAAATTTTTATTATTTTATGGTAAGATATAAATTCTTAAACAGTTTTATAACACATTACAAGGACTAAACAAATGAATTTAGGATTTATCGGCTTAGGCGTTATGGGATTCCCCATGGCAGGACACTTATTAAAAACAGGCTTTAAAGTAAGCGTTTACAATAGAACCACAAGCAAAGCGGAACAGTGGAGCAAAGAGTATACTGGAGATTTCTACAAATCCCCTAAGGAACTAGCGGAAAATTCCGATGTGGTTTTCATCTGTGCAGGTAATGATAATGATGTGCTGGAAATTGTAGAGGGCGAAAATGGCATTCTTGCAGGCATAAAAGCAGGATCTTACGTTATTGATCATACTACAACCTCATCAAAGCTAGCGAAGAAGTTATACGATACTTTCAAACAACACGATGTATATTTTCTAGACGCTCCAGTATCTGGCGGACAGTCAGGGGCGGAAAATGGTCAGCTTTCCACCATGGTCGGCGGGGATCAAGAAGTATATGATCACATCAAGCCTTTATTTGATAGTTATTGCAAATCCACCACCCTAATCGGTAACGCAGGTGCAGGACAGCTGGCTAAAATGGCTAATCAACTATGTATCGCAGGAACATTGCAAGGCTTAAGCGAGGCCCTACGACTTGCCCAAACTTCTGATCTAGATATAGAAAAAGTCTTTCAAGCCATAAAAGGCGGAGCAGCCCAAAGCTGGCAAATGGATAATCGCATGCTAACCATGGGCGAAAATAAATTCGATTTCGGTTTCGCCATAGACTGGATGATCAAAGATCTCGCCTACGCCCTAGACCAAGCCGAAGAAAATAACCTAAACCTAACAAACGCCAAACACGTCCTTGCAAGCTACCAACAACTCACAAAACACGGCGAAAGCAAAAGCGACACATCCGTACTTGTTAAATCAATAAAATAGAAATAACAAATACTTAATAAGTACACAATAAAGTACACATAATAAGCCACTTAATAAGAAATACAACACATAATATAAAAAACAATATGCAAACAAAAAGAGTCTTATTATATGATACTTAAGTTGTGTACAACCTGCTATATATATCCGCTGGCCTAAAGTGAATAATGAATGTAAAACATATATTTATTAAGATATTTAAACTTACATCCTGTTAAACCCAAACCAACAATCACCCAACAGAAAAACCACTCTTTTTATTTGTGATGTAACATATTAAATTAATTATAATGAACAGATGTGAACAGATCTAAATAGATGTGAAAAATAAGTTATTATCACTCCTATCTTAGCCCCCTACCTACCACCACCACACACGCACGCCCCACGCACACAGGACGCAGACAGGCTCACAAGCACACACACGCACGCAGACAAGTAAATAAAATACGCTTGTTGTATATCATTTCTATTATTTATTTTTGCTGGCCTATATCAAGTATACTATAAGTATATATAACACTGGTTTAAATATAGTATAGTATGTTAATGGTATATATACAAATAGTTATTGGTTAAACAGTATGTAAAGTATATTTATATATATTGATTATACATCTAACTTTAGGCCAGCAGATATAAATAACATACTATTATGTAAAATACTGCGTGTTATAACTACATGCTACAACTACATAATACATATCGCTATATCACTATATCGCTATATCACTATATCACTATATCACTATACAACTAAATACTACATACAACCAATTGCGACGGAGAGAGAACGGTCGTTTGGTTGTGTGTGTGGGGGGAAGTAAAAAGGGATGAATCATAGAAATAATTCATCCCTTTTATATATGGTGGAGGTAAGCGGACTCGAACCGCTGACCACCTGCTTGCAAAGCAGGTGCTCTACCAGCTGAGCTATACCCCCGTGGTAGATTCATACAAACTATTATTTTGAAACATCTATCGTGATAAACGTGATAAAATGGTGGGTCTAGGAAGACTTGAACTTCCGACCTTACGCTTATCAGGCGTACGCTCTAACCAACTGAGCTATAGACCCTCAAATAACGTTGTATGTTATTTAATATATAAAATAAGGGGGATTTTGTCAATAATTATTTTAATTTATTTATCTAAATGGTTGTATGTGTTTGAATAGATAGTATATTTTTATGCAAATATTCAATACATTCAAATATACTATACTTTGAATGGAAAAAATGCTATATTATATATTAAAGAAGTGTGAAAATATTTTTATCTTAAGGAAATTAAAGAGGAAATAATGTTATTTTTTACTAAGAAAACAAAGCCAAAGAAAAGCACGGCAAATAAAAAGACAAAAAAAGATCCTACTACGCATAAGGTTGTAATCAAATCTAAATCCAAATCAAAAGCGAAAGCAAAAGGGAAGAAACCGCAGGCAATCGCCATAAAGAAGTATACTAATGATAGCCAAAAACCCCATAAGGATTACAATTCAATCGATGTTGAATGGTTGGAGAAAAAGTTACAAAATACCAATAAAAAAAGAGTGCAAATGCTCGCTACAGATCATAGGGAGGCCACTGTGAAATTCGTTAAAATGCTTTTAAAGTCGGATAAAAAATATTAATATATCATAGGTTAGAATAAAACAGGAGATGAAATCATGAAAGAACATATGGGCTTATGGGCGACGATAGGATTAATAATAATAATCATTGGTACAATCACAAGCGTTAAAACCATATTAAAAATATATGGCGATAACATAACCAATGAAAATGAGAATGAAAATGAAAATCATGACATGGATCAAAAGGACGGCCATACCAACATGAATCAGAACAACAACAATAACAGCAATAACAACAGCAACAACAGTAAATGAGACATATTAACAATGCGTATATTTTTTAAAATCATCATAGTATCAATTATCAGCACTGCTATTTTTACTAATGCTTATGCTAGATCTTCAAGATTTAAGGCGAGAAGTCATCGATATAGTATGAAGATAGCTCAAATTATTATTAATACTAATTCGATAAATACTTTAATTAGTAAAATATCCGTAGCCACTACCCCTAAGATCACAAGCACGCAATCGGCAAAACCCATAGCGAATATAGCGGGATCTAACGCCAAGATAATGCTTGTAAAACAAATGTTAATTAATAACGTCCCTGCCATTCAAACCCAAATATCAAGCCAACTTGACGCTAATTTCTCACGTATGGAACTCCGTCGCCTATCTTCATTTTTAAGTTTTGGAGTGGGTAAGAAGTTTGCAGAATTGATCGTTATCATGGCCGGCGATATCGTAATTAATACCGCCTATCAACTCCAAAGTAATCCCAATGTGAATTCCAACATCCCCAACATAATGGCAGGTGGGAATAATGCTCTCATGCGTGGCCTAGCCCCTGCCATTATGCAACTCCTACAAAACACCCAAACCAAACCCCAATCCCGCTCAAAATTCAACAAACCCTTTAAACGAATCCAACCGATAAAATAATTCTTGACACCACCGCCCCAACTTGATATCATAAAATCAACATATGCAAAATGGCCTATAATGTATTTAAATGATATCACAATCATTTACTTACAAATATGTTCCATAAATTTAAATACTTATGGGCCATTTTTCCTTATTATTGAAGAATGTGAGAAAATACTCATGAAATGCTTTTAAGCCACTTATAATATGAGATACATACTATCTATGGCCTAAAATATAATATAGAGCAATTTTTTCACAGCCTTTTTATTTAATTTATCAATTTAGGATTATAAAAAATGAATAAAAAAATTTCTGTCATTGTTCCCGTGTATAATGGGCAAACTTATTTAAAAGAATGTTTAGAAAGTATAATCAATCAAACTTATGAAAATTTAGAAATTATTATAGTAAATGACGGATCAACCGATGATAGCATAAAAATTATTCAAAAGTATAAAAAGAAAGATTCAAGAATTGTATTAATAAACAATAAGGACAATATCGGCTTATTTAAGACCAGATTAGTTGGTTATGATAATAGCAAGGGCGATTATATAGCATTTGTAGACTGTGATGATATTATTGATGTGGATTATTACCGTCTTTTAATAAATAGCATAGAAAACAAAAATGCTGATATTGCTTGTGCGGAAACCGTTTTATTATTTGACAATAATATCAAGAAAATTAATAAAACTAACCAACCAAATTTCCCCAACAATGAACTAAAAAATAAAGATATTTTTGAAACATTTATGGCTCAAGAGGGTATGTTTTATTACATGCAAACCATATGGAACAAAATATATACAAAAGATTTATGGGAAAAGGCACGCTCTCATTATAATAAAATTTCAAAACATCTAGTTATGTGTGAAGATATTGCTTTTTCTATTGTATTATTATACTACAGTAAAAAATTTGTATGTACTAGTAATGCGTATTATTACTATCGACAATCTTATTCAAATTCAACTTCGCCAACTAATTTTTCACACAAAACAATTTCAGACTTACAGGAAAGTTTTAAATTTTGTCAAGATTTTATAAATGAAATACCTAATAATAACATATATTTAAACAATCTAATTGAATGGGAAAAACACTATACATCTATTTATCTTTATCATAACAAAGCCTTAGGAAAAAAATTAGTGAAAGGTTGGAATTTAAATATAAAGGAAATAAGGGATGAGTATAAAGAATCCATATTAGATATAACAAATCCTTTTATGCAAGACTTTCCAGACCATTTAAACAGTATTAAAACAAATATATTAAACGATGAAGTAGAGTATGTTAGCTTTGACGTTTTTGATACTTTAGTTGTGCGTCCTTTTTATGAACCAGCAGACTTATTTATTTTTATGAATTCGTTTTATAATAAATTAACAAAAACAGATGAAACTCATTTATTTAATAAAATGCGTGTAACTGCTGAAATAAAAGCACGTAAAATTTATTACAATAAAGAAGATATTGATATAAATAATATATATGAAACTTTTAGCGAAATGTTTCATATAGATAGTAAAATTTGCAACACTTTAAAAGAGAAAGAGATAGAGCTAGAACTTAGATTCTGCTCTGCAAGAGAATCTGTTAAACAAATTTTTGATATGGTACTTGCAGTAAATAAAAAAATTATCATTGTTTCTGATATGTATTTATTACCTGAACATATAAGTAAAATTCTTACAAATGCAGGGTTTGAGAATTACTCTAAGTTATATGTTTCTAGTGATACTAATTTATTAAAAGGTACTGGTTCTATGTATAAACATGTATTAAAGGATTTAAAAATTAAAGCCAATAAAATTTTACATATTGGCGATAATTGGCACAGTGATATTGAACAAGCACAAGCAAATGGCTTAAAAGCTAGATTCATACCTAAAACAATTGATGCTTTTAAAGATATCAGTAACACAAGTTTAAGTAATTTTACTTTTCCTGTAAATAATATTATAAATTGGTATGAAAAAGGAACATTCCACAATTTATTTGTACGTTGTATGTTTGCTACTATAGCTAATAAATTTTACGATAATCCTTTTAAAAAATTTCATAGTGAGACTGATTTTGGGTCTGATATTAACTACTTAGGCTATTATGCCTTAGGTATGCACCTTCTTTCTGCTACTAAATGGTTATTAGAAGATCTTCAAGGTAGTTCAAAAAAAACAATTCATTTCGCCGCTAGAGATGGGTATTTATACCAAAAATCATATGATATTTTAAAAAATTATTATGAAGAACAACCCAAATCTAATTATTTATATATTTCTCGAAAATCTTTACTTTCATCATGTACATCAAATTTCTCTGATTTAAGAATTGTAAGCTATCGCTTAAGGTTTGTTGAAAATAGAGATATTAAAGAATATATAACTAAACGAATAGGATGTAAAATTAGTTCAAGTCAAATTAACCAGCTAAAAAAAATGAACATAACTATTAATGGCGATTTTAAAGATCACCGTCATTATGTTGATGTTATTAATGCCTTAGAAGAAGTAGGCTTAGATTTATCATCTCTTAAAGCTCAAAGTAAAAATATGGAAAGTTTTTTAATTAAAACAATTGATAAAAATGACGCTATTTTTGACACTGGTTATAGTGGAACATCACGTATATTAATGGAAAAAATGGGCTTTCATCCTAGTCATTATTATATATATCATACTGTTAATATTCAGTCATATCTATTAAATTCAAAGTATCATAAAACTTATTATAAACATGAACCCATTGGTTATCAAGGTGCTAGAGAACTACTTGTTGCAAAAATAGATGGCAGTGTTATGGGGTATGATGAGAATGGTCAACCCATATTAGAGAAAGATTTCAAAACAAACTATATTCATAATTTTATAATCAATCGTATTCAATCTAATGCTCTTGCTTTTGTTAGGGATTTTTCAAATATTTTTAAAAGTGATATTATTGATATGTTTCCGTTAGATCTTCCAATAAATAATTCAGCAGTTTTTGAAAATTTTTTAGCGAATCCTAAAGAGGGAGATATGGCCATATTTAAAAAATGCGTGTTTGATGATGTAAATACTAATACTCCTCATGGCACACGCTTATACGATACTTGGCAAGACTGGAATCATCAATATATAATATATAATAATACTAGAGTTTTTCATCCTACACATATTCATACAAAGTCGCTATTAAAAAAAGCTTTACTTTACTATATGTATGATAAAAGTATTTTTAGAGAAAAGGTAAAGCACAAATTAAGTAACAAACCATATCTTTATAAAATTGCTCGTTACATTGGCAAGTTTGTATAATTTTCATAATTATTATTACACATCAAGCCAACATACAATCCACCACCCACCAATCAGGATGAGATTCTTTTATGTGAGAGAGTGCTTGCATTGTGTCGGCTTGGGTTTTGTAGATGCCGAAACAGGTTGCACCACTACCGCTCATGCGAGTGAATAGGCAGTTGTTAGTGTTGGCGATGGATTGTAGGACTTCTTTTATTATGGGATGTTGGGAAATGGCGGGGGGTTGTAGGTTGTTGGTGGTGGATTTTAGGATGTCGATTAACATAGTAATATCTGTAATGTGGGTTGGTTTTGGTTCGAATAATTGTGAGAATTTTCCGTGGTTTTGGCTGTGTAGGTGTTGGAAGATTTGGGGGGTGTGGCATGGTTGATTGGGGTTTATCATTAGGGCTTGGATAGGCGTGAACTCTTCAAGTAGAGTTACTTTTTCGCCGACGCCTGCAATATAGCAAGCTTGTTTGTATATGCACATGGAAACATCGGCCCCCATTTGTTGCCCTAGGGTGGCGAGATTCTTCTTTGATATCTTGAGATCCCATAACTTATTTAATTCCCACATGGTAGTTGCCGAATTACTCGAGCCACCGCCAACGCCTGACGCTATGGGAAGTTCCTTTTTTAAAATGATATGAACGCCACGGCCTACGGCGTAGTGATCTTGTAACATCTTAGCGGTTTTGTAGATGATGTTACTTTCTATGGGTAAAGATTTCAGCTCATGGGCGTATGTGCCGATGATCTGTAATGTGATTTCGTTTGTCTCTTGATTATCTGTAAAGGATAATTCATCGCCTTTGTTGGCGAATACGCACAGGGAATCTAGCAAATGGTAGCCGTCATCACGTTTGCCGACCACTTGCAGATAGAGATTTATTTTCGCAGGGGATAAGATCATAGTATATTTCCAATATTATATTGCATTTTGAATTATTATATTATAAAATAGAAAACATTACAAATAAATTCATACAAAAAGAAGAAACGTCCAGATAATGCCGAGCAATAATATACCTATCTATTCAGTTAGTGAGATATCTTTAAATGTGAAAAAGACCATTGAGGAATCTTTTTCTCATGTGCGTATTCGTGGGGAAGTATCGACGCTAAAAAAGGCTAGTTCGGGGCATGTGTATTTATCTTTAAAGGATGAAAAGGCGGTTATTAATTCTATCATATGGAAAGGTGTTGCCTCTAAGATTCCCTTTAGTATGGAAGAGGGATTGGAAATTATCGCTCAAGGGAAATTGAGTTCGTATCCGGGGCGTAGTAATTATCAGCTGATCATAGAAAGTGCCGAAATTGCAGGGGAAGGAGCTTTGTTAAAGCTCTTAGAAGATCGTAAAAGAAAACTCCAAAAGGAAGGGCTGTTCGATCCGCAACATAAAAAGCCCCTGCCCTATTTGCCTAAGGTTATCGGCTTAGTAACTTCGCCTACTGGGGCGGTGTTGCATGATATCATTCATCGCATATCGGCAAGATTTGGGGTAAGGCTGATCTTAAATCCTGTGGCAGTGCAAGGGGACGGAGCGTCTAGCCAAATAGCACGTGCCATAAGCCAATTCGATAGCCTGCCCTTTAAGGATATCCCCAAGCCTGATCTTTTGATCGTCGCTCGTGGTGGTGGATCTTTGGAAGATCTTTGGTGTTTCAATGAGGAAGAAGTGGCAAGAGCGGTATTTAAGTGTTCTATCCCTATCATATCGGCGGTAGGCCATGAAACGGATACTACTCTAATCGATTACGTATCGGATCTACGCACTCCAACCCCCACAGGGGCCGCAGAAATGGCCGTGCCTGTGAAAAATGATCTAATGGCGAACATCTTAGATATATCCGCACGCTTGGAAAGATCAAAGGGGGTATATTTTAAACATAAGCATGATAATATCATCAATCTAAAGAGAGCTTTAAAATCCCCTAAAGATATCATCGAAAATAATAGCCAAAAGTTGGACGATAGAGTGGAACGCTTTGAGTTATCTGTAAAAGAATTCCTTAATAAACGTTCGCAATATGTGGAAAACTTAAAGGCAAAGCTCATTTCTCCGCAATCTACAATCGCCATAGAAACCGCTAAGCTAAACGAAAAAGCGAACCGATTGGAACAATCTTCTAAGCAGTTAATTAATAATCATAGGCAGAATGTTATAAGTATAGCTAATCAAATAATTTCGCCTAAAAACATCTTAGGATCATCGCAAAACAAACTGGATTATGCCATGAAAACCTTAGAATTCACAACTAAAAACATCTTAGATAATAAAAAGAAAAATATCGAACCACTGGCGAGATTGCTCGAAACATTATCCTATGAAAATACGCTCAAGCGTGGCTTTACTATTACTTTAAATGATCATGATGAAGTTGTAACATCAGCAGATAACCTAAGCGAAAACTTTAAAGTGAAATTCCATGACGGCGAAATATATGCAAATAGAATAAAAAAATCTGTAGATACTCAAAGGGAGAATCTCACAGATCAACAACTAACAAGCAAAAAGGCTAAAAGTACGCAGGTTAAAAATATAAAGTCTAAAAGCGAAGAACAAGAACCTAGATTGTTCTAGCTCTAAACAAAAACGAAAGGAAGTAAAAACATATATGGACAAGATTCACATGTAAGATCTTACAATTCAATGAATTTATAAATAATTTGGGAAGAAAAATTAGTCAGTCAAATAAAGCATCGATGTCATCTTGGTTGAATGTTTCAGTTTCTAAACACCAACCAACTTCGGTAATACTAGCGTCATAAAATAAGATGTCATCCAGTTCTTCTATGGTAATCTTATGGCTTAGATCATCACGATCATTTTCCAGTAACTTGCCGTTGGCGGTATTGGATATAACAGAAGTATATTTGTGTACTTCATCGAAGTTGTTAACTATTTCTTGTAATTTTTCTTTATCTTTAAAGACATCTATTTTATTTAAGCTATCTAGAGTTGTAAGTAGAATTTTATCTATAGAGATCACAGCCTCATCGTATTGCTTTTTAAACTGTGCGGGAGCTATATGATAAAGATCAATGGCGGTAGCTCTTTCAGGCAAGGACGAATCTTCAAAATGTTGTACGTAGGATTTAGGTTGCCATTCCATGATCATATCGATCACATCTGGCATATCGGGTAACATTTCCACTAACATTATCACTTCATTATAATGATTTAAATAATCAGTTGATAGAAAAGTCTCAACGTTAACAGTTTGAGTTCTACTAGCATCAAGTCTTTTATCTAACAATTCATCTATAGTTAATTTATTCATTATGTCTTCAACTTTAATTTTAAAAATTTAAATACCTAAAAAGTATTGAAAAGTATTGATATTATATTGCATTATATTGTATTATAAGCTATTAGTATTAATAAATAGTAAAGATTATTTTTAATCACTACTTTATACAATAACATTTTTAAATACATATTATACGTTTAACAATCATAACATAGATCAAAATATATAACAACTGTTTTAAGATTATTTTATAAATATATTATAATTATTTTACAAATCAGTAATCAATATTTAAAGGAATAAATATCATGCAAAATAATAATTTACACAAAAATAAAGCCTTTGAGTTTTGCCATGAGCATGCTCCTATTATTATTTTAAATCAACCGCAATTAGGGGAAAATGTGGGAATGGTGGCTCGTGCCATGCTCAATTGTGGCTTGAGTGATTTGCGTCTTGTTTCACCTAATCCGCATATGGATATGGATCACGCTAAACAATCCTCTGTAAAAGCCTTTCACGTGCTAGATAATATGAAGATATTCAATAACTTAACGGACGCTACACAAGATATTCATTACATATACGCCACCACCGCACGCACAAGAGATCAAGAAAAACAAGTGCTTACACCTGATATTATGGCACGTGAAAGCATGGACCATAGAGAAAATAAGCGAAAAGTTGCTTATTTATTCGGCAAGGAATCCGTAGGCTTAGCTAATAAGGATGTAGCATTCGCCAATGGGATCGTAAGGATTCCCCTTAATCCTGCGTTCTCTTCTCTTAATCTGGCCCAAAGCGTTTTACTTTGTGCCTATGAGTGGCATAAGTTAGCAATGAATATGCAAGAGCAAGATCCTAAAGATAAAGATCATAAAGATAAAGATAAAAACACAGAGAAACACACAGAGAAACACACAGAATACGCCAACAAGCAGGATATGGAATCCTTGTATAAGGATGTCTTTGAGCGTTTGGATAACACGTCATTTTTCAATCTCCAAGAAAAAAGACAGCAAAAGGAAGATCAAATCAAAAATATTTTCAACAAGATTCCCTTATCCAAACAAGAAACGCAACTCTTGAGAGGTCTTTTTAGATTCATAAACAACTCCTAAAGATCCCCAAGACTCCATAAAGAAAGATATAAAGAGATACTAAAGGAATAAATATCTTAACTAAATCATATTCTTAGAATATCGGATCTTAGAGAAAATCAACTATTAAAAATTAAAGTTGCAAGGTTTTTGCATTTTGTGATATAATGCCTTAAATAGTGGATATACCTAAAGGGTTGTGAAAATAATTAACAATTTGAGATAATTTATGAATTTGAAAAAAATAATATATATACTAGTATTCATGGGCATACTTTTCACATCGGAAAAAAGCTTTGCGAGTTTTGAGCATACATATATTAATGCGTGTTTAAAAAAACATCCTGCCACTTCGCAGAGAATTTATGTGAATTCCAATCAGCATTTGTCATCTTTATTTGAAATGGCAGTAATTAGCTATATCATTCGCAACGGCTATAAATATTGTAACACTGTATCTCATTTTGAAAATCCGTATACCATTGCTAAGAATTTAGAAAGTAAGCAAACAGATATTTTCATCGGTGCTTTTATGCACTCAATCAATAATAATATCGGCTGGTATAATTTAAAGGATAAGTATAATCTTGATATTTCTACAAACTTAGTTTTGTCCATTTCTTCACGTTGGGTTTTTCCTAAATATCTCTTGATCAATCATCCAGAAATCAGCACGATCTCTTCATGGCGTGATCTTTTAACATATTACAATATTCTCGAGCAACCCACCATATATTCCCGTGCTAAAAAAACCGTAATCGCCATAACAATGCCCAAAGATACCCTATTTTATAACGACGGCGTAGAAGTAATACAGAAATTATATATATATCCTCAAATGACCACCATACGACCACGTACATGGGATGAATATAACAAAATTGTTACGGATCTCTATCAGCGTAAAAAACCCTTTTTATTGCAAAATTCTTCCATAGAATCCTTTGATCGCAATTTCTCTTTTCAAACCATAGACGCTAAAAACGATGTGAAAACCTCTTACAAGCAAGTTATTTTATCTGCTAAAAACAAACTTCCGCCAAAAATTTACAATTTCCTAGAAAGGGTTAATCTTTCAGATAAACTACTTAATAAATACATTAACTTACTCCATGTTGGGAATATGCGTTTGGTGTTACTTTACTTCCTAAAGCAAGAGCCTAACATCTGGAAACAATGGGTAATAGATAAAGACGCACAACAAAGTATCATAAATCAAATGGAATCCGATAGCAGTATTTTATTTGAACAATATAACGATTCGAGTATCGATCGCATAATCTTTCATCACAAGAATAATCAAAAGAATAACCACAAGAATACGAACAAGTAAATATAAGGAATATGGATAAAGAATGGCTTCAGAAATAGTTACATCATTGGAGTTCGATACTAGTATCATGAATATACTAGTGGGAATTAATAATAAGAATATAGCGTTCATCTCGAAGATCATGGATGTTAGTTTATTTGTAAAAGGCAATGAGATTACCATAATGTCAACGCCGAAAAAACAAAAGCAAACCATAGAGATATTTAAGATCCTAGAAAAGCAAATCAATATCGCCGAGCTACTGGAAACAGATGACATCACAAACGCCATACGTTTAGTTACTAATAACGAAATTAGTATGATGATCGATCAGGATGACAATCCATTTAACAAAAAAGGCAACAAGCAAGAGACGAAAAATAAAGACAACAGTAAAAATAAGCAAGATAAACAATCAACTTCCGATTACATTATAAAAACCCCAAGGAAAACCATATCTCCAAGATCGGAATCCCAATTGAAATACTGTCATAAGATCGATAAGCATGATATCGTATTCAGCACAGGCCCCGCAGGTACAGGCAAAACCTATACCGCTGTAGCCAAAGCCGTAGAGCTTATGCAAAGTGGCGAAGTTAGTAAGCTGATCATTTCACGCCCTGCGGTTGAGGCTGGGGAAAATCTTGGCTTTCTCCCTGGGGATCTTAAAGAAAAAGTTGATCCTTTCATGCGTCCCATTTATGACGCTTTATTCGATATGCTCCCAAAAGAGCTAGTGGAAAGAAAAATTCTCAATGGCGAAATTGAAATCGCTCCCCTTGCTTTCATGCGTGGACGTACTCTTAGTAATGCTTTTGTTATCATGGATGAAGCACAAAATACCACCCATGCACAAATGAAAATGTTCCTGACTCGTTTTGGACAAAATTCTCGTATGGTAATTAATGGCGATCTTACTCAAGTTGATCTCCCACGTGGCGTCATTTCAGGATTACGAGAGGCAATCATCAGCTTGAAAAAGATCAAAGAAATCGGCTTTTTAGAATTCACTTCTAAAGACGTTGTCCGCCACCATTTGGTAGGTAAAATCATTGATGCTTACGCTAAAAGAGACAAAGAAGTCAGCGAAATATACGCCACCCCCAAAACAAAAGCAAAAACCAAGACTAAGACCGAAACCAAAGCTAAAGCCGAAACTAAAGCCGAAACTAAAGCTAAAGCCGAAACTAAAGCTAAAGCCAAAACGCCATCAGCTGATAACTAACACCCACAAGAAAGGATCTAAAATCATGATAGACATTGATACATTCATCGAAAATGGCGAATGGGAACAAGCTTACAGTATGGAAAATGATTTTGATGATATCTACGAATACATCGAATTTTCTGCCAGAAATGCCCTTTCCTATGCGGGGGTTACCTTGGTTAATCTCACAGGAGAAATCTCAATCACTCTTGATAATGATCAAAGCATAAAAAAGATGAATGCCCAGTGGCGTAATAAGGATACATCAACCAATGTACTATCCTTTCAAAATTTCCAATTTGACACCCCTGGCAGACTCAATAAACTCAACGAAGATGTGCCATTTATTGCCTTAGGCGATATTGTTCTATCCCTTGAGACCATTCAAAAGGAAGCTCAATGCGAAAATAAAACATTTAATCATCATTTATCTCATTTGGTGATTCATGGAGTTTTACATCTTTTAGGCTTTGACCATGTGAATGATCAAGACGCCGAAATCATGGAAAAAATGGAAACTAAAATTCTCGCTCAAATGGGTATAGCCAACCCTTATGAACTCTCTCATGAAACCTCTCATGAAACCTCTCCCGAGAGTTAAATGAAAAATAGCTTATACATACATGTCCCCTTTTGTTTATCCAAGTGTCCCTATTGTGATTTCAATAGTTACGCAACTCCCAATCCTGATTATAAGGCTTGGCTAGAGAATATTTTATCATCTATGAATTATTGGTCTGCTCGCATTAAAAATGAAAGCGATAGTAAGAATTTTCCCCTAAGCACTATATTTTTCGGTGGTGGTACACCATCTTTACTAGAAAAAAATCATGTGAGTGAAATAATCAACAAAGCCCATAAGCTATTCGGATTCAATCAAGATATAGAAATATCTCTTGAGGCCAATCCCACATCTGTCGAACTTAATAAGTTTAAGGATTTCGCTCAAGTGGGGATCAATCGTTTATCCTTAGGAGTCCAATCCTTAAATGCTGATGATCTTAAATTCCTAGGGCGTGAGCATTCGCTAGATGACGCCTTAAAGTCTTTTGCCATGGCTCAAAGCGTTTTTGAACGCTGTAGTTTTGATCTTATCTATGCACTTCCCAATCAAAGCTTGCAAGAATGGGAAAAGGAACTAAAACAAGCTCTATCCTTAATAGATCTTAACAAGGCTCATCTTTCCTTATACGAACTTACCATAGAACAAGGAACAAAATTCTTTCAAAAGGGAATTTGTGAAGCCGATGAACATATGAGCTTACAAATGTACGAACTTACTCAAGCCATTTGTGAAAGCGTTAACATGCCCGCCTATGAAGTTTCCAACCATGCCATAAAGGGATTTGAATCTCAACACAATCTCAATTACTGGCAAGGTGGCCAGTGGTTGGGATTGGGAGCAGGATCACACAGTCGTTTAAATCTCAATGGCAAGCGTGCCAAAATCCATATGCACTATAAACAAGATTACCTACAATCCCAAGCCCTAGCAGATCAATTTAAACTTTCCTACAATACCCCTTTTGAAGACGCCCAAGAACGTCTACTCTCTTCCTTACGCCTATCAGATGGCTATAATATGCAAGATATACAAGATCTTGCAGGTATTCCCATGAATGACTTCATCAACTGGGATCAAGCGAATTTCTTACAAGAACAAAAACTAATCGCCATAAATGATACTCACATTAAAACCATCAACAATGGTAAATTTTTACTTAACTCCATAATAGCCGAATTACTAAAATAAGAAGCCTACAAAATGACCTTGCCATTAAGATAATAATGTTATCATATTGAAAAAAATATATATTTAAATAAAAGCCTTGAAATTCTCTCATGAATATATTACAATAGTATTGTATGATAAGATTACAAAATTAATATTATGGTATATATATACTAAAATAATTTGAAATGGAGATTCCTTATGAAATTAAAAATTACATCTATAGCCCTAACAGGTTTATTATTATTAACTTCGGCTTGTGCTAGTAATGTTACTACGAACACGACTTCAGGTGCGAACCAATCAGCTCCAGCAACTGATACCACAGACACAACCGCAACAAATGCCTTTCCTGTAAAAACAAGAACTGCAGATGAAGTAAATCAACTTTTAAGTAATGGTAACGATCGTATATTCTTTGATACAAACAGTGCATATATCGACTCGGAAGCTAAGGAAATAGTTGAGCGTATCGCCCCAGTACTGGCGAATACTACAAATAGCAGATTTATTATCGAAGGCCATGCCGATGAACGTGGTACACGTGCCTACAACTTAGCTTTAGGTAAAAAACGTGCCAACGCTTTAAAAAGATCTTTAGTATCTCACAATGTTAATTCACAAGATATCACAACCATAACCTATGGTAAAGATCGCCCTGCAAACCCTGGGCACGATGCTCAAGCTTGGTCAGAAAACCGCCGTGCGGTAGTTGTAGCAAAAAATAAATAATTAAAAGAATGTGCAAAAGATCCCTTTAATTAACCCAAAGATCCTATTATTAAAATAAAAAACAATCTAGCCAACTGATTTTAGTTGCTAGATTGTTTTTTTTATATTATCATATAAGGACTGTGAATAAGCAACCTTACAAATAGGGAAATATGTATGATTTTAATGATAGACAATTATGACTCTTTTGTATATAATTTAGTACATTATCTACAGATGTTAAACTATGATGTTCTAGTATATAAAAATGATGAAATTACAGTTGAGGAAATTCGTCGTTTAGATCCAAGCCATATAGTTTTATCGCCTGGTCCATCTTCGCCTAAAAATTCGGCAGTCTGTTTGGATATTATGAAACACTTAAAAAATGACTATCCTATCTTGGGGATCTGCTTGGGTATGCAAATCATATCCTATGCTTTAGGTGGCGAGATCATTAAAGCCAAACAACCAACCCACGGCAAAGTTCATCTAATTGAAAACAACACAAAAGGAATTTACAGCACATTACCCCATAAATTTCATGTAACACGCTATCACTCTTTAGTTTTAGATCCTAAGAGCTTACCCAATGAGTTATCCATTACCGCTAGAAGTATTATTGATGATGAAATAATGTCCGTCTCACATACACATTTACCGATTGTTGGCATTCAATATCATCCCGAGGCCTTACTTAGCGAATACGGTTTGAACTTACTCGAAAACTTTATGAAACACATCCAATAAGAGAAAACTTATGAGAAAACTTATGAATAAAGAAACTCACATACGAGAAATTCACATCCATAATCTTGATCAATTTGAGATCCTAAAAGCCTTAAAGCAAGATCCTAAAAATGAATACTGCATGCTACTTGATAGTAGCATGTACAATCACGATATAGGAAAATATTCGTTTCTCTCATTTAATCCCCACACTATAATTTACAGCAAAAACCACGAGCTATGGATCAACGATATTAAAGAACCCCCACACACAAACCCCCTACTAAAATTTCAAGAATTACTTGATTTACACAAAAATCAAGATAAACATCAAGAAAACCCAGAAAACCCAGAGACCCCTTTATCAAGCGGGGCCATAGGCTTTATGGCTTATGATATGTATATCCATACAGAACCAAAAGTTCCCGCACATCAAAACGATCCTATAAATTTCTTAGATATGTTTTTCGCCTTTTCCGTTAACATAATCACAATCAATCATGAAACTGGCTTGGCATACGTCAATGAAGATATCGCCGATTACGTAGAAAATACTATCTTAAACTACAAAAATAAGACATCAGCTCAAACTCTCAACCAAGCTACACCTCCAAGCAAAGATTATAAATTTACCAGCTTTAAGAATATCGTAGATAAGCAATCCTATACCGACGCCATAAACAACATCAAAGATAACATAAAAAACGGCGAAATTTACCAAGCAAATTACACTCAACTATTTGAAACATCATGTATTAAGAACCAGAGCAAACACAAGCAACAAATTTCATCTCATATGGCTTTAGATATCTACCATAAATTAAGAAGAAAAAATAAAGCTCCTTTTTCTGCCTATTTAGATCTTGAAGATCATGGAAAGATTTTAAGCTCTTCCCCTGAAAGATTCATCAAAGTTTCACACAATAACATCGAAACAAGACCAATCAAAGGCACAATTGCACGAGATAAAAAGAATAAACATCAAGATGATATCAACAAAAACACCCTACTATCCAGCGAAAAGGATAAAGCCGAATTATTAATGATAGTTGATCTTGAACGTAATGATTTAAGTAAAGTATCAGAGGCGGGATCGGTAAAAGTGGAAAATAATTTCAAGCTAGAAACTTACGAAACCGTACACCATTTAGTATCTACCGTTAAGGGAAAACTCAAAAATAACACAAATATCTACGATATCTTAAAGGCGACTTTCCCTGGTGGCTCAATTACAGGCACGCCCAAGCGTAGATCCATGGAAATCATAAATAATCTTGAAACTCAAAAAAGGGGCGTGTATACTGGCTTAATCGGTTGGTATGATTATCATAATAATTTTGATTCGAGTATCGTAATACGCACCATAATTATAAAAGATAACAAAGCATATATCCAATCTGGTGGCGGTATCACGTGGGATTCTCTCGCTCTCATGGAATATGAAGAAAGCTTACTAAAATCCCAAATCCTAAAAGAGATATTTAATAATGACTAATAACACTCACACCAACATTCACATTCACACTCAAACCATAACTTTTACCACCATGCGAGTGGATATTGATCAGGCAAACAACTATAATGTGCATAACCTAACAGATCACATCCACCGCCTGCACACCACCATACACGATCTTCATATGACCACACAAGATAGTTTATCAGAAGAGCAGATGAAAGAATCCATAAAAAGCTATCTCACACACTTACAAAAGCAAAACATTTATAAAGAGTACAGTTTTTGCCTAGTGGCACACATACGATCTCAAGCTAAGATTCTTGAATTCTCTCATCGTCCCTTAAGATACACACAAGAAATGTACAATACTGGCTTTAAGCTGGAGATTTCGCCCTTAAAGATCCATTCAACATCCACAGCGATTTCTTATAAAACCAACAACTATCTAGATAACAAAATCCAATTATCCAAGCTAGCATGCGGATTCCACGAAGCTTTACGCTTTAACGAAAATAATTTCCTTTGCGAGGGATGTTATAGCAACACCTTTATAATCGATGAAAACAATCACATTAAAACCCCTAGCCTTAATCACGGTTTACTATCTGGCATAATGCGTAAAAAAGTTATAGATTATTCCAAGACAATGGGTTATAATATAGAAGAAACCAATCTTACCATGGATGATCTTACAAAAGCCAAATCCGTATTTATAACCAATTCCCTAATGGGCGTTATGTGGATAAACGAAATTAAAGAGATGAAAAACACCTACGAACAATCGCCAATCCTAACAAAACTAATCACAACCTTTCAACCTCACCTTCTAAAAAAGGAATAATCATACATGAACATAATGAATTCCAACGACAATCAACTAAAAATCATGGGTATATTAAATATGACTCCTGATTCCTTTTCCGACGGTGGTAATTTCAACCAACTAACAACCGCCTTATCCCACGTACAATCCATGATAGACAATGGAGCTGATATTATCGATATCGGCGGAGAATCCACTCGCCCAAATTCTCAAATAATAAGTGCTGAAGAAGAACTTAAACGTGTAATAGCTATCATTAACGAGCTAAGATCTCACGGCTTCACAATTCCCATTTCTATCGATAGCTACAAGGATACAGTGGCCGACCAAGCCCTAAAAAGCGGTGCAGATTTCATCAATGACGTATGGGGATTCCAACATAAGAACTACAACATGGCCGCAATCATGGCTAGCCACGATTGTTACGCTTTCGTAATGCACAATCAAGATAATACTACATATGAAGATGACATCATCCATAGCATATTCAACTTCTTTAAAGAAACCATAAAGCTCACAGAAAAAGCAGGGGGCGACGTTAAAAAGTTAATCTTTGACCCTGGTATCGGTTTCGGCAAAACCCCAAAGCAAAACATAGAAGTATGTGCAAGGCTTAATGAGTTAAGACTAATGTTAAATGATCATTTATCTTATGATGTTAACATGCTACTAGGCACATCACGAAAATCAATGATAGGACACATCCTCCAAGAACCCAAGCCAAAAGAACGCCTAAACGGCACTCTTGCCACCACCGCAATCGCCATACAAGCCAAATATAACTTCATCCGTGTTCATGATGTTAAAGAAAATAAACAAGTGGCCATAATGTGTGATACCATTTGGAACTATAAGGCATAAACAACAAGGAGCAAAGCATATGGAAACAGCAGAAGTTACAAAACTCATCAAAGAATTCTTTGATCTGGATATCTTTAGAATGAAATTAGGCTTGGAAACAATTCAAAAGGCTATGGATATCTTAGGCAATCCTGAAAATAGCTATAAAATCATCCATATAGCAGGAACGAACGGCAAAGGATCAACATCTACATATGTAGCGAACATGTTAGAATCCCAAGGCTATAAAGTGGGCAAATTCACATCGCCAGAGATCTTTGATTTTAACGAGCGTATATCAATCAATAACCAAAACATCACAGATCAAGAATTAGCCTCAATCTTTCACGAGATACGAACAAGATTAGCCAATCATCAAGATGTATCTTTAACATTCTATGAAATGCTAACGGCGATTATGTTCTTATATATGCAACATCAAGCAATAGATTATCTAGTGCTAGAAGTGGGCTTAGGCGGAAAGTACGACGCTACAAACATTTGCACAAGTGATCTTGCCTTAATTACCAACATATCACTTGACCACATGAATTTTTTCGGTAGTGATCTCAATAACATCGCCGAAGAAAAGGCAGGAATCATTAAGAATAAGCAAAAAGTATTCCTAGGATCTTCCATAAAAGAGCTTAACATCGCCGTAGAAAAACTTAGCGATGATATAGTAAACATAACAAACAACAATTACACAATCAGCATGAATCCCCATGAATTATCAACTGGCATATGTATTGATAATCAAGAATTTACCCTGCCCTTATATGGCGAACATCAGGCCCATAACTTCGCCCTTGCTTACTATGCTTTGCAAAGCTTGAATCTAGATCTTAGCCATGAGCAAATCCAAAACTCATTAAACAAAACAAAATGGCTAGGACGCTTTCAAGTGATCAAACATCAAGATAAAACTATCATTCTTGATGTGGCTCACAATCAAGCATCAGCCGAAGTTTTAGCTAAAAATATTCTCTCTGCTTACAAAAAAGAGCAAACAATATCCATTTTCACTTCTCTTAAGGATAAGGACGTTAAAAACATTATACCCCAAATAGAAAAATATTCCCATGAAATACACATCCTAGAGCTAGCAAATAACCCAAGAGCCATGCCCATTGGCGATCTGTATGAAGAAATTAGCAAACTATTCACAGGCAAGATCATACAATCCTCATCCCCACAAACCGCCCTAGATCAAGCCCTAAAATCCCAAGCTACTACCATAGTAATTAGCGGATCTTTCTATCTTTTAAAGCTATATCAAGACCTTTTATAAGAGATGTGAAAAATGAAAAAACATCTTTTTATATATATGGCCATTATCTTCCTTGTTATCAACATGATTGCTAGCAATTCCCATGCTAAAAGTAATTCTTGGAATAAAATCCTACCCACTGGTATTTTACGCATAGGATTTGATAGCAGTTATTATCCCATGACCTTTTACAATCAACAAAATAATCAGCCAGTGGGAATCGATGTTGATCTTGCGAACTTAGTAGCTAAAAAGCTTGATCTCAAAATAAAATGGATAGCACAAAAACGTAAGAATCTCATTCAAGGATTAATAAATAAACGTTATGATATGATTTGGAGTGGTTTTTCCATAACTGCGAATCGTCAAAAACAAGTGCTATTTTCCCAGCCATATTATAGCAATAGCAAGCGAATTCTTGTTAAGTTCGAAACAGGTAAAAAGAGAAAAAATATTTGTGGCTTAAAAGTCGGTGTACAATCAGGCACAACTTCCCAAGATGTGGGAAAAACAATCCCCTGCGGTTCTCACAAGCAGATTACATTCCTAAAATATCCAAACAATCAACAAGCCTTTCAAGATCTTAACAAAAATAACATACAAGCGATAATTCTTGATACAAGTTACGGATTATACTATTCTGCACAACACATAAGGAAATATCGCATGTTTTCCCAGCCACTAAATAAAAAAGAAGATAAAGCAATCGCCTTTAGATTACAAGATTCTCATTTAAAAAATATCATTGATATGGCAATAAAAAACATAATTCAAGATCATGATTTTAGCAATATATCACAAAAATGGACGCATAATAATATTATATATTAAATTTATTTGCGATTCGTATTAATATAAATAATTATATTAATTCTGTAACTTACCTATAAAGTTATCTCATTCAAAAATATATGTTTTAAATTTTTACTTGTTTTTTCTTTCTTTGTATGATATATATTAGTATAAATTCTTATGAAGTATTTTTGTAAGGAATAATATCTTAAATTAATTATTGGGGAAACATAATGAGTAATATATCAGCTCGCGTAAAGTCAATTATCGCAGAACAGTTAGATGTCGAAGAAGATAAAGTTGTTGATGAAGCTAGCTTCATGGACGATCTTGGTGCAGATAGCTTGGATACAGTTGAATTAATCATGAGCTTTGAAGAAGAATTCGGTATCGAAATTCCTGACGAAGTTGCTGAAAAAATTCTTACTGTAAAAGATGCTACAGACCAAATTATCGCAGCTCAAAAATAATCTTAGATTCTGTATCTGTAGAATCTTAAGTTATAAAATAAATCATTTTCGTATCTAATACTCTTTCAATTTTACTTTATTGATCCTGATTAGTATAGGAGGATGATTTATTTTTATTGATTCTTAATTCATTATAGAAATTAGTATTTATTAAATTGCAATAGGTATAACTCTCACATCTTATTTTAATTTAATGAATATTGTCTGACATAAATAAACAGCTATTCATATGATTCATAAGAAATATTACAATATTATAATTTATTTGTTGTAATTTATAATAGATTGTACTATCATCTTATCAAAAGTCATGTTATACTATTACCTTATAAAAAGTAATGTTGTAATTATAAGCATAACTTTAATTTTAATAATTTTAAAAGGATGGCAAAAATGCGTCGAGTTGTTATTACTGGTTTAGGTACAGTTAACCCCCTAGGGAATGGTGTAAGCCATACTTGGGATAAATTGATAGCTGGAGAATCTGGTATTCAAAAAATAGAAAACTTTGATACATCGGATCTTGTAGCTAAAGTTGGTGGCGTTGTGCCACGTGGCGAAGAAAAAGGTGAGTTTAATCCTAAGGATTATTTATCGCCTAAGGAAATCCGTCGCACATCAGATTTCATATTATTTGCCATTGCGGCCGCAGATGAGGCCTTAGCAGATAGCGGATACATCGCCGATACAGAAGAAAAACAAGCTCGTTCCGGTGTGGTAATCGGTGGCGGTGTTGGTGGTATCGAAGACAGTGCAGGCAGTGGTATAACCGTTAATCTAGAAAGAACTCCACGTAAATTATCGCCTTTTTTCTTACCGTCGATTCTAATTAATTTAGCCGCTGGTCAAGTTTCCATTCGTCATCACTTTAAAGGCCCTAACTGTGCAGCGGTTACCGCTTGTGCTACAGGAACTCACGCCATTGCCGACGCTGCCCGCCTAATTGGTAACGATGAAGCGGACGTGATTCTTACAGGATCTGCCGAATCTTCTATCTGTCGTGTATCATACGCAGCCTTTTCGGCAATGAAAGCCTTATCTTCAACCGAAGATCCTAAAGTAGCCTCTACTCCATGGAACAAATCACGTAATGGTTTTGTTATGGGCGAGGGTGCAGGCGTATTGGTGCTTGAAGAGTACGAACACGCAAAAGCACGTGGAGCGAAAATCTATGCGGAAATCGTAGGTTATGGTATGTCAGGCGACGCCCACCACATTACCGCCCCTGCCCCAGACGGTAGCGGAGCTTTCCGTGCCATGAATGCAGCGGTAAAACGTGCAGGAATCAACGCCAACGAGATCGATTATATCAACGCTCACGGCACATCGACTCCATTGGGCGACATGCTAGAACTTAAAGCCATCAAGAAATTACTAGGCGATGATTATGGCAAAACTACAATCAGTTCAACAAAATCCGCTATAGGACACTTATTGGGGGCCTCTGGTTCTGTTGAAGGTGTATTCCTAACTAAAGCTTTAAGCGAGGGCGTTATACCTCCTACCCTAAATTTAACCGATCCTGATGATGACGCCCAAGGCTTTGACCTTACTCCACTAGAATCTAAAAAGCGTGATATTAAATATGCTTTATCTAATTCCTTTGGTTTCGGTGGTACTAATGGGACTATTTTGATCAAGAAAATGGAAGATTAAGCCATTGATACACATCAATTTATAAGAGTTAAATCCAAATAATTGATCCGCTTTATTGCAAAAAAAATAAAAGAGTAAAATATTTCTCTTTTATTTTTTTTTGTTTTGTTATATTATATGTAATAATTAACAAATAATTAAGAATTGGATTCTTATTAAAGGATGATCTCTTGATACAAGATAACATCTTAAGCAAGAAATGATTAAGCGTTCACTATTTTCAAAGAGTATGAAATTAAAAATGGCAAGCCCTAAGAATAACCCAAAGCACAAGAATAAGCCCAAGCCTACAGAAGAATCTAATGAAGATTCCAATACAGATTCTCAAGCAAAAAAAGATTCTAAACCCAAAGCTAAGCCCAAGGAAAAAGCTAAGCCGAAATCTAAGCCTAAGGTAAAAGATAAGACAAAAGCTAAGCCTAAGGAAAAAGCTAAAGCAAAAGATAAGGCAAAAGCTAAAAAGGCAAAAAGCAAACTAACAAGAGTTTCCATATTTCTTATTGGCTGTATGATTATGCCTATATTTTGCGTATTAGTTTTTTGGACCTATATGGAAATCGAATTGGGAAAAGAATCAGATATCAATAAACGCATGGTATTTGAAATCCAACGTGGGGAAAGCATTTATAGAGTCGCTCGCCGATTGGAAAGTAAGCAACTGATTCCCAGCAGTTGGTTTTTCAAAGTATATCTAAAAAGCAAACATTATTCATCTTTACAGGCTGGAGAATTTCTGATTCCTGCGAATGCCACCACCAAAGAGGTAGTACACATATTACGCTATTCAAAACCCATAGCACATCTCTTCACAGTGATCGAGGGTTCAACCACAGGGATGATTCTCAACGCCATACGCAATAATTCATATTTATCGGGGCCAACTCCTAGCAAGTGGGATGAAGGCTATCTTCTACCTAACACATGGGCGATCTCCAAAGGGACTACACGTCTAGCTCTCCTAAATCGCATGCGTAAGGCCTTAGAGCAAGTACTAGATCAAGAATGGAAAAATCGAGCGAGTAATGTGGCAGTCAAAAGCAAAGAACAAGCCCTGATACTAGCGTCGATCATTGAAAAGGAAACCGCCATAAAAGACGAGCGTTTTAAAGTCTCGGCTGTATATTCCAACAGATTACGCCGTAACATCAGATTACAAGCCGATCCCACTACCATTTATGGAATCACTAAAGGACAGTATAAACTCTCAAGACCTTTAAAACATAAGGATTTATTAGAACGAAATGAATATAATACTTATACAATGCGAGGTCTTCCTAAAACTCCCATCGCTGTTGTTTCCAGAGAGTCCATAAATGCGGCCTTACATCCTGCGAATGTGGATTATTTATATTTCGTTGCCACAGGTCATGGCGGTAGTATTTTCGCTAGAAACTATAAGGATCATAAACACAATATCCGCAATTGGTTAAAGGTCTTAAAAGAGAAAAAACTATCCCAACAAACAAAGGCTAAATAAACATCATGGCTAAAAGAAACTTTGAATCCCTACGTGATTTCATCAAGATCCTAGAAGAAAATGGCAAACTTAAACGAGTATCTTACCCTGTGAGTGCCAATTTGGAAATGACAGAGATCCAACGCCGTCTTTTAGCAAAAAAGGGCGAGGCGGTAATTTTTGAGAATCCCCTAAAGGTAGACGGCTCAAAAAGTTCCATGCCTGTCCTTGCGAATCTTTTCGGCACAACCGAAAGAGTGGCCATGGCCATGGGATGTGATGATATTTCCGATCTGCGTAAGGTTGGGCAAACTTTGGCATTTTTCAAGAATCCCACACCGCCGACAGGCTTTAAAGAAGCCCTTAAAATGTTACCCATGGCTAAGGATCTTTTAGCGATTCGTCCGAAAAAGGTTTCTAAAGCTCCAGTGCAAGAAATTGTTATAACTGGCGATGATGTTGATCTTAATAGCTTACCCATTTCCCAATGCTGGGCAGATGAGCCTGCTCCACTTATCACATGGGGCTTAACTGTAACCCAAGGACTAGCGAAAAAAGGCGAAGATAGTTATAATATGGGCGTATATCGTTTGCAAGTTTTAGGAAAAAATAGAACCTGCATGCGTTGGTTAAAACACCGTGGCGGAGCTCAACACTTCGCCCGCTGGCAAAAAGAAAAGCCCAATGCCCCCATGCCCTGTGCGGTTGTGATTGGAGCTAGTCCTTCGACGATTATTTCGGCGGTTACTCCCATACCTGAAAATGTATCAGAATATCAATTCGCAGGCTTATTGAGTGGCGAACGTATTCGCTTAGTCGATTGTAAAACTATCCCTTTACAAGTCCCTGCAAATGCAGAAATAATTCTTGAAGGCCATATTTTAGCCAACGAGACCGCTCTTGAGGGCCCCTATGGCGATCATACAGGCTATTACAATTCACAAGAAGAGTTTCCCATATTTGAGATATCTGCCATTACAATGCGTAAAGATCCCATATATCAAACCACATTCACAGGGCGTCCCCCTGATGAGCCGTCCGTATTAGCCGAGGCCTTGAATGAAGTATTCATTCCCCTATTGCAACAACAGTATCCCGAAATATTAGATTTCTATTTACCGCCTGAAGGCTGTTCTTATCGTATAGCGGTTGTCAGCATTAAAAAAGCCTATGCAGGGCATGGACGCCGTATAATGATGGGAGTATGGTCATATTTACGTCAGTTTTTATATACGAAATTCATTATTATTGTCGATGAAGATATTAACATCCGTGATTGGAAAGATATCATGTGGGCAGTATCCACTCGCTCCGATCCCTCTCGAGATGTGATGATGATCAATAACACCCCCATTGATTATTTAGATTTCGCTAGCCCCTTAGAGGGATTAGGCGGTAAAATGGGCATAGACGCCACCAACAAAATAGCCAACGAAACTTCACGAGAATGGGGCAAAAAGCTAGAAATGGATCAAGAGACCATAACCCGCATTGACGATATCTGGCAACATTTAGGATTATAGAAAACATATAGGATTATAGAAACATATAGGAGCAATTAAAATGAGTATAAAAGCATTTTTAAAGGATCTATTCATTAATAAGATATACCTAAAAGTGAAAAACAAAAAAATCAGACATAGCACGGAAGATCTAAAGGATTTACGTTGCTATTCATTAACAGTATACGGACTAGTACAAGGCGTTTCTTTCCGTTGGTGGCTAGCGAAAGTTGCTTTGGAAAACAATGTAGGCGGTTGGGTCTGCAATTCCTACGAGGGTAACAGCGTTGAGGCAGTCATCCAAGGAACAGAAGAAAACCTACAAAAAGTTATAGAATTATGCCATACAGGTAGCCCCGCCTCTAAAGTGGAAAAAGTAGAATATAATCCCACAACCGAAAGCAAAATATACAAAAATTTCACCGCTAGCTATTAAGTATAGGCTATCTATATCCAGCTATTTCAAGCTATTTCTTCAATCTACTTCTTCATGGATTCAAGGAATGACGCCACGGTAGATCTTAAAGTTTTGGTTTCAACTTCCAATTCATGAGAGGCATCAAGAACATTACGAGATGAAGTATTAACTTTTATCGATCCGCTTTTAACTTCGTCGATACCTGAAGAAATTTCTTGTGCTCCTATGCGGATTGTTTCCATACTTTGGTTAATGTTACCCATGGTTGTAGTTTGTTGGTCAATGGCTGAAGAAATAGCTCCGTAACGTTCTGATGTTTTTTGGATCACTTCCACGATTCTCTTAACTGCCACAGAGGCCTCGGAAGTTTCGCCCTGTACGGTTTCGATTTGCGAGCGAATCTCTTCGGTAGCTTTGGCGGTTTGCTCGGCTAGGTTTTTCACTTCCGACGCCACAACAGCAAACCCCTTACCTGCGTCGCCAGCACGAGCGGCCTCAATGGTAGCATTTAAGGCAAGTAAGTTTGTTTGATCGGCAATATCTGTAATCAAGCTTACCACTTCGGAAATTTTACCCACAGATTGCACAAGTGTTTCAATGGTTACAACAGTATTTTCCCCTTCTGTCGCCCCTTTTTGAGCATTCTCAGCACCTTCGGAAATGGTCTTGCTCACTTCTTGGATCGATGAGTGCATTTCTTCGGCTGAAGTGGCCACACGGTCGATATTTTCCGATGAAGTATTCGCCGATTGTGTTATCTTAACCGCACGTTCTTCCGAATCGCTGGCAATCCCTTGCATATTATTTGCTGTCTTTTTCATGGATTTCGATGAGTTCGCAAATAATTCGATTACACCTGAAATATTTTCTTCAAAAACCCCAATACGTTGTAAGAGATCCTTTTTAGCCTCCTCTTCCACACGTTTAAGATTAACTTCCTGTTGTGCCTCGGATTCTTTAGCAGATTTTAACTGGGATCTAAATATCTCAATTTGTGAACCAATCAAACGGATTGACGAATTATAATCCTTTTGGCGAACCTCTTCTGATAAATCCCCTGCGGCCATTCTTGCAATGTGAGCAGTAATTTTTCTTAACTGACCAACAATATCAAGAGTCATAACAATTACAAATATGATCAAAACCAATGCGGAAATGCTAATTGATAAAGTAATATAATTATCGTATCTATTTAAAGTGTTATGCACGTCAATGGCGTCTTGAGTAACGATGGCCGCCATTAAAGACCAATGCCATAATTTAGTACGATAAACATAACTTGTTTTAGATGTGTTATTATCCCATACATAATCCACTAACGTCCCTGAAGCCGAATCCTTTGAGGCTTGCAAAAGCTTTCTAAGAGCGGTTGGATGAACGCCATTTCCTTTGGTTTCATCGGTTGTATGATCGTTAATGGTTGGATGAAATAAAATACGCCCACCGTCATCCATAATATACACATAATGAGTAGGATCAAAGGCCATTTTGTTTACCATACTCATGGCCATATCTTGAGCCTCTTTTTGGCTTAACTTACCTTGAGATTGTAATTCTTCTAAGCGTTCCACCGCTCTTTGTGCGGTTTTTACCATATACTTAGGAGTATTCTTTTTAGTTTGCATGTAATTTTGTACTACGATATCGGTTTCTTGCATAGATAGTCTATTTACTATAAAAATAGTACCAAAACCAATCACAGACAAAACCAATATAAGAATAAATGCGTTTTTGATTGAAAGAGCTTTTAACATGAAATGATATCCTTTTTTTAATTATACATTTTAAATATTTACATTTTAATTGTTTACATTATATTATAAAATATAATTCGTTAAATAACAATAAATATTTATACTAATTTCGCTTATTGTAATTAATAGGGTAAAATAATAACTATAAATATTTGTAAACATACATTTTTTACATGAATTTTTAATAATATATTTATTTGCTAATTAAGAAAAAAATAGATTTATAAATAATAACAACATATCTATCCATAAACTTTAAATGTATAACAAATTCAATATAATATATTACGCCCACAGATTACACATCCCATACATAAGAAAACAGATAGTAAAAAGATGTATTAAGTATAAATATTAGCATTTTACTATCATAGAATTTTGGAATATTTTTACAAATAATTAACAAGATAAAATATAATTTATTTGTCATAGATCCCAGAAACAAAAACAGTAGATTACATTTATATAATCTACTGTTTTCATATTTATTATCAATTTATATACTATATTGTATCATATATATAGATTAAAAACTAATTTTTAATTTTGATGATAAACTATAGGCGGTTTGACTTTCTTCCATACCGATAGTTGAGGCTTTCATATCGGTTTTTCTGTGTTCCATGTTAAGTCTTGCCACTGTCCAATGCACTCCATGGGTTATGTTGATTCCCGCTTCTGCTCCAAAGCCAACGGCACTTTGCACCTTGTTGAATCCACCAAAGATCCCAAGCCCCATATCAAAATAATCCCAAGACATCCCAACAGATCCATACATATTATGATTCACGCCCTTTTTCCCTTTATAATAAGGATCGCCATACATATAATAATGAGCTAAAGTCATATCATTTTGATAGGTACTATGTGCCATTGTATAGCCACCTTTTAGCCATAAAGAACGATCGTAGGTAACATGTGCAGGATCAACGCTCTTCATAATATCGGCGTTTGCATGGTCCATACTTTCCATGGGAATAATAACTTTACCTGATACAATTGCCACATTAGTTTTACCATGATTTTGATACAATACATCAGCATCAAGCAATAAATGATTGGCGAAATCGTGCATATAAGATACACCCGCACCATAGGAATAATCTGCACGTGTTGAACGATCATAAGTATTTTCTTGCAGATAGGCGAATCCGTCATTGTCGGACGCTGTGATAGCTCCGTCATCTCCTGATAAGGCCATATAAGCCCCAATGTTAAAGCCTGCCATTAGGGGCGATTTATATTGAATTCTAGCTTCTGAACCCTCGGCTAGATCCAAATCGCTTTCGGCTGAATACCATTGAGTATTAGACGCATATACAGGAGTTTCCCCAGCCGATAAATAAGGCGTATCAGAGGCATCAGGAATAAGATATTCATCTTCATCCGTATCATAATCCGCTCCACCAGTGATCATCATCTCATCAGTGAAATCACGGTCGCCGACGGTAAGATCACCGAATTTAGTTTTCACTTTGATATAGGTATCAACCGTATGATCATGCAAGAAAGTATCCGAACCGTCAACTAAGCCCACATGGCCCATAACTTGCTTTACAACATCATGATCCACATTGATATTGGCAATTATGCCCACATATGCCTCGGTCCAAATATCACTATTAAGATCTTTGAAACCGCTATGTTCTGCCCCTGGAATTCTTACCTGATGCCAGTCGACTTTTTCCCCTGTGATTCTGTTGTATGCTTTTGCGTTATTGTGAGCTAGCGAGATAGTTGATTCGATATCCCCATTTAAGAATACATCTACTTTATTTGTATTCATCTCCATGGCATTCCCTAGATTTGCAACCAAAGTCGTACCGATTAATGCTGTTGTCATTATTAGAAATTTTTTCATTATGATTATCCTGTTTAAATATACTATGTATTTGATATTACATGTGTTTAATGTTGTTAATATTTAAAATATTAGACATATGATTAGACATATGATTCGTATTGAGTTATAAATATTTGAGAAAGCTAAGAATATTTCCTATTTCAATAAGCTATCATGTTAGTATGTATTCAATACAAAAAAGTATGTAATGTTAACTAATTAACTTTTCAAGATAAAGAATGAGATTTTATAAGTAAAATGAGAAAATAATCAAGCTAATAAAAACAAAGGTTGACCTATGTATAATCCATATGCTAACATTATAGCGTACACCAAGTTCCAAAAAACTCGGGGAAAAAGATTGTTTTCTCGCACAGATAGTCTATTTGTATCCTATTGTTTTTATTGTGTAAGATACTACTTTTGCCGTTTGTGTGGCATTTGTCTGGCGTTTGTATGGAATTTGGCTGTGATTATGATAATTTTATTTTAAGGTAAGAACTTTATGTCATTTTTAGAAGTGAGAAATGTCTCAAAAACCTATCCCAATGGCTTCCATGTATTGAAAAACATCAATATTAATGTGGAGAGTGGCGATATGTATGGTATTATTGGTTTATCAGGTGCTGGAAAATCAACGCTAATGCAGTTATTAAACAGATTAGAAGATACAAACGAAGGGCAAATATTATTAAACGGCGATAATATTTTAGATTATTCTGGAGCAGAACTTCGCAAGTATCGTAACAATATTGGAATGATCTTCCAACATTTCAACTTGTTATCATCAAGGACAGTATATGGAAATGTGGCTTTAGCCTTGGAATTCGCAGGGCATAAGAATAAAGAATTTATAGATCATCGAGTAAAAGAACTTCTTGAAATCGTCGGCTTATCTGACAAAGCAAGAAATTATCCATCCATGTGTTCGGGCGGACAAAAGCAACGTGTGGCCATTGCTCGTGCCTTAGCCAATAACCCAACAGTGCTATTTTCCGACGAATCCACATCAGCACTCGACCCAAAAACCACAGCGTCAATTTTAAAGTTACTCATAAAATTAAGGGATGAATTATCCCTAACCGTGATCATGGTTACCCACGAAATGGAAGTGGTAAAAGCCATGTGCAACAAAGTAACCGTACTGCACGAAGGACGAGTGGTCGATCAAGGATTAGTAAAAGATATCATCAACAATAATAATGTGAACAAACACACTAAAGATCTATTACATCATGCGGATCTTAGCCGATTGATTGAAAAGGAGGTTTAAAATGTCTGATTCTATTTCGTGGGCAAAAACTTTTCATTTATTGGGTAATTCCTTAACTGAAACCGCTCTAATGGTTGTTGTTAGTACGATTATTGCAGGAATTTTGGGTCTAATGCTTGGGATCTTGATTCAATCCACATCAAAAGAAGGGATATTTCCCAATAAAATAATACATCAAGTTTTAGATACCACAGTTAATATTTTAAGATCATTCCCATTTATTATCTTAATGGTAATCGTTTTCCCCCTATCTCGTATATTAGTCGGGACGTCAATTGGGCCGGTAGCGGTTATTGTGCCATTAACTATCTTAGCGATCCCCTTTGTTGGGCGTTTGATAGCAAATTCCCTTTCGGAAGTTAATAAGGAATTAATTTCATCTGCGAAAGTTATGGGAGCGAATAACTTTGATATTATCTTTAAAGTTATCCTACCTGAATCCGTTCCCAGCTTGATTAATGATATGGTTATTACTATCATTAATATTATCGGTGCGTCAGCCATGGCAGGTAGTTTAGGCGGTGGTGGAATCGGCGATCTTGCTATCCGCTACGGCTATCAACGATTCGAACCTCGTGTCTTGTTTGTGAGCGTTGTTGCTATTATTATCATAGTCCAAATAATCCAAATTGTCGGCGATATCTTAGTATATAGCGTAAGAAAAAAACGTGGTATTTCAAAGAAGTAAATATTTATAAAAAATAATCTGTTATAAATAAATAATTCAAGTTATTTGACATATATACATACTTAATACAATAAAAAAAGCTAGAATCTGTAAAAAAGTAGTTGACTTAAGAAAAAAAATAGTATATCATCTGTTATTAAGTTACAACTACTAACTTACTTTATTTTTATAAAAGGAACTTTATTAATGAGAAGAACTTTATTATCTGTGGCCGTGATAGCCACTACTTTATTCGCTGGCAACTCTTTTGCTAGAAATGTTAAATTAATCGTTGGGGCTACTCCTAAGCCACATGCGGAAATTTTACAACTTGTTAAACCCATTCTTGCTAAACAAGGTGTAAATCTTGTAATTAAAGAATTTACAGATTATGTTACTCCTAACATGGCCTTAGAAAGTGGCGATCTGGACGCTAACTACTTCCAACATTTACCATATTTAGAATCTTTTACTGCTAGTCATAAGATCAAAGATCTTGTAAGTATCGCTAAAATCCATGTAGAGCCTTTAGCTTTATATTCTAAAAAATACAAAAGCTTAAAATCTATAAAAAATGGCTCTGTAATTGCCGTACCAAATGATCCTAGTAACGAGGCTAGAGCTTTGATTTTATTAGTAAATGCGGGCTTAATTAAACTGGCTGATGTTAAGAATTTAAAATCTACCATCGACGATATTAAATCCAACCCTCATCACTTCAAATTCAAAGAAGTAGAAGCTCCACAATTACCACGTATATTACAAGATGTTGGTGGAGCAGTTATCAACGGCAACTACGCCATTCAAGCGGGCTTAAATCCCATGAAAAACGGTCTAATTGTTGAAGACGCAAAATCACCATACGCCAACATCGTAGTAGTGAAAAAAGCCAACGCTAAAAAATCAGCCATTCTGAAATTAGTTAAGGTTTTACAATCTAAAACAGTTAAAAACTACATCCAAAAACAATACAAAGGTGCAATCGTTGCAACCTTTTAGTAAGTAAGATATAGTATTATAGCTACAAAAAAATAACAGTGAGAATAATTTTCCACTGTTATTTTTTTACCTTTTATTAATAATGTCTTTATGATAGTATGTACATAACATTTATTTTAACAAGAATTTAAGGTCTTGACCCATGAAAACAAAATTATTAATTCTCATCTCTTGTGCTGTATTATTAACGGCTTGTGTTACAAAACATGACCCTAACAATTTATTTATTAATTATTCCAACTCAGATGATATAACACTCGCAGAAGTCCAAACCGCCATTAAAAATGGTGCGGATATTAATAATGCCGATAAAAATAAAGAAACTCCTTTAATGTACGCCGTTGAACACAATTCCGATCCTAAAGTTATTGAGGCTTTAATAAAAGCTGGAGCTGATGTTAATGCCATAGATAAATTTAATAATACACCATTAGTATATGCTGGTTATAACACTAAGGCGAACTTTATTAATATATTATTAAAAGCAGGAGCTAAGATAGATTTTCATGGTGCAGGATATAAAGCATTACTACATACAACGAGTGAAGAAGATTCTAATATAGGAAAAGTAAAAACCCTACTACAAGCAGGAGTTAGCCCTATTCCTCCCAAAACTTATTCCCCTACTGATTCTGGCAAGAATACTCCACTAATGAATGCTGTTGAACAATATCATTTAAAAATAGTTAATATATTATTAAAAGCAGGAGCGGACGTTAATGCCCAAGGGGATTACGGTAAAACCGCCTTATTTTATGCTATTAAGGGTGAATATAAAGACAAAGTCGAGCCTCAAACTGCAATTATAAAAGCACTATTAAAAGCAGGGGCTGACGTTAAAATCAAAGATACAAAAGGGAACACCGCTTTATCTGGCGTTTTAAACTGGTGCAGTTCCAATTGTAAAAATAAAGTTAGTCTTTTAATAGATGCAGGTGCTAATATTAATGTTACTAATAAAGAAGGTCAAAATCTATTATACATATTAATAAGTGATGATAAAATGGTAAAATACTTAATCCAAAAGGGAATTAATGTTAATCATGCAGATGAAAACGGTAACCCTCCAATGATGAATATCTATAACAACGTTAAATCATTGAAACTTCTACTAAAAGCAGGGGCGAAAGTTAACGCCCAAAATAAAGAAGGCAAAACCATACTAATGCAAGCTCTAGACAGTTCTGACGATTATATGATAGACATGCTACACATCGTAATAAGAAGATCTAATATTAATATACGTGATAATAAAGGCATGACTGCCATATATTATGCTGGACACCCTAAAAATCTTAAACTCTTGCTAAGAGCTAGAGCCAAAATTAACATAACCGATAAACTAGGCGAAACCCCATTACTATATGCAATTAAACACGATGCCCCATATAAAAACGATATCACATCTATACTTATAAAAGCAGGGGCAAAAGTTAACATCCGTGATAAAGCAGGCAAAACCGCCTTACAATATGCCAAAGACTATTCAGATAATGAAGTAGTTATCAAGCTACTAAAAAGAGCAGGAGCTAAATAATAACCGCTAAGATGAATGCTTTTTCACACCCCTTTAAGATCTACTGATACGTTTAGAAATGTACATTCCTACTAACATGGGAATGAAAAAGCATAAGGCTTTTAAAGGTACTAAAGCCAAAAGAACAACGGCAGGGCCTGGGCATATACCTGCAATCGCCCAGCCTATGCCGAATAATACTGATCCTACTATTAATTGAGTATCAATAATTTTTGTGGTGGGAATTTGAAAATTGCCTATTAGGGGCTTTTTCAATATTCCCCTTTTTATGGCAAAGTACATGACTACCGTTATGAATATCGCTCCAATCATTACAAATGCTAGGGAACAATCCCACGAATGGGGAAAGTCTTTGTTAATTATCAAAAAATTTAAGACTTTTTGCGGATTCGCCATGCCACTAATCAACAAACCCATGGAAAATAAAATTCCTGATATAAAAGATATTATTGTACGCATATTCTTTTTCTTCTTCTTTTCTATGAGTTATAAAATAAAATTGTGAATTATAGACGCTGTTATAACGGCAACAACCATAAAAACAATTACCGCCACCATGGAACGCTTGGACAATCTGCCCAATCCCGATACACCATGACCTGATGTGCAACCCTTAGCAAGCACCGTACCGCAACCAACAAATAATCCAGCGATAATCAAAGTAATATAAGATGCTTTTATGTGAATGCTTTCGCCTAAATTCATCTGTGTGAATTTGGCATATAGTAACGCTCCGATAATCATACCAATCACAAAAGAAATACGCCATGAGATATCTTTTATCCTGATATTTTTCACATCAATAATACCAGATATTATCCCAGACGCTCCCATAATTCGCCCCATACCCAACATTAAAACTAAACTGGCTATACCTATCAGCAAGCCACCAATCAGCGACAAAAACGGCGTGAAATTTTCCATATTTTTTACTCTTTCTCTAGTGAAATTATAATTATCTTTTTATGATATATAAGCATAAATTAAAAAAAATCAACAAAAAAAAGATCTCTTTATTTAGAAAATAAAGAGATCTTTTTAACAGCAATTCTAAGCTTCGTTGGCTAATACAGCCCAACGCTTACGCTTGGAAATTGGTTGACTTTCTATTATACGAACAGTATCACCCATTTTGAAAGAATTATTTTCATCATGTGCCATATACTTCTTAGTACGTTTAATAAATTTTCTGTAAAGAGGGTGCATTACACGTCTCTCCACTAAAACAACTACTGTTTTATCGGCTTTGTCGCTTACAACTGTACCTTGTAAAATACGTTTAGGCATTTACCTTAACTCCAAGTTTTAATTAGTTTTAGCATGTAGAACAGTTTTAACTCTAGCTATTTCGCGACGTACTTGACGTACACGAGCCGAGTTTTCTAACTGACCACCTGCTTTTTGAAAACGTAAGTTGAAAGATTCCTTACGAAGGCTTAATAGTTCCTTCTTCAACTCATCAGCTGACTTTGCACGAAGTTCTTCTGCTTTACTCATGATTAGCTCCCCTCACCCATACGCACGATAACACGTGTTTTTACTGGTAATTTAGCTGACGCAAGCTCAAAAGCTTTCTTTGCAACATCTTCTGAAACACCATCTATTTCGAACATGATACGCCCAGGCTTAACCTTAGCTGCCCAATATTCAACAGACCCTTTACCTTTACCTTGGCGAACCTCGGCAGGTTTTTTTGTTACAGGCACATCTGGAAAAATACGAATCCAAACACGACCAGCACGCTTCATATGACGAGTCATCGCACGACGAGCCGCCTCAATTTGACGTGCCGTAATACGAGCTGGTTCTACAGTTTTTAAACCGTAAGTTCCAAAATTAAGTGCTGTACCGCCTTTTGCCTGGCCGTGAATACGGCCCTTGTGCATTTTGCGGAATTTAGTACGTTTAGGACTTAACATTTGCTAGAATCCTCTCCTTATTTCTTGTTTTTATTACGAAAACGTTTATTATCCGTATTAGCAGTAGCTAAACGCTCACTAGCCATAGGATCGTGTTCCATAATCTCACCTTTGAAGATCCAAGTTTTGATACCAATGATACCATAAGTTGTAAGACCTTCAGCCGTTGCATAATCAATATTCGCACGAAGTGTATGCAAAGGTACACGACCCTCACGATACCATTCTGTTCTTGCAATTTCCGCACCGCCTAAACGACCCGATACATTAACACGAATACCTTCTGCTCCCATACGCATTGCACTTTGTACACCACGTTTCATAGCACGACGAAACGACACACGGCGTTCCAACTGTTGAGCGATACTATCTGCAACCAATTGTGCATCAACTTCAGGTTTTCTCACTTCAACAATATTTAAACGTACATTTTCCGCTTTCGTCATGTTTTTTACTTTTAGGCGTAATTTCTCGATGTCTCCACCTTTTTTACCTATAATAACACCAGGACGAGCAGTGTGAATAGAAACAATAGCACTTTTCGCAGGACGCTCAATTACTACTTTCGAAACACCAGCAGCAGCCAATTCCTTACGTAAAAATTCACGAATTTTTAAATCTTCATGAAGATTACCTGCGAAATTCAACTTGCCAGCATACCAGCGAGAATCCCAAGTACGATTAATACCTAGACGCAAACCGATTGGATTTACCTTCTGACCCATTTACGCCTCCTCTTCTTGTTCACGCAAAACTATACGAATTTGTGCAAATGGCTTTCTAATCATAGCACCACGCCCACGAGCTCTCGCTCTAAAACGTTTCATTACTAGATTTTTACCTACACTTGCTTCACAAATATATAATTTATCAACATCTAATTGATGATTATTTTCAGCATTTGCGATTGCTGATTCTAATACTTTTTTTACCTCACCTGCAATACGACGGCGAGAGAAAGTAAGTACAGCTAATGCTGAGCTAACATCGCGACCAGAAATAAGACCAGCTAATAAACCTAGCTTTTGTGGACTTACTTTTAACATGCGACCTACAGCATAAGCTTCGTTGTCCGCTACACGGCGACCTTTAGATTGCTTACCCATAATTATTTCCTCTTAGCCTTTTTATCTGCAGCATGCCCATAATATGTGCGAGTCGGTGCAAATTCACCAAACTTATGCCCAATCATTTCTTCTGTAACTAGTACAGGAATGAATTTATTACCATTATGAACACCAAAAGTTATACCAACGAATTGTGGTAAAATTGTTGAACGGCGAGACCAAATTTTTACTACGTCGTTACGGTTAGAAGCACGAGCTGCTTCAGCCTTCTTAAGAAGGTACCCATCAACGAAAGGGCCTTTCCATACAGAACGAGCCATGACATATACCTCCTAATTACTTCTTATGACGTGAACGAATAATTAAATTATCTGTTCTCTTATTTTTACGAGTCTTCTTACCACGAGTTGGTTTACCCCAAGGAGTAACAGGATGACGTCCGCCACTTGTGCGTCCCTCACCACCACCATGTGGGTGATCTACTGGGTTCATCACAACACCACGAACTGTGGGTCTGCGACCTAACCAGCGATTACGACCGGCTTTTGCTAGATTTTGGTTTTGTTTATCTGCATTAGATACAGAACCAATAGTAGCAATACATTCGGCACGAACCAAACGAACTTCACCAGAAGATAAACGAATCTGTGCATAACCACGATCTTTCCCGATTAACTGTGCATATGTACCCGCAGAACGAGCAACTTGTGCACCTTTACCAGCTTTTAATTCAATATTATGAATTACTGTACCAACAGGAATGTTAGCAAGAGGTAAAGCGTTACCAGGCTTGATATCGGCTTTTTCACCAGAGACAATCACATCACCAACAGACAAACGAGCTGGAGCGATAATGTAATTTAATAAACCATCTTCATAACGAATTAACGCAATGAAAGCAGTACGGTTGGGATCATATTCAATGCGTTCTACAGTAGCAGGCACATCAAATTTACGACGTTTAAAATCGATCATACGGTAACGGCGTTTATGTCCACCACCAATATGACGTACTGTAATACGACCGTTGTTATTACGACCACCACTTTTACGTAAACCAAAAGTTAATGATTTTTCAGGCTTACCTTTATACAATCCCTCACGTGAAACTAAAACTAGACCACGTTGAGCAGGTGTATTTGGCTTATATTGTTTTAACGCCATATGTTAAGCTCCTGTCATTACATCAATGGTTTCACCATCAGCAAGCGTAACAATGGCTTTTTTAAAGTCATTACGTTTACCAGGTTTCCCACGGAACATTTTTGTTTTACCCTTAACAAGTATAGTATTTACAGCAGTTACTTTAGTACTATAAACTGTTTCCACAGCTTTTCTAATTTCAAACTTATTTGAATCTAAAGGAACGTAAAAACTTACTTGATTATCATTAGCCTGATTAGTGGCTTTTTCTGTGATAATTGGGTTGCGGATAATTTCAAACATTCTACCTTGAGAAGGTTTTACTTGTTTCGGACTATACTTACTCATTATAAACGCCCCTCTAAAGTAGTTACTGCTTCAGTAGTTAGAACAAGTTTTTCATGTTTTAAAATATCATAAACGTTTGCACCGATTTGAGGCAATACATCTAAGCCATGAATGTTGCGAGAAGCAAGAGCAAAGTTATCATTAACTGATTCGCCATCGATAACAAGTGCATTTTTCCAACCTAAATTAGAAAGAATACTTTTCAAACCCTTAGTACTTGGTGTTGAAAGAGTAGCAGAATCTACAATAATTAAGTTACCTTCGGCAACCTTTGCAGATAGTGCGGTTTTCAAACCTAGTTTACGGAATTTCTTAGTAAGATCATGTGCATGCGAACGATAAACTGGACCATGTACAGTAGCACCACCACGCATTTGGGTAGCACCTTTGAAACCTTGACGAGCATTACCTGTACCCTTTTGACGGAAAGGTTTTGCTTTAGTAATACGAAGTTCACCACGACGTTTTACTTTATGTGTTCCAGCTTGTCTTTTAGCCAATTGCCAATTAACAACACGGTTTAAGATATCCTTACGAACTTCAACACTAAAGATAGCATCATTAAGTTCAATATCACTTACTTTTTTGTTTTCCAGTGAAATAACATCAATTTTCATCTATGCCTCCTCACTAGCAGAAACACTGCCTTTAATACCAGCAGGCATTGGTACGCCCTTTGGTGCAGATTTTTTAACAGCGTCGGTAATTCTAACCCAACCAGTATCATGACCAGGTACAGAACCTTTAACCAATACTAAATTACGTTCAGAATCAACAGATACTACTGTTAAATTTTGAATAGTTACACGAGTAGCACCCATGTGCCCAGCCATTTTTTTACCCTTGAAAACACGTCCAGGGAATTGACATTGACCAGTAGAACCATGAGAACGGTGTGAAATAGATACACCATGAGATGCTCTCAAACCACCAAAATTGTGGCGCTTCATAGCACCAGCAAAACCTTTACCAATTGAAGTACCACAAACGTCAACATATTGACCTTCGACAAAGTGTGTAGCTGATAGTTCAGAACCCACCTCTATAAGTGCTTCATCATCTACGCGGAATTCAACCAAGTTTAATTTTGGTTCAACTTTTGCCTTGGCAAAAAGTCCACGTAAAGGCTTAGTAACGTTCTTGGGCTTTGCCTCACCAAATCCTAGCTGTACCGCAGTATAGCCATCCTTGTCATTGGTGCGTTGCGCAACGACATGACTGTCGACAGCTAGAACAGTTACAGGAAGTTGTAACCCTTCTGCTGTAAACACGTGTGTCATGCCTACTTTTTGCGCGATTAGTCCAGATCGCATTATTGCCATCTCCTATTTTTTTGTTAATAAAAAATATTATTTTATTGAAATTATGCTTTAATTTCAACTTCCACGCCTGAAGCTAATTCTAACTTCATTAAAGCGTCTACAGTTTGAGGTGTTGGATTAACAATATCCAACATTCTTTTGTAAGTGCGAGTTTCAAATTGCTCACGAGATTTCTTATTAACGTGTGGCGAACGGTTAACTGTGTAACGTTCGATACGTGTTGGAAGTGGCACAGGCCCGCATACTGTAGCACCAGTACGCTTAGCTGTTTCAACGATCTCATTAGCAGATTGATCTAATACTCTATGATCAAAAGCTTTCAAACGAATTCTAATATTTTGGTGCATATTAAATTATCCATCAAAAATATTTATCGTAGGTCTCAACACAATATACCACCACGGCATACTATGGACTACTAGCACTAGTTATACCACAATGATTAGAGAGAATCAACTACTTTTTTCAAAAAGTGTAATAAAGGTTAACTTTTTTTATATTTAAAAAAAATAACACGATAAATCAAAACGATAGCATTTTCATATATGACAAAAAAAATCTCATATATGTTTAAAAATTATAACACATATGAGATTCTAAAAGATTCACATT
>NQOV01000008.1 GCA_002632265.1 Rhodospirillaceae bacterium MC!
TAAGTTCCTTATTAAACACCCTTACATAGAAAAGTCTTCCCTTTCTTTCACCTATGTATCAATTCTTTCTACAAATTTCCATATTAAAAGAGCGTGAAAAAGCACTCATTCAGTCGTTTTAAGCCATACTCATGTATGTGGTGTATACACCACGCATAGCTTAAAACAACTGACTAAGCACTTTTTCCCACTCCTTTAGTTTAAGAGCTAATATAATATTTTAAAGATTACACAAAAAGCGATGAATTAATATTCATCGCTTTTTTTGTTGTTTATAGCATATCTCAAATAAAAGTAACTATGTTTATACTAAGCTCTTATTTTTTGTGCTGTATGATTTATCATTACTGGCCTAATATGTAGGCCAGTAATGATAAATTAGCCACAAGCTCATACACAATAATTACCCCATATGAACAAGGAACTAGATCCTAGTTGAATATGTGATCGAACAAACTTTGTGCAACATCGCTATGTTCGGCCCGTCTGGCAAGACTTCCGCCCGAGTAGGGCAACCGTCTGTTAAGACTTCCGCCCGAGTAGGGCAACCGTCTGTCAAGACCTCCGCTCGAGTAGGGCGACTGTCTGGCAAGACCTCTGCTCGAGTAGAGCGACCGTCTGTTAAGACCTTTGCTCGAGTAGGGCGACTGTCTGTCAAGACCTCCAACTAAAGAGTGCGACTGCCAAAGCTGGGCTTATACAAGTATATTACCATTACTATTAGTTTTTTTAAATAGGCTTGAGATTGCTAGGATTTTTATGAATAGGATGAATAGGGCGATTAGGGTTAAAGATATTGCAGGGACTATTCTAAATATTGAGAAAGTGTCGGTATTTAGGCGGTAGATGGCTGCTCCGATGATCATTAGGGCGAATAGTAGTATGAATGATCCTAAGAACATGAATCCTTTCTTTTTTCGCCCTGCGTAAAATTCGTGGATACCGAATTCGCCGAAAAAGAAAGTTAAGATGAAGTATGGGATTTTTTGTACTTGTACTTTTTTGTTATTGTTGTTGGTTGTAGTAGTCATATGGTTGATTCCTTTTAGTTGTGAACTATAATAATCTAGGCTTAATACTTTGTAAGTATAGCATAATTTATATTTCAAAGCAAGTCTTTTAAAGCTTTTACCATTTGGATATAACTATATTACCGTTTCGGTTGGCGGTTGAGCAGAGGATTATAATTCCTCGAATGAATAAATATATGGCAATGGCTAAATATACAAACATGTAAATTAAGAACAAGCTTGCTGATAGCTCATTGATACCAACTCCTAAAAATGCGAAACAAAATATGAAAAATCCCACAGTTATTCCAGCGAATAAAGATCCTGCTTTAAAATTACCTACGGAAAACTCATGAACGCCCCAGAGACCTAATAATATGCAAAGTAAACCATATGATTGCTTATTGACATATATTTTACCGTATATTTCTGGTTCGAATTCGGCTTGATTTGGATCGGAGCTGGGGGAAAATATATATTTGTCGCTGTGTTTATAGACATCTACGGACATGAATTCTTGAATATCAAAATCAAAATCATCTCGATTGGCGTTAATTGTTGAGCCGTCGTCCAGACCTACGATGATGTTATTATATTCGATACGTAATATTTTTGCCATTGTGCTTGCCCTTATTTTTATGTTGTGATATTGCTATGTTTTACCATTTAGATATTAATATATTACCGTTTTTGTTGGGGGTTTTGCATAGGGTAATGATTGCAAAGATTTTGGTTACGATGATGTAGCCGTATAGAGTTATATTTATAGCTAATCCTAATCCTGTGTTTGGTTCGTCGTAGTCTGAGGATATTATTTGGCAGATTAATGTAATAAGTACAATTATTAATACTATCAGGGAAAGAATCCATAAGAAGCCTTTTTTGGGGTTGCCTGCGTAAAATTCGTGAACACCAATTGAACCAGTAAAGAAATATAGTAAGCCGTAGGCTGTTTTGTTAACATATATTTTGCCTTGGATTTCTGGTTCGCTTTCTTTAAATGCTTGAAGATTTTGGGAAAAGATATATTTATCATCGTGTGTATGAACATCTACTACAAGACCCACATGAAGATCGAAATTAAATTCAGTGCTTGAGACTTCGATAACTGATCCGTCATCCATACCAACTAGAACTTGAGTGTTATCTATTTTGATTATTTTAGCCATGTTCTGACTCCTTTATTATATTAAGGGATGTAAAGTGCGATTTGCTTATTTTTATGTTGTAAGAATTGTTGTGTTTACCATTTAGATACTAATATATTACCGTTTTTGTTGGGGGTTTTGCATAGGGTAATGATTGCAGGGATTTTGGTTATGATGATGTAGCTGTATAGAATTATATTTATAGCGACTCCTGTTTCTCGTTCGTTGTAGTCGCCTGCGATTATCATTTGGTAGACTACTGTAATAAGTACAATTATTAATACTATCAGGGAAAGAATCCATAATAAGCCTTTTTTGGGGTTGCCTGCGTAAAATTCGTGAACGCCAATTGGACCAGTAAAGAAGTATAATAAGCCGTAGGTTGTTTTGTTAACATATACTTGGCCTTGGATTTCTGGTTCGCTATCTTCAAATGCTTGAAGATTTCGGGAAAAGATATATTTATCATCGTGTGTATGAACATCTACTACAAGACCCACATGAAGATCGAAATTAAATTCAGTGCTTGAGACTTCGATAACTGATCCGTCATCCATACCAACTAGAACTTGAGTGTTATCTATTTTGATTATTTTAGCCATTGCTTTGCCTTAAATTAGAATTTATTAACAAGAATTTTACCGTTTTTTGGTGTTTTGCATAGGGTTATAATTGCAAGGATTAGTATTACAACACTATAAGCAATCCCCACAAAAAGCGTATTGCGTCTTAAGGAGTAATTTATTAAGCTTATTACGATAGTTAATAAGATCCACAGAAAGCCTTTTTTAGGATTTCCTGCGTAAAATTCGTGGATTCCCAATTGACCAAGGAAGAAAAAGAATAATCCGTATGGCACTTTGTTAACCGCTACTTTATCTTGTGGCACTTCGATATCGTCGGCGTTTGTGGGTGTTGGTTGTGAGAAGATGTAAGTATCATTATGTTTGTGAGCGTCTACTTGCATATTTTCACTAATGGGAAAATTAAATTCGCTTTTTGCCACTTCGATTGTAGAGCTGTCATCCAAACTAACGGTTACTTTATCATTATCGATTGTGATTATTTTAGCCATTGCTTTGCCTTAAATTAGAATTTATTAACAAGAATTTTGCCGTTTTTTGATGTTTTGCATAGGGTTATAATTGCAAGAATTATTACTATAATAACATAAATCAAGCCAATAAATGCGAAAAATATAGATTGTTTTTGTAGCATATAACTTATGACCCTTATTACTACACTAACTACAATCCATATTACGCCTTTTTTATGGTTTCCTGCGTAAAATTCGTGGATTCCCAATTGACCAAGGAAGAAAAAGAATAATCCGTATGGCACTTTGTTAACCGCTACTTTACCTTCTGGCACTTCGATATCGTCGGCGTTTGTGGGTGTTGGTTGTGAGAAGATGTAAGTATCATTATGTTTGTGAGTATCTACTTGCATATTTTCACTAATGGGGAAGTTAAATTCTGTTTTTGCTACTTCGATTGTAGAGCTGTCATCCAAACTAACGGTTACTGTATCATTATCGATTGTGATTATTTTAGCCATGTTATTATTATCCTTACTTGCTTTTTATATTATATTAAATGGGTGTGAGTCATTTACTGAAGTTTCACATTGAAAGTTATCTTATCACATAGCTATTTATAAATCAAGTGTTAAATTTTACTTAATTATTTATAGGGTGATATATCCGTGTTTATGGCTTTTGATTCTGATTGCTTTTATGTTATCTAAATAACCCATATATTATTTATTAGGTAAACTAACTTGAATGCGTAAGTGATAAATATAGGTAGGGAATTTTTGTTAAAATTATTTATTTAAGAGAATATTTCCGTTGCGGTTTTCTTTTCTGTTGCAAAGGATTATGATGGCGTAAATTTTTACGAAGATTATGATGTATGACAGATAAAGTAGTGCTAACATTAATATAATTAGTTTGATAACGGGGTCTTCTGCTAGGCTAGCAATGACAATAAAACTGATTGGGATGATAAAGAATAAGGAAGCACGAAAGAATCTTTTAGCGTAAAATTCGTGAGCACCTACAAAACCTAATAACAGAGCAAAGAGGCAGAATGCTATTTTATTTACGTATATTTTGCCTTCTATTTCAGGTTCTACTTCAAAGCCTGTTTTGTGGTCAGGGGCAAAAATGTTTTTACCGTCGTGATTGTAGATATTTAAGGGCGTATTTACTTGAATAGGAAAAGTAAATTCTGATCTTGGAACGTCGATTGCTGATCCGTCATCTAGTCCAACCATTACTTGATCGATAGTAATTTTAATAATTTTAGCCATGTTTGTATATTCTCCATAGTTTTAAGCATGTAAGTAGTAGATATTACCATTTACTTATAAGAATGTTAGCGTTGCGGTTTTCTTTGTGATTACACAAACGCATAACAGACTAGAATTATCTTTTGCCTTTAATAAGAATTTGACCGTTTTCATCAGCCTCTTTGCAGAATGTTATAATTGCACAAATGAATACGGCAGGGATGAAAATCAATAGTGGGAAACATAAACAGATGATAGATCCCACACATCCAAGAATCCATAGAAAAGCTTTTTTAGGGTTACCTGCGTAAAATTCATGAATGCCAATATGACCAAAGAAGAAAAATAACAAAGCATATGGAATTTTATTCACAGGTTTCATGCCATAAGGAATAGGGACGCCTGACGCTGTATTGTTAGATTGTGAGAAAATATATCTATCTTCATGTTTATAAGCGTCTATAAGCATACCTTCAGCAATTGCAAAATCAAAATCTAGAGGCGAAACCTCTAAAGTTGTTTTGTCATCCATGCCAACTAGTACAAGATTATTATCTTTATTAATTTGAAGTATTTGAGCCATTATCTTTGCCTTTGTCTTTTTTCTATGTATATATGATTATATTAATTGTAATATGGATTGTAACATATCCATATCTAAAATTTATGTTATCATATAGTGTTGTTCAACACAAGTATTAATTTTTGGTTAATTATTTATAGGTAGATGTATCCCTTTTTATCGCTTTTGTTTTTGATTGCTTTTATGCCGTCGAGTATGACCCATATGTTATTGATAAGGTAAAGTAACTTTAATACGTAAGTGATAAATATAGGTAATGGATTTTTATTTAAACCATTTATTAAGTAATCTAACATGCTTTGATCGTGATTTTGTAGGATCATGATGAATTCCATTAAAAACACGCTAAAGGGAATGCAAAATAATATCAGTAAAATTATTCCGTGGAGTGTTTTATTGATGAAGAATTTATGAACGCCCCATGTTCCTAAAAGAAATATGAGCCATACATAGGTTGATTTTTTTACTTTTACTTGTTTTATTTTTGTTTTCGGCTTTGGCTTAGGTTGTGGCATGGCTCATATAAAACTCTCTAAAGGGTGGGAAAAAGTGCTTGAGTGAGTGCTTTTTCACGCCCTAGGAAATAACTTCTAAGCCACCCATGTAAGGGCGAAGAACTTCGGGTACAATGATAGATCCGTCGGCTTGTTGGTAGTTTTCCATTACGGCGATTAGACATCTGCCGATGGCGATACCTGATCCGTTAAGAGTGTGAACGAATTCGGTATTTTTTTCGCTTTTTTTTCTGAAACGTGCTTTCATGCGACGGGCTTGGAATTCGCCTGTGGTTGAACAGCTGGAAATTTCTCGATATGTGTTTTGCCCAGGCAACCATACTTCAATATCGTATGTTTTGCGAGCCGAGAAACCAAGATCGCCAGTGCAAAGCCTTACAACACGGTAGGGGATATCAAGCTTTTTTAGGATGTTTTCGGCACATCCTGTCATGCGTTCTAGTTCATTATCGGACTCGCTGGGTTTTGATAGTGTTACCATTTCGACCTTAGCAAATTGGTGTTGGCGTAACATGCCTTTTGTGTCTCGTCCTGCTGATCCTGCCTCGGATCTAAAACATTGGGTTAGGGCGGTCATGCGAATGGGTAATTTTTCTTCATCGATGATAGTATTGGAAAATTGGTTAGTTATGCTCACTTCGGCGGTGGGGATTAGCCAAAAATCGCTATTTTCAATTTTATAAAGATCTTCGCCAAATTTAGGGAGTTGACCTGTACCATATAGAGCCGAACTGTTGACAATTACTGGGGTTTGTACTTCTTCTAGTTCGTGTTCTATAATGTGAGTGTCTAACATGAAACTTGACAAAGCACGCTCTAATCTGGCAAGATTTTTTCTTAGGATCACAAAGCGAGAGCCTGATATTTTAGTGGCGGTTAGGAAATCCATTTGCCCAAGATTTTCCCCTAGCTCGTAATGTTCTTTTGGAGTAAAATCGAACTGCTTGATTGTGCCATAGGTGCGTATTTCTTCGTTGTCGCTCTCATCTGTGCCTTTGGGTGTATCGGCATATGGTAGGTTGGGGATGGCCATAAGATCACGGTTGAGATCGTCAATTAATTCTTTGGCTTTGTTTTCTAAAACTGTAACTTCTTCTTTTGATTTTGCTACTTGTTGTTTTAGTTCTTCGGCTTTGTCCTTTTTGCCGTGTTTCATGGCCATGCCGATTTCTTTTGATAGAACGTTGCGTTCTGCCACTAAGGTTTCCGATTGAGTGATGACTTTTCGGCGAATCTCATCTTTAAGAAGTAATTTTTCTGCTAGGGGGTCTAGTCCTCTAAGTGTTAAACCTGCGTCAAATTCATCTGGGTTAGTTTTTATAAATTTTATATCGTGCATTGTCTTAATCCTTGGCTATGTATTATGTATTATGTGTTGTATGTTATATGCTATGTGTTGAAATCGGTATCCATGAAATTATGATGGCTGATTATGGTGGGTTGTTGTGGAGTTTTTCCATTTTCATAGGCATTTTGAGATGTCTTATTTAATGGTCTTATGATAAATCTTCCTATGATTATAGATGATTCATAAAGTAAAATCAAGGGAATTGCTAGCAAACATTGAGAAATAATGTCAGGCGGAGTTACTATCGCCGAGATTATAAAGGAAATTAATATGGCAAACTTTCTAAATTTCTTTAAGTTTCCTATGCTTACTACGTTGAATTTCACTAAAAATAAGAGAAATATCGGTAATTCGAACCCCATGCCGAAAATGGTTATTAAGTGCATTATAAGAGATAAATATTGATCAACTTTAGCTTGTAAAATTATCGGTAAGGAATTCGATGAGGGCAGTTTTTCAAAGCTAAGAAAGAAATTCCACGCTCTTGGAATTACGATAAAGTAGGAAAAACAAGCACCTAGCACAAACAAAACAGGCGATAAAATAATAAATGGTAAGATTGCAAGTTTTTCATATTTATATAAAGCAGGCGATAAAAATAACCATGTGTTGATTATGAATAGGGGAAAAGTGGCAAATAAGCCAAACCATAGGGCGATCTTAATATATGTTACAAAGGTTTCCGATAAACCTGTGGCGATCATTACATGTTTGTATCCTGTTAGATTGTGGGCGTTGGCTAGCGGATATCTTAAGATTTCAAAAATATTATCGGCAAAAATGTAACCGATGATCGAGCTAACTACAAACCATAGGAGAATTATCATTATTTTTCGTCTAAGATCCATGAAGTGATCCATTAAGCTTAGATGTTTATCATTATATTCTGTGTGTTTATGCTCTGGAGATTCTTGAGATTTTGCCATGATATTAGTGGGAATTATAGCTAAAAGCTTTATTTATAGTGTGTGGTATTTGGATTTGATTTTTGAGTATTTTTTTCTTAGCTTGATAAATGTTATTTTTTAGAACTTTTGGGATCATACTGGTGAATTTATGGAATTGAGCGAGCTGTATGGCGTTTTCCCTAAAGCCTGCATGGATGTATGTGGGCAAGTTTCCGCCTACAATATCGGTTCTGATAAGGTTATAAACAGATGTTTTGATGTCTTTTTCTATGGAGGTTAGAACAGTTGACGGAGCGTATATACTTTGATCTTTTTCAACTCCGATTATAAATTTATTATGTTTTTGTGCCGAACGAATAGCCCCTAAACTTGCCGTACCTGCCACTGGTAGGATGATGTCAATTCCTTGGCTGATCATGGCGTCGGCTGTTTTCTCTGCCTTTTTTTGATCGCTAAAAGTATTTATGGTTGAGAGAACAATGGTAATTGTGGGATCTATCGAACGTACACCTGCGATGTATCCTGCCACGTAGGATTCTGTTTCTGGATTTTTTTCTCCTAAAATAATACCGAGTATTTTTTGCTTGTTTAATTTACTTGAGATGGAAGAATATTTATAGGTTAAGTTTCCTGCAAGAATTCCCGCTAAGTATCCTGCTTGTTCTACTGCATAGGTGATTCCTGTAAGATTGGAAAGCGTAACCTTAGATGTATCAACTCCCAGAATAACAAAATTATTATGGGGGTGCATTTTCGCAGATTTCACGATATCGTTGGCAATTTTTTTGCCGATACCAAAGATGATATTTGCGTCATCTTCTACCGCCGTATTGATGTTGGGTAAAAAATCATCCTTGCGATTGGATTGAAGGTAGTTAATATTAATATCGTAATTGGTTTTTGCCATGAGAAAACCGTCGTAAATACTTTGATTGACAGAGTGGTCGTGTAGAGGTTTTCCGTCTGTTATGATTGTCGCATAATATTTTTTTGCATAGGATTGTGAAAAAGCTAAGGTACTTCCGCCCATAATTAAAGCGAGTAAGATTTTTTTAGCAAGTGAATATTTCATTGTCTGTCTCCTATTGATTGTAATTTTTTGTATTTTATCTTTACTTTTGAGTATTATATCAAAAAATTAAGATTGAATCAAGATAATTTTATGGCAGTTATTATACTTGCAAAAATTCACAAGAAAAATGAATGGTTAAAGCTATGTGGTTAGGATGTGCTATTTTTTATTCTTGTTCTCATTCTTATTCTCATTCTTTTTTTCGCTCTCGTTTTCGTTGGAAAGGTTAGTATTTTCTTGATCGTCATCAGGATGATCGATTTTATATTGAGCTAAGGCCTTACGGTGAGCTTTAATACTGTAGGGAATTGTTAGTAAATATAAATATAAAAATATCGGTAAGATCGATAAAGGAGTGGAAATTAATTTTACTATAATAATTAAAATACACAACAAAGACGGTACAATATATAATCGTCTAATGGTGATCCTTTTTTGCGAAAACATGGGGATGTTACTTACCATTAACGCCCCAATTAAAACCAACGCCAAGGAAATAAAATATGGATTCTGTAAGAATTTTGTAACATTATAAGAACGTGAAATCATTAAGGGACTAAGAACCAATAACGCCGCCGCAGGAGACGGACAGCCATAAAAGAAACGACTGTGGAAGATATCAACAGAGCTATCAATATTAAATTTCGCCAAACGTAAGGCCGCACAAGCTATATAGAATATGGGAAATATCCAGCCAGTCTGACCAAGTACATGGGTAGACCATAAATTTAAAATTAAGGCAGGAGCAACCCCAAAGGCCACCAAATCCGAAAGGCTATCCAGTTCCGCACCTATGGGGCTACTGGCATTTAAAAGCCTTGCGACTTTACCGTCCATGGCGTCGAAGACTCCAGCAAGGATCACAAACATCACCGCATGATAAAAATGATCGGACATGGCATTAAATATGGCCGTAATCCCCATGCCCAAAGCTGTAATGGTTATGGCGTTGGGAATTAGCTTTTTTAAATTAGCTTTTTGGTTGTCGTCATCTTCGTATATCATGTGCAATTAATCCGCAGTACCTTGGCGAGCCTCGGTTTCTTGACAATCGAAATCAGCAATGACCGTCTCTCCTGCTAAAGTTTTTTGTCCTGGAATAACCATAGGCACAGCACCTTCAGGCAAGAACACATCCACACGAGAACCAAAACGGATTAAACCATAACGTTGACCAACCGTTAAATTATCATCAGTTTTCTTAAAGCACAAAATACGACGAGCCACTAAACCCGCAATTTGAGTAAAAATAACTTCACGCCCTTTAGGATCTTCCATAACAAGAGTGTTTCTTTCGTTTTCTTCGGAAGCTTTATCAAGATCAGCATTGAAATATTTACCCTCATGATAGACAACATTTTTTATACGTCCTGCCACAGGCACACGATTCACATGAACATCAAAAACATTCATAAAGATCGCAATTCTTAAAAGAGCTTTAGGCTCAATGGGGTTACCATTTTCATCTTTTTCCCATATTTCCTTTGGTGGAAGTGCTTTTGTTACGTGAAGTACACGACCATCGGCAGGGGATATCACAAGATCTTCACGAGTGGGCGTAACACGTACAGGATCTCTAAAGAAATATACACACCACAAAGTAAGCACAACCCCAATCCACCCTAAAGGTTGAGAGAGTAAAAAGAAAATAAAAGTAAAGGCAGCGAAAGCCCCTATAAAAGGATGTCCTGCTTTATTTACAGGAACTAGTACTTCATTTAAAACACTTTTAATTTGCATGATATAACCTTGTTATTAGATTGTAAGAAATAAATTTAAGATCATTATACATGCTTTTTTTTTAAAACTCAATGCTTTTTTTATTTATTTATCTCGCATGTTGCCACCGACCATAGTTTCGGCCCTAATTTCAGGTGCGTACTAGCTTATTTTATCCACCTATTTTTAAAATGTATTTGACAAATTAGGAAAGATATGCTACAATATAATTATAAACGTGCTTAGAATTTTAAGGCGTTTATGGCAGATACAACAGGATTTATTCGCTATATTGATAGGAATACATCAGTATCCACCTTATATAATATATATAATTACTAACATGTATGATCGGAAACTAGATCATATCATGCTTTAATCTCTATATATAACTAGATATTTATGTAGCGATACATGAATAACAATTGCTTATTTTAGAATTGTAAAGGAATCTAACATCATGGATGAAAACAAATTAACTCATAGAGTACAGGGCTTCATAAGAACCGCTCACGGCTTAGCCATTAGACGAGAAAACCAAGTTTTAACTCCCCAGCATTTATTATACGTCTTGCTAGAAGATAAACAAGGATCAGCCTGCTTATTAATTGATGACGCTAAGGGAAGTAGTTTAAAGGCTCGTGATCTTATAGAACAAGAAATCGAAAAATTACCAAAAGTAACAGGCGGAGGATCGGTTAGTGTAACGCCGTCGAATTCCTTTAGTCGATTACTTCAATTGGCAGAAGATATCAGCACTAAAGCAGGCGATAGCTATATCACAAGTGAATATATCTTACTGGCGATGCTTTTAAGTAAAGGCGAGAAAGTATCAGAAGTTTTGATAAACGCCAATCTGGACGAAAAAAACTTAAACAAAGCCATAAAAAACCTAAGAAAGGGCCAACCTGCCGACAGTGCTGACGCTGATAGCAATTGGGATTCCCTAAAGAAATACACCATAGATCTAACAGATAAAGCCCTACAAGGTAATCTAGATCCTGTAATTGGCAGAGATGAAGAGATCCGCCGAGCTATCCAAGTATTATCAAGAAGAACCAAGAACAATCCCATTTTAATCGGCGAACCTGGGGTCGGTAAAACCGCCATAGCCGAGGGTTTAGCTTTGCGTATCGTCAATAAAGACGTGCCTGATAATCTGCTAAATAAACGCCTACTTGAATTGGATCTCGGAGCATTAATCGCAGGAGCTAAGTTTCGTGGCGAATTCGAAGAGCGTCTAAAAGCCGTATTAAAAGAGATCGAAGGATCAAACGGACAAATTATTTTATTCGTCGATGAAATCCACACACTAGTAGGAGCAGGAGCAAGCGAGGGGAGTATGGACGCATCTAACTTGCTAAAACCTGCCCTAGCACGTGGAGAGCTTAGTACTATCGGAGCTACTACCATTAATGAGTATCGTAAATACGTGGAAAAGGATCAAGCTTTAGCACGCAGATTCCAACCAGTATTCATCGATGAACCGAGTATTGAAGATACAATCTCTATTCTGCGTGGAATAAAAGAAAAGTATGAGCTACATCATAGCATACGCATACAAGATAGTGCCATAGTTTCGGCGGTATTGCTTTCAAGTCGTTACATAAATGATAGATTCTTGCCAGATAAAGCCATTGATCTCATGGACGAAGCAGCCTCAAGAGTGAAAATGGAGGCCACATCTAAACCCGAAAAGCTTGATGAAGTTGATCGCCGTTTAACCCAATTACACATCGAACAAGAGGCCTTAAAACGAGAAAAGGATGACGATAGTAAAGAGCGTCTTGAAAAAATCAACATGGAACTTCAAAGCTTAAAGCTAGAATCCGCAAGCTTAACAGAAGAATGGCAGGCAGAGAAAAATTCCATAAACAAACTTGCCGAATATCAAAAACAGCTGGACGAAGCAAGGAGCGAAGTGGAAAAGGCTACCAGAAATGGTCAATATGAAAAAGTCGGCGAACTTCAATATGATCTCATCCCCAAACTTGAAGAGCTAATTACCGCCACCAAGGGAAAAGATGACGGTCAAGAGCTAGTACGTAAAGAAGTTACAGATGAACACATGGCGATTATCGTTTCTCGTTGGACAGGTATCCCAGTGGATAAAATGCTCGATAGCGAAAAAACACGCCTAACCCAAATGGAAAACATTCTAGGTAAACGTGTGGCAGGGCAAAGAGAGGCCATAACTGCGGTATCAAATGCCATTCGTCGATCTCGTGCAGGCTTGCAAGATCCCAACCGTCCCATAGGATCATTCCTATTCTTAGGGCCAACAGGAGTCGGCAAAACAGAGCTTACAAAAACCCTAGCAGATTTCCTATTTAATGATGAACATGCGATGATTCGTCTTGATATGTCCGAATACATGGAGAAACATTCCGTATCTCGTTTGATCGGCTCGCCTCCGGGTTACGTGGGTTACGATGAGGGCGGAGCTTTAACCGAGGCCGTACGCCGTCGTCCCTATCAAGTGATTTTATTTGATGAAGTGGAAAAGGCTCACCCTGACGTATTTAATATCTTACTACAAGTACTTGACGATGGCCGCCTAACCGACGGCCAAGGACGTACCGTGGATTTTACTAATACCCTAATTATTATGACATCTAACCTAGGTGCTAGGGTTCTTGTGGAACAAAATAGCGAAGAAGATAGCTTTTTAGTGCGTGATCAAGTCATGAATGAAGTGAAAAACGCTTTCAAACCTGAATTCCTAAATAGACTAGATGAAATTACCTTGTTCCATAAACTATTTAAGGAAAATATGTACCCAATTATCGATATTCAATTGGAACATTTATATAAACTACTAGGGAGTAAATCCATAACTCTAGATGTGGACCAAACCGCCAAAGATTGGATCGCTGATAACGGCTATGAACCAGCTTATGGAGCTAGACCTTTAAAACGTCTTATCCAACAGCATTTACAAAATAATCTAGCTAGTATGATTCTCGACGGCTCGATAAAAAATGGCGATAACATCACAATTACCGCCAATACTAACAATAATCTAGTTATCAACAATCAGGAGATCCCCACCCACAACCCCCACAATCCCAACATCCACCATTCATCATCCCCCTATACTGATGATGACGAGCCTAAATTAATAGTAAATTAAGGCGGTAATCTATAAAGGTATGAAAATTCACAATAATTTTCATACCTTTTTTATTTTTTCTAATTTTAACACTAAAAATTGCTATGGCCAAACCATAATATGTATTGACATTTAAAACATTAAAATGTATACTATAGATTATAACTTAATATACTACATTTAAGATTGTAGAGATTCTGTCAGTGTGTTCTTTGCAATCTTAAATGTAGTATATGAAAAAGTGTGAAAAATGAGCTGATATCACACATATCTAAACTCATTTTTTCCACTTGTGTTTTATTAATTATCTTACTTAAATATTTAAAAGGAATCAATCATGTTTAAATTAAAACAAGCTTTCTTATGTTCGACTATCGTACTTTCTTTCTTTACCTTGTCAATGTCGGCCAATGCTAATGAAAGCCAAGAAACATCAACAAATACAACAAATACAGATACCACTCAAACCGCTAATACCAATACAGCGAACCAGAATAAACCTGCTACTAATCCTCTTAATCATCCTCATTTGGGTATCGGTGCTTATTTAGAATTGGGTGGGAATTTTAATTTTATTGATATGTTTAATGCCAAAAGCGATACCGAAGAAGTATCAATTGGAAAATCAGCTAATTTTACTGGTGGTTTTGGCGTTAGATTTAATACTTTTTCTATAGGTATGGATGTAGCTATTCTTAGTCCTAATGTAAATTTTAAATATACAGGCTTAGGGCATACTGTTGTTACTGCTATTGATAATGCTATTGATGGTACTGATGTTAATACCGTAGGCTATTTAGATACTAATATTGTTCTTTTTAAATTTTCACGTGAATTACTAATTAGTGATCATGCTTCTATGTCTTTAAATATCGGTTTAGGTGCGGCCGCATATACGGTACACGATTCAAAAGAAAATGTTAGATATTCGCCAGTATATATAAATCCTGCTGTAATGGGTGGCGTGGATTTTAGATTGTATCTTGGTAAAGATCGAGGGCTTTATCTTTCTGCAGGTGCAAGATATACTCATATTTTTCAAAAAGAATTGGTTATAGATACTCTTTTATCTTCACATACCCTAACAGGTGGCTTGGGTACAGCTCAAGGAATTGTTAAAATCGGCTATCAATTTTAACCTATCTTGATTCTATTGATAATTCTTGTTAAATATCAATTTTTCAAATATCCCCCAGCGTGAATTTATTGTGGTGGGGGATATTCGTATCCTATTGAGATAATTAAGTTAATGATAGTACGATAGTTGCAAATAATATTGCATTTTAAATACTTAAAGGGGATCAGCTATTGACAAATGATTTATTTTGTGATAGTATGTTAGAGTGTGTAGTAGAATTTATATTTGAAAGGACATTCAAAATGTCAAAATTAAAAACACTTTTATTATCTTCGGCGGTATCGCTTGCAATATTACCGACTGTAGCTCATGCCGATGATATTGGCTTTTACGCAGATTTAGGTGGTAACTTTACCTACTCTAATTTGGATTACGATGGGGATACAAACATCGATTACATAAGATCTTTAGGTGTTACTGGTGGTTTTGGTATGAAAATAGATGCTGTTACTATTGGTGCTGATGTATCTTCAATGGGTTTAGACGGTGCTTATACTGCCTTATCTCTTGCTAAAATTGGCTTAGAATATACCTTTGGCAAGCATAATACTCTTTATGTTTCTTTAGCTGGCGGTGGTGCGTTTTCAGTGGCTGATAATGATGTCTTAAATACTGACGCCCTAAAAGATATGCAGATAGATCCTGCCGTAGCTCTTGGTGCAGGCTATAAAATTTATTTTGATAAAAAAGACGGTTTTTATTTAGATCTTGGTGTAAGATATATTAAAACCTTTCCAAAAGATACAGTGTTAGATTTCGGTTATGGTTCAAAACCTGTAGTGATAGAAAATAAATTTTCTACAGTACAAGGAACATTAAAAATTGGATATCAATTCTAATTTATAAATATTTGATAAATAATCTTTATCTTAATCCCCCTTACCTGCGAATTTATCGTGGTAAGGGGTTTTTGTGTCATATTGATAGGGTTAAACTAATGATAGCCTTAGAGTTATAAATAATATTCTATTTTAGATACTTAGGAGAAATAAATATATTGACAGTTGATTCATTTTGTGTTATTGTGGTTATAATAAATATAATTATGAAATTCATATTTGAAAGGAAATACAATGTTAAGATTTTCAACTTCAAAGCTTTTTTTATGCCCAACTGTGGCAATTTTATGCTTACTAGCTGGGGGAAATGTGGCGAATGCTTTAGGATATTATCCAAGAGATACCAAAGACACATTACCACCAATAAAAAATCCCCACCCAAATGTAGGCGGATACGTGGAAGCAGGCGGAAACCTTGGCTTTATGGATGTTCTATCAGTTAAAACCGCTGGCGGTCATGAATTTGAAAAAACTACAATCAATAGCTCAAATGGAGGCTATAACGCAGGAGTAGGAATTCGCTTTTATGGCGTTGCCATAGGAGTCGATGCGTCAATGTTCACCCTACCCATAAATCATCAATTCTTAGGCTACGATTTTGGCGGTGGATTAACTCAATCAGAAGAAGACGAAGAAACTATCGGTAATGTCAATATGTCCGTAATTACCGCAAAACTCACAACCGAATACATCTTCGACGGCCACAACACCCTATACGCTCACTTCGGTGCAGGGACTGCAATGTACGATATCTCCGACGAAAATAACAACACAAAATACTCCGACCAATACATAAAACCCGCCCTAACCGTAGGAGCAGGCTATAAACTATACACAGAACAAAATAAAGGCCTCTACCTACTAATCGGTGCAAAATACACCGCCATAATCAATAACAACCTCAAAACCCACAAAACCGCAGGCAATCTCGACCTATCAGGCTGGCTAAACATAACCCAACTCGAACTTAAAATCGGCTACCAATTCTAACCTCTCTTACAACATCTCTATGTTCAAGCCCATGTTAGCGATGTGGATAGGTCATTGTGTATAATGTCGGTATCATATTGTTATTATAATTCTATATTACATCGTCTCCAACAAATAGAATGCCATAATACAGATAATAAATACATGTTCTTAACTTAAGAAAATAATAAATAATTGATGACTCTTGACTCGTTTATCAAAAAAACTGCTTGCATTATAAAATTATTTATTTTATACTGAATAACTACTTAAAAATGTTAAATACGTAATTATAGTAGAGTTTTAATAATATATAGTGTCATATTAAATATTTGTTTTGATATGGTGTTAAATATAATTCTTAAATATGGAGAAAACACAATGTCAAACAATTTACAAGAATTGCACAAACAGATTACTAATCTAAATACAAACCCTGAATTAGATACACAAGGCATAAAAAATAATATTACCAATATTAATCAAAATATTTTAAATATAATGACTGATATTTTAAAATTTAATGAATTCAAATCTAATATGAGCATGCATAATAATAAATTGACGTTAGTTGAATATTTATCCTCGACGGTATTAGAATACCTAGTTAATACAATGCATTATCTTTATGCGATTAACAAAGAAATAAACAATAAGCAATTTCTTTTAACTACGCCTAATGCAATTAATAGCACTATTAATGGATTTAATAAGGTAACAAAAACATTGCAACCATGTTCATTTAATATGCTTTTTCCAGAACAAAAATGTTTAGATAAAATTAAAGATGGAATAAGTAATTTATAAATTATCAGACCAAGACTAAATATTGTTATTCCAAGTTATATGTAGTTAATCTCATAAAATAACCATACAAAATTTAGTATGATGTGAATTTATTTTGATATAAATTACAATAAATATTTTTTGTAGTATTATAACTTGGAATGACAATATGTATTGTGATCTTTTTTATTTAGAATCTTGCTTGTGTATTATATGTATCTATCATTTCAGGCCTATTATTTAGGCCTGAAAACACAATATAAAACCCAACAGTATTATACACATAAGCGTTATACATTCTGATATTATAGACTATTACCTATCCATCCCCTAACGTGAGATCGAACAAGTGTTGTGTAATATTGCTATGTTTGGGTCGTGTGTTAGGGTGGGATGGGGTAAGAAAAGACCGCTATTTAGTGGTGGTAAATAGCGGTTTTGGGTTAGTTGTTGATGATTTCGGCTTTTTTGAATTTGTAGGTTTTGCGGGATTGGAAGGTGTGGTGGCTGTTGTCGGCGACGCCTAGGAAGCGGATTTTTAGTTTGTAGGTTGCGATTCGCATATTCTCTTTATTTTGTAAAGTATCTTCCAAGGTAACTTCTAGGTTGTGAGTATTTTCACGGTCCAGGATGTCGTATACTTCGAATTCGTTACTGTCTAGGAGTTTAGATTCGACGATACGGCGAATATCTTTTTTATTCATATTGATATTTTTGGATCTAATTTCAATTTTTGAAATTGATACCTTGTGTTTAGATCCACGTTGCAGGCTACCAAATACGGCATTTGTATTTAGGACTTTAGAAATAACAGATCCTGTTAATTCTGTAAGATTAGCCTCATTTAGGGTTGTTGCGGTTTTAGCTTTTTGTTCCTGTTGAGCTTGTAATTCTTCGGGGCTTAAGCTTCCGCATGCACCAAGGGCGAATGTTGATCCTAGTACAACTGATGTAACTAATAAGGATTTAATAAGATTTTTTTTCATGATAAATGTCTCCAATTCTGATGATGTTATTTTCTAAAGAAAGTTAATACTGAATTATATTTCTTAGTATTACCAGTTGTTACTGATGTTGTATCTAGAGTTACGGTGTATGTTGCTTGAGTGTTTGAGATGTTAGATCCACCTTTTACACTTAGAGATAGCACAACTTTTACCGCTGAATCCTTTGGATTCTTTTTGATAATAAAGTGTCCTGTACTTTGTAAGGCATTAGTAACGAACGCCCCCATGTCTTCTACAGAGATTGTTGAATTGCTTGTTCTATTTCTAAAGTTTGCAATTGATATTGTAGCTTTTCTATTGTCAAAATTTGCTTCGGCTCTGAATTGATCGATTACCGATGTTATCATATCTTGATAATCATTTTGATTTAAGTTAAGGGATCTTCTGTAGATTGGTTTACTGTTGATTGTAATAACTGCGGTTCTAGCTCTTGCATTTGGAGCGGGAACAATTACAGTTACAGGAGTACCATGTTTAATGAATATACTAGCCTTACTATTTCCGCCTAGGATAAATCCTGCGGAATTTTTCCAAGTAGTTGCATAGGTTAAAGCAATGTCTTTTGAGGTATTGTTTGTAATACCAAATTGAGCCATTAAATTACCATGATTCATTCCCATGATAGGGTTAGCTAGTTTGATTTGATCAACCGAGTTACCTGCTTTAATAATTGTTAGGTTTTTCGGCATATTTTCCAGATCTGATGTTACAGGTTCTGAATTGTTACATGCCGATAACATTAAAGCACTACCAAGCAATAAGCCTGCGAAAAGTTTAGATTGTTTTAACATTGGATTATCTCCTTAAATGTTTTGAGTTATATGGGTTTGTTGTTAAAAAGTGCGATTTAAAAAATTTAGTTTATTCTGATGTATCGATTGAGACGGTATTGCCACCGGCTCGAATATAAACTAAACTGGCAAAGTTTTTATTTATCTCTATTGTGTGGTTCTTACCACCTACATTTAAGCTAATGGAATTTTTACCCTTAGGGAGTACAATTCTTGTAGCATATACATTGGCTGGCATGGTTTGCCATTCTTCTGTTTGTGGTAAGGCGATACGATCTCCTACAGCTGATACGGTTTTATTAACAATCATGCCTAAACCGATTCCGCCATCATCATCGCCTTCGGACTCAAATATAGAGCCTGCCATTTGTGAGGCGATGTATGTACCGATTGACATGGCTATCTGCTTGGTAAGATTATGATCATAATGATCAATGAAATCTTTTGACATATAAGCTTCGGGACTGGCGATTTTATATATTTTCTTATTGTTAATATATACGTTATTCACAGAATGCGGATTCGGAGATAAATTTAAGAAAGAAAAGGCAATACTTGAATAATCATCACCCATGGGGACTTTAGTATATAAGATCTTCTTAGATGGGGCGATATCTGTGGCCACTAGAACGTAAACCACATGATATAAGTGATTTGGTTCTTGCTTGACAGATGCTAAAATATCCTTAAAGGCCGTAGGATTATAGATATTTCTTGCCACATTCTTAAGTTGTAATTGTACCAAAGACCAATCGGCTGATTCATCTTCTTGCAAGCGATTTAAATAATGCTTTTCTTGAGCATAAGCCCGTAAGAAATCCGCCGTTGAGTTAACGTATGGTGATTTTACAGTTTTAGATAATCTTAAAGCCCTGTAGTATCCCTTCGTCTTAAATAAGGATCTTACCTGATTTTTAGTACGTCGGTGTTCTCTGTATTCTTCGGGTTTATTTTTATCGACTTCCTGTAATGTTCTTAAAGCTTTGGCGTATTTCTCTCGTTCTTCCTGTTGAAATTGTACCACTCGCATGGCGTCATTTTCAAAAGCAGGATTGCCCAAGAGAGCCTCGGCGATAATGCGATTATTTAAAGCTTGAATTTCTTCAAATTTCTGATTATTATTTTCTGTTGAAATATTATCTAGAATTGGCAATACTACTTTAGAGGCAGATTTCAAATGTCCTGTATCTAGTAAGATTTGCGAGGATTCCTGTTGACCTCTGTAGCCCATCTTATTAAATAAGGCGTTATCGTTCTGACCTAAAGAGTCTCTGATATCTCTAGAGTGTATGTATCCGTTATACATTAGGGCTTCTTCAAATTGACCCTTTCTATATAATTTATAGAGCGGGAAAACTTCAGCGGAATAGCCGTACCTATCGTTTATCAAAGCAAGAGGCAAAGGGTTAATTAATGCTACATCTACTTGGCGGTTTTGGTTTTCGGCGATTCTTTTGTACTTATTATAGTTAAAAGTTTGACGCCTGTTGTATTTCTCGCCAGCAAGGGCATAAGCCAATGGATCTGCTTTGGTAATTTCTAAGCTACGATATTCCTCCACTGTAATCTTGTGATCTTGGTACTTAACGCAAGAGCATACAGACAGCACGGAGGCAACACTAACAATTTTAATAACATACTTAATCATTGTTTTATATCACTTTATTTTAAAATAAAGATCCATCATCAGTGTTTTCACGTTCCATTTTTTGTAAGAAGTAGCCATTTTTAATTCTGGCTTTAGTTGTTACAATTTTTGCTGTAGCTGATGTGTCGTTCACTTGTGTAACTCGAGCTACGGCAATGGAATTACCTTCTTGATTGACAATGTGGAATTGATCGTTAAGTTGGATGTTTCCTGTAAGTTTACCTTTGTTTAATTTTATTATATTATTAGCAGAATTGCTTGAAAGAACATATAATTGTTCTTGCTTGTTTATGATCTTTGATGTCATTTTTCTAGTTGCTTTGGCGATAATTTCATTCCAAAAACGAGAATTAACATGTTTTGTATCGTTGGATCTTAAACGTCTGTAAGGTGTGCTATATGTTACATTAACATTTTCGCTAAACACTTGATTACCAGCGTTAGCACCGTTTTTGTCGTTTGCTCCTGTATCTATAATGGCAAGATTAAGCGAAATACTGCCTGAATCTTGATATGTGTAAACATTTTTAGAAAGTCTTGTTACTGAACGTCCTGCATCTACGGCAGTTAGAGACGCTTGTACTAAGAATCTTGCTTTTTGTTTGATCATGTAATTGACAGAGTTGGTTGCTTCTTCGCTATCACTTGAAGCAAGTTCTTGTCTAATTGCTTTTTCAAGTTCTGAATCTCTAACTAGTTTGATATCAAATTTGTTAGATTTAAGAAGAGCCTCTTTTAAACTGGTTGAAACTGTAGATATAACTTTTTCCGAATCGAATCTGTTAATACTCTCACTTTTATATATATCCTGTTGAGCACCAGGGTCGGCAAATGGTTTTAATACAATTATTGTATTTTTCGCCATTGCGTAATTGCTAACAAGAAAACTTGTTGAAGCTACTAATGCTACTGCTAAAAATTTTTTAGACGGTAACAGGATTTTATTAATGTTCATATTGTGATCTCTCTTTATATAATTATATGGGCGATGTTAAAAACATCTAGATTAATATTAAAAATTAATGAACTGCACTACACTATTATATCCTATGTAATTATCATATGCAATCTTTTTTAATTTATTTTTATAATTTCTTTTGGGTCGATTTTGTATTCTCTTGAACAAAATTCACATTTTACTTCAATTTGCTTGGATGTTTGGTCAATAAGATCAAGTATCTCGGCTTGTGGGAAGCCTGACATTGAATTTATTACTTTTTCTTTAGAACATCTGCATTTATCTTGGAGTTTTTGTGAGTCGAATGTTAGAATTTTAAATTCGTTGAATAATCTATATAGAATGTCTTCGGCTGATAGTTTAGATGATAAAATTTCATCATCTTTTAAAGTGGATGCTAAAGTGGTAATTGTGGCGAATTTTTCATCTGCTTGATCTTCTGTGATGTCATCTCGCCAAGAATCTGGCATTCTTTGGAGAATTAAGCCACCGCATTCGTTGCCGTTGGTGAATATCTTGATGAAAGTTTCCACTTGATCGGATTGCTTAAAGTAGTTTGTTGCCGAATCTTCAAGTGTGCTTTCGCCTAAAGCGGTTATGGTTTGATATCTATCGGTATGTTTTCCTTGATCAATGGTAAAGACCATTTGACCGTTGGGCATAAGGGTTTTTATGAGATCTGTATTTTCTAGATTCTCGGCAATGGGTTTGCCATTTGATTCGCTAGTTGATTCTTTATGGGATTCTTTATGGGATTCCTTAGTTGATTCGCTAGGATTCTTTGGGGATGAGTTTGCGAATCTTGATTGATCAAAACGTGCTACGGCTCTGATATCTCCTGCGGAAGTGATGTCAGTTACGAGCGTGCCAACGATTCCATGTTCGGAAAGAATTTGTAAGGTAAATATGCCGTCGTATTGTACTAGCGAGCTAAAAAGCGTAGTTAATACCGCCGTTTGAGACAATAAAGAATTTACAGAATCAGGATAGTTATGACGATTTTTTATATCTTGCCATATGTGATTTAAGCGTACGATTCTTCCACGAATGGCAGATCCCTTGATCTCAAAGGGTAATAAGAAATCTTGATAGTTGCTCATAAGAAATGCTCACCCCTTTGAGTTTGGTGGGTAAAGTGCTTTTTTACAGCTCTTAATTATTTATAGCGATAAACAATTCTACCTTTGGTTAGATCATAGGGAGTCATTTCAACACCTACTTTATCGCCTGGTAAAACTCTAATACGGAATTTACGCATTTTACCCGCAGTATGTGCTAGAATCTCATGATCGTTTTCTAGCTTTACTCTGAATGTGGCGTTTGGAAGTTGTTCAACAACAACTCCATTAAATTCCAATAGATCTTCTTTAGACATGTTTAAAACCTTTAAGTATATAATGTAAAAAAAGCATTGTGGAAATCCAGAATGCCTTTTAAATATGGTGCTCGAGGGCAGACTCGAACTGCCGACACAAGGATTTTCAATCCTTTGCTCTACCAACTGAGCTACTCGAACTTGTATTTGGTATATATAATATATACAAAATAACCATATTAAAAGCAAGAACTTTTTTTATATTTAGCTTGTTTTTTCTCTAAGAGATTGTTAAACAACAATGTTTTTAAGTTGTATTTTAATGGGTTAAAATTTAACGAGTTTGATTTTGCTTGTGTAAAATCTCAAATTATAACTTAATATTGTTGTAATATCGTCTTTTAGATGAAGAGGGGATGTTTAAGGCAGAGCGATATTTGGCAACGGTACGGCGGGCGATGTTAACCCCTTCGCCCATGAGAATGGTTACTATTTTATCATCTGATAAGGGCTTGGAGCTGTTTTCTTTGGCGATTAGGGATTTTATGCGTTCTCGTACGACATGGGTGGATCTTTCACCGTCGCCACTGGTGTTATTTAGGGCGGAATTAAAGAAGTATCGCAATTCAAAAACGCCGTAAGGAGTTGACATATATTTATTGTTTACAATTCTTGAGACGGTGGATTCGTGAATGCCACAGGCTTGGGCGATGTCTTTCATTCCTAAGGGTTTGAGTCTGTGTAAGCCATGATTGAAAAAATCAGCTTGGACTTTTAATATTTCTGTGGAAATATCTAAAATATGCTTAGCTCGTTGATCAAGGGATTTTAAAAGAAAGTTGCCACTTTTAAGATTATCGTTTAAAAACTTTTTGACCTTTTTATCGCTAGTATCATTGGACACTTCGGCGTAATAGGTTTCATTAAGTAAAATTTTAGGGAGAATTTGCGAGTTTAACTCGGCTATCCAAGTATTTTTTTTCTGATTGTAACTGACGATAACATCAGAGACAACCGTAATAACTGGAGCTGTGTTAATTAGCTTTAAGGGATTGATCGTTAGATCCTTAAGATCGTCAATGACAGATTGGAAATCTTCATCATTAACATTCATGATCTTTTTGAGCTTTTTCGAATTGCCTGATATGAACAGATCAAAATTATCTAAAAAGCTTTTAATTATGGGATCATATTTGTTTTTGTTTTTTAACTGTAATTCCAAACATTCCACTATACTGGTACTAAATATGCCCACTGGAGTAAGTTTTTCTTGCAATTCCGCAAGAATCCCTTTGATTTTAGTGGGATTATGGCTGGAGTATAGGGATTCCACATCCGTAAGGGAGATTTTGCCCGTTTCATCCATGAACTCTAGGAGTTTATAGCCGATTTTTCTTTTGTTTTTATCGAGATTTAAATTTATTTGATCGATAATCTCTTCATAGGTGGATTTTTCCCCACTTAGGGAATCCTTTAGGAAGTCATATTCGCCATTGGAAATATTTGAATTGGATGTTTTAGTTACAATATCGTTATAATTCTGTGAAGTGATTTCATTTAAAGAGCTGATGTTTTCATCAGAACTATTGTTTTTTATTTCGGTTTTTGTATCTTCTGACCATAAAAGCTCATGATCGATATCAGAATTGTTAAGATCTCCCAACTTTCCTGCGAGCATATCATCGATCACAACTTCGGTTTCCGCTTTTACCGTATCCAGTTGGCTTTTATCTTCTGCAGTGAGAGAATTGGCGTTGCTTGGCGAATTTTCCATGTCTTCAGGCTTGCTTAAGAGCGGATTCGATGCGATAGCTTCTTCAACAAAACTTTCCAATTCAACTGCACTTAATTGCAACACTTCAATAGCTTGACGTAATTCTGGCGTCAAAACTAAATTCTGCGATTGCTTTAAATTCTGTTGAATCGATAAAGCCATTGGTTAAGTTTCCTGTTATTTTACTTTTGTAACTTAATTTAAAGATGTAATCTCTAAACCATTATATAATGAAATGTAGGTATAATCAAGCATATTTTCAAATTTAGCTTTAATTATAGTTATAATTTTAGCTAACAATTTAATAGATTCTAAATAAAGATAATCTTTTTATATGAAGATCTGGTTTTTATCTTATATGTCTTACTATTTCAGGCCTAATATTTAGGCCTGAAATAATGATATTGTGATAAACCAAAATGAGAAATTAAGAGAAAAGAATAGCCATTCCAATCACTTGCCAGACTATTAGCCCTATGAGATCACATTCCTTTAAGAAAGATATGGGAAAAATTATAGCTCGAAGGAATCGCCTAGGTAAACTTCTTTTACTTTGTCGTTATTCATGATATCTTGAGCTGTTCCTGATGCTAGGACGTGGCCTTCGAATATGACATAGGCACGGTCAACGATATCTAGGGTTTCACGGACATTATGATCGGTGATTAGCACGCCGATACCACGTCTTTTTAAGGTTTGAACAAGCCCCCTAATATCGCCGACTGCGATGGGGTCGACTCCTGCGAATGGTTCGTCTAAAAGGATGAAATCTGGGTTGGCGGCTAAGGCACGGGCGATTTCTACTCGACGGCGTTCGCCACCTGATAGGGATAAGGCTTGGGATTTTCTTAAGGGTTCGATAGAGAAATCGTTTAGTAATTGTTCCAGCTGTAATTCTCGCTTACCCTTATCTTTAACCGAAACTTCAAGAACGGCCATGATATTATCTTCCACTGTCATCCCCCTAAAGATTGACATTTCCTGCGGTAAATAGCCAATACCTGCTCTAGCACGGCGATACATGGGCATGCGTGAGATATTTTTACCGTGAAGTGTTACGATTCCTTGATTGGCATGGATCAAACCACATACCATATAAAAACATGTGGTCTTTCCTGCTCCATTCGGCCCTAAGATCCCCACAGCTTCGCCCTGACGCACATGGAAAGATACATCACGCACCACAACCTTATCGCCGAACGCTTTCGCCACTTGGTGGACGTATAAGCCCTCATAGGCTTCATCTGGCAATGGTCTTAATTCGGGTAAATTTAAGGATTTATTCGATGGTTTGCGTTTAAATATTTTTTCTAGCATGGGATCATCTTTCCGTTTGTTTTTACTTGCTTGCTTATTTCCTTACATTACTTAAGCTGATTTCCTATTCCGTATCGAAGTTTGGTAAAGGCAATTGCTTATGTAAAGATTTGTTTAATTCCTTAGTGTGTGTTGGATTAACGCTTAATTCTATCACTACTTGATCTTTAGAGTCAACTTTTTTACCTTTTTTTCTAAGTTTGCGATTAAATTTATGATTATTTTTACCATATTTACGATCACAAGGGCCGACTTCTGTTAAGGTAGTTTTAAGATTCACATACGCCATACAAGCCTTAATGGAATCTCCCCCACGATAGGCAATCACATCGTAAATATATGCCTCGCCCCTGTTGGGATGATACAAAGCACTAGAGCCGATTACCGTTTGATTGGCGTTTTTATATTGCACATGTCCGATAGCGGTAACCTTGTCGATCCCTTGGGTGGATTTACCGCCGTTATTTTTTGTTAGATAGCCAACAATATGATCCGCTTGGATGATACGATTCTCGGGCTTTACTCCTTTGGTTTTATTTTTTCTCTGTTTGTAAGTATGAAATTCTTCAGGAGTGGGATAACGGATGATTTTTGCGTGGCCATCCACTTTAACGATGTTATCTTTTATGTTAAATGTAGCTTTGTGTCCTGTGATTTGTTGGGCGTCCGTATTGATTTTCACATTGCCGATAGCGTTAATCTGGTTAAGATTTATCGTGCTTGTGGATTTGGAGTGATTCTCTTGGACCTTACCAGTTTTGAGTACTTCAATGGGAGTTATGGTTGTTGTCAGCTCGTTTGCTTGGATTATTCTACCGTCTGACAAGGCACGTACATCGCCTACCGCTTGAAATAATCCCGATGTGGTATTGTAGTCAAAATAGTTTTGGGCAACGATAGTAACATGATTGGTAGTAATTTGTAAGGTGGCGTTTTTACCTGCTAAATGCACCTTATGATCTGCCACAGACCATACACCTTTATCGCCACTGCCGATAACTTGTTCCGTTTGAAAGCGAACACCGTCATTTAACTTTACAGTATCGATCACATTTATAGTTTGCTTGCTTGGGCTTTGCTTTTCCGTATGATATTTAACATTAATACTTCCACGAGCATAGGCAGTATTAAGATTACTTTTAACATAAGCATTCTCAATCAGATCTAAAGAAAAGTGCGATCTATCCCATTTAATTTCCTTATCTGCTGTGAACTCTTGAGAATCTGCAGGAATTTTGCGGACAAGAAGTTCGTTAAAATCGGGAATCTCTGATACAGGATAAAGGGGGGTAGTGGTATCTTGATTCTGATCTGATAAAGAATCCGCTTGAATTTGGGTTTCCGTTGTATTGTTGTTCTTGTTAGTATTCTTGTTAGTATTCTGATTAGTATTCTTGTCATTGCTAGTATTACTACTAGTATTAGTATTAGTCTTGCTATTGCTATTAACAGATCTCGCCACGCTAGATACGGATAGAGCTATTAAAAATAATAAGCCAACTACAAAGGAAGATTTATGAAATTTATGAGAAAATTTTTTCATTATTTTTGCTCCTTTTTTTCATCTTTTTGTTCATCTGTCGGCTCGTCTGTGGTATTGGGTTTGTTAAATAAAACCACACGAGATTTACCCTTAAGAGTAATTGTCTTATTGGTGAGATCGTAGGATAAACCTTGACTAGCAACGAAAAAGCCCGAAGGTCCCCAATCAACAAAGGGGACTTGATTGTTAATCAAGCGATTTTTCACATCGATATCCATACTTTCTGCATAGGCTTTATCTTCTCCATTGCGAAGTACATAAACCCCTTTTGATAAAAACATCAAACTTCTTGTACGGTTTAATATCCCGAAAGATCCACGGATTTTAAATGTTCCACCATTGGCAAAATTTTGTAATAAATCAGCATGTTCTAGATGATATGTGTCATCATTTTTATATTGCGGGTCAGTATATTTGTAAATTTTATCCGTATGAAGTTTGTAGGTATCTCCTGAAGTTGATGTGCCAACTACGGTACTATTGGTTACAGAAGTTTTAAGATTGGAGTAATAACCAGTATCAACACTAGTATGAATATTGGTTGTACTACTTTTATGAACCATCGGCCATAGGAATAAAAAGAGCAACAAAACCACAGCCAAAAGCGGAGCAAAGATCTTGATAAAATGCAGGATCTTTTCTCGTATGGTTCTTTTGTGTATGTTTGTATGATCTATCATTGTACTTTAAATTACTCCAGCCTTAAGGCAATCTTGCAGATGAATTAATCCTAAAACTTTATTATCTTTATCTTCGATGAATATACTTGAAATTTTTTTCTCTTCCATTATGGATAAAGCCTTGCTCGCTAAGGATGTATGCAATAGGGTTATGGGCTTAACCTTAATGAATTCACTCACTGGAGCGGAAAGACTATGATTTAAATCATCACTTTGGAAGATTCGACGTAAATCGCCGTCGGTTATGATTCCCACTAGTTGCCTGTGTTTGGGATCTTTATGATTCTCTGTCATGCTCTCTAGAATACCAACACAACCGAATTTTTTTTCTGATATGATGCTTATGGCTTCCTTTAGGGATTTATCGCTTGTGATTAACGGTAGTTCATCTTGAATGTGCATAAGATTTTCCACCGTTAATAATTGCTGACCAAGTTTTCCCCCTGGATGATATTTATAGAAATCATCCGCAGTAAAGCCACGTTTATCCAGTAAGGATATGGCTATGGCGTCCCCCAGCACGATACTTTGGGTTGTTGATGTGGTAGGAGCTAGTTTTAAGATACAAGCTTCATCCGTATTCGGAATATTTAAGGCCACCTTAGAGGCTTGAGCTAATGTACTATGTGGATTGCGTGATATGGCTATCAACGGAATGGAAAAGCGAGTGCAGTAAGATATAATATCAGATAACTCGGCAGTTTCCCCTGAATTGGAAAGAGCGATTACCACATCATGATCATTTATCATCCCAAGATCCCCATGGCTCGCTTCGGCAGGGTGGACAAATATGGAAGGCGTACCAGTGGATGATAAAGTGGCAGATATCTTATGCCCTATGTGTCCACTTTTCCCCATACCTGTAACGACAATCTTACCTTTGCAATTGTAAAGGATATTAATGGCGTCAATGAAATTTTGATTATCTGCTAGATAATCATGTAAGGCTTGTATTCCTTGTATTTCTACATTAACAAGATCTTGAGCTACTTTTAAAATATCATTCATAATCTAAGTTAGTCTTCGCTTTAGTATTTCTTATAACATGATAAAGATTAATGTCATAAGTTTAATATCGTTATTTTAATATGCTCTACCATTGTAAAACAATAAGTTTAAAGTTTTATTAAGTTAATTTATAAAATCTTTTTGTTGACACAATCCTTTAAGATGTTATATTTATATTATAAAGGAGCGTGCAGAAGATCCTAAGTAAGCACCCCTTATATATAAGATGTAAAATTTTTTTTACCATTAATACTAAAATTTAATATTTGAGATATAACCCATGATAGAAAAGAATCCCTATACAATATTAAGATTAAAATCAACGGATAACCAAGAAAGCATTAAGCAATCCTTTAAAAAGTTAGCCAAGGAGAATCATCCTGATAATGGTGGGAATGAAGAATATTTTAAAGATGTAAATAGAGCATATCAGATTCTTAGCGATCCCAAAGAAAAAGAAAAATATGATAAAGGCTTTATAGATTTCTACGGCAATAAAAAAATAGGTGCAAGCCATAGTGCAGATTATGCAAAAAAAGCATACGGCAAACATAAAGGCGGTGGACATACACAAGGAAGTAAAAAATGGCGTGATATCTTCGGCGAACATCAAAAAGCCTTAAATGGAGCAGATGTGTCAGTAACCGTCTATCTAGATATCAAAATAGCTAAAGAAGGCTGTAATCGTATCGTATCCCTACCAAATGGCAAGAAAATTAATGTGAAAGTTCCACCACACGCCAAAGATGGACAACAATTAAGAGTAAAAGGTATGGGTAGTGCAGGTAAATTCGGCGGAGAACCAGGCGATGCAATAATCCACATATACGTAACAGGTCTGCCTAAAGAATATATAAGCGAAAATGATAACTATGTCTATATCCTAAAAGTAACCATAGATGAAGCTATCTTAGGAACTAAAATAGAAGTGCCATCCCCCACAGGATCACCCCTAATGATAACAATCCCCCCAATGACAAACAATGGTAATCGTTTAAGACTAAAAGGCTTAGGCAAAACCTCCAAAGACAGCCTATTCGTAGAAATAAAAGTCGTCTATGATAAAAATGACAAAGACCTCATAAAGTATATGGAAAAGTACTCCAAAAAACGCAAATTCAATCCTAGAGAATTGTGATAAATGGGCTAATCTGCACTTGGAAGTAGGGCTTATGTAGACGTGAGTAAACGTCGCCCTATTTCCAAGCACATCCTACGGCATTTCTCATAATCTTAACGGATAATGTTCAATGAGTTAGTTTAGGTTTGTGAGCTATTAAATGGAAATTAAATGGAAATTAAGACTAAAATAAAAATTATCCTTGATTTTTATCTCTTATATGTGTTATTTTTGACATAGTAGGATACAATACAAAATGAAAGTATATATTTATGAGTAATGCAATTTTTTTAGATTTTGAAAAAACAATCGCTGAATATGAAGGGCATATTGAAGAATTACGCCGTTCAAGTGAAAATGTTAACGTGCTTGAAGAAATAACCATTCTTGAAGAAAAAAGAAAAAAAGAATTAAGCCTTATATATACAGATCTTACCCCTTGGCAAAAAGTCCAAGTGGCAAGACACCCCAATCGCCCACATGCACAAGATTATATTAAAAACTTAATAGAAGATTTTACCCCCCTAGCAGGCGATCGTAATTTTGCCGAAGATAAAGCAATTATCGGCGGAATAGGGCGTTTTCGTGGTCAAAGTGTGGTGATTATGGGTACAGAAAAAGGCCACGATACCGAATCACGCTTAAAACATAATTTCGGCATGGCAAAACCTGAAGGATATCGCAAAGCCCAAAGGTTAATGCGTTTAGCCGAACAATTCAACTTGCCAATCATAACCCTTGTGGACACATCAGGAGCATTCCCAGGTAAAGAAGCCGAAGAACGTGGACAAGCCGAAGCCATTGCCCGTAGTATCGACATATGTCTCGATATCAAAGTCCCACTTATTTCTATTATTATCGGCGAAGGCGGATCAGGTGGTGCTATCGCCCTAGCCGCCGCCAATTCCATTTTCATGCTCGAACATTCCATATATTCGGTAATATCCCCTGAAGGTTGTGCCTCAATCCTATGGCGTTCCAGCGAAATGAACAAAATCGCCGCCAAAGCCCTAAAAATCACCGCCCAAGACCTTAAAGAATTAAAAATCATCGACGACATCATCCCCGAACCCATCGGCGGTGCTCACAGATTCCCAACCGAAGCCATGACCACCGTCGCCAACCGCATCGAAAAAGAACTAACCGACCTCCAAAAAATCGAATCAGGCATCCTAAAACAGATGCGTGCCGACAAATTCCTCGAAATGACCCGATTATAACTTTACCACCTTACCCCCACCCCAACAAACACTCACTCTCTTTAGATAGATTGCCTTATCAGACCACCCGAACATAACAATGTTATAGAAAGTTTGCTCGATCCCACTTTACTTTGGGGTAGATGTTAGATGTTAGGTGCGTAAAAGGTACTAGCGTGAGTAATGTGAAAAATTTTACTTTGGGGTAGGTACTAGATGTTAGGTGCGTGCTAGGTGTTAGGGGATGGGTAGGTGTGTTTTATATTGGTGTGTATAATATTGATATCTCTTGTATTCTTTTGGGGTTTTATTTATTGCTGGCCTAATATATAGGCCAGCAATAAATAAGGATATGGTGTGTATGGTGTGTGTATGATGTGTATGATATATGTGATGTATCTGGCGTGTGGTGTATGTGGTGTGTCTGGCGTATGGTGTGAGTGTGAGTGTATGGTGTATGTGGGGAGGATTGTGTGGGTGGGGGGAATGGGGAGGGGGCATGTATATGGGGTTTATACATGGGGTTTGGTTTTTTGGGGGAGAGAGCTTTTACTGCCCGTCGGGGTATTGGTCGGTGCGGTAGCGTTCGTTGTTTTGGCGTTGGTGTTCTTGGCGTTGGGCTTTGTTGCGGTAGTAGTCGTGGACGGTTTTACGGCGTTGTTCTTTTTTGGTGGTTGGGATGTAGGTATCGCCCACTTCTTCGCCGTATTGGTTTTGTTCGTCGGTGTAGCAGTCGATACCGCCTAGGGTTTTATAGCAATGTTCTTCGGCTTGGACGAATTTTTCTTTGGGTTCGCAATAGCTTTTGCCTGCTTCTACTCGTAATATAGAACAGTTTCGCCCTGTGATCCATGATACCACGTGGCCCACTGGAGTTTTTTTAGCGTAAGCAAGATCTACGGCTACGCCCATGGCTAAGAATTCAGGAGATCCCCATAAAGCTTTTGTAAAATATGGATCTCTGATACTACTACATGACGATAATAAAAGCCCTAATCCTAATGCCAGTGTAGTCGATTTGAAAAGTTTTTTCATGGGTGTATTCCTTATTAAATATTATCTGTGCTATTTAATTAATTTTTATACTAGTTTTACATTATGTAAGCATTATATATTAAAAATGGTTAAATAACAATAAAAAAAGTTATTTTATTACATAATATTAGTATATTTTTTTTGCCAAATATGAGAAAAAAATTGTTACTTATGTTAAGTTATTGTATATCCCTTATTATTATCTTATGATAATCTTGTTATCTTAATTATCTTGAGATCATAATTATCTTGCACTACCAAACATTTTAGGAGAAAATTGGACATTCATGGTATTGATGATTTTATAATATTTTTGCGGTATGGGTATGGGTTTGGATTGTGATTTCTTAAGAGCTTGAATTACGGAAGTTTTTAAGATCTGATAATTTTCTTGCTCTTCAAAATCTTCGCTAGGATCTACGATAAACTTGATGATTTTCCCTGTTTTTTGATCCACATATATGGTAACATCAACGCTCATTTTTTGAATATCCTTTAAGCCTGTGGGCTGATTCCAATTGTTTTTTATGAAATTAATGATTTGCGATTGTACTGTGGCATTGATTTTATCGGCTACTTTGGTACTACCTGCCATGTTTTCGGTTTCTTTGTCCACTTCTTCGAGATCTTCATTTAGCTCTTGAATTTTCGAAAGAGTAGCTTTTTTCTTGGATTCGGCTTGGTTTTCCTTTTCTGTGTTAGGATCTTTGGCAGATTCGTTCTTTAGTGGTTCGCTCTCCTCTGTGGATTTTGTGTCTGTGGGTTTTTTATCTGTGTTAGGATCTTGGGTGGATTCGTCCTTTAGGGGTTCGCTCTCCTCTGTGGATTTTGTGTCTGTGGGTTTTTTATCTGTATTAGGATCTTGGATTGGATCGGGTTTTTGATTCTTGGGAGAATCGTTCTTGGGAGAATCGTCTTTTATCGGTATATCTTTTGTCGATGTATCCTGAATAGGCTTGATCTTGTTAGGTATTGCTTTGCTAGGTATCGCCTTGCTAGGTATTGCTTTGGTGTGTGTGTCTTTAGCGTGGGCGTGATTGTCTTTGGCGAAGTGGGTATGGGAATCTTGGTTGGCGATTTGTGAGACGTCAATATTTATGATATCTAATTTTACTTCCTTATCCTTTGAGATATGAATGAGCAATACGCTAATGAGTACTATAGCGATATGCAAAAAGATTGAGCTAACGAAACTTGAAAACTTATCCATAATCTGTCTTTTTATTACTGGTTAATGTTTGGGTGTGGGAATGGTAACTAGGGCGATTTTTGTGTAGCCGTGTTGTGCTACCATAACCATTATTTGGGCTATCTTGCCGTATGCCACCAGTTTATCGCCTTTAATATACAGTTGATTTTTAAATTGCTTATTCATGGCTAAATCAAGATTAGCTAAAAGATTTCTTGTGCTAACCTTTTTTTTATCAATATAGATCAAGCCATTCTTTTTTATGATAATACTTACAGGATTCTTGGAAGATTTTAAGGGCTTGGCCTTGGTTTGCGGAAGATTCACATGGACTCCGCTTTTCATTAAGGGAGCAGTAACCATAAATATAATCAGTAATACCAACATAACATCTACCATGGGGGTAATGTTGATACTATTCATGGGCGAGAATTTCGAGTGCTTTTTGAGTTTGCGTCTGGATATGAGATTTGCCATTTTTATGTATGCTCTTCAATGTGATTAATCTGATCGCTTGATTCTTTTGTGCCATTTTCCGATAAAACGTCTAAATTATAGCTAAAATCACTTAAGGCATGATCTGTATATTTTGTTAACAGAGTTTCATATTCATTGACTTGGTTGTTAATCCGATTGTAGAAAATTACCGCAGGTATGGCCACAAGCAAACCCAAAGCCGTTACAAATAAAGCCTCGGCGATGCCTGGAGCTACTACCGCTAGCCCTGTATTTTGGGTTTTTGATATGTGCTGGAAACTGTTCATAATTCCCCATACCGTACCAAATAAACCAATAAATGGCGAAATAGCCCCAATTGTTCCCAAAAAAGTATACTCCTGTTGTGCCGTGTGTAATAACTCTTCAATGGCAATATCGGATTTCTTTTGTATGCGTTGTAATATACTATCCTTATTGAGTTTGATATCTAATTTTTTTGAACGGATTAGCTCATCTTTCATCACTAGAATAATCTTAGAAAGCGGATTAAAACTATGGGATTGTGCAATCTGGAATTGATTCAATAGATTAGTAGATGACGCATGATATATTTTCTCTCCTAATAAATCCACTTCTTGATTGTATCTGCGTATGCCAATGCTTTTACGGATGATAATACTCCAACTGTAAACCGACATTAAAATTAAAATTCCAGCTACTATCTGAACAATAATCCCCGCTTGTAAGAACATGCCTAATATGGAAAAACTAGTCATTTATCTAAACTCCATGATCTGTATTGTATTAAATAAGATTTTAACCTATTTATAAGGTAAATGTCAAGTTATTTGAATCCTATCACTACAGGCCTACAGGCCTAAATGCCAAATTTAATCCCCCATACATAAGCATGACTTAAGGACGGTGAATGAGTACTTTTTCACACTCCTTACCATTCGGCGAGAGAGCCGTCTTCGTAAGACCATACGGGATTACGCCATCTGTGAGGTTCTTCTTTTGAGCGTTTTATGACCATTTGCTCATCGATTTCCACGCCTAAGCCTGGACCTTGGGGGATGTTCATATAGCCGTTGGTAACTTTGAAGACTTCGGGATTTTTCATATAATCTAGGATATCAGCACCCTTATTATAGTGAATGCCCATGCTTTGCTCTTGGATTACGGCGTTATAGCATACACTATCCAGTTGTAAGCTAGACGCTAGAGTTAATGGTCCTAGTGGACAGTGAAAAGCTACGCTTACATCATAGGCTTCGGCCATGGTGGCAATGCGTAAACCTTCGCTTATGCCACCGCAATGACTAAGATCAGGTTGGATAATATCGACCCAACCAGACTGCAAGATATCCTTATAATCAAAGCGAGTAAATAGGCGTTCGCCTGTGGCGATGGGGATGGATGTATTAGAGGCGATATTTTTTAAGCAATCGAGATTTTCAGGTAATACAGGCTCTTCTACAAACATTGGTTGAAAGGGTTCTAATTCTTTTAATAGCACTTTGGCGGTGGCTCTGTGAACTCTACCGTGGAAATCAATACCGATACCAAAGTCATCGCCCCCAGCTCGGCGAGCTTCGGCTACTCTGTCAACTGTTGCTTGGATATCTTTAGGAGTGCTAACGAAAGGCGATTCGCTTGTGCCGTTCATTTTAATGGCGTTAAAGCCATTTTGTTTAGCTTGGATAACTTGATCATAGATATCATTTGGATGATCGCCCCCAACCCAGGAATATACTTTCATTTTCTCTCGCAAACGACCGCCAAGAAGTTGATTTACAGACGTATTATGATATTTACCCTTAATATCCCATAGGGCTTGATCGATCCCAGCAATGGCACTCATTAGGATCGGTCCGCCCCTGTAAAATCCGCCACGATACATGATAGTCCATAGTTTATTAATTTGTAAGGGATCTTCGCCTATGAGATAATCGCTTAATTCATCTATCATGGTTTGCACACTGTTCGCACGACCTTCAATGACAGGCTCGCCCCAACCGACGATCCCTTCATCTGTTTCGATTTTTAAAAATAACCAACGTGGTGGCACTAAAAAGGTTTTTAATTTTGTAATTTTCATGTTTTCCCCTAACGTAATAAATATTTTCAATACTCATAAGTATAACATTTCTTAGAGCATTAGTCAAGAATTATAAAAAAGTTATAAAAAAATATTGACAGAAATCTAAATCTATACTAATATCATAATCAAGCTCTAGGGGTGCATGTTTATACATGCTGAGATTATACCCATAGAACCTGATCCAGATAATTCTGGCGGAGGAATTGAGTTTAATTATATGTATGTGTGCAATGTGTATCATATTGTTATCTATCACATTTGTATATATTACATTTGTATATATTACATTTGTATATCTTACGTTTTACGTACATATTAAATAAAATTCCAATGTCAAATTTAGAATATAACTTTAAATTTAAGAAAGACATTGAATAATGAAAATCCAACTAATAAAACACATTAATAATAAAACCCTATCGGCTTTAGCTGTGGTTTTATTTGCTAGTACATCCTTAGCACATGGAAAAAAGCCAGATGTATCGCCGTTAGTAGTATATGCTCCCAGTAGTTATACATCCAGTTACGGCCCTAGCAAGTTACTAACTAAGCTTTTTTATAAGCAATATCATGCAAAAATCAAATGGATAGGGTTAGACGGTAGTACAACTATTATTACACGTCTAAAACTTGAAGGGAAAAAATCTAAAGCCGATGCAGTGGTGGAGATGGCTGATCCGATTATTCAGACCCTAAATCAAAATTCCTATCTAAAAACCATTGATCCGAAGACGTTCCCTGCCATAGCAATCCATAAAAAAGCTTACGATTCTAAACATTACATCCCCATTGAAACAGGGCAACTGGCTTTTGTTTATAATAATAAAAAAATCAAGAATCCGCCGAAAAGTATAGCAGATCTTGCCAATAGTAAATATAAAGTTATTCTTGAAGATCCTAGATTTTCAGGTACTGGTATCTCATTTTTATATTGGGTAGATTCTATCTATAAAAAGAAAACAACTCAAATATTACAACAGTTAATGAAACACACCATTACGCAAAAAACATGGGATGATTCCTATAATATGTTCCTAAAAGGAGAAAGCGATTTCGTTTTAAGCTATGCCACATCGCCAGCATATCATATTTTAGAAGAACATAATAATAATTATAGTGCTACCATGTTTACACACGGAAATCTAGAAACTAACTATTATGCAGGTATCTTGAAAACATCCAAACATCCACAGTTAGCAACTAATTTTATTAAGATGCTTTTATCCAAAGAGGGTCAAGAAATCATCTCACGTAAAAATTACGCTCTGCCAGTAATTAAAGAAAAAATATCCATCGATAAATCTTTACTTAAGTATAAAAACACCCAACTATCGGTAACTCCTGCATACATCCGCACCAATAAGAAGCGTCTTCAACGTTTATGGCTAAACCTTAAGTAAGGATTGGGGGGATATGCAACAAACTACCCATGAAAAGAGTTTATTATTATGAAATCGGTTATATGTGCTTGTATATCCATAGCTATTAGTTTAGGGATATCGGCTTGTTTAGGGTTGGAATTCGATAGTTATTTATGGGGGACTTTACGTTTTAGTGTGATAGAATCCCTTTTAACAGCGTTTATATGCGTAATACTGGGATTTTTTCTCTCGCTTGCCATATTTAGGCAATTTAGTTCTTATGCTAAGATAATTACAGCGGTTTTAACGGTTTCCACTTTAATACCGTCCATATTTATAGTGATTATGATCATTAATAACTTCGGTAGATCAGGAGTGTTAACTCGATATTTACACATTCCTTTTAATAACTATGTTTACGGATTACCAGGGATATTATACGCCTTAGTTTTTATGAATCTCATATTCATGATCAAAACTAGCTTAAATATTTTATTTAATATCCCTGATGAAAATTGGAAGTTAGCACAACAATTAGATCTTAAAGCCATACATTTATTTAATATTTTCTATAAGAATATCTTAAAAGAAAGCGTAAAGAGATCCAGTTTTTTTATTTTTCTCATGTGTTTTTCTGCCTTTACTATTATTCTTGCTTTAGGCGGAAGCCCTAAGAATTCCACCTTGCAAGTGGTAGTATATGAATATATTTACGATGATTTTAATATGAAAAAAGCCTTGGCCATATCCATATTACAAGCAGGGATTATCATGGCTTTAATTTTTTTAATTCCACAAAAAAGCAACATGATTCTAGATAATAAAGGCTCAAACTTCAACACAAACCATAAGTATGATAGCAAATTCATTTCATCGAAGATAATGGATTATAGTGTGTTTATAGTTGTTATATTTATATTTATATTACCTGTATGTATTAGCATTCTCCGAGATCTTATGAATATAAATTCATGGTCTATTTTGATATCGCCTCAATTTATAAGTGCGTTGATTCATAGTCTGATAACATCATTTTTTGCTACGCTGATAAGTGTTATTTTAGGCTTTGCGATTTTACTTAATATCCAACATCATAAGCATATGGATAAAATCATAAATATCTCAACGATGTTATTTTATATTATCCCATCCTTTGCTTTGGCCGTGATCTTATTTGAGATATTATCGCCTTTCATTAGTATTGATACTACGCCTTTCATTTTAGTATCTTTAATTAATGGGATAATAAGCACGTCGGTTTTCATATATATAGTTTATCCAGGATTTCAACAGAGTAATAATATTTATGGGAATCTCTCAAGAAATCTGAATATATCATGGTCTGTTAGATTAGTGAAAATTCATATGTTCTACATCAATAAACCCTTACGATTCGCCATTAGTATCATATTTTGTTGGACAATGGGCGATATGAACATCATCGCCCTATTCGGCAATGGCGAAAATACCACCCTTGCCTATTTAGCCTATGAATTAATGTCCAAATATCAAACAGATAAAGCCGAACTTGTCGGATTATTTATTTTTATGTTATCATTATTTATCGTGTTAATAGTCAACTACCAAAGAGGGCAGGCAAAATGAGCTAATTAAGTGAGCTAATGTGTGCCTTAACTTAGCTCATTTTGTACGCCCTTATGGAAAGCATATAACTTATAGATAAAAGAGACGAGTATAAAAATGTTAGAAATTAAAAACTTAAGATATAACTATGAAGATTGGAATCTTCAAGTGGATAATATCTCCTTTAACAAAGGGGAAATCACATCACTAATAGGAAAAAGTGGCTTGGGGAAATCCACACTTTTAAATCTAATAGCAGGCTTTAACCAAACCACCACAGGCAAGATCCTACTTGATAACGTGGATATATCCAAGAAAAAACCCCATAAACGTGATGTTAACATCTTATTTCAAGATAATAATCTCTTTCATCAACTAAACATATGGGAAAATATCGCCTTAGGAGTATGTAACAACCTAAAACCTAACCCTAAACAAAAAGCCTTAATTCAAGAAGTTATAGAAAATGTAAAACTCACAGGCAAAGAAAAATCCTACCCCAAAGAACTATCAGGCGGTCAACAACAACGAGTAGCCATCGCCCGAATCCTCCTAAGAAACAAAAAAATCCTCCTCCTAGACGAACCATTCAACGGCCTAGACAACCACCTCCGCCAAGAAATCCTAACCCTAACCCACACCATCACCCAAGAAAAAAACCTAATCACAATCCTCGTCTCCCACCACAAAAAAGACCTCACCCTCTCCACCAAAACCCACACCATCACCCAATCCCCCAACCACAAAACATCCATAATTCTTTAGATTTTATTTTATTGGCACGTCTTAAATTAACGCAATAAAGGAAAAAGTAAATTTAAAAAGATTGCTTTAACACTTTTACATATAAGTTATACCTATTGTCAAGAAAATTACTCTCTTAAAGGCACTAACTAAGATATGGGATACATCATAAATTGAGCATTCTCAAAAGTTTTGGTTTTATGGATGGCCACAACGGGAATAAGGGATAGTTCGTGCAACCAATTAATGCGATCCTCTTCAGCTTCGTACCAGCTATTAGCATAACTATTACCGACAGCGATGTAATCAGGTTCTAACTCCATAGCCTGCATATTGCTATGGGATGAGTTAGTAACTTCCATGCCGATCATCATATTATCTTGTAAATTATCTAAAATCTCATGGGCATTAACACTTAAAGGAGCAATGTGTAAGCCGTCAGCATAGACGCTATTGGCAATGGATTGAGAATATTGGATAATACTTGCAATTTCCAGATCATGAAGTTTTGCAATCAAAGGCTTTAAGCGAATAAGAATTTGCACTTCCTTTTCTGCGTCCTTTAAGATACCATTATTATTAGCAGTAACATCAATTAAAACACAAGAAAAATCATGCTCCTTATGTAACTCTTCCAAGCGAGAGATCTCCATATCGTAAGAGATAATAGGGAATATTTTACTCATATTTAAATCCTTAATTTCAATTAGTTATTTCTTATAATAACCAATATGCCACACTTTCCCACAATTGTCAACAAAACAATATAAAGGACTGATGTATATATCCTACCGAAGAGTGTACATAATAAATACAAAACCCACATTAAAACTTACGCTTAGATTTTATTTGTTTGATGAGTTGTAGGGATTGGGAGCGTTGTTGTTTGGATAGGGATTGGGAGATGTGGTTTTCTTCTATTTGGACGTCGGGGTCGTGGATGTTGGCGAGGGTGTACCATGCGTATGCTTTAATTTTATCTTTGGCGACGCCGTAGCCGTTTTTGTAGATACGGGCGATCATGAGTTCGGCACGTGGGACGTGTTTCATTTCGGCTACTTCAATGTAGAGTTTTAGGGCTTTTTTATAGTCTTGTTTAACGGAAAAGCCGTCATAGTATATGGTTGCAAGGTTGTATTTAGCTTTATAACTGCCGTTATTTGCGGATTTATTGTACCACATTAGGGATTTTTTCATATCTTTATCGATAACAATACCCTTAGCATAGAAGAGGGCTAAGACGAATTGAGCGTAGCTATTGTTTTTATTGGCGTAATTTTGCCAACATTTTATATTGGCGTTTCCCACTCCGCATTTGTGTTGCATTTCTTTGTTGGAAATGGCGTAAGATAGGGAACTAAAAGCTAGGCTAAAAACCAATATTAAGATTCCAACATTTAAGAATGTCATACTTATTTTGCTAATATTAATATGCTGTAATTTCATTGAGTTTTTCCATATGTAAGAATTGTGTGATAAGTTTATACTATACTTTATACTATACTATATATTAATTCTCATATCAAATTAAAAGAATATTCTCTTAAAAAAAATACTTAGCAAAGAGTAAGATATATGTATAGTAATACAATTAATTCTACAGATTATATAAGTACTTTTCCCCAGCTCTTTAGTTTTGGGGATAAAGGGCTTGGGGATAAAGGCATATTTTAGTTTATTGTTTTACATCTTTTTATATTGCTTTTTTTTAAAATAATAAGAAATAATAAGAAATAAAATGAATAATTTAATAGAAAGTCGTAATATCTTAAAAGAATACCTTGCTTTTAGGATGTTTTTTTATTATAATATAAGCATATTACATTACTATGGTATTTAAAGTATTATATTAATTCATTTATCTCTTTGAGATTCATTAAATAAATAAAGGTTAAGAATTATATATGTCAAAAAGTTTTGCTAAATTATTATATATGTCGCCCTTGGAAACCATATACAGATCATACAGAGTATCATACGGCTTTCATTTGGATGAATGTCCGAGTGATCAAGAAATGTATGATTTTATCTTAAAGTGGGTGTCTCACGGTCATGTTAGTCCTTTAAAGCAATCTTTTATTCAGATAGCTTGTGAAACGCCTGTATATATTTCTCGTCAATTGTCGAAACATCAAATTGGCATGGCTTGGAACGAAATATCACGCAGGTATACCGATAAAAGGGTGGTTTGTAAAAGTGATGATTATTTTAACGATATAACGCAAAAGGCCATGGATGTATACGAACAAGCCATAAAAGACGGAATCCCCAAGGAAGAGGCTCGCCAGATCTTACCACAATCTATGATAGTTGAATGGGTATGGTGTGGATCGGCGTTATCATTTGCGAATTTATATTGGCAACGCAGTAGTAAGCATTCACAATCGGAAGCGGGCAACTTTGTCACGCAGGTCATGGATACCATAGCAAACACAAACCCCCTTATGGCTAAATTGATTGTCGAATGTGGCGAGAAAATTAGAAATTTCTAATGTATCGATCTTCACAACATATTAATCTTAAGAAAAAAAATATAAAAGAATAGGAAAATAATCATGGTTATAGCACGTATAGCATTTTTTGGAATGTCAATGAGTAAAAAAGGTACAGTAGAGCATACCACAAGAGATCTAACTAGATCCTTACTGGAAAAAGGATACGGCGTAACATGGTTGGACGTTTCTCCTAATGCAGAAGATATAAAAGATATCCCTGACGGTTGTGTCGTTGAACACCTCGCATGGGGAGAGACTCCTTTATCCTTAAAGGGTATCAATAAAAAGGATCTGATGTCATTTGGTTTAAAGGCTTTGTATGATCAAGATTCGCCCTATGCAACCGATTTATTATCTTTAACCCATGCCATGGAAGCTTGTAAAGCCGATACGGTAATCGCATGGGGGACTCTGGCCACTAGATACGCTCTGGATACCGTGGTAGCAGGTACAACCGTAGTAAGCGGATTAACACGAAATCCCAAGCGTGATATCGGTTTGCAACTCTTAGAGCGAGATATGCAAACAAAAAACTATATGATGAGAGTAAGAGCCATTCAAACCCCTGCTATAGCTTTGGCAAATGCTTTCCCAGCTAAATATAAGCGTAAGTTTATAGATATTTCTCACACCATCGAGGCGGGCAAACATGTTATTGATCCTGTAGGGAAAAAAGATCAGACTAAATATATAGTATACGCAGGAGAATTGATCGAAACCGCCGATGTGGACGCTTTATTATACGCCTATCAACACATCGCACAAGATCACGCCGATTGGAATTTAAGAATTATCGGATCAGGCCCCGAAAGAAAAGGCTTGATAGCCTCTGCCCATGCCCGTGGTCTTGACGGACGTACCGAATTTATTGAGGCTGATGATAATTACGATGATTATTTCGCCGATGCTCAACTTTTTGTTAGTCCATCCACTTACGACGCCTTTCCAGCGACCTTATTACTGGCTGGATCTTGTGGCTTTCCTTTAATTGCCACATCGGAAACCCCTGTGGTGAGCCGAGTGATCAAGCCTGATATCAATGGTATTATCATTCCTGAAATCAGCAAAACCAAGGAGTTATTTAAGGCCTTAACAACCATGATCGAAGACGATGAAAAACGTGCCTTCTATGGTAAAAATTCCATGACCCTAATAAATAATAACTTTGTTAGACCGAATTATACTTCAAAATGGATAGATCTAATTATTCACGCTTGCCCATTATTATCAAAATAATTAATGGTTAATAGCTAATGATTAATGATTAATTTACTTAAATATACTATATTATAGATGAAACCATATTATATATGTGAAATTAAGCCTATTACAAGCTAACGAAAATAAGGAAAATAAAATCCATGACAGAATTTAATTATCCCCTATGGTTAAATCAAGCCTTTCTAGAAGTATTAAAAAAATCTTTGAAAGTGGCGTCCGAATACGAATCATTGGAAGATAATTCTTTATACATCTCATTTAAAGTTAATTATGACGGTGTTCAATTATCAAGATCCATGCGAGAACGCTTTCCTGAAGAAATCATGATCGTAATTCAAAATGAATATTGGAATCTTCAAGTAAATGAAGAGAATTTCTCCATAGATCTAAGCTTTAATGGCGTCTTGGAAACCGTGATTGTGCCTTATAAGGCGATTATCTCTTTTTCTGATCCTGAATATAAAGTCGGCTACGAATTCATAGGCGAAGAATTTTTAACATCTTCCGCAGATGATCAATCTCATAAGGATAAGCTAGCAGATCAGCAAAAGCAAAATGAGAACGAAAACGATAACACTCCCAATATGTACGATGAAGACGAAATCTCGAAAACTCTAACCGATATCCTAGCTAAAAAATCCCCTTTCGAAAAAGATCCCGCAAAACCTAAGAAAAAAGCCAAAATCGTTACGCTTAATAAAAAGTAAGCTTTGGGGGTTTCTTGATATCTAAAGTAAAGTAAAGTTAAGTAAAGTAAAGTAAAGTAAAGAGAAATAAATAACATGGAATTACTCATCGATAATCCCAAAGGTAAAACAACATTTATCATGGCTCATGGTGCAGGGGCGTTTATGGATAGTAAATTCATGAACGAATTCGCCCAAGCCATTGCAGAACAAGGTAATATTAAAGTTGTGCGTTTTGAATTTCCATATATGCAGGAACGCCGAAAAACCCAACGTAAACGCCCACCAAATGCCATGAAAATTCTAGTGAAAACATTCTACGACGTTTTACGTAAATTAGATGAACCCTACGAAAATATCGTAGTCGGCGGTAAATCCATGGGCGGACGTGTAGCCTCTATTTTATCCCAAGAATTAGAAGATAAAGGAATGAACTTCAAAGGCGTCTGCGTCTTCGGCTATCCTTTTCATGCCATCGGTAAACAAATAACTTTCCCCACCCCTGACGACGATAAACGAGTAGGCTCTCTCATACGTAACCAAACCCCCATGCTCATATGCCAAGGCTCACGAGACAATTTCGGCTGGTTCGACGAAGTCGACACCTACCCCCTATCCGATAAAATCCAATACACCTGGCTCGACGACGGCGACCACGACTTCCGCCCCAGAGTCCTATCTGGCTTAACCCAACCCCAAAACTGGCACACCGCCCAACAATCCGCCATAGATTTTATAAATAACTTGTAGCTTTGTTCTGGCTCTTTTTTTTCATTTTCATCATTGGTTTAAGGGAAACCATTTTTTAGTTATTGGATTTTGACTACAAAAATATTGTAATTTATCATGGCAAACTATGTTTCTAACTCTTTGATAAAACATTATTTCATTAGGTCTGGTGTTTGATACTGCTAAATCGTTATGAGTTAGTTTTTTTTCGTTTAAAAAATATTGTAAAGTTAGTTTTCTAAGGTCTTCCATTGTAAATCCATGACCTGTCTGTATTATATTTATTGCATAATGTAATATTTCATTTTCTGTAACCATATGATTATTCCTTATAGTTGTTGATTAAAAGTGTTTAACTAAAAACTCACATGTTAGAGAATCTATAGATAATCTGATAGTACATCACAAAATGAGAAATATTGCAAGAAAAAAATTACTTTCAATATAAAACAACTAATAATCAAAGTATTATAATAATAAGTTTAACTAGTAGTTAAGTCCAAGCTGCGATTCTTACTTATATAAATCTTTCTGTGGTTTAAGTACTTTGTCGTAGTCTATGCCGTTGATTGTTCCTGAACGGAATCCGATTTTGCGGATTCGTTTTGTGTTTAGAGATGAGCTGAATAGGGATTTGGGTAGGATGTTTATGGGGTGGTTTTTGCTTTTGTTATATATGTTAATATCAGCTAAATGGAAAAGAGAAAAGGCAAGTTGATCGCTCATGTAAGGGGCGTTTATGTTGGTTTGTACGGTTCTGATGATATTAGGATGATGAGCTTTAAAAGTGGGATTACTCCAAAATATTAGGGGGATTTCGTAAACGTCTTTATCTGTATTAATGGAATGTTGTAGGTGTTTGCCGTTGCCAGTACGAGCGGTGGCATCGCCATGGTCTGAAATGTAGACTATCGATATTTCATAACTTTTATGATCTTGCATGGTGCTAATCTTTTTGATGATTTCATTTAAGATATAATCAGTGTATAATACGGAATTGTCATAGCTATTTATACTTTTAACTTTATTAGCAGATAAGAATTTATTAGCTAATAATTCCTTAATGGGCTTTTTGTACTTATTGAAATTTTTAGGATATCGATCTTTATAATCAAAATGACTACCTTGTAAATGGATAAGCATAAAAATTTTGTCATCTTTATTTTTTAAGATATTATTTAAGATCCCTAATACGGCGTTGTCATATGTGGCATTTATGGCGGTGTATCTGTTGGAAAAATGTTTTATGGTATTTGTTATGAGAGAGAAATCATATTCCCATGTGGAATTAGGCGGATTGTTTTTACTCATGAGAGTATCCTTATAGGGATATTTCACATATTGATTTTCTATATAATAATTTTTAAAGCCTGCATTATTAAATGCAGTCATAAGATTAATATTAGGTCTTGTTTCGTAGCCCTGTTTAAAAAATATATTTCTCATGCTCGTTGCAGTTGATGGCTCTGATGTTATGACATTCTTAAAAACAGAAATTTGCTTATTGTCGTATAATGCTTGTAAATTAGGAGTGGTTTGCCTATGATAGCCATATAGCCCTAAATGGTTTCTTGTTTGACTTTCCCCTAAAATAAAAACTACTAATTGCTTATTTTGATTGCTTGTGGTAGCGGTATAAATTGTATGTAGATTTTTTCTGCTATATTGTATGGCAAGCCCTAAAGGGATCATGCCATAGTATAAGGTATTTTGAGTAATTATTTTCTTTTCTGTACGATGAAAATTTCCCAAATGATATATGGGAAAGATCATCAATAAAATTAATGATGTAAATTTAAAATTCTTAGCTTGAGTAAATTTTATTTTTGTAATGAAATATATGGCAATGGCACAATACAGAATATAGAGTACTATTAATATTACTTGTTGGATAATAACTTTTAGCGAAAAAAATGTAGTGGCGAATTCTTGCATTTCTTTATGATTGGTTGCTAGAACGCTGTACATTATATCAGTCGAAAAATATCTCTTTAAAAAGAATAGTGATTCCATTTCAATGAAAATAATTAAAGCCATTAACACGAGAGAACAGATCAGCACACTTTTAAATATTTTAGTATTAAAAAATGATGAGAGAATTATAAAAGGCATAAATAAAATTAAGTTTAATAATTCGCCTTCTATTCTAAATGCAATAAATGGTATTGTATGTAAAATAGTGATTTTATACAGTAGTATAGCATATATCGGAGATGTTACTAATAGGAACAGAATTACATTTTTAACTGTCGCACAAAATATCTTTTTTGATCTTTTCATTTCAATAACTTGTTATATAGGTTAATAATTAAAATAGATATTATCATACATAAATCTCATAAGCAAGGTATAATATGAATATTTTTCTTCTTATTATTATAAAGTTTATTTTATAACGTTTATTTACCTCTGTAAATCAAGACCCTTGCTCCGAGAGAGGTGGGATTTAAAATGGTTTTTCTTGGCCGTTGATGAAGAATTTGCCGGTGGGGCTGTGTTCGTCGGTGTTTATGAGCCATAGGAGGGAGTTTGCACCTTCTTCGGCGGAGTAGGTGGCACGGGGGCCGCCCATGTCGGTGCGACACCACATGGGGCAGGCGGAATTTATTTTGATGTTTGCGTCTTTATATTCGTCGGCCATCATTGCGGTAAGGGTCATGAGTGCCATTTTAGAGACTTTGTATGCCACATGGATACTTGCGGTTTCTTTGATAATACCAGGTACGAGATTGATGATTCGTCCGTAATTATTTGCTAGCATATCTGGTAAGAATTCTTTGGATAGACGATAAGCTCCCATGGTATTGGTTTGAAAACTATCAATCATTGCTTGTTCGCTACTTTGGGAAAAGGGCAATTTTTTCTCAAGGAATATACCTGCGTTATTGATGAGAATATCCACTTTAATATCATTTTGCATGAGAGCCATTTTCACCATAGATATAGAGCCGTTATTGGTAACATCGAGAATTACGCCGTGAACGTGCAAGCCTTCGTTTGTCCAATCTTTTTCTAGTTTTTTTACATCTTTTAGGGTTCTTCCGCCAAGAATAACGAAAAAGCCCTGTTTTGCCAAGGCGTAAGATATGGCCTTGCCTATGCCACGATTAGCCCCAGTTACAAGAGCGGTTTTGCCGTTGTGTTCAACCATGTTGATGATCCTTTATTTCTTCATTAGTGATATTATTAGTGTTAACTTATCTTGATATCTCTTATTATAGTATATTTTCAATAAAATAGATAGAAAAAATAAAATATTTCTAAAATTTAATTGAAACTATGCTATTATCATTCTATAATATAATATAGATTACATTCCTACCTAACCGAAAGCATAACAAAATGACTAACTTAACCGTAATACGCAACGATTGGACAGAAGAACAAGCCTTAGAAGTATATAACATGCCCTTTAATGATCTACTTTTCAAGGCCTCGAGCATTCATAGAGAGAATTTTGATCCCAATGAGTTGCAACTTTCAACCCTTTACAACGTTAAAGTGGGTGGATGTGAAGAAGATTGCTCCTATTGTGCACAATCTTCTCACAATGATACAGGAGTCAAAGCAGAAAAGATCGTAGATGTGGAAGAAGTATATAAGGCCGCCCAGCAAGCAAAAGAAATTGGGGCTAGTCGCTTTTGCATGAGTGCAGCGTGGAAAAATCCCAAAGCAAGAGACTTGCCGAAGATCAAAGAAATGATCTCAAAAGTGAAAAGTTTAGGGCTGGAAACTTGCACAACTCTTGGGATGTTAACAAAAGAACAAGCTCAAGAATTACGTAGTGCGGGCCTGGATTATTATAATCATAATGTGGATACATCTCGAGATCACTATAAAAATATCACAACCACACGCACATACGATGATCGCTTAGAGACCTTAAAACATGCGTCTGATTCTGGTATTAAGCTTTGTACTGGTGGGATTATCGGCATGGGCGAAGAAATTAAAGATCGTACTAATATGCTAGTAACTTTGGCGAATCTGCCAGAACATCCGCAAAGTGTGCCAATTAACGTCCTAACCCCCATAAAAGGTACACCTTTAGAAGACGCTAAACCCATTGATGTCTTCGATCTCGTTCGCATGATAGCTACCGCACGTATTATCATGCCTGCCACTTATATCCGCCTTTCAAGTGGCAGATCTAAGATGTCCGATTCCACTCAAGCATTGTGTTATTTCGCAGGAGCAAACAGTACCTTTATTGGCGATAAACTCCTAACCACAGGCAATCCCTCAACCGATAAAGACCGCATTCTCTTCGATAAACTTAACCTTAAATCATTCGAACACCGTGAAAGCATCCCAGATTTCGGCACAGGCGATACTCATACACACGAATAATTAATAAACTTAAACTTTCGCATATTCTAACAACAAGTGCAACGATTTTCCTATGAAAATCTTGTTTATGCTTGTGTTGCTTATTATTGCAGTCCTAAATAGTTGGCCAGAAATAACAAGCAACACAAATGATATAAAAATACATACCAACCTTATACACATTTACTTAATCCCCATCCCCAAAGTAAGATTGAACGAACTTTGTGCAATATCGCTATGTTAGAACTATCTGGTAAGATGTATATAAAGAGTGTGAGCGTATGTTAGGGAGCTCTAGTGAAAGAGTGTTAGGGGTATAACTAATGAAGATTTTTTAACCATTAGAGCAGAAGTAAGGGAGAAGGCGTTTGTTGGGGTTGGATTTTAGGCGTTTGAGTACTTTTGGGGAGCATACTCGTTGGTGGGAGTTTTTTGTCTTTGCTTTTGTTTTTGTTTTTGCTTTAGTTTTTGTCTTTGTCTTTGGTTTGGTTTGGGTTTTGGTGGTTGGGTTGATGGATTGGTTGAGGATTTGTTGTTCGGCGGGGGATAGGGTTATGTTGGTGGTGTTGTCGATGACGAATGATTCATCTTTTGGGGGTTGGTTGGTGGTTGTGGTGGTAGTTGGAGAGGTTGGAGTGGGTGTGTTATTATTATTGGCATTATGATTTTGTTCATTGTTTATGGTGGAACTATGGACTGTTGTTTGGGGTGGGGTTTTTGCTTTAGGGGTAGTTGTTTTCTTGTGAGTTGGGGTTCGGGTCGGGGTTTGGATTGGGGGAGTGTTGGAGCTGTTGGAGTCGCTGGGTTTTATGGCTAGGGAATCGTCGAAAACGTCAAAGGTTTCGTTACCGCTATCATCGTAATTTGCGATTGAAGATTCTACGCTTTCGGCGGCGTCTTCTATGGTGTTTGAAAGCATATAATCAAGATTTTTTCTTACTTGGTCTAGGGTTTGCCCTGTGATATCGGCTTCTAGTTTAATAAAATAATTTTTTTGGACATTAAGTTGAGCGTCTTCTCGTTCATGATTGCGAATATTTCTTTCGTTTTGATTGGCTACTATGGTATTTTTAATGATTTTATAGATATCTTCCGCTTTTGTGGCGTAAGATTTAGGACTCTGTTTTTTTGTCATGATATATAGAGTATTATCATAGGTCATATCATTAAAGATTTTAGCCCAAGCGATACCACGTATGCGATCTTGAGACACGCCGAATCCTTTCATGTAATAGCCGATAAGGGTTTGTATAGCGTCAGTATTACCTTTTAGAGCTGATTCTTTGATTTCGTTAAAGGCGATTTTTATGGCTTTATTGTAGGCGATTTTATTGAGATTAAATTGATGTCTCACGTCGTAACGTGCTTGGCGTTCTTTTTTGCTGGGAACGTATTTTCTATGATGAGTTCTTAAATATGATTTAGCTTTTAAGATATCTTGAGATATGCGTAAATGCAATTGATCTTGATCTAAATAGGCGTGAGTATGATTTTCTTGTAAGGTTGCCAGACCGTGATAATAACATCCGTAGATATTTTGCATTTTACAGGCTTGTTCAAAATATTGATTTGCGATTGTAAGATTGGGATTCATATTCGTTCCAGAGAAGTATATTAATCCTAAATTTACGGTAGATTGAACATAACCTAAATTACTTGCCTTAGTAAAATATGATTTTGCATTTGTGATATTAAAAGGCACGCCATGGAATCCATTTAAACTATACACGCCTAATTTATTTAAGACTATCCCTTCTTGATCGTTATTGGCGGCCTCGTGGAATAGGCTATAACCGATTTTTTTATTGGGCTTAACCGATACCGCACCTACAACATACATTTGCCCAAGGATAAATTGAGCATAGGCATATTGTTCATTTGCCGATTGCTTAATGAGATTTACCCCTTTTGTTGCTTCTACCTTATCGTTACCTGCTTGGTTATAGGTTAATAACCCTAGTATTAGTTGGGATGTGGGAACGCCTAAGTTGGCGTATTTTTCCAAGCATTCTATATTATTACCGCATACGCTATGAATTTTCTTGATATCGATGAAAAATTTAGTTTTATATTCATGTTCTTCGGTAATTGTTTGGAGATCTGTTAAGGGCGTAGGAGCGTAGGATTGCTTGGTTGATACTTCAGGAATCGGCGGGCTTTTTTCTTGATAGAAATCCTTAACTTGGGGTTGTGGGACGTCGTTATCTTCGTTAGTTTGCGGATTTTGGCTCGCTGATGTACTATCACTACATGATATTAGAAATATAGAACTCATTAAGACTATTATTATGTATAAGCTTTTTTTTAAATTCATCATAAATATAATTTTAACAACCCTTATATCTTGTGGCTTTAGTTTCTAATAACCCTTGTGTGTAACTTCTTTATATCATATACGATCCGTATGGTGGCTATGATCTTAAAATTAATGTCAGTTAATATTATACATATTAATAGTTAATTTTTTCTTTGATTCTTAAATTATATTTATGATTATAATATAATTTTTATTCTGTATAATTAAGTAATTATATACTTTAACTTTACAGATAGCTCGCATATGATAATTCTTATACAGGAACTACGATAATATGCTTTTTCTTTCCTGCTGATAGTTTGATAACGCCGTCTTTATCCAGATCATTTAGGGTAATTTCTTGTTTATCGTTGGTAACTTTTTCGTTATTGACCTTAGCTCCGCCACCTGATATTAAACGACGGGCCTCACTACTACTTGAGACTAATCCCACGGATGCAAATAATTTAAAAGCCAGAATCCCGCTTGTTAGTTCAGCACGAGATACTTCAACTTTAGTAAGAGCGTCGCCCATTCCATTTTGTTCGAATGTTTTTTGGGCGGTATCTTGGGCTTTTTTTGCCGAATCTTCACTTCTAGCGAGTTTGGTAACTTCGCCAGCGAGAATCTTTTTAGCCTCATTGATTTCCGAACCCTCAAGGGATTCTAGCTTGGCGATCTCATCCAAAGGCAATTCGGTAAAGAGGCGAAGAAATTTTCCGACGTCAGCATCTTGGACATTTCTCCAGTATTGCCAAAAATCATGATCCGATAACATATCATCATTCAACCACACAGCTCCGCCTTCAGATTTACCCATTTTTTTACCGTCAGCAGTGGTTAATAGGGGCGATGTAATAACGTGAGCCGAACGAGAATCCACACGGCGATTTAATTCCAAGCCGTTGATCATATTTCCCCATTGATCAGATCCGCCCATCTGTAATTTACATCCGTAACGACGCCCTAACTCTAAGAAATCATAGGCTTGTAAGATCATATAGTTAAATTCTAAGAACGTAAGCGGTTGTTCTCGCTCTAGGCGAATCTTAACGGATTCAAAGTTCATCATGCGATTAACCGAAAAGTGCGGACCATAATCACGTAAGAAATCAAGATATTGTAATTTATTTAGCCAGTCATCATTGTCGACCATAACCGCATCGGTTTCGCCGTCGCCAAACTTGATGTATTTGGCGAAGACTTTGCGGATACCTGCCTTATTATTTTCCAGATCTTCCATAGTAAGCATTTCACGACTTTTATCCTTACCGCTAGGATCGCCCACTTTAGAAGTACCGCCACCAAGTAGAATGATCGGCTTGTGTCCACATTTTTGCAACCATCTTAACATCATAATTTGCACTAAAGATCCCACATGCAAAGAACGTGCGGTACAATCAAAGCCAATATACGCAGGAACGATTCCACTTGATAGTTCCTTATCAAGAGCCTTTTCATCACTCATTTGATACATAAACCCACGTTCTTTTAGGATATTTAAAAAATTTGAATTGTATTGTTGTTCTGTCATAATATGTACGCCTTACAATGATTAGTATTAGTATTAGAATGGGAAATAGTTAGAATGGAAATAGTTAGAATGGGAAATAATTAAAGTTACATGTGTTTATCAGGTTCGATAACATCCAAGAAATCTGATAGTTCTTTAAGTAAGATATCTTCAGATCCAATAAAACAAGCTTTAACTTTCTTATGTGATGAAACGGTTATCTGACTGTTTCTTTTTCCGCCGATTTTAATTTTGATGTTCGTGGCCACCGAAGTCGCTCCTGATGTGGAATTCCCCACAAGGATTTTCCCTTTAGATGTACAAATATCAAATTTTGATATTTCTTGGGAACTTAATAGGGGATCAACAATAAAGAAATATTCGATTTCTGGACGTCTCATCATCACATGGGTGGCAATGGCCCCGCCAAGTTCTAAGCCCACAAGCATAAATTGGGTTGTTGTGTTGTTGCGTTGCATGATCCAATCCATTAGGGTAGAAGTATTAATGACTTCTTCTGTGATCTCATCGAATGTACCGCTCGAATTCCCCATGCCACGATAGTGCATGCCAAAGGTTACATAGCCACGTTCTGCCACTTTGTACATGATTGTTTTAATATAATCACTGGTACAATCTAGCTCGTGTTTATGTGCGGTTGGTAGTACTATCGCTACTACATTTGACTGTAACTCATCGGGAATTTGTATGTAACACTCGAGATTACCTTGACTTGTATGTATTCCATATTGTTGCATTTATCCTAAAGCCCCCTTGACAAAATTAAATTTTAATACTAGTCTAATATATAACAAGCACTAATATAATAGCGGTTATTATAGAATGACATACACTAAAACCATGACAATTTAAATAATGACAACCATTATAACATAAAAATAAAAATTATCAATAGGAATTTAAAGAAATAACATGAAACTAGGAAAAAAAACCCATTACGCCGTAGTATCACTTATATATTTAGCTCATGATAACAAGAAAAATGATCCTGTTTCGCTTTCTACTATCTCGGCTAGTCAAGATTTATCCTTAATGTATTTGGAAAAATTGTTCGTGAATTTGAGAAATGCGGGAATTGTTCAAAGCGTACGAGGCCCTGGTGGCGGATATAAGTTGGAAAAAAAGCCCATAGATGTATCTGTGTGGGATATCGGCTTGGCAGTTGGCGAAGTGTTCTCCGCTAGCCAGTGCGATAAATGTGCAGGCGATAACTGTTCATCCAACGGCAATAATAAAAGTGAGTGTAATAACACAAACGATAAGCATAATCATACACACAATCATACCCACAATTATAATCATGAAACTCACGATCATAAATCTCACGATCATAAGAGTCATAATCATAAGAGTCATAACCATGATCATGAGACTCACGACCATAAGGACAATAGCACACTTGCCATGTGTAAAACCTACGCCCTATGGGACGGTTTAGAAAACACCATGCAAACCTATCTTGAAAGCATTTCCCTGGATTCTCTTTTAGATAGTTCCAAATGCGACTGGGGTTAATTTAAGACAATATTTAAGACTAATCTAGATATTAATCATAATATTAACATTAACATTAACCATACCAATCATAATATTAATTAATAATAATTAAGGAACAGCAGAAAAGGATATCTATAGATGTTTAGCAGTTCACAAACACCGCCCATTTACTTAGATTATAACGCATCTACTCCCATAAGTGAGAATGTAAAGTTAAGTATCATGGATATATTAGATGTCTATGGAAACCCCAGTTCCACCCATAGCATGGGGATGTTAGCCAACAAGATACTAGAAGATAGCCGAGAAAATATCGCAGAGTATTTGCATATAGACCCACGTCATATGGTCTTTACTAGCGGAGCGACCGAATCCAATAACATCATATTTAACTCCCATGATGGTTTAATCATAACCGCTATGAGCGAGCATTCATCCATAGTTAATTCCATAAAAGCACGCAAAGAAAAAGGATGTATCTTACCCATATGTTCCGCTGGGCATATTAATTTAAACTTGCTAGAAAACAAACTAAAAGAAGAACAAGGACAAGCCAACACACAACCCATATTATTATCCCTAGCTTTAGTTAATGGCGTTAATGGGGTTATCGCCCCCATTGAGGCCATTATGGCTTTGGTGGAAAAGTATCAGATCTTAATTCATTGGGATTGCACTCAAGCTTTAGGCAAAATGCCACTTGATATGGATAAGCTTAATCCCGATTATCTAGTAGCTAGTGGACACAAGCTCGGAGCATTAAAAGGCGTAGGCATTCTATATTATAAGAGCCAAATAAAAACCATGTCCCACGGTGGCGGGCAAGAGCTGGGCGTAAGATCAGGCACAGAAAACATTCTCGCAATCCATAGCCTATCCCAAGCCATTACCCATATTAACATCCCCCATTATCATCAGCACACATCACAGTTAATAGATCACATCCACAAAAAAATTACTGACAGTCTCAAGATTGATAACATCAAGCAAACAGATAAACACAACGAAATATTTCTCTTTAGCAGATACTCTAAAGTAAACACCATTCAGAGCATAAACAACACCATAATTCTAGCGATGAAAAATAAAACATCAGCTCAACAATTCATGTTATTTGATATGGCAGGTTTTTGCTTATCCATCGGCAGTGCCTGCACATCATCGAAAACCGACGCCAATAACTGGTTAGAACCACAAGAAATATCAGACACTTACAAAAATCTCTCCCAATCCATTTTACGAATTAGCATAGGATTACAAACCACTAAAGAAGAAATAGATAGTTTTATCGATAAATGGTTATCAATATACTTAAGCACTTGATAAATAACTTGATAAATAACTTAATACCTAGCCTAATTTACAGCTTGAAAAAATAGCTTGAAATATAAAGCAATTTAGTGTATTATGATAATATCTATTATGAATAAATAATATGTGAAAATTTTTCCATATTATCTAACTGTAACATAATTTTAATATAATTTTAAAACCCAAATAAAAATATAAAGAAAAAAACATGCCAAATACAAATTTAATCCCACCATTTTCGCCTATATTAATAGCAGGTCTTGCCTTAAAGCATATCCCCATATCTTTACTACAACCTTTATTTAGTAAGGCTATGACTATCATGAGCGAACGTCATGAGCGTGTTTTTGAGTGTTTGGAAGATGTGGGAAGTCCCTCTTACATTATCAATCCTACGGATCTACCTTTTTTCTTTATTCTGGAAACCAAGCCCGCAAGCTTAACCCTTTTTAAGAGTTCCGAAATCGACACCCAAACCGCCGACGCTAGAATCACAGGATCATTTGCTTTACTTATCGACCTACTGGAAGGCAAAATCGACGGCGACGCCGTATTCTTCTCTCGTGATCTCATCGTCGAGGGCGATACCGAGGCCGTGCTTGCCCTAAGAAATGCCATAGATGGCAATGATATTGATGTCTTCTCTCAAATGTTCGAACCGTTGGGGGGATCACTCCAAGGCGTCGCTCAAGGAGTAACATCAACAGTAGGAGGATTACTCAATAAAGCAGGCGAGAATATGTCAATCATAAAAGATTCCATAAATTATGATCTCATTAAGAATATGGATAGCCAAAACTCTCTCATTAAGAAAATGCAAGAACAACTTGCTACCCTAATGAAAGAACACCGCCAAAATAAACGCAAAGACAAAAAGAAAGACGAAAAGAAAGAATAATTATCATGATGGAACTAGTATGCCCCGCAGGAACTCCTGCTTCTCTAAAAGTAGCCGTTGACGCTGGAGCTGATTCGGTATATTGCGGTTTTAGAAATGAAACCAACGCTCGCAATTTCCCAGGCTTAAATTTTAGCACCAAAGAAATGGAAGAAGGTATAGCTTATGCCAACGCCAACGGTTCTAAAGTTCTCGTAGCAATCAACACATTTCCCACCGCAGGCAATGAACAATTATGGCGTGATCATATTGATATCGTAGCACGTTGCAAAGCCCATGCAGTTATCTTATGCGACATTAGTCTCCTAGAATATGCACGTACGAAACATCCAGAATTGCGTCGCCATTTATCGGTACAAGCGTCGGCCTCCAATCCAGATTCTATCAATTGGTATGTGAATACTTTCGGCGTAAGTCGTGTGGTTCTCCCACGTGTTATGGCCATGGATCAAATCGCCTACATCAACGAACACACAACCGCCGAACTGGAAACATTCGTCTATGGCGGATTGTGTGTTATGGCGGAAGGCCGTTGCTCTCTTTCTTCCTACGCCACAGGAAAATCCCCAAATATGCAAGGTGTATGCTCGCCTGCGTCCCATGTGGAATACATCGAAGAAGGGTCAGAGTTAGTCTCAAAGCTTGGAGAATTTACCATCAACAGATTCGGCAAAACCGAACCCGCAGGATATCCAACCCTATGTAAAGGTCGCTTTGTTACTGGCGATGAAGAAGAAAATATATCCTATCTTTTTGAAGATCCTATCAGCTTAAACGTATCCGAAATGCTTCCAAACTTCGCCAAAGCAGGAGTAAAAGCCCTAAAGATCGAGGGAAGACAACGCAGTAAAGCCTACGTTAAAGCCGTAGTCCAAGCCTTTAAGCAAGCCGTCCAAGAAGTCGAAAACGGCGAAACCCCAACTCTGGATCTTACCGCCCTATCCGAAGGTCAACGAGAAACCCAAGGAGCATTCAAAAAAGGCTGGAAATGATCAGCGAATCACAGGCCAGCGAGCCCACCCACAACAATATACAAACTAATAACAAACAACTAACAATTAAAAATGAAAGATAACAAAAATGGATAATAATTCCCCACAAGATTCGCAGAATAGTAATTCTCAAGATAATTCAAACTCACAAAATAAAGATTCGCAAAAGAAATATTTATCAGCAAAGGAACAAGGAGAGCTATTAAAAAAGGCTCTAGGTAGTTTAGATGAGCAAATGGACGCATTCAAAAACATCAGAGATAGCGATCACGAGCAATAGCGATTGCAAGCAATCATCAACATACACACATGTAAGGATAAATAAAAATGACAACAGAATTTAAATTAAATCTAGGTGCGAATCCTTTCCATTGGGATCCTGATAAATGGCGTGATTTTTATTTCAAAATAGCCGAAGAGTCTTGCTATGATGAAATACACGTGGGTGAAATGGTATGTGCTAAACGCTTTCCCACATTCCACAAACAAATCGATGAAGTGGTAGAGAGAATCCAATCTTGCGGTAAAAAGCCGATTCTTTCCACCTTAGCCCTAATTATTTCCAATGGCGAAATCAACGTCAATCGTAAATTAGTGGAAAAAGCCGTAAAAAATAATATCACAATCGAAGCCAACGATAATTCAGCCATGCACTTGTTAAACGGTGTGGAACATGTTATCGGATATCTAGTGAATACCTATAACGAATCCACTTTCGATCTATACGCAAAAGGCGGAGCAACTCGCATATGCCTACCGCCAGAACTTCCAAGAAAATCCATAAAAGCAATCAGCGAGAATAAAAAATCCACTGCCGAATTGGAAGTCTTCGTCTTTGGTCGCCTACCCCTGGCCATTGCCACACGTTGCTATCATGCTCGCCATTACAAACTCCCTAAAGAAGATTGTAAACTCATTTGCATAAAAGATCCTGACGGTATGAGCGTCGAAACCGTCGACTATGAAGAATTCCTAGTGGCTAATGGTCTTCAAACCATGAGTTTTACTTGTGCAAATCTTATAAATGAAATCGCCGATCTTAAAAATATCGGTGCTACAAGCTTTAGAATATCGCCCCATAGCTTTGATATGATCGCCATAGCTAAACAATTCCGTATGGTAATCGATGAACAAATATCCCCCAACGAAGCCACAGCAAAGTTAAAAGAAATCTGCAATATTCCATTCTCAAATGGCTTTTATTATGGTATTGAGGGCCATAAACTCCAGTTGTAAATTAGAGCAAGAAATTTTTTTCTAAGATTCGTGAAAATAATTCTTGACAGATACAAGTATTTATGTTAAAAATCTAATATATAATAAATTAATTAAATATATATTTTTATCGAAGGTATTAAACAATATGGCTCACTCTAGCTCAGCAAAAAAACGTATTCGTCAGAATGCAACACGTAAAGCAATCAACCACTCACGTATTACTAAAGTGCGTACCTATATTAAAAAAGTTGAAACAGCTATTCTTGCAGGTGATAAAACACTAGCCCAAGAAGCTTTAAAAACTGCTCAACCGATTATACACTCAAGTGTTAGTAAAGGTATGTTACATAAAAATACTGCTGGTCGTAAACTTTCACGTTTATCTGCTCGCATTAAAGCTTTAGGTTAATAAAACACTCAATAAACAATATATATGGGCGAAGAATTCAACCATCTTAATTTACACTTTTAAACAAGTTCATGTAAAATACACTAATTTTACACGCAATACCACACCACGTTTAAAAGACTAATAATTTAAAATCACAATATTTTAAATTATAGTGTGCAAATACTCATACTTGTATTGAGCTTATTATATACCCCAATTTCCCACAAAATATTAATCCATTAATATTTCCAAAAGAAATTGGGGTTACTTATATCTCCATTCCATATTACCCTCCCCATGCAGGCCTAAACAGTTGGCCTGTAACAATAGATTAATGATAAACCAACTAATAAATAAAGAAAGACAGAGTATCTAGCAAGAGTTCTGATTGAAAAGGTGGAGTATTGGTGGGATATCATATTAGTTTACATCTATATTAACAAATTCGTTAAACAAAAAAAGAAAATTCTTGCAAAAGAGTATGAGTTACTGTATAATACAAATTATAACTTAAATTAATATTTATACTTAACACAAAAAGGAGGCACAAATGCCTAAAGTAATTTTTAATGAAAAAGACGGAACTAAACATGAGTTCGACGCTCCTGAAGGTACTACTTTACAGGAATTGGCTAAAGAGAAGCATTTATCTTTAGAAAGTGCTTGTGAGGGGGCGTTGGCTTGTTCTACTTGTCATGTAATTGTTAAAGAAGAGTGGTTTGCCAAATTAGAAGACGCATCAGAAGATGAAGAAGATCTTTTAGATATGGCTTTTGGTTTAACTCCCACATCTCGCCTTGCTTGTCAGCTTAAATTAACAAGTGATCTTGACGGTATTGAAGTAACAATTCCACCTAGTCGCAACACTTAAAATAAAATAAGATTCGTTATATTTTAACTTATGGAGTTATTATGATTACTCAATTTAGAGTGGGAGTATTTCTTGCTATACTTCTTGTTGTTGGGGCATCTTTTATACCGACTGACATTATTTTATTTCGTTTAATAGCGGGTGTTGTCTTGGGTTTTGCCTTAACACGTGGATCTTTTGGCTTTGGCTCATGTATAAATAGAGCATATTTATTTGGCTCTACAAAATTGTTACGTATGATAATGATTTTGTTTATCATTACGTCGTTATTTTCGGGATTCATTATATTTGCAGGTGGCGGCCCATCTCATTTTTATCTTGATATTCATCCCATAAACTTCGGTTTGTTTTTAGGCAGTTTAATGTTTGGATTCGGTTTATCCATAGCTTATAACTCGACAAACGGTGTGATTATTGCTTTATTGATGTCGCCTAAACGATCATTTATCGGTTTGATATTCTTTTCTCTTGGTGTATTTGTGGGATTATATCCGCAAACAAGATACACTTGGATTACAACAAGCGTATATCATACAAAAAGCTTCACAAACGGGGTGTTTTTACCCGATTTGTTCGGCGAACTGACTCTAAAAGCCTATATTGGCGGAGCAATGATTACCGCTTTAGTCGGTTATGCTGTCATATATCTTGCAAGATACTACGAAGCAAAAAATAAATTTAGCATAACATTAACTCCCTTTGAAAAAGAACAATATGAAACTCCTGCCTATCTAGATAATGGCTTGAGAATCAATCTCTTTAGCACAGGGTTATTTAAAACATTATTCTTCAAACCGTGGACATTATGGGGATCTACCACCGTAATTATTGCCGTATTTATTTTACAAATGCTAGTAACAAAAAAGGGTTGGTTTTTATCTACTCAATTCGGTCATTTAACTGGTAAAGTATTGTGGCATATGGGTGTTTCTCTTGATTGGATAGTATCTTTTACAGGCTTGCCTGCTAAAACATTCGATACTCCCATAATGCTACTGGGCGAGCAAGTCCAAAACTTTGCGATTTTCGGCGGTGGGATTATTTCCTTACTGATTTCAAGTCATTTCACTCTTGCGGAAAAGTCTCCTAAATTTCACGAAATGATTCTCCTTGCCATTGGTGCATTTGTCATGGGCGTTGGTACACGTCTTGCCAACGGCGGTAATATGGGCGGATTATATACTCCAGTGGCCAATATGTCCCTTTCTGGCTGGATATTTTTCTTTATGATGATGTTAGGCGGGCTAATTGGTAACATAATACGAGAAAGAATCAAAAAATATATCGAACTAGAATAAGCATACATATATGGCTATATATTTGTTTTATAATAGATATTTAACATAACAATCATAGTTTAAGTTCGCATTTTAAAATTATTTGTAAAAACATCATATTAGTTATTGACTTTTAACTATAAATACAGTATAAATACACTATTCTTAGCAATGAAGATTCCATTTATTAGAAGTGGGATCTCGGATTGTGTAAAATGTAATTATATATTTGCATTTTACATAACACCAGCTAGGACAATATTATAACACTTTGAAAAACAGAGGTTTTTTTATATGTCTAAACGTCATAGTACGAAATACAAAATTGATCGACGCCTAGGTGTAAACCTATGGGGTCGTGCAAAATCGCCGTTCGAATCACGTCCGAGCCGTCCAGGTCAACACGGTACACGCCGTCATAAATTATCAGATTATGGTGTGCAGTTAATGTCTAAACAGAAATTAAAAGGTTACTATGGTAACATTTCTGAAAAAGCATTCCGCCGTTACTTTAAAGAAGCTGATCGCCGTAAGGGTGATACATCAGAAAACCTTATCGGTATTCTAGAATGTCGCCTTGATGCAATCGTATACAGAATGAACTTCGTTCCTACCGTATTCGCATCTCGCCAGTTCGTAAACCATGGTCATGTTCTTGTAAATGGTAAAAGAGTAAACATCCCTTCTTACATGGTAAGAGTAGGCGATGTAGTGGAAGTTCGTGAACGCTCAAAACAAATTCCAATGGTTCTAGAATCACTTAAATCAGGCGAACGCACAATCCCAGGCTATATCGCCATGGAACACGAATATAAAGGTAAATTTACCTTCATCCCTAAATTAGCCGATGTACCTTACCCCGTACAAATGGAACCTAATCTAGTTGTCGAATTCTACAGCCGTTAATAAAACCCCTGAAATTCAACAACACACAACAAACTAAATAACTTAAACCTTTTGTATACCCTATACAAAAGGTCTTTCTTTTATATCATTTTTACCGCCCATACTTACAGGCCTAAACTAGATATAATACACAATATAAAACCCAACAGTATTATACACACCTGCGTTATACATTCTGATATTATAGACTATTACCTATCCACCCCCTAACGTGAGATCGAACAAGTGTTGTGTAATATTGCTCTCTTTGGGCCATGTGTCAAGATTTTTGTTTAGGGGGGAGTGTGTGTGGATTAAAATTATTTTTGTTTGTCGAGGTCGAGTTGTAGGGATATGTTGTGGGTTTTTATTGGGAGGCCTTGTTTTTTATTTTCTTTTTGGGATATGAAGTTGATGGTTTTTTGGTCTAGGGCTATGTTTAGGGTGTTGGATTCTTTGGAGATAGTAAGGGAATCGGCTAGGGTTATGTTAATGTTTAGGTTTAAAAAGCCGTTGGTATTATCCTTATTAAAAGTAAAGGTATTATTGTTTTGTATATGGTTTATTACTTTTGATGTTAGGCGGATTCTTGTGTGATTTTCTTCAATGATTATTTTCATGTGTTTTTCCTGATAATGTGATTTTTTCCATATGATCCAACAAGTTAGATATTATCTATTGTATATTATACATTAGATAAAAATATCTAAATAATATCCTCGTGGAGCGTCTTCTAGGGGTTTGTTAGAGTTGAGTAGAGAGTGCAAACGATCTAAGGCACGGTATAACATTCCTGTAGTTTCTAGTTTACGTTTGGGTGAATATACTCGAGTGTCGAAAATATCGATGAGATCATTTTTGTTACGATCGCCAACGCCACCATTTCCGCTACTTGATACTGGGCGAGTGGTTTTTTTTACTGCTGGTTTATGATCGTGGTTACTTTGCGAACCGATTCTTAATTCAGACATAATAGTCTCCTTTAAATTTTACTTTTTACTAGTAAGTATAAGCTATTATAGCAATTATAATTATATTTGCAACAAAAATTTACAAATTCTTTATTTATATGTACTTTACTTAAGTATCTATGAAGTGGGAAAATTACAAGGCCTTATCTTGGCGAATATAATGGCAGGTATAACCGTTGGGATTCTTTTTAAGATAATCCTGATGAAATTCTTCTGCGTCGTAGAAATGATCATTATTGTTAGTAACAAGAGTTACAATTGGCTTATTCCACACATGAGATTCGCTTAAAGCTTTAATATAATTAAGGGCGTTTTTCTTTTGCTCGTCATTTTGTGCAAATATATGGGATCTATATTGAGATCCCACGTCATTCCCTTGAGAATTTAAGGTTGTTGGATTGTGCATTTGAAAAAACAACGCTAACAGATCTTCATAAGTGCAGATATTCGGATCGAAAGTCAACATTATGGCTTCGGCATGTCCTGTTGAGCCTGTTTTCACTTGCTCGTAAGTGGGATCTTGCAGATTTCCCCCAATGTATCCCACTTGGGTCGTGATTACGCCCTTAAGCTTGCGGAAGATATCTTCCACACCCCAAAAACATCCCCCTGCAAAAATTGCTGTGTTATGGTTCATGATTCGTATGTTATCCTTTTATCAGATATTTTTTAATAAATCAAGATGATAAGAGATTATTTCATTTAGATTAGATTTATCGCCTGTCATAATTGCATTATAGATTTTTGTATGATCTTCAATATAGAAAGCTAGTTTATTTTCTAAAATCATATCGATTTCGTTAAGCCATAGGGCTTTAAATATCTGCGGTAGGCTAGAATAAGCATGATTTTTAGAGTTTTCATATATTATTCTATGGAATTCATAATCGGCATTTACCAATTCTTCGGAATTACTAGTTGGTTCTAAAGATATTAAATTATTAAAGGCTTCTGTTAGATCTCTTTTGCCCTGCTCATTAATATTATCGATAGCAGAAGATATCACATCTTTTTCGATCAACGAACGCATGCGGGCGAAATCTGATGTTATTTCTTTTATTTTATGTTCATCGTCCACTAAGGTAATCATTACAGGATCTAAAAGATTCCATTGGCTTATGGGTAAAACCTTAGTTCCTGCTCGTTGTTTTGAAAGGATAATATTTCTTGTAGATAGAATCTTAATTGCCTCACGCACGGTCGGTCGACTAGCTTTATAGATGGATACAAGTTCCATTTCACTAGGTAAAGTATCGCCTTCTGATAATTCGCCAGCAATAATTTTATTTATAAAATCCTTTGCTATTTTTAATTGTACTGTGTATTTCATATGTATCACTCTTTCAATTATTTATCATATTTTACTTTTAACATTTTATTACTAAATCATAGTATGATTTCATAGGGTTAAAACACTTAAAGCACTAAATTTTACATTTCATTTTTCCATTGAAAATCCCAATTGCATGCTAACATAAAAGTTATAGAATAAAAACTATGTTTAATATAATACTTTAATGTGTCTATTATGTATAAGGATATCAGGTCATGAAAAAATCTCTCTATTTCCCACTTATTATCTTATTAATTAGCTTGTCGCTTAGTTTTGTAATTGTAAAACAATACGTTCAAACACAAGAAAATCATCAAGTAAGCATTAGGACAATTAGTCATAATACCAATTGTATGGTTTCAAGAAAATCCATAACTCTAGTCAAAGGACAAGTGGTTCATGCAAGATCAAAATGGAATTTTAAAACCTATCTGCCAGATTACAAATGCTTTGTACCTTCTTCTAGTATAACGTAAGTTAATCATAAAAACAATAATTTTTTTAACTTTCCCTTTTATTTTAATTTGTACTGTGTTATAATACTTAATGTCAATATGTAACGAAAAGGAAGGAGCATAATAACAATGACAACAAATAACAAAATAAACCTAACTACTTTCCTAAAAGAAAATAGTAAAGATAATGCAATAAATGAAATACTTAGTTGCGTTCAAAAGGCATCAGATGAAATATCGGTACTACTGGAAAATGGATATTTCGATGATACCTTAGAAAAAAAACTCGAAACCAACGAAAGCGGAGACCTGCAATCGCCCCTTGATATGCTATCAAATAATATCTTTATTAATCTGCTAAAAGACCATCCAGATGTTCTAGGAATCGTGAGCGAAGAGCTGGAACATCCCTATTATTTTGACGATCATAAAAAAGCACAATACGTCTTAATGATTGATCCCTTGGACGGATCTGCGAATCTTCCCATAAATGCGGCCGTATCTACCATATTTTCCATAGTGAAAATTGATGATGATAAAGTAGGTGCAAGTAAAGATGAATTGTTAGATCATTTGTTAAAAATATCACCCAATCCAGTATGTGCGGGCTATGTGGTTTATTCGTTTACTACATATCTAATGTTTACAACAGGCGACGGCGTTCACGGTTTTAACCTAAATCAAGAAACAGGCGAATTTATCCTTGTTCATCATCATGTTAAGATCCCTGAAGATACACACATGGTGGCGGTAAATAGCTCAAATAAATTATATTGGAATGAAAGCGTTACTAAATATCTAAAAGATCGCTTTGAAAATCCCAATGTGAAAAAAGGTTATAATATGCGTTGGTACGCATCCGTAGGCGTGGAACTTCATCGAATTCTACTCCAAGGCGGAATCTTCCTATACCCCACCACCAGCAACGGCAAACCCCACGGCGTCCTAAGAAAATTATACGAAGCCTACCCAATCGCCATGCTAATCGAACAAGCAGGCGGATCTGCCACCAACTGCATAGATAAAATGACCTCCATCCCCCCCACCCACCTCCACGAAAAAACCCCCATGGCCTTCGGTAGCACCAACGAAGTAAACGCCTTGTCTAACTCCTAATTCATAAATCCTTATTCCTTAAGTTATTGAAAATTGATTGTAATATATAGGCAAGAAAAATTATATTATAAAAAATATGGCTCTTGATTAGTTTGGGATTTTTCCTCTAACTAGTCAAGAGCCATTAATTTAAATGCTATCAAGTTACGTGATAATAAAGTTATGTAGGGGTGATTGTGTTTTCGGGGGGAGGGGAGAATGATTTGTGGTCGTGGGATTTTTTACGCCATATGTTTAAGCCGATTATGCCGTTGATGGTGTAGGCGATGGCGGAAAGTAAGATGGCCATGTCAGAACCCCAATGATCGCCCACGCTTAGGGCGTAGAACCACATTGCTATACTGAAAGCGTCTTTTATTAGCCATACGACCCATTGTTCGGTATAGCGTTTCATCATGAGATATACAGCGAGAATTGAAAGAGTGTTGGTAAGGGAATCTATCCAGCCGACGGTTTGGGGTTTGAATTTGCCGTGGGTGGCGGTGGTTATCCAGTGGCTAAAGTATTGTAACACATAAGTATATACTATAGTTGTTATGATTATCAGAATGCTAAAAAATATGATCTGTTTTACATTTAGATTTTTTGGTGGCTTTTGCCAACCTGTGGTTGTCCATGAATATATGGCGTAGGTGTAAATGGGAAAGTAAAATATATATTGTAACATGAAATTCCCATACATCCCCCACTTAGGCGAGATTGCTCCATATACTAATGAGCCTAAAATTCCGATGAATAATCCCCACGGATTGCCTTTCATCCCAACAATAGAGGCACATAATATCCCCGATATCAAAGCAATATACACATATAATCCGCCATGATAGAGATAATTAACAATGCTAATTAAGGTTATTGTAATCACGATAAAAGCCAGATTTATGGGCTTATAGGTCATGGGATTGAACGCATCTAAAAATGATGCTAAGGTTAAAGCTCGTCTTACATCTTTTGATGATAACAACAATAAAACCGTGATAATAAATATCCCTATGGCTATTGTTGGCTTTGATAAGTATACAACTAATTGAGAAAACATCTTTTTAATTCCTTTCGTAAAAGATTAATATTAATTCTCTTTAATCGATACAAAAGGGATTTTGTTTGTTTGTTATTCCTAAAATTATATAAATTACCCCATAAAAAAAGTGTATATATATGTTTAAAAAACACATAGATACACTTCAGCAGGTCATATATAATAGGAATATATATTGTTTGATAAACTTCTACCATCCAGACTTTAACTGTCGGTCTAGGAATTTCACCTAAGTCAGCCCACTATAATGAAAAAAAATAGGCTCACGGACTATAACCGCCGATTTGGAATTACACCATACCCCGAAGTATCTAATTTATATTATAATACATATCTAGATATAAGTCAAGCTTTTATTTTATTAAAGTATGTATTAGCTCATCTCAACCCTCGCTTGTTCTATATTAAAATGTTGTTTTATATGAAAAATATTTTTTTTAGTTTGCGTATTTTGTTTATTCTGGCCTAATATTTTAAAAGCCAGGAAAAAAACACATTTTAACTTATTTTTTACATCCTGTTTGTATAATGTTTCCATACTAAGAAATGTGGAAAAATACAGCATACTAACAACATACTACATACGAATCCCAATAATCATTTCGATCATAAATTCAACAAAAGCAGGTAATTACAATGTATTATAATAAATCGATTATCGCCATATTAGGAGCGACTAATACGGGTAAGACTTATCTTGCACTGGATCGTATGATGTCTTACGCTAGCGGAATGATTGGCTTTCCCTTGCGTTTATTGGCACGAGAGAATTATGATAAGGTTTGCAAGATAAAAGGCAAATCTCAAGTGGCTTTGATCACAGGAGAGGAGCGAATTATCCCGCCACAGGCTCGATATTTCCTTTGTACTGTTGAATCTATGCCCACATGGCGACAGGTGGAATTCTTAGGCGTCGACGAGATCCAATTGTGCGGACATCCACATCGTGGGCATATCTTTACCGATCGTCTGTTGTATGCTCGTGGCATAAGTGAAACCATGTTCATGGGGGCCGATACTATCGAGCAGGTCATCAGAAATTTAATTCCTGATATTGAGATTGTCAAACGTCCTAGAATGTCTAATCTTGCTTGGGCAGGGAGTAAGAGACTGACACGGCTAAAACCACGGAGTGCGATTGTTGCCTTTTCAGCGTCTAACGTTTATCAAATGGCGGAACTTATTAAGAGGCAAAAGGGCGGAGCGGGAATCGTGCTTGGAGCGTTATCGCCTCGTACTAGGAATGCTCAAGTGGAAATGTATCAGAACGGCGATGTGGATTATCTTGTGGCAACCGACGCTATCGGCATGGGTCTCAATATGGATGTGGAACACGTGGCATTCTCTGACATTTCCAAATTCGACGGCAATAATTTCCGTGATCTCACAAGCCCCGAACTGGCACAGATTGCAGGACGTGCAGGGCGAAGTAATAATGACGGAACTTTCGGTATAACCGCCAATTGTCCCATGATCGATACCGACGATATTTTCGCCATAGAAAATCATGACTTTCGCCCTATTTCTCATGTGTATTGGCGAAATAGTGATCTGGATTTTTCTAGCTTGAAAAATCTGCGTCAAAGCTTAAAAGTATCCAGTCCGCATTTAGGACTCATTCGAGTTAAAAACGCACTGGATGAAGAAATGTTGAAACTCTTAACATCTTCATCAGCTGTGAGCCGTACTCTCACATCAAAAGCCAACTTGAATATGCTATGGGATGTGTGCCAAGTGCCTGATTTCTCTAAGTATCATAACGATTCACATTTGCGTATGCTTGCTAATATCTATTCCCAGATGATTGAAAGTGGTCATATCCATAATGACTATATTTATAAGCAACTCAAACACTTGGAAAATACTAGTGGCACTTTGGATTCCTTAACTAATCGCCTTTCTGATATCCGCACATGGTCGTTCATCACCCAACGCTCAAAATGGCTAGATACCAATGAAGAATGGGCAAGCCAAACCCGTGAGATCGAGAATAAACTTTCGGACGCCTTACATCAACGTCTTACGGAAACTTTCGTTGATCAGCAAACTAGTATTTTACTCAAAAGCTTACGAGATCGTAAGGAAGTTTACGCTCTGATGAATCATAAAAAGGAAATCCATATGGAAGGAGTAAAAATCGCCACAGTGGAAGGCTTTAGCTTGAAGATGATCGAAGAGAACATCCCAAGCCATTCCATGAAGATCTTTAGAATGTCAGCCATTAAATCGCTTGCATATGCAGTAGATGATATGGTCGATGTTTTCCTTAAGGATGAGAAAAATCTTAGCTTAAATCATCGTGGGAAGATCCTATGGTGTGGTAAGGTAATCGCTAAAATCAAGAGTGGCGATAGTATTTTAAAGCCGAATTTTTCTTTATATGTATCGGAAGCCTTTGGCGTGGATAGTATCAAAAAAATTACTGATCATTTAAGGGCGTGGCTTTATAATTACATTCGTAGTAGTTTTGATATTCTTACATCCTTAGATGATAAATATCAGAAAAATAACAAAGACTTATCTCCCATGTTAAAGGGGATACTATGGCAGTTAAAAGAGAATATCGGCTCGCTGAATCGCCAGGAAATCGATACATCTTTCCTAACAAAAGCCGATAAATCATTCCTTAAGCGAAACAAAATTGTTGTGGGGAAATTTTATTTGTATATTCCTAGTATCTTACGTGGGAAAATTCGTCAACTAAAAAGTATTCTCATGGCGAACTTCGATAATTATGACTTAAATAACTATCAAATAATCAAGAAGATATACACTACTAAAGAGCTATCTAATAAGGAATATAACTATAATTCTATGGTACGAATTTCCTATGTTGAGCAGGATAAATCCAACCAGAGTAAATCTAAACAGGATAAATCTAAACAGGATAAAAATAAACTTAGCCACATACTAAGCGGTGGTGTAAACATCGAAACATACGAAAAAATCAACTCTCTTTTATGGAAAGTAGCGAAAAAAGGAGAGTTCCATTTGGATGATAATCTTCATCAACAATTAAAATCCATTCTTAAGGATGAAAGCTTGATTATCCCCCTAATTAAATCCTTAAGCTTTAAAGAAAAAAAGAAAAATCAGCACTTTAAATATAATTATCAGAGATCCAAGAAAGAGCAAAATTACAACGAAAATTCTCCCTTTGCTGTCTTGTTGAAAAAATAAATTATAATATTCTTTACATTTAACCCATTTTCTTATAGAATAGTAGCATAATTATACCCATGTATATATAAACCTATAAGCAGTATAAAGGATCAATCTAACAATGGCAAGACCAGGACATAAAAATTCAAATAAAAAAGGCGTGTTAAATGGAAAGCAATTTGTTTCTCAATTAAATTCCATGCACCGTCAAATTAGTGAAGAGGCTATCAATCGTACGATCATCGAAACTAGCACAGGAGAAGTCATCGAGCTAACGAAGAAATTATCCATTTTGAAAGCTAGATACATCGCAAGTCTTCTTGATATCGCCAAAAGTAAAAGTGGCGAAGATATCAATACTAAAGTGCAAAACGTACGAGATCTTCGCATTGCTTATGAAGAATTGGAAGTGGGTTTGGAAATCGTCAAAGAACATATATCCGATGGTGGTATGCAAATCAGTGGCGTAGACATCTAAAAGGAACGTGAAAAAGCACTCATTTTAGCGTCCTTAAGTGGGTTACGATAGGCATGTAGTTACACGTCGCCCCACTTTAAGAACGCACACTCAAGCACTTTTTCCCACTCCTTTGGTAGTATTAGTAAATCCCATAAATTAAAGGAAATTAAAGGATAGAATTATCATGAACAAGAAACAAGCAAGAAAACATCCTACTTTAATCGTTATCAAAATTAACAAAAAAGAGGGCTACGGATTCGGTTTCCTTAACGAAAAAGATTTCAAGGAAACTGCTCAAATGTTCTTTACTCCCATCGAGGCAACTATCGAAGAACGCAACAAAGATGCCATGATGAATAAGGAAGAACTTAAACTATTGGCAGGCGTGAATTTCATCCTTGATATCATGAACGATTCCATGGGACGAGAAGTGGATATCGACGGTATCCGCTGGGCGAGTGCAGGTTGTATCATGCAAACCCCATGGGAAGATGATGAAGTGCCGTTGGTGGTAGTCATCGAAAAAGCAGGGGACGAGTTAACAATCCGAGAGGGTACAGAGTATCTGAAACAAGACGGATATCCAAAAGTGATCATTATCGGTAGTAAATCCAGTGGAGGCGGTAAAGCTCATCTCTTTAGCACAAGAAAAGCCTACAATAAACGTAGCGAACAAGCTCCAACCGACGATATGTGGTTACCGCAAATCATCGCCAAAGCTTACGCCCAAACCACATCGGTAATGTATGGCCATCCTACGGTAGAAGATGATGAAAAAACAAGTATAAGCGTAGCTTGCTATCCTGAAGATTTAGAATCAGATTACAAAGTCATGGAAATTAAACCCTCTAAAAGAGCTTAAAAAATACTCATATTAGTGTCCTTAAGTGTGGCTTATGTAGGCATGTTAGTACATCATGCCACGCCTTAAAATACAGTAAAATAATTCTAATATTTATCCAGAGATTATACAACTGTTTTTCGTAATATAAATCCATTTATTGTAAAAAATAAGTGGATTTTTAATATCTAAAACAACACATTACCATAAATATCATATAAAAATAAAAAAAGTTATTGACATGTATGTCTA
>NQOV01000019.1 GCA_002632265.1 Rhodospirillaceae bacterium MC!
CTCTTTTTTGTGATCTCTTCCATAGTTTTCACTGGAAATTTAGCCCCATGCGGTGCTATGGTATTTTCACTGATAACTTCTACCTTTTTCCAATTGTCTTTTTTCATGATGATTCTCCTTGTGTTTAAATCATGTTTATTGTTTTGATAAGTCCACCTACACGTATATAATACACTTATTTTTTAGAATTGTCAAGAAGTAATTTATATGCACGTTAAGGAAAGTAAATTTTAATGGATGTAATATACTTTACAATGATCAATTGTATACTTATTTTTTCTGTTTGTCAAGCGATAATTTTATATACACGTTAAGGAAATTTATCAAACAACAAAAGCAAGCACTCAAAAATAAATTCGAATGCTTGCTTTTATAAGTTAAACCTATATAAGTTAAACCTAAAATGTACTATAATGAGCTAAGGTGTGCCTTTAATTAGGGCGACATGTACTTAATGCTTACATTAGCCCTAATTACAAGGTGCAGATTAGCTCATTTTACACGCCACTTGTTGGTTCAATGGTGAATTCTAGGACAGATCTAACGGGTTTTAAATGATATTGCTCTAGTAGGCTATATTTATCTAAGTGGCCGTTTTCGAATCCGTGGGTGTTTTGTCTACAACTGCCGTTTCCGATACCTGATTGGGCGAAATCTATATTGACAATTGTTTCTTTTCTTTTTGTTAGCTCGTAGGGATGTTTGGCATTGGTTAGATCATTAGTAGTATAATGATGTACACTTACATCGAATGTTGATGTGCCTTTGGCTTTAAAGAGTAAGCCGACATTTTTATTATTGCTAATTTTTGCCCAACGAGTATCGGTTTTGTTGCTATTTTCTTGAGGAATAACGTAGTTTTCAAATAATTGATCAACTGTACCTTTATATAATCCTACTAAAGTACTTAGCTTTTTATCAATATAGTTTTCATGTGGTCCACGACCGAACCACGAGAAATTCTCAAAGTTTGCTTGGGTTTGCAGAGTTAGACCCATTCTTGGTAGATTCTCGATTTGAGTTAATGGATTATCCATTAGTTTAGGATCGAATTCCACTTTTACATCGATTATTCCATCCTTAAAGATTTTATACATAACTGTAGTTTCAAAAGCTATGAATCTACCTGCTCTTGCGAAGTTGGCTTTCACTTCGATATCGACAGATGTGGCGGTTTTGTTGACTTTTACACCTGTTACATTACGTACTAACAGATCTAAACCAAGCTTACGCCATTCGCCTGATTGACAATCTTCTTTTAAGAATCCGCCATTTTCATCGTTATCGGTTGGGGCTCTGAAGAAGTTTTCCTTAAATCCTTCGTGTAGCACTTCTGTACCGCCGATTTTATAGCTTTCTAAGACGCCATAAACCTTATCGAAGACAACTTCCACCTTATCACTAAGCACTTGGACGTTGAATTTAGTTTCTTTAACTTGTAAATCATCCAATGGTTCTAGAGATTTAGGAGCGATGGTAGGTTGTTGTAATTGCATTTGATACTTATAAATCTCAAAGCCTTTTTCTGCCCATAGTGTTTGCTCTTTATTATTAAAGTAAACATTTAAATGATATTCACAAGCTTTATCATAGGAAGTTTTATAATCAAGATTAATGATTTTTGAACTATTAGCTAAGATATCAAGATCATTAATATCGCCTGATTCGACTATCTTACCATTTTCTAAAATATCCCAATGTAAATATACATATTCTAAGGATCTAAAGTTATTGAAGTTGTAGATTTTCACATCACCTTTTTTAAGATCCACTTCTTTTACTTTTATGGGAGAGATCACACTTTTAAATTCTAGCAAGCTAGTATGTGGAGTGCGGTCAGGGAATACCATACCGTCGATACAGAATTTGAAATCTGACGGATTATCACCGAAATCGCCACCGTAGGCATAAAATTTTTCGCCGTCTTTAGTTTTATGTTCTAATCCGTGGTCGCACCATTCCCAAACGCAACCGCCGATGTGTCTTTTATATTCATAAATAGTACCCCAATATTCTGCCTGATTTCCCATACTGTTACCCATGGCATGCGAGAATTCACAGATGAAATAAGGACGTTTTTCTTTACTTTCGTTTTCGCCTTCATATTTCAATCGGGCTACGGTTGGATACATGGTACTAACCACATCGGAACTAATATTTTTCGTACCGCCTCGTTCATAATGAACGAATCTCGATTGATCTCTTGCTCTTATCCAATCAAACATTGCTAGATGATTTCTGCCGAACCCTGATTCATTACCTAAAGACCACGCAATAATCGACGGATAATTTTTATCTCGCTCAACCATACGCCTAGCACGATCAACAAAATTCGCTTCCCATTTAGGATCATCATTACAAGCCATGGCAGAATCTATCCCGCCGTTTAAAAAGCCACTGATAAAGGAGAATCCGTGCATTTCAAGATCTGCTTCATCCATAACATAAAGACCATACTCATCGCACAACTCATACCAATACGGATCATTGGGATAGTGAGCAGTTCTAACCATATTTACGTTGTGTTGTTTCATTAATTCCATATCAAGTAACATATCGGCTCTTGAAACTGTGTAGCCTGTTTTTGGGTTGCTATCGTGTCTGTTAGCACCTTTTAAGATCACTGATATACCATTGATAAATAATTGTGAGTCTTTAATTTCTACGATTCTAAAGCCTGTTTTTAGCGTACGAATGTCAATTTCTTTACCGTTTTTATCCTTTAAAATAAGAACTAATGTATATAAATTTGGGGTTTCGGCTGTCCACTTTTTCACATTCTGAAATGTATCTTGTAAAGTGGCGGTATCGCCTTTAACATCGGCGGTTTTGTTTAGGATATCCTTATTGTTCTCATCAAATAATTTTACTTCTAAACTTAAAGCGTTTGAGCCTGTAACTTTTACATCTAGATCGAATGTACCATTTTTATAACTGCTATCAAGTGAACTTTTAGCGTAAATATCTTGGATATATGTGTGATCGGTTGAATATAAATATACTTCTCTAAAAATACCGTTCATTCTCCAACAATCCTGATCTTCAAGATAAGTTGATGTACTCCATTTGTAAACTTCAACCGATAATAAATTCTCTCCACTAACTAGATATTCTGTAATATCAAATTCCGACGGCATGTGATTGCCTTCACTATAGCCTACTTCTTTACCGTTAATATACAGAGTGAAAGCTGACGCCACTCCGCCGAAATGCAGAACTGTTCTTCTATCTTGCCAATCTTTTGCAACTGTGAATTTTCTACGATAACATCCTACAGGATTTTCGCTAGGAATATTTGGATAATCAACGGTTATGGTATAATCCACATTAGCGTATACTGGAATATCGTAACCGTGCATTTGCCAACAAGACGGCACAGGCAGAGTTTTCCACTGTGAGTCGTTATAATCTAAGGCAAAAAAGTCTTCATCCACGTATGCAGGATGTTCAAAATATTTAAAATTCCAATCGCCATTTAAAAGAGAGAAATAACTTGTATCTTCTCTCTTTTTTGTGATCTCTTCCATAGTTTTTACTGGAAATTTAGCTCCATGCGGTGCTATGGTGTTTTCACTTATAACTTCCACCTTTTTCCAGTTTTCTTTTTTCATGACGTCTTGCATGATGATTCTCCATTATTTTTAAAATCATAATTATTACTTTATAAGCACGTCTTTGGTATATATGCCATATATGGCAAGAATTTTTTACATTTATAAAGAGCTAATTTTTATGCAATTTTCAGGAAAGTATTTTTTAATAGCTTTCGCATACTTATTTCACGTACTTACAATTATCTATTGTATATTTATTTTTTTTATTTGTCAAGAAATATTTTATATATACGTTAAAGAAAATAAAATATTATGAAACATATTACATAAATAGTGTTAAAATAAGCCTATTTATTTACAGATACTTAAACCGCTTCTATGGTTTCGATTTCTGTGTGTTCTTTTTTGAATTTGTTTAAAAGTCTTGGGGATATTTTAATGGATATGGTTGTATCGCCCATGTCGTCATATTCGGTGTTTAAAACATTACTATTGGCATGTAACCAGCTGATAGCCTTGCCGTTACCTGCGGATGTATGCACTTGAATTAGAACATCATTTATAGATAACATATCATCTACAAGGCCTAGGAGATCATCGATACCATTACCATTAAGAGCGGAAACCATTACCGCATTTTTAGGGTTAGCATTTACATTATCAGTAAAATGATCTTTGCGATCTGTTGATAAATTATCCGATTTGTTAAAGACGTTAATTAATTGATTTTCCATAACATCTTCATCTATGATATCTTTTAGGACTTTTTCAACGTCTTTTCGTTGGGCGTCGTAATCTGCATGTGAACTATCTTCCACATGTAGGACTATTTCGGCGTTGCTAACTTCTTCTAAAGTTGCGAGAAAGGCCTCAACCAATTCGTGGGGTAATTCGGAAATAAATCCCACTGTGTCAGATAAAATAATCTCTTTACCTGACGGCAATTTTAATTTTCTCATGGTTGGCGAAAGAGTGGCGAATAAAAGATCTTGAGCGAATACTTCAGATTTAGTTATTTTGTTAAATAATGTAGATTTTCCTGCATTTGTGTATCCAACAAGTGAGACCACAGGAGCAGGTAATTCTTTTCTTTTCTTTCTGTGTAAAGAGCGGGTTCGCTTTACATCTTCAAGATCGCCTTTTATAACTTTGATTTTATCATTAATCAAGCGTCTATCGATTTCGATTTGGGTTTCACCTGGTCCACCTGTTGAGCCTGTGCCACCACGTTGACGTTCTAGATGGGTCCAAGCTTTTACCAGACGGGTTTTCTGATACATTAAAAAGGCAAGCTCCACTTGCATTTTACCTTCTTTAGTAGTCGCTCGATTACTAAAGATTTCTAGAATTAAACCAGTTCTATCTATTACTTTAACATCCCATTCTTTTTCTAAATTCCTTTGTTGAATGGGCGAAAGTGGAGCGTTAACAACGATCACTTCAATTTCTTGAGCGTGTTCATCGCCAAGATGTTCTTCATTGAACTTTTCAATGCGATCTTTAATTTCTTCAACCTTACCACGCCCCATATAGGTAGCGGGTCTTACCATGGAAAAAGTAAAGCTTTCTCGATATATAATATGGGAATTAGGCAAGGCCTCGACCAAACCAGAAGTTTCTTCTAATACCGCTTCTTGAGAGCGTAAATTAACATCGCCTTTAAGTTGTGGATACAAAACAAATGAGTTTATTTTTTTATTATTATTTTGCCAAGCTTTGAAACCAAATTCATCCATATATTTTTTGCCTTATTCTTCTTTTTCTTCTGTAGTGTAAAGTTGTATGGGGGTAGAGGGCATGATCGTGGAAATTGCATGCTTATACACCAATTGCACATGTCCATCTCGTTTTAGTAGAATGGAAAAGTTATCAAACCAAGTAACGATACCTTGGAGTTTTACGCCATTTACTAAAAATACGGTAACAGTAATGTTGTCTTTTCTTACATGATTAAGAAATATAGATTGTAAACCTTGCGATTTTTCCTGTTCCATTAGTTTGCTCCTTTATGAATATTATAGTGATGTATTATTTTTTATTATTTTTATTTCTTAATATATGTAATTTTACCATAAGACAGACTATAATTCAACGAATAAATGCTTTTATTATCTTAACACTGTTTAGTTTCTTATGAATACATATAAGATTTACATACTTAGCAATATTTATTTTAACTTGTTGAGTTATCATAATTTTAATTTAAGGTATTTTGATTCTAAATTTAAGTATTAAAATCGGGGTTTTTTGCTAGATTTTCCCTTTTATATTACAATTGATTCAAGTTAAAAAAATAAATTTTTGTTCTCTTTAACTAGCCATTTTGTTTACATTTTTTGAATGGCCAAACAAAACTCCTAGGATTTTGTTTACAGTTCAGATAATGGCCAAACAAAATACACTTATTAAACAATAACTTAACAGTGTAAATTTATATTCATAACTCTTAATAAAAATAATGGGAAAAAAGAATGAGAAACACTGTGCGAGTGATTTTTCACAGCTTTTTAAGTTTGTAAAATAGATACACATAGTAAATATTCAGCTTGAGAATGCCATTCTATTATGTGATTACTTTCAGGATAATCCTTATCATTACTAGCGAATATTAAGCCGATTCCGTAAGCTTTGCCTAGAGCCTCTCTTTTGGTCCAGTATCTAAAGAAGAGATTTATATATTCTGCGTAATTACTACATAGGCTTAGGTTATAATTTTCATTTTCGTTAAAAACTTTACAAGCTATTTTCTTTAAGTACTTCCTATCTTTGATATTTTCAAGATCAATTCCTATTTTAAAATCTCGTGATAATCCAACCGCCACATGTTTCCTTGTGTGGCTTATGCTGATATTAAGATCATGACAATTCTCTAAAATTGGTTTGCCTTTAGTATCTTTTAAGATATTAATGTTATGATTCAAATTGTTATCCTTTAACAGGGTTCGCAATAATCTTCTACTTTGGAAGAATTGTTGTTTCTTATGTGGGGTGTTTCGTTCATCATCGAGCAATAAATCTTCATGGAATACGGTTGTAATAGGACAAACATAAACGCTAGCATAATAATTTTTATATACACTTATTGACTCGTTGGTTAAATGTGTGTTATCCTTTCTTAACATATGAATCCTTTTTTGCATCATTTAAAAATTAAAAATTTATAGAGAGCTACAATGAAATTGAATAAATTAATATCACTATCCCTTATAATATCTTCTGTTCTTATACTATCACGTTGTGGTAAGGATGTGCAAGTATATAATTTAGATAATCATAAAATACAAGATTTAGAAAAAACTCATCCCAATACCCCCTATCATATATCCTTAAAAGATATCAAAATGGCGATCATCAATAGTGCCGATAATCTTGGATGGTCCTATACGGAATCTCAAGAGAAAAATATCTTAGATTTTAGACAAACTATCGGCGATAAACTATATGCAATAAAAATCCCCTATGATATAAAATCATATTCTGTACATTATGATAAAAGTATCAATTTACATTACAATAAAGATACAAATACTATAAATGATAGCTACAATAATAAAGTACAAAAACTAATTAAAGCCATTGATGAAAAAATCATACTTATACAAACCCCCACCGAACAAGGCAAATAAAAGCACATATTGCGATCTTTAGCATGCTCCGTAGTAGGCTGGCGGTGGATATAGTTTAGGGCTGTTTTATGATCTTGTATTTTATGTTTTTTTTGTGTTATATTGGATATGTTACATTGGATATATAGTATTGATATGATGTTGATTTTATTTGTCTGAAAAATATTTGTTGCTTATTTAGTAGTAAGATGTTATAATACGGTTTAATAAAAATAAAAACAGTTATAAAAGTTGGTCTATCAAATGGTTACGCTCGTCAAAAAAAATAAAAAATCAATGTTTGCAGACTATACAAAAGGTTCTTTACATAAACATATATTCTATATTTTAATCTCTTTAGTGTGTGCGGCATTTGCTCGTAATCTTGTGCAAATAGTCGACATGTTATTTTTATCATGGTTAAATGATCATAGTATAACCGCTGGGGTCAGTGCGTCCAAAGCGGTACTAAAGTGTGTTGCTCCTGTTGGTGGTGGTATGGGGGTTGCCACTGGTACGATTGTTGGTCATTATATGGGAACTCAAAATGTTAAAGGGGTTAAGCGTTTGTTAGTCCATGCGGTTACCATGAGTTTAACTATAGGGTCTTCATTGTGTTTGTTGGTATACATTTTTAAAAGAGAATTCTTTTTTGGTTTTCTAAAGGGCGATCCTACCGTATACCCTTATTTTGTAAGATACTTAACTCCCATGTTAATCAGCTTACCCCTAATGAATTTAAATATGATCTTCACAATGGTACGCTCAAGCATTGGCGATCTTAAGGGGACGTTATATCTAGTATTATTGATGTCATTTATCAACGTAACCTTAGATCCTTTATTTATATTTGTTTGGCATGGGGATACTCTTGGGGCAGGTCTAGCCACTTTATTATCTAGGGTAGTAGTGGTAATTATCGGATATCTTCGCTTTAAGTATAAATTTAAAGTATGGAGCAAGATCCGTCCTAAAAAGATCGTGGCTGATATTAAGATGTTACTAAAATATTTCATCCCTGCCACCTTAACCGCCACCGCTCCATCGTTTTTTGTTATTTTGAATATCAAAATTGCGTCGTCATATGGTAAGGAAGTGGTTTCAACTGTTGGTATGATAAGTATGGTTACTCAACTTTGTATCGGCACTATGAATATGAACATGAAAAATGCCGTTGCTCCTATTGTGGCCCAAAACTATGCAAAAGGCGAATATGATAGAATTTTAAAGGTTCTAAAATCTGCCATAGTGATAATTATCATCTTCATGATATTTATGACCATTTTCTTTAATATTGGCGGATCGAGTCTTATTGCCCACGCCTTTCATTTGAAAGGGCTTTCCTATACATTAATGGTAACATACTATAATTATGTAGCCGTAGGTAGCGTATGTAGTGGTATATGTTTCGCAGGGATCGGATGTTTAAACGCCATAGGAAAACCTGCCTATAGTACATTCTTAAATCTTTTCCGTATGGTAGTCTTAGGCGTGCCGTTAATGTTGATATTCCACGCTTATCTACCTGAATACGCTGATTATTTAGGATTCTCTCCTAGCTTAGGATTAGCAGAAAATGGCGATCCCATACATCTTAGTACGCTTTTAGGACCGCTATCTCCATACTTGGGAAGTATGACAGCGGGCCTTATAACATCGGTACTTGCTTATTTTGGCATTGTTGCAATCATCCGTAATCTGAAAAAGACCAACCCACATCCGAACGTAGGCAGATAAGATAAGATAAGATAAGATAAGATAAGCCAAACACAATCGAGCCATAGGAATCAATATTCATCATATGAATTCGCTATAATCTAGATTTTAAGATATGTAAAATATAAGCCATAAACGGAATGTATACACAACTCTAAGCTTATAAACACATGTAAAACATACTCTTATGATCTTATCACAATATACGAAATAAGTAAAAGAAAGACGAAGCCATTTATGAAACCAATTATTTCTTGCTTTAGTTATAAAAATGTGTTATATTAAGAGACTAAATATAAAAAGGTATAAAGTTGGTCTATAAATAAATGGTTACTCCTGTCAGAAAAAATAAAAAAACAGTTTTTGCAGACTATACAAAAGGTTCATTACATAAGCATATCTTTTATGTGTTGCTTTCGCTTGCCTGTGCGGCGATAGTGCGAAATCTTGTGCAAATAGTCGACATGTTATTTTTATCATGGTTAAATGATCATAATATAACCGCTGGGGTAAGTGCGTCGAATGCCGTATTAAAATCTGTCTTCCCTGTGGGAGCAGGTATGGGCGTAGCCACTGGAACGATCGTCGGCCACTACATGGGATCGCAAAACATTAAAGGGGTAAAGCGTTTATTAGTGCATGCAGTTACCATAAGTTTAACATTATCGTCAGTATTATGTATAATAGCATTTATCTTTAAAAAGCAATTCTTTTTTGACTTCCTAAAAGGCGAAAAGGACGTATACCCCTATTTTGTTAGATACTTAATACCAATGTTAATCGGCGTACCACTGATGAATTTAAATCTCCTATTCACCACCGTAAGATCAAGTATCGGCGATCTTAAGGGGACGCTATATTTAACCTTAATGATGTCATGTACCAATGCGGCCTTAGATCCCATATTTATATTTGTCTTTCACTGGAATTCCTTTGGGGCAGGCTTTGCCTCGCTTTTATCAGGAATAGTTATTATAATTATCGGCTATGTAAGATTTAAATATAAATTCAAAGTATGGGGGAAAATCCGCCCTAAAAAATTCATGACAGATCTAAAAATTCTCATGAAATATTTTGTCCCTGCCACATTGACAGTGATATCGCCGTCCTTATTTGCGATTCTAAATATTAAAATCGCTTCATCTTACGGAACAGAAGTTGTCTCAACAATCGGCATGATCAATCAGGTAGTGCAATTATGTATCGGCACAGTGATTTTTAATATGACTGGTTCTGTAACTCCCATAGTAGCCCAAAACTATGCTAAGGGCGAATATGGAAGAATCATCAAAGTTCTACAATCTGCTATATTTATTGTGGTAGTCTTCATTTGCATTACTGCTTTGATCTTCAATCTTGGCGGATCAAGATTCATCGCCTTTGCTTTTCACCTTAAAGGATTATCGCATACATTAATGGTAACATACTTCAACTACATAGCCGAGGGTTGGCTCTTTACTGGGATTTGTTTTGCTTGTATCGGATGTTTAAACGCCATAGGAAAACCAACCTATAGCACATTCTTAAATGTCTTCCGTATGCTACTTTTAGGGATTCCTTTGATGTTTATATTCAATGCTTATTTGCCATCCCACTACTTCCTTTTAGGGCCACTATCGCCCTACCTAGGCAGTATGACTGCAGGTTTTATCGCTTCGATCATCGCATGTATTGCCGTTGTAAAAATCATCCATAACTTACAACTTAAAAAACCACATCCCAACGTAGGTAAATAAAATTATAATTTTAACTGTTGATATTTAAAAAAAAATATACTAATCTAATGGGAATAATACAACTTTTTTACATATACGAATGGCGATAATATTAAAATGTGCAATCACGAAGATAAACCAATTGACAAATTCATCACAGTAAAAGGAGCAAGAGAACATAATTTAAACAACGTTAATATATCAATTCCCAAAAACCAACTTACGGTAATAACTGGCTTATCAGGATCAGGCAAATCTTCTCTTGCCTTTGATACCATATACGCCGAGGGTCAACGTCGATACGTGGAATCCCTATCCGCTTACGCACGTCAATTCTTAGAAATGCAGAACAAACCAGATGTTGACTACATCTCTGGTTTATCTCCTGCCATTTCTATCGAGCAGAAAACCACATCGAAAAATCCAAGATCTACGGTGGGAACTGTTACAGAGATTTACGATTATATGCGTCTGCTATGGTCTCGAGTAGGCACGCCCTATTCTCCTGTAACTGGCGAGCCTATCTCATCCCAATCGATTACCCAAATGGTAGATCGAGTATGTGAGATGAAAAAAGGCTCTAAATTGCTAGTTCTTTCACCGATAATCCGTGGACGCAAGGGCGAATATCGTAAGGAAATAGAAGAACTTCAAGCCAAAGGATTCCAACGCTTAAAGGTCGATAATGAATTGTATCTCATCGAAGAAGTGCCACCTTTAGAAAAAAATAAAAAGCATGATATCCTTGTGGTTGTCGATCGTATCATCCTAAAGGACGACATCCAAACACGCCTAGCAGATTCCATAGAAACCGCCGTAAATCTAAGCGACGGATTACTTATCATAGAAGATCTACAAACTAAAGAAACAACCCTATTTAGCCAAAAATTCGCCGATCCTGTATCAGGATTCACAATTGAAGAGATCGAACCAAGATTATTTTCCTTTAACAATCCTGCGGGTGCTTGCGATACATGTAAAGGCTTAGGCAAAGAACTTCGCTTTGATCCTGATCTTGTGATCCCCAACAAATCCCTTTCACTTAGTAAGGGGGCTATAGCTCCTTGGAATAGGGTTTTATCGAAAATATACAAAGGGATAGTTACTTCAGTTTGCACTCATTTCGATCAAGAAATAACAACTCCATGGAAAGATCTAACAAAAGAGCTACAAGAGGCCTTATTATATGGAACAAAGCAAAAAATTAAATTAAAGTATCGTGTAGCTGGTCGTAATATTGTTGATGTTAAGAAATTCGAAGGAGTTATCAACAACATCAAACGCCGTTTCACAGAAACCGAAAGTGCTGGCGTACGTGAAGAGCTAGCGAAATTCCAAACGGCTATCCCGTGCGATAGTTGTAAGGGCAAACGTCTAAAACTCGAGGCCTTATGTGTAAAGATCGGCATGAAAGATATTTCCGAAGTTACAGAATATAGCATAGGCCATGCTCATAAGTGGTTTAGCGAGATAGAATCATCTCTAAGCCCAAAAGAACAAGAAATCGCCAAACGTATCCTAAAGGAAATAAAAGAACGCTTGGGATTCTTAGTAAGTGTTGGCTTAAATTATCTCACACTTAACAGATCAAGCGGAACACTTTCAGGGGGAGAAAGTCAACGTATCCGCCTAGCCTCACAAATTGGGAGCGGTTTAACAGGAGTGCTGTATGTCTTGGATGAACCGTCAATCGGCTTACATCAACGTGATAACGACCGCTTACTCGAATCCCTAGGAAATTTAAAACGTCTAGGCAATACGGTTGTGGTTGTAGAACACGATGAAGACGCCATACGCACCGCCGACTATCTCATCGATATGGGCCCACGAGCAGGCGTTCACGGTGGATACGTGGTGGCCGAGGGAACTCCTGCCGAAGTGATGAAAAATGGCAAATCCATAACCGCCGATTATCTTACAGGAAAACGAAAAATTGATATTCCCAAAGAACGTCGCAAAGGCAACGGCAAGAAGATTACCGTGGTAGGAGCTAGAGCCAACAATCTAAAAGATATCACAGTAAATTTCCCTTTAGGTCAATTTGTCTGCGTTACTGGAGTATCAGGCGGGGGGAAATCTTCTCTGGTGTTAGAGACTTTGTGGAAAGGTATCGAAAAGCATTTCAACAACAATCCACGCCTTAAGGTTGGCGAACATAACACAATCAAGGGCATGGATAATATAGATAAAGTCATTGATATCGATCAATCGCCTATCGGGAGAACACCACGTTCTAATCCTGCCACTTATACCGCTTTATTCACTCCTGTCCGAGAATGGTTCGCCCAATTGCCAGAAGCAAAAGCACGTGGATACAAACCCGGACGATTCTCATTTAATGTAAAAGGTGGACGCTGTGAAACCTGTTCAGGCGACGGCTTACTTAAAATTGAAATGCACTTCTTACCTGATGTTTATGTGGAATGCGATCAATGTAAAGGCAAGCGTTACAATCGTGAAACCTTAGAAGTTAAATTCAAAGATAAATCCATATCTGATGTACTTCACATGACCGTAGATGAAGCACTTGAATTCTTCGCCAACACTCCCAAGATCAAGAAGATCTTACAGACATTGCAAGATGTGGGCTTGGGATACATCCAACTAGGACAATCGGCGACGACCATGTCAGGCGGAGAGGCTCAACGTATTAAGCTGGCAAAAGAATTATCCAAAAGAAACACAGGGAAAACCTTGTATATTTTAGATGAACCTACAACAGGCTTACATTTTGAAGATATCCGCCAATTACTGGGAGTTTTAGATCGCTTGGTCGAGGGTGGAAATAGTATTATTGTGATTGAACATAATCTTGATGTCATTAAGATTGCCGATCATATTATCGATATCGGTCCCGAGGGTGGATCAGGCGGTGGCGATGTGGTAACAACAGGCACGCCAGAAGAGATCATCAAATGTAAAAGAAGTTACACCGCTAAATACTTAAAGCCAGTTTTAGACAATAAATAAATCACTTTTTAGTATTTATTTAGTATTTATTTAAGAAAATTCTTGCATATGGCGTATAAAATATGTATTATTAAAGAATTCATATTTTATTAGTTAGTATATTTTAAGGAAATTTATTATTATGGCAGGTCATTCTAAGTTTAAAAATATTATGCACCGCAAAGGTGCTCAAGACGCTAAGCGTTCAAAACAATTCGCTAAATTCAGTAAGGAAATTATGGTAGCTGCGAAAATGGGGGGCGATGATATGTCGTCAAACTCTCGCTTACGCTTGGCAGTTGCCACCGCTCGAGCGTCTTCCATGCCGAAAGATAATATAGAACGTGCCATAAAAAAAGGTGCAGGCGGAGCAGATGGCGATAACTTTACAGAAATGCGATACGAGGGCTATGCAACAGGCGGTATTGCGGTAATCGTTGAGGCTCTAACCGATAATAAAAACAGAACCGCCTCAGATGTGCGTTCTACATTTTCCAAACATGGGGGAAATTTAGGAGAAACTGGATCAGTGGGCTTTATGTTTGATCGTGTGGGCGAAGTGGTTTTCGAAACATCTGTGGCAAGTGCTGATGAAATGTTCGAATTTGCTCTAGAAGTTGGGGCCTCTGATGTGGAAAGCGATGAAGATGTCCATATTATCACAACAGAACCCGCAGATTTTGGTGGCGTTCTTGAGGCTTTAAGCGAAAAGTTCGGCAATACTACCGAGGCGGGTTTAAAATGGCGTCCCCAAACTCCAACCGCTTTGGATCTAGGAAAAACAGAATCAGTTCTTAAAATGGTGGAAAAACTAGAAGACCTTGACGACGTCCAAGCCGTCCACACAAACCTAGATATAACCGACGAAATCGCCGAACAATTAGAGTAAAGAGCGTGAAAAAGCACTCATTCAGTGTTCTTAAGTTATTCTAAAGTAAACACAATATAAACATACTTAATAAATAAAACAATAACTTAACTCATAATATGAATTATTCTATTGAAAAGAATCACTTTATATGATAGGCTAAAAGAGACTTTAATATCATACTATGGAGTAAATATTATGGAAATTAAAAAAATACTTTTAGGTGCTGGTGTATCAGCTCTAACTTCTTTCGCTGTATCATCTGTAGCACTGGCTGATTATTCATCAGATTCAGTTAAACAACATTATTCTATCGGCGTTAACGTGGGTACATCTACTATTGGTATTGACGCTGCTTACAAAATCAATAATTACTTAGAACCTAAAATCTTCGGTAACTATTTTCAATGGACTGTAAGCAATAACGAATCAATCAATAATCTTATAATGGATGTTGCAAATGGTGCGTTGCCATTTGATGGAAACATTGACTCTCTTAGTATTCCTTCAGAATTAAAAGTAGTTTATGAAAATGTGGGGGCAACAATCGACTTCCACCCATTTAGAAATGGATTTTACCTTTCTGCAGGTGTTGCCTACAATAACACACATGCAAGTTTTGGCTTGACTAGTAAAGGTCTTAAAGTTGCAGGTCATATAGGTGGTGTAAAAATTAATGCCAATGGTGATAACGTGAACTTAGAAATGGGCGGTCTAGGTAATATTAACCTACACAACGATCTAGGTAATGCCAAAGTTGAAATTAAATGGAATCCTGTAGTGCCTTATTTCGGTATCGGTTTCCGTGGTAACTTTGCCGAAGCTAACTTACAAGATCCTACTTTTCTTGAAAACTTAGGCTTTACATTCGATATGGGTTCGTACTACTATGGTAACCCTACCATAAAACTTTCAGCTAATAGCGGTATAATTGATAAAGAAAAAATTGCAAAACTAAACGATGAAATTCAAGACAAGGTTAAAGACTACACAAAATACGCCTCTTTCTGGCCCGTATTTAGAATTGGTTTAACATATAGATTCTAATTCTATATAATATAAAATCATACAACAATAAAAAATACATCTTATAAAATATTATAAGATGTATTTTTTTATAATACTAGCTTATCTTAAGCTTTTATTTAATGTAAACGTTTTTATAAGAAGAACCAACAAAGGTAGGGAAAACTAAGCCATGTACTTTTTTAGAGGCAAAAGTATTTAACTTTCTGTAAAGTGTAGGGAAAATAATGGCTTGATCATTTACTATGATTTGTTCAGCTCGTTGGAACATTTTCAAGCGTTTATTTGGATCTAGTTCTCTTTGACTGTGTGCAATTAAAGAATCATATTCTGCACTTTTAAAACCAATATTATACATACCAGATTTAGAAGTCCAAAGATCAAAGAATGTATTAGCATCACGCCCACCGCTCCACGACAAGCCAGCCACTTGAAAATCTTGATCATTTAATTTTTTTAAGAATACAGGCCATTGCACAAAATCCCCTTTAATATTCACACCAAGAGTTTTATGCCACATTTGTTGATAATATTCAAAGCGTCTATTTGAAAAAGTACCGCTACCAACATTTAAATAATGTACTGTCAAATGGCTTGGATTGGGATCCATGCCCAATTCTTTCAAGCCTGCCACTAATAAAGCTTTAGGGTTTGGATACTTCTTTTTTAACGCAAGTAATGGCTCGGGAGTTACCGCTCTGTATTCCGTATTTCCCACCATAACATTCGGCGGAGTCCAACCATATGCAGGAGTGAAAACACCATGAAATATGATATTTGCCATATTTTTTCTTGTTACAGCTAAAGAAAAAGCTTGTCTTATTTTGATATTTTTAAAGACTTTATCCGTTAAATTAAATATACCATGATTTTCACTTCCAGCATATTTTTCTATTCTGTTGAATTTTCCTGTTGCTTGTATTTTTTTGATCCATTCTGGTTCAGATACACCAGTAAGATCCAGCTGACCAGTTAACAACATATTAGATAAAGCCGAACTTTCTAAAACAATACTAATGTTAATCTTTTGTAATTTAACATTTTTAGCGTCCCAATAGGCATTATTTTTAACTAAAATTAAGCGATTACTTGGAATCCATTCTGCCAGTTTAAAAGGCCCATTTCCCATATTCGATGTTTTCAAAGAAGATCCATTCTTTGTCCCATTTTTTTCAACTACATCTTTTCGTTGTGGCACAATACCAAGGGTTACATCTAAAAAATAAGCGGTCGGATGTTCCAAAGTAAACTTAATTGTATGATCATCAATTACTTTAATCCCCACATCTTTCGCTTTTGCCTTACCTGAATTATACTTACTGGCATTTTTAATGGGAAATAACATATAAGCACCTTGCGAGGCCGTATGGGGATCTAAGGTTCTCATAACACTATATTTAAAATCATCAGCAACCACAGGCTTACCGTCATTCCAGTTGGAATCCCTTAAATGAAAAGTCCACTCTATACCGTCAGGCGTAGTCTCCCATGATTTTGCAGAACCTGCTATGATTTTATCATTACCGTTTTTGTCAACTGTACCTATGGTTAACCCCTCTAATGTTTGGCTAAAGATACGAGAAGAATAAATCTCCATAGCTTTTGACACATCTAAAGTTTTAATTGGTGCAGTAAAAGCCACATTTAAAACTTGCTTAGCCGATACATCCTGATCACTTGATGAACTTTTATCATCCCCACTACCGCACGCTGTTACACCAATAGTTAAAATACTTATCAATAATAAAGATCTAAATGACATCTTCATAATACAATTCCTTTCGTTTAAAATTACAAATACTAATAGTATGATGTAATAATATCAGATAAAAAAGATTCTGTCAACTAAAAATATTAATTTTTACAAGTAAATTAATATTATATCATATAAATAAAAAGGATTTCAACAAAATATAAGTTATAAATACATCATATAATTTATTAAAAATACAATAATTGTATATTAACGCAATATTTATAGTTGTTTTTATAATTATTACTATATTTATCTAATTATTTCATTTGTTATATTATTAGATCTTTATATTGTTAGTTTTTATCATCTAAATCTTAACCATGTAAGTTAATACACCTAAAAATTGTAATGATGTTTTAGAGCATAAATAAAAAAATAATACAACGCAAAAATAAAATAAACTTGACTTTTACAATACAAACATGATATGATATATGATATATTATAATCTACAAGTTAAATGTTTAAAATTATAATTGGAAAAACTTAATTATGAAAATAGCTTTTGCGTGTTTAGCGAATGAAACTAATAGTTTTAATTCTCAATTAGTTTCCAAAGAATCCTTTGATTGTGCTTTAGCTAAAGAGTTTTTTACTACGGAAAGCTGGCAACGTCCGAGTGTTGCCAAAGGTATTTACGATGTTTTAAAAAAGAATAAAGTTGAGATTATTCCCTTATTCTTCGCCAGAGCCACCCCAGGGGGAACGGTTAGCAAGGATACATATGAGGAATTCATTAACAATATTCTAAATGAGTTAAAAAAGCATACGGATGTTGATGCGGTCTGTTGGGCTTTGCACGGCTCATTTTTTGCGGAAAATTACGACGATCCTGAAGGCCATTTACTCGCTCTTGCTCATCAGATTGTTCCTGATGTGCCTTTTCATGTGGGCTTGGATACCCATGCAACCATGACTCCCTTAATGGAATTACATTCATCTTCTATCGCCATTTACAAAACCGCTCCCCATGAAGACTACTACGAAATCGGCGAACTAACCGCCCAAACCGCCATAGACGCCTTAAACGGTGGCTACGAAACCATGATCGCCAATATCAAGATTCCCCTACTACTTTCTGGCGAAGTTTCCATGACGACCTTTGAACCAGCAAAATCCCTATTTGCCAATTTATCGGAAATGGAACAAGATCCAAAAGTGATATCTGCCAGTTACGCCCTTGCCTTTCCGTGGGCAGATTCCCCATATTTGGGCTGTAATGCAATTGTTACAGGCAAAAAAGAAGATTATCTCTACATACACGACAAGGCGAAAGATCTTGCCAATAAATTATGGACGGCTCGTGATGAATTCATCATGGCCATGGATACCGCCACCCCTGAAGATGCCATCCAGATCATAAAAAATCATAATCAAGACAAACCCTTAATTGTATCCGATGTGGGCGATAACGCCACCGCAGGAGCGAGCCAAGATCTAGTTGATTTTTTAGCATTAATCTTAAAAGCCCAACTACCAAATGTATTATTTGCAGGTATATATTCAAAAAGTGCCTACGATAATTGCATAAAAGCAGGTTTAGGCTCGAGCATATCATTAAAAATCGGCAGATTCTATCAAACCGACACTCCTCTCGAAGTAAAAGGCGAAATAATTAAGTTTTATCAGTATAATAATAAAAACTGTCTCCTATTTAGAATGATCTGCGGTATCACTCTGATTATTGCCGAACAAAGAATCCCCTGTGCAGATTTAAGCGTTGTCCATGCCACTGGTTTCGATCCTTTAGATTTTAAAACCATTGTCATTAAATGCGGATATCATGGGCAAGATTTAGTTGATATTTCTTCTGGTAACATCCTAGCTCTCACAAACGGCGATACCATGCCAAATTTAAAAAATATCCCCTATAAAAGGGTCGCTCGCCCCATTTATCCCATTGATAAGGAAACATCTTTTTAAAATATTATCAAATGTAAAATATATTTCAAGGATACAAAAAAAAACAATGACAAAAACCATAGCTCTCGATATCGGCGGAACAAAAATTTTAGCCTTACTATTTAATGAGAATAGTAAAGAAATAGCTCGCTTGGAAGTCCCTACCCTAGCCAGCCAAGGGGGAGCAAAGGTTTTAGAACAAATCTATTTATGTATCGATAATTTTATCACTCAACATGATGACATCAAAAATATCGGCATTAGTATTGCAGGAATTATCGACTCTGTAAACGGTATCATTGTTAAAATAACCGCAATTCAAGATTGGCAGAATTTCAAACTAAAAGAAGTAGTTAGCAATCACTATCACAATAAATTCTCTCTCGCAATTGAAAATGACGCCAACTGTGCCTTAATGGGAGAATATGCACATATAAAGAATAAAAGTAGCAATATAAATAATATAAGTAATATAAGTAATATTATTATGCTCACTCTCGGAACAGGATTAGGCGGAGCAATTGTTATTAACAATCAACTATTTACGGGCGATAATTTCAGTGCAGGCGAATTTTCATTAACTAGCACATCCACCCCCTTGGGAGAAAAAGTCCTAAATGACGTGCTATCAGGCCCTGGCCTTACTGCCATAGTAAATCATAATTCCCACAAGAATTTTAACGACGCTAAAGAAATCATGATCGCCCACAAACAAAATGACAAACTCGCAATCCAAGGGCTAGAAATATGGCTCGATTTATTGGCAAAACAAATCCATAAGATATATCTATCATTGGGCATTATCAATTATATACTCGGTGGCGGATTGATCAATAGCTCGGATATCTGGTGGGATAAACTAACGGATATCGTAACAAAATACGATAAAAACATCATAATTCACAAAGCCGAACTCAACAACGACGCAGGTGCATACGGTGCAAGGGAATTATTCAAATGATAAAAAACAAAGAAGCATGTGTAGGCGATTTCTACAGTGCATTACAAGCACAACAAAACGGTGCTACAAGAGTAGAATTATGCGACAATCTTTTCGAGGGCGGGACGACTCCATCTCTAGGCGTAATCAAAGCCTGCGTAGAAGAATTACATATCCCAGTACAAGTCATGATCCGCCCACGAGGTGGCGATTTCTATTATTCTGATCTAGAAAAAGAAATAATGCTCTACGATTTAAAACACATATCGGCCTTAAAACCTAACGGCGTTGTAGTCGGCTCTCTCACACAAGACAACCAACTAGATGAACCCTTTTTAAAAGAATTCATCTACCAATCAAAAGGCCTACAAACCACATTCCACAAAGCAATTGACGAAATGTCAAACCCAGTACAAGCCGTTAAGATCCTAGAAAACCTAGGCTTTTCCCACATCCTAACATCAGGCACAAAAGACACCGCAGAAAACGGTACAAAGATCCTAAAAGAAATGATCCAAGCTACCACTACAATCAAGATCATCGTAGCAGGCGGAGTAACAAGCCACAATATCCAATCTCTCCACGCCACCATTCAAGCCGAAGAATACCACGGTAAAAAAATAGTTAGCAGACATCTTTAAAAAGTATCTGCTAACTATTTTTGTGTATATCTTAAAGATCTTATATTAAGAAGAAACTAAAGACCATAAGCCTGATCCTGTGATGAATGCGTAAATACAAACTGCAGGAGAGATAATTCTCAATGTCCATTTTAAGGGAATCATCCAGCCATAAGATAACTGTCCATTATTTGTAAGTTCTTTTTCCAATCTATCAAACATGATCCAGCCTGCAAATAGAGAGATACATGTACCAACAAATGGAATACCCAATGCTTCTGCAATGTAATCGTAGAAATCGAAAATACCTTTGCCGACAATTTGGATGTTAGATAATGGTCCATTACCCAATCCTGCCAAGACAGCTAGAATTATCACAACAATACCGATAGCCCAAGTGGCAACCTTACGGCTTAATTTCCATTCTTCTTCGGCAAACGTAATTACCACTTCTAAAATAGATACTAAAGATGTGATCGCCGCAAATGTTAAAGCTAAAAAGAATAGAAATGCGAAGATTGTACCGCCTGCCATTTGTTTAAACAAAGTCGGCATTGTACTAAACACCAAGCCAGGCCCTTGAGTAGGTTCTAAATGATAAGCAAACACCGCAGGGAAGATCATTAATCCCGCTAAGAATGCAATTAAAGTATCTAACACTACAACCCATGTGGCAGATCTTACGATACTATCTTCCTTGCTCATGTATGATGCGTAGGTTAACATAATACCATAACCGATTGATAAACTAAAGAAAGCATGAGTTAAAGCGTCCGTAGATACTTTAAGTAAATTAACTAAAATATTCCCTTCTTTAAAGTGCGGAGTCAAATAATATACAATACCTGCATGACCACCTTTTAAAGTTAAACCTCTGATTACTAAGATGATAATAATCCCAAACAATAAAGGCATTAAAACCGTGTTTACCTTACCGATACCATTTTTAATACCTATTTGAATGATCACTAAGGATATCAACAGGATTATCACCGCAAAAGCAGGCGAACTGCCAAGGAAACTGCTCAAGCCTTGAATTGTGTTTCCTGTTGAAACATCTTTCATGCCCATGTATGCACCGAATATTTTTTCGTATCCTATAGAAGCATTAGCATCCGTAAATAAACCGCTGATCGACCATATCATATATTTCAAAGCCCACCCTGCTACAGGAGCGTAAAATGAGGCCATGAATAAGGCTACTATCACACATAAATATCCGATAATTTTATATTTCTTTCCCAATGTTCTAAAAGCTTGTACTGCGTTCCCTTGCCCTGCTCGACCAATGGCAAACTCTGCCAATAACACCGAAAAACCAACAACGAACACAATGATTAAATACATAAGTAAAAAGGCGAATCCACCATTATTACCAACCATATAAGGGAACTTCCAAATGTTTCCCAATCCAATGGCTGATCCTGCAGCTGCAAGAATGAAAGTAGCTCTTGAACCCCAGTTATCTCTTATTTTTGCCATAATTAATTATCCTTTCCATATAAAAGATTAACTATAAAATATTATTATTATTTTTCTCAATTCACAATATATAATACTTTTTCTAAAAAGTCAAGTTTTTTTGCAAAATAAATTAAAAAAATTAATTATACGATAAAATTATAGCTATATCTATCTAGTCTCACATGAATTAGTTCTTTATTGTATCTTGTTTTGCCATAAACTTTAATTTATAGAAAGAATAACAAGTTAAAGTATCAATAATTCACAATAATAAAATCGCTATTAATCATAAAAATATTGATATCTTTATTATTTTCCATTATATTTATTATGATAATTTAACAAGCTTGAATTTATAAAAAACATCACATAACAGCAAATAAAAGAAAATAACACTTGCCTATTGATAACAAAAGATGTAAACTAATAAGTGTAATTAAAATATCACATCATATCATATCACATAACATAAAAAATATAACACTATGTCTCAACTTATTCATCCAGATAATATTAATTTTTTCAAGGCTTTTGCCTCGGAAACAAGATTAAAAATCATACATTTATTGTTGCATGATTCTATGAATATTAAAGAAATATCGCAAAAGCTTAATCTTTCTAGTGCGATAATTTCCAAGCATATCAGTATCTTACGAGAGCAAAAGATCATATATGTTAAGGAAGAAGAAAATAAGGCAGGTGCACCAAAGTTATGCACTTTAGTTTTTCAAGATTATGTCTTGCATTTTCCGAATGTTCATCAAATGGCAGATTTAAAAATCAAAGAGTACGATATTTCCATAGGAAATTATTATAATTACGATGTTCTGCCCGATTGCGGTTTAGCCACCACCAAAGGAAATATTCTAGGACACTCCAACGAGCCGAAATATTTTAGAAGTTTGGAAGATCATTCCATTGGCATTTTATGGTTTACTCAAGGCTGGCTAGAGTATGTAATTCCTAGCTTTTTTATAGACGCTAACACAATCAATAGCATTGAAATTTCCTTGGAATTATCTTCCTGTGCCTCCAAAAAAATTACAGGATTACGCTCCGACTATAAATCAGATATATACTTTTATTTTAACGATGTCGAAATAGCAAAATGGACTTCCCCTGGTGATTTTACCCAAGAAAAAGGAGAGTATACCCCTGATTTTTGGGTACTAAGTCAACATGGAATCCTAAAAACTTTAGCCATTACCAAACGTGGAACATTCATTGATCACATAAAAGTATCAGATGTTAACATCTTCGATTTAAAACTCGATAGTGATAAGGAAAATAAATTTCGTATATCTGCCCCTAAAAACACAGAAAATTCGGGCGGATTAAACTTATTTGGAGCTTCTTTTGGTAATCACAATCAAGGGATCAAATTTAAAACATCCCACTATTAAGCCATTATCACATATGAATTATTCGTGTTTGTTAACTAAAGAATTAAGAACATCAGATTTTTAATAAATTCCTCTCAATAAAGCAATCTTAAGCCATATTTTACAAGCGTTTTCCTTGCAGATTCTAAATAAAAACACGCTATTCTTAATATTTCGCCATTCATGAAAAATAAAATCAATCTGATATCTAAATAAATAACTATTAAATTCAATGAGTTATTTTTAGTATGAAATATTAATCAATAAAAGCATTAACTAACATTCTTTTTTATTTTGCCATATATTTATCTTTGGGTTACACTGAAAATATCACATAAGCTAATTTAATTTAATCTGATCTGATTTAATTTAATCTATTGTGTGATTATTAAAATATTTATAAAACATAAAACAAAAGGATAAAAAAATGAATGAATTCTTAAGTTTAGCGTCAAAAAGAGCCATAGAACGTGGTTATGACGAACGTAATTTTGATTGGTTTATTGAAACCCGAGAAGAGCCTTTACAAGGCGATCTTGCATATGAAGAAGGCGTTGATAGACGTGATCCCAGTGCGGTAATCTTAGTTGATGGCACATATCATTGTTGGTATACAAAAGGCGTAGGCGAATGTTATGGCTTTGGCCCGAGTAATCCTGGAGCTAAAAAGAAAGTATTCCCTTGGGATTTTACCGAAGTATGGCACGCTACATCGCAAGATACTATCACTTGGAAAGAAGAAGGTATTGCCATTGATAGAGGTGAGCCAGGATCTTATGACGATAGAGCCGTATTTACCCCTGAAGTTTTAGCACATGAGGGCAAATATTATTTAGTTTATCAAACCGTGCGAAACCCCTATGTAAACCGTCAGTATGAAGATATTGCGATTGCATGGTCTGATAGTCCGTACGGTCCTTGGGAAAAATCTAAAGAGCCAATCCTATATGCCGAACGAGACGGCGAATGGGACGGCGAAGAAGATAACCGCTTTGCAGTAAAATCTAGAGGGAGTTTTGATAGTCATAAGGTTCATGATCCGTGTCTTATTCATTATAAGGATAAATTTTATCTTTACTATAAAGGCGAAATCATGGGCGAAACTATGAATTTTGGCGGGCGAGAAATCAAACACGGCGTAGCAATTGCCGATAATATTTTCGGACCATATGTGAAATCAAAATACAATCCCATTTCCAACAGTGGCCACGAGATCGCCGTATGGAAATATAAGGGCGGTATAGGATCTTGGATTCATAGTGATGGACCAGAAAAAAACACCGTGCAGTTCGCCGAAGACGGTATTAATTTTGAGATCATGGCTCATGTAAAAGACGGAGCGAAAGCTTTAGGATTCTTTAGAGATGAACCAGAACAACCAGTTCCTGGCATTCCATCTTGGGGCTTATGCCATAACCATGAATTTACTGGCCCACCTTGGAATTACATCCGTAAATTTACCATAGGCAGACAACGTATAAGATACTACGAATTCGAACACAAAGAAGAAGAATAACAGCAACCTATAGAAGATATTCGCTCATACAAGCGGATATCTTTTATCTATATTTTTACTTGTTCTTAAAATAAAAATAGACATTTCGATCCATATATGGTATCATTATAAGAAGTTGGAAAGAATTCTTTTAGAAACAATTAAGACATAAATATTTATAACAAATATCATAAATACTTAAAGCAAATTACTAAAGCTTTTCAATCGATTAGTTAATCAATTTATCAACTAATTAATCAACAACTAATCAACTAATCAATCAATAACTCAAAATTCTGGGAGAAATAATATGAAGAAAAAACCAAACATACTAATATTCATGACCGATCAACAACGTGGGGATTCCATAATGAATCCCAAATATAAAATGCCTAATCTCAACAAGTTAGTTGAAAACGGCGTGAATTTTACCAATAGCTATTGCACTTCGCCTCATTGCTGTCCGAGTCGTGCAAGTTTTTTTAGTGGGGAATATCCTACAAAACATGGCATATGGAACAACGTTCTAGTGGGGAACGCCCTATCGCATGATCTAAATAAAGATGTAGATTTATGGAGTACACATCTAAAAAATGCAGGATACAATATGTTTTTTAGCGGCAAATGGCATGTATCATACAATCAGAACCCTAAAAATTTCGGCTGGGAAGAGTTATGGCTAAGTACTGGCGAAAAGAAAAATGATGTTAAGCCAAATTGGGAAGATTATCAAGTTCAATCTAGAAACAATGAATGGGATAACTATAAAAAAATCGCTAAAAATGAAACAGATGAACGTAAACCCGCAGAAACAAAACGCCATGGCTATCCATCTCACATTCAATATGGTACACATGAAAACCCTTTTAATGATGAAATAACCGTAAATACTGCCATAGATAAGTTGGAAAAACTAAAAAATTCCGATGATCCATGGTGTATGTATATCGGAACGTTAGGTCCTCATGATCCCTATCAGCCACCGCAAAGATTTCTAGATATGTATAAGGGCGAAGAAATGGAAGATCATCCAAGTAAAGATGATCTAATGCTTGATAAACCTGGTCTTTACCGTAGAAACCGCTCATATTTTGATACCTTAAACGACGCAGAAAAGAAAGAATCACTAAGACATTACAGAGCATTTTGCACATATGAAGATGATTTATTCGGTCGAGTTATGGAAACTCTAAAGGATTGTAAAAATCTTGATGATACTCTAATTGTCTTCCTAAGTGATCATGGCGATTACGCAGGCGAACACGGATTATGGACAAAAGGCCTGCCGAATTTTAACAGTGCTTATCATATTCCATTAATCATGAGTTGGAAAAATGGCATAATCGATACCAATAGAAACATCGAGGATTTTGTCGCAATTACTGATATCTTCAACACAGTTCTAGAAGTTGCTGGCCTGCCTGTGGATACTAAAAAAGAAGGTAGAAGTTTACTTCCTTACCTAAAAAATACTCCGCATAAGAACGCTAGAACCGAAGTATATACTCAATCAAATGGTAATGAACTTTATGGAATTCAACGTTCTGTAATGACAAAAGATTGGAAACTATCATATAATGGCTTTGATGAAGATGAATTATACGATCTAAAAAATGATCCACACCAAATGAAAAATCTCGCAAAAGACAAAAGCCACCAAGAAACAAGAAAGGAACTATATAAAAAGTTATGGAACTTCGCCTATGAAAACAACGAAGACGCCGTAAATCCATACATTTTTACAGGCTTAGCCGAATACGGCCCAGCCCAAGCCTTTAAAAAGTAAATAAACACAAAAAAATATCGATTAATGAATTACATTAATCGATATTTTTTTGTGTTTTAAATTTAGCTATATCTTAAAATTAAGATATAGCTAAATAGTTAAAGAGTTAAAGAGTTAAAGAGTTAAAGAGTTAAAGAGTTAAAAAGCTAAAGAGTTATATTTACTCTGCTTAAGCGTCAGCTTTATTTTTTAAGTGTTCAAGAACTCTCACTTTATCACGTGAATTAGCAAACTTAATTAATAATGCTAGAATAATCGCACAGAAGAAGATAAATATAGAAAGTTCTATATAAGCATTTTGCCAACCTTGGAACTTAAACATCCCACCTACTACGGCCGCACCTGCACTACCAAATAAGTTAGTAAGGAAGTTGAAACCAACTAGGAAAGCAGTACCTGCCATTTTTTGGTTAAATGACGCTCCCACATATGATAATACCACAACATTGGTAAACGGATTAACAAGCCCTAATACTTGACCAGCTCCGATCCCTGCGATAAGGCTTGGGATGTAATGATCTGTTGTTGGGAAACCTTTTGCATCCAATACAGTAGTAGTATTTCTCAAAAGCTCTGCTAAACCAAATAATAATAGGGCGAAAGCGTAACAACATGTAAGTAATATTAAAGCTTTACTAGGGCTTATCTTTTTAATTAGCGATGAACAACGAACCAACAACAGACAAGCAAAAATACTAAACGGTACATTAATAGTAGCTACCAATCTTAAACCATATGTTTGCATACTTGAAGGCCAGAACGATAGTCCCACACGCCCAACTTGTGAGTATTGTGCGTAAACCGATACCATAATCACACTGGCGAAGAATGCCAACACATAAAAGCGTGGATTCATAATTAACTTTTTCAAATCTGGCAATGTAATTTTTTGTCTTGAAGTAGATTTTGTGTTTAAAGTATCAAAAATTTTTACTTTTAATGAGAACATCACAAAAATAAGTAACAATGCAGCAAAACTAGCTAAATAAAATCCCCAAGTAGGATTAAATGTATATAATATGGTAAGAACGAACCCCATACCTAACCAAGCAGCCATGTTAGCTGTACCAATTTTGTCTTCTGTACCACCATGGGCCAAAATATAACGTGCACAGTAACTAAACATCGCTGCACCACCAGCAATAACCACATAACCAAAGTAGATACCACCTAATATACCTGCGGCAAAAAAGCCTGCATGACCACCGTGCATTAATAATGGTTTATATACGAATTGGAAAAATGGTCCCGAGGCTAACCCTGCAATAGCAAGAGTTAAAATGAATTTAATACGCAATTGCGTTTTATCTAATATCCAACCAAATAATGGTTTATAGAAAATGGCCACAAAACCTTTCATTCCCATAATTTCACCAATTTGTAAAGCATCTAAATGCACTTGTTTATCAAGCCAAATGGCAAACACTTGCGACATAAGAACCGCTAATATACAACTATGTAAAAACATAACCAAGCAAATTTTTATGGTCGCTATTCTTTTAGAATCGATTATTCCCTGTGCTTGCAGGTCTTCGATACTATCATAATCACTCATGATTTTATTCCTTTTTTTTACTTTTATCTCTCGTAAATAATTTTAGTAAAGGAAGTACAAAATAATTTACAAGATTTAAATTTAGGTTTTATAATATAAATAAGTTTCATTTACTTATTTACTTATTCTTTCAAATTGTAGGATAGAATCAAAATAATTTAGATTTTATAAATTATCTTTGATCAGTCAAATTGACGAGCAAAACTTTATAGATTAATTTTAATGAGTTAAATTTTATAACGTTTGATTTAAGACTACATTTAATTTTTATAATGCTTCAATTTCTATCTAACTATTTCATTATAAGATAGAGCATGCAAAAAAATATATAACTTAATCATCTTTGATTAACCAAAATACTAATCAAAATTATAAACATCTGAAATATAATAATATTTATTAACAAAGAAATTACACAGAAACAAAAATAACCTATATTATTACGATATTAAAGCAATATTACATGAATCACAAGTCATACACTATATAAGCATATAAAATTGAAATTTTATCCGTTTATAACTTAATTGTATTTTGTATGAATATATAAAACATTGTTTTTACTTATATTATTCAATAATTAACTTACAGATTAAAAAAATATTCTTCACATTTTTCATTCTCTTTATTTAACTATGAGTTAAAAAAGACGATTCTAATTATACTTTAATTTCCAATTATAAAACTTAAAAACTATCATTAATTAAAAAAAATTTACCATATAATAGAGAAAAAATATTTTATAAAGCCAACTATTTCAAGCTCTTAACCCTTTGATTAACCATATGGTTAATCAAAATATTTCTCTCTATTATTCATAGTAAATTTTTATATTAGATCTTATTTATAATATAAATTATACGGATTTAATTGTAAGCTCCTTAGTTACTTCGGTATTATTTAAAAGTGTTACTTTAATTTTGATATCGCCCTTTTCATTAGTATTTTCTACCCAGAACGCAATTTCGCCACCAATTAGCGATAAATACTTATCGCCAATTAATTTACCAACGCCATCCACAGATACCATAGCCGAACCATTAAAGTATGATAGTTTATTCTCAAACTGATCTTTAACTCTTATGATTACTCTTGTAGCGTCAAAATCGCCAGCGATCAACTGATCATCATCAGCTTTCACGGAAAAATCGTGCATATAAGCATTTGCTGGACGTTTTCGTCTAATAACTTCCTTGTTATCCTTATAACCGACAAACTCGCAATCATGCCAATCGAAGCCCCATTCTTCTTTTTTAGAAACTTCGGTTATTCTAACTGGTGGGTGTGGTAGATGTTTGTAATCTGTGGTATTAGGATAATGTTTTGAGACAAACTTATCATCTGGCGTAGTATGTTGTTCACGGTTTGAGTAATATTTACCAAATAGCTTACCGTCCTTATGGAATTCCACATAATCACAGTTAGTTAGGACATCAATTTCGCTTAAAGGTCCACAGCGTTCGCCCATTGCCCATACGGTCATAGGTTCTAGCACGATTTCTTTTTCCTGCTGACTTTTATAAACAAAAGCTGACCATTTTGGCAAACGATACATATCAAATAAACCATGATAGCACACTTGATCCCCTGCTCCGAAGTTATAATGAGTTTGATAATCGAACGCACACCAACTTATAAGACCTGCCACATTATCCACGCTCATACCGTCATTTAAGACGATTAATTCACGTCTTGCACGCTCAATTTGCAGATCTTCATTATCGAATTTTTTAACGGGATAACCTGCACCAATGTATTCTGTAACCATATAAGGCACATCATATTCCAGCCCTGTAGATTCTCGCTGTCCTTTCAGACCACGATTATGCCCTTGATGAGTGAAATCGTTAATAGTAAATACATCTTCTAGGAATTCACTATGATTATGATATCTTACCCCACCAGTTTGGCGAGATTTATCAAGATTATGAGCAATTTCGTTAGTTTTCACATAAAAATCATGATCATCTTTAGATTCATTCACACGTACGCCCCATAAAATGATCGACGGATGATTATAATCACGATTAATCATATTGGAAACATGATCACAAGCGAGATCTTTCCAGTTAGCGTCGCCAATATGTTGCCAACCTGGGATTTCTTCGAATACCAACAAGCCGATTTCATCACAACGATCTAAAAAGTGGCGTGATTGCGGATAATGAGAAGTACGGGCTAAATTACAACCGAATTCCTTCAAGATATCAGCATCCTTTTTCTGCACACGAGCAGGCATTGCGTATCCCACATGCGGATAAGATTGATGACGGTTTAAACCGACAATTTTCACATGCTGATCATTTAAAAAGAACCCTTTTGCAGTAAATTCCGCCTTTCTAAAGCCGATTTTAACTTGTTTAGTATCTAAATCCTTTAAGATAACATCGAATTCATAGAGATTAGGATTATCTAAATCCCACAATTTAGCATTTTTAATACTGCTTATGTTAAATTCTAAACTTTGCAATTCGCTACCATTTAAAGTAAAACTTTGGCTTTCATTAATCTTAAGATCTTTGTTAGAAACTTCGATAGTTACTTCATCTTTAGCACCTTTAGCATTTAAGATTTCCACTAGAACGCCTAATTCTTTAACGTCTTCCAATTGCTTTTTAGGTGTTAGCCATGCTTTATTCATGTGAACATGGGGAACAATATTAAGTTGTACTTCACGATAAATCCCGCCAAAAGTTAAATAATCAATGGAATTCCCAAAGGGCGGAATCTCTTCTCGCTCGGTTGAATCTACCATAACAGTTAATTCATTTTCTTCTTTTAGTAAGTTTTTAGGTAGATGAATATTAAAATCCGTATATCCCCCTTTATTCTCGCCAACTTTTTCCCCATTTAAGAAGACTTCACAAGCGGTCATCACTCCTTCAAAATGTAAATATACATATTGATCATGATACTCTTTAGCCACACTTAAGATCTTTTTATAGCAAGAAACAAAAGCGTAATCAGTAGTTTTAAAATAGTTAACTGGCAACATTTTATTTGTATGGGGTAAACGAGCGTTTTCATAGTCGCTTTTGTTAAAGCTTTTAATATCTGTTTGCTCAAAAGACGGTTTATAAAACCAATCGTTATTTATATTTATAGTTTTTCTCATATTTTTTCTCCTAGAATATATATGATATGATGTATGATATAGTGTTGATATAGTGTATGATAAATAAATAAATTTATTTTAAGTTCATTCAAGTTCATTTAAGTTATTTTAAGTTAAAATTAGGTTTCTACGTTGGTTTTATTAAAGTGAGTTCTAACTCTGATCTTATCATGTGAGTTTGCAAATCTAACCAAAAAGACTAAAATTAACACACATACAAAAATGAAAGCTGATAACTCAAAATATGTATTGGCCCAACCTTGCACATTAAACATTTCGCCAACTACCGCATTACCTGCACTACCGAATAAATTACAAATGAAATGGAAACCCACTAAAAAGGCCGTACTTGCAATCTTCTTATTAAACGAAACATTAACATATGATAACATAACCAAGTTTGTAAACGGATTCACAAGGCATAAAAATTGATAAGCAATGATACTTGCCACAAGACTCGGCATATAATCACTTTCTGCCATATGTGTATGAAGGTATCCAGCCAATCCTAATCCCAATAAAGATACCGAATAACAACATGATAGTAAGATTATCGTTCTACTTGCATTTAATCTCTTAATGAATCTAGAAGAAAATGAAAGTAATAAGAAAATAGCAATATTAATCGGCACACCAATATAAGCACCGAATTTTAAACCATATTTTTGCATATCATCTGGCCAGAAGTATAATGTATAACGTCCCACTTGTGAGTATTGAGCGTAAACGGCCACAATAATCGTAGATGAAAAGAACGCCAAAACGTAAAAGCGTGGATTTAAAATCAGATATTTTAAATCAGCCAATTGGACCTTCTTCTTAGATGTTGTTTTAGTATCTAAAGTCTCAAAAGCTTTTACTTTTAAAGTGAATAAAGTAAGAATCATGCAAACCGCAGCGAAACTAGCCAAATAAAATCCCCACATAGGATTTATTGTATATAGCATAGTAAGAGCAAAACCCATTACTAACCAACCCATAAATCCAGCACTACCGACTTTATCTTCTGTGCCACCATGGGCTAGAATATAACGACCGCAATAACTCCAAACCGCAGCACTACCAGCTATCACAACATATCCAAAGTATACGCCACCTAATAAGCCCGCAAGATAAAACATGGTATGATTACCTGTCATCAATAATGGCTTATAGATAAATTCAAAAAATGGACCAGACGCTAAACCCAAAATGCCAAGGCTTAAGACAAAATAAATACGCAGTTGTGTTTTATCTAATAACCAGCCAAATAATGGTTTATAGAAAATAGCCACAATGGTTTTTAAGCCCATAAGTTCCCCAATTTCTAAGGGATTTAAATGGATTTGCTTATCTAACCATATGGCAAAAACTTGCGACATTAATACCGCCGCTATACAACTGTGAAAAAATATAACTAAACAAATTTTTATAGTTGCTATATTTTTCTTATCTATTGCTCCCTGCTCTTGTAGGGTTTTTATGCTATCGTAGTCGCTCATGATTTTACTCCTTTTGAATTATTGCGATGACTTTAACTATAATATTATTAATAGTCAAAGTCTGTTTTATATTGAGAATTTCAACAAGCACTCTTAAGCTATTTATTCTTTGAATGTTTAAATATTTAAATGAATGTGAAATAAAGAAAGCAGAAAAAATATCAGTAAATATAATTAATAAACTACTAAAACGGAAAGTATTTTTATGATTAACTTTATCTCAATAGCCTATATTTTTATTACTACTACATTTTCATCTTACTGGGATATTATAAAATACTTAAGATTCTAAATCTTCAATTAAATTATCTTTAGTTAGCCAAAAGGTTAATCAAAATAATAAACATTTGAAATATAATAATATTTACCTATAAAAAACATTTACTGTTATATAAATAATTTAAATTACAAGAATCTTAGATCAATACTCTTACGAATGCAAAATCCACTTTACAGATAATTTTTCCCATAATTATTTATATATACTCTGCTAACATTATCCATATAAGATCCTGATTATTATATGCTTTATTTTATTATCATTACAAAATCACTTTAAGAATAGTCAATATATTACTTACATTTGAGTTACAATATTGATACCTTAAGAGTATTCTAAATTCTGCTAATATCAGCCTTAAAATAAACATAATCCCATTAAAATTACTAACTTGTAGAGAAAATCTACAAAAAAATTATACTGATTTTCAAACACTTAACTAGACTGATTAACCATATGGCTAATCAAAGTATTTTATTATTTTTATTTTAAAATAAATATATGTTATACTCATAAATGTAGATTAAAATACAAACTCTATTATAAAAAAGAGTTCTAGATAAAAAGAATTCCATATAAATAAAGAGATGTACAAAAACTACACATATATATAACAAAACAATATTAACATATTTCAAGCAAAACATTAAAGTAACTTATTATAAAAAAGAGAGTGTAACAACATGAAAAAAAATATAATTGTGATACAAACTGATCAACAACGTTTTGACAGTTTAGGCTGTAATGGTAATCCATCGGCTAAAACAGTAAATATTGATAACCTAGCAAGTGAGGGGGTAAATTTCACCCGTCACATTTCTGTAGATCCTGCATGTCAACCATCGTGTGCAAGCTTTATCACTGGCTTATATGTACCAGGCCACGGTATTTCATCAAGCGGAATCCCATTGTGGCGACGTGATAACGGCTCTAAAAAGGTTAGTTTATTTGGTATAGATGTCAGAGATCGCATTCCAACCATGGGCGATGTTTTCACAGAAAATGGCTATGAAACATACTTACTAGGTAAACTTCATCTACAACCGTTATTAGCTGATGAATCTTATGGATTCTATGAATCTTCAGCCATGTGGGAAAAGGAAGAAACCGTACATGATAACAAGCCATACTACGGCTTTAAACATAAAAAATTAGCTCTTGGCCATGGTGAATCGCCATGTAATTATAACGGCGGTCATTATGGTAGATGGCTAAAGGATGAACATCCAAAAGTATTCGAACAAATGGCTCAACCAAGAAAACCAAGAAAGAAAGAAGGTTCAACTCGTGGCGATATCTATTTATCGGAATTACCGTCAGAACTGCATAATACCACATGGTTGGCTGGCGAAACTTGTAAGTATCTTGAAGAACAAAAAGATAGCGATAAACCATTCTTTATGTTTATCGGCTTTCCTGACCCTCATCATTCATTCTGCCCACCTGCAGATATAGCTAAAGGTTTTCTAGATATCCCAGTACCTGATTTTGCGAAAATATCAGATATTAAGGGTAAAAAACCCAAAGCAGTACAAGAGGCCATAAAAAATCTCCATGCAGGGGATGTCGACGTTGCAGACGCTTACAGACACACAACCGCCTCAATCAAATTGATCGATAATTCTATCGGCATGATTGTTGATAAGCTTAAAGAAATGGGCGTATATGATGATACTATTATTGTATTTACATCAGATCATGGCGATTTCTTAGGGGATCTTAATATGCTGTGTAAATTTGATCTGCCATTTAATAATCTGTTAAATGTTCCGCTAATTGTTAAGCCAGCAAAGGGTTTTAAAGATACCCCTAAAGTGATCCCCCATGCTACCAGTATCGCTGATGTTTTACCGACATTAATGTCTATGGTTGGTCTAGATCAACCAACCTACATGCAAGGTATTGATGTTTTTAGCGATAAATTAGCAAACAACAAACCAATGGCCACATCATATTCCGCTCGTGAAGAAGGTCGCAACATAACTCTTTATGATAATCAATACAGATACACATACTATATTGATACTGGCGAAGAAGAACTATATGATCATAATGTGGATAAAAAAGAACTAGATAACCTAGCATACGAACCAACAAGCGAATATGCAGAGATCTGTAAAAAGTTCAAAATGGAACTCTTCCAAAAACACATTGAATCAGATCTAGGGATATTCAACCATTACAACCTATGGTAAACATTAACAATACAAGATAAAAAAGGTAAAAAAGGTAAAAAAGACAAAAGAGACATGAAAAAAAATATACTAATTCTACATACAAATCAACAACACTTTGACAGTTTGGGCTGTAACGGTAATCCGTCAGCTCAAACTGTGAATATTGATAAGCTCGCAAGTGATGGCTCAAATTTAACTCACCATATTTCAGCGAATGCTAGATGGTTAAAAGATAAACATCCTAAAGTATTTAATCAGATCAACAACGCAGGCGAAGAAGAACTCTACGATCATAATATTGATCGGCAAGAACTCAACAATCTTGCATATGAGCCAACGGATGAATATAAGGAAATATGTAAAAATATGCCCAATCCGATCTAGGAATATTCAACCATTACGGTTTATGGTAAACATTAACTTAAGCATTTAAATTCACAATCTATTAGGAGAAAAACATGCCAAAACAAGCAATTATAATTATGACCGATACTCAAAGAACCGACATGCTAGGATGTTATGGCTTTGACGATATGATCACCCCCAATCTCGACGCTCTAGCAAAAGAAGGGGCGATGTATACCAATGGTTACACTTGTACGCCCGTATGTGGGCCAGCACGTTCGGCTCTTTTTACGGGAATTTATCCGCATACAAATGGTAGTTGGACAAATAGCCAACCAATTGGCGATAATATCAGAACTATCGGACAGCGTTTAACAGATGAGGGGACAAAATGTGCCTACATCGGCAAATGGCATTTGGACGGTGGCGACTACTTTGGAATGGGCGATTGTCCTAAGGGTTGGGATGAAGAATATTGGTATGATATGAGAACCTATCTAGAAGAGTTAACAGATGAAGAACGCTTACTCTCTCGCAATGTAAAATCTAGCTTTGCCGATTGGTTTACCGAAGAGTTCACCTATGGTTATCGTTGCACTCAACGAGCTATTAAATTTTTAGAAGAACATAAGGATGAAGATTTTCTTCTTGTGGTTTCCTATGATGAGCCACACGGTCCGAGTTTGTGTCCGCCAGAATATTTTAAACCCTATGAAGATATCATATTCCAACGCAATAAAAAGCAAAATATCTATGATACACTAGAAAATAAACCAGAACATCAAAAAATATGGGCAGAAACCACCGAACATCTTGACCGTGCCACCCATACAAACATCGGCTTACAAGCTATGTTCGCTTGTAATAGCTTTGTAGATAAAGAAATCGGCAGAGTAAAAAATGCCATAGATGATAATACGCCCGATAGTCTGATTTTCTATACTAGTGATCATGGATCGCACGAAATGTCGCACGGTTTAAGCTATAAGGGCCCTACCATGTATGAAGAGAATGTAAATATACCATTTATCATTCGTTGGAAAGGTAAAGTGTTGGCAAATCAAACCATTGATCATCCTGTATCTCACATTAATATTGTGCCGACTTTAATGGAATACTTCTGTAATCACATTCCAAAAACTCTAGAGGGTAATAGTATATTAAAACATCTAGAAAATCAAGAAGTTAGATCCAACAAATATATTTTCTCTGAATTCGGTCGCTATGAGGCAGATCATGACGGCTTTGGCGGATTCCAGCCAATTCGCTGTATTTTAGACGGTCGCTATAAACTTGTAATAAATCTAATGACAACAGATGAACTCTACGATTTAGACACAGATCCCGAAGAAATGGATAATCTTATCAACTCAACAGACGCTAACATTATTAAAATTCGTAACACCATGCACGACGAATTACTACAATGGCAAAGTGATACAAGAGATCCTTTCCGTGGTTATTATTGGCAATGTCGTTCTTGGAGAACAGAATACAAACCAAAATGGGATTACACAGGGCAAACTCGCCAACGTGAAGAAGACGAAAAATACGAAAAACGCCAACTCGATTATTCAACAGGCCTGCCAATGGTCAACGCCGTACGTGGCAAAAAGTAGTGAAATGGAGTCAAGTAATTGATCTTACTTGACTCTCTTACTTAGTCGATTCAAACAAAAATGGAAACTATATTTTATAGTTTCCATTTTTGTTGTATATGGCTTAAAATCACTGAATGAGTGATTTTTCACAGCTCTATTTTTCGTTTACTATGGCGATCTTGATACCTTCCATTGAGATGTTAGTCTCGAAAGCTTTTGTTATTTCGTCTAGTGAGAAGTGGTGGGTTACTAGTTTGTTAACTGGTAAGCCGATAGCTACAGCACGTTTTAGAAGATCGATTGTGATTGGATATTCTTCCGCCACATAGCCCCAACTACCTACGACCATAATTTCCTTATTACATACATCGAAATGCGGATTATAAGTTGCGTCGCCACCGTCTAGGAAGAAACCTACTTCACAGTATCCACCGCCACGGCGGATAGTTTTCCAGATGTTGCCTGCAGATTGTGGAACGCCTGTACATTGAAAGCCGAATTTTGCTCCTAGTCCGTTGGTTACGGATTGTACTTTTTTGGCAATTTCTTCGCCGTCTTTGTAATCGTTGAAGTTAATTGTGATATTTGCTCCGAACTCTTTAGCTAATTTTAAGCGTTTTTCATTACCGTCAATGGCGATGATGTTTTCTACTCCTAATGTGCGAATTGTAGCAATGGTACATAAACCAATTGGGCCACAACCTTGAACTAATACAGGACCAGAAAAATCAAGTAAGTTAGTAAGTTTAGCACGTTCTACCGCATGCACGGCCACGGCAAAAGGCTCAATAAGTAAACGGCTATCTAAATCCATATCGGTTACTTTAAAGAAAGGACTATTCTTTCTAATGATCAGATAATCGCCAAAGTATCCATTAAATTTATACTCATCATCAGGGAATAAACCGTATACCCCTAAAGTATCGCATAAATTAGAACGACCTGGTGTGTTTTTACAAGCAGGACACTCGCCACAAGTTAAAACCGATGTTACTAACTTATCGCCCAATTTAATTTCCGAACCTGTAAAATCCTTTTTGATGTTTTTACCAAGCTTGATGATTTCTCCTGATCCCTCGTGTCCTAGAACAACAGGAATCAAAGCAAAGGGATCTCGTAAATATTCGTGAACATCTGTGCCACAAATACCGCAACCCTCTACTTTAATAAGTACTTCATCGTCGCCAATTTCTGGTACTTCATGTTTTTGAATATCGAAAGTTTTTTTGTCTGTTAGATAGGCTAAACGCCCTGTTAGTTTTGTCATAATTTTATTCCTTTTTATGATTAAATTTATATGATTATATGATTATATATTTATATGTTTGTGTGTATCTTCTTAACTTAAGGATAGGAAAATGAGTTAAGGTACATATTAGCTCATTTTTCATGCTCCTTAATCTAAAATTTCTTTTAGATATTTTAAATTTACATCACAAGCAATATTTTGGCTAATATTGTTATTTGTGTTAGAACTTATAACATTAATGCCTTGATCCTGTAGCTCTATATTTTGTACTGCTCCTAAAAATTCAGGAGTGAACATTAGATTTATAACGCAAAAACGTACTTTTTGTTTAGGTTCTAAGGTTACATAGGTATCACGCTCTAAGAAGTTAGGATGTTCTAAGCTTTCCTTTAAACCATTGGCAAAATAGCCGATACTCATTTCCATACCTAAAGCCTTTGAGTGATCAGGACCATTTTTCTCATTCGCCCATGGAGTGAAATAACGTCCGCCACGTTGTGTCCAAAAATTACAAAAGTTTGGCGATAACATGTGATCTAAAATAGGCGGTGGCGAAATCGTCAAAAATCCTGCCTTAAGATGTGGATTAATGAACGACGCCCAGCCCATATCAGTTTTTGGCATTTGTGCCGATATTAGATGTGCATATCCAGTATGTAATTTATAATTGGATAAATCTTCAAAAGAGTTATCTTCTACAGGATTTTCTAAAGGAACTTTTTTAAGCGAATTAAACTTAGCTCCACGTTTATAATTACCTGTATCATCAAACTCACTGCCTAAAGGCGGAATTGCGTATTGATCAGAGCTACAACTTAGCAAGCCATTATCACAGAGGAGAGGCTCGCCAATGGTTGTATGCCATGCTAAATTAATTTTCTGCTTACTATCGCCCGTGTTTTCCACTTCAATTAGTAAGGTATGAGTTGGATTATGAGCGTCTAGAATATCGTATTTAGTATATTTTAGTTGCCACGGTTTAGGAGCGTCCATTTCCCATTTAGCATAACTATAATCGGCAGTTGTATGGGTTTTACTTAAATCCCATTCAAGATTTGCCGTATGCCCATGTGGTGGACTATCCGCAGGCTCAAGCCCATCGCCACCACCAAAGGTCGGCACGCATGGGAAAGTTCCACAGGCCTCAAATAGTATGTTATGCCCCCAATAGTCCACATCTGCGGGATTATCATAACTAAATTTATGCCCAGGCGATCCCCTAAAATGCGGAGTCCATACGGAATTTATTAGATCCTTACCTTGCTTTAAAGCAAAAAGTGGAGTCATACCGCCTATGTTTTGCACAAATAAAGCACATTCCTTATTTTGTAACAAAACCCCCTTACGTCCAGCATAAGTACTTTTTTCTGCTGATATTTTTGTTGTGAGTTCCATGATTTTATCTCTCTTTAATTTATTACTATTTAGCCATCATTTTAGCGTACTCTGTAGCTAGTTCAGTAACTTTTTCCATGGCTTTACTAACGGTAACAGGCGGATAAGCCGAGATGCCGTCTTCCTTAATAAATTCGCCTAAACCCTGCATGTAGGCAGTATGAAAAGCCGTACCAACGTTGATTTTTACAATACCATAATCAAGAGTCTTTCTTAGATCTTCCGCAGAAATCCCTGTGCCACCATGTAAAACTAAAGGAGTTTTAACAGCCTTATAGATATCTTCCAAACGCTCGAAATTAATTTCAGGAGTACCCTCATAAAAACCGTGGGCTGTTCCCACACCAACGGCGATAATATCGGCGTTACTTTGTTCAGCTAATTGCTTAACGTCATCCACTTGAGCCAAGAAATCGGCGTTTTTATCAAAACCACGCCCACGAATGCGACCAATTTCCGCTTCTACTACCACCCCTTTTTTATGAGCATATTCGGCAACTTTTTTTGTATTTGCGATGTTTTCTTCCAAGCTTAAATGTGAACCATCATACATTACAGAATCGTAACCCACATCCACAGCTTTTAAACATCTATCCATATCATCACAATGGTCCAGATGTAAGTATAAGGGTTGATCATAATCCTTTGCTCTCGCTTTAACCATGGCCACACAAGTATTTAACCCTAACTCATCGACAACATTTTTATATGTCATCACTAGCAATGGCTGATTGGTTTTTAAGATAACCCCATTGGCTAAAGCTTTAAGATCCCATACATCATTGAAGTTGTAACTTGGTAATGCTTTATGTTCCTTGTGATATCTCGCAAGTAAGTTTGATAATTTTTCCATTTGTTTGTATCCTTTAAATTGATAAATTAGATTGTATAAGTATTGTTGTTGTTAATATTAATGTTAATGTTAAGATAAATGTTAAGATAAATGTTAATACGAATGTTAAGTATTATTATAGATATCTGTAAGATCCTTATAACTTTTAATAATGTTATTCGTGCCGAAATCTTGAACCGTGAGTCCTCCTGATATATTAGCCATTTTGACCGACTGCCACAGATCATTCCCACGGGCCAGACTAGCTAAAAATCCTGCCACAAAGGAATCTCCTGCTCCTGTTGTATCCACTACGGTTTTCACAGGCACACCTTTAATATATTGAGCGTCCTTACCATTATGAGCATAGGCCCCTTTAGCTCCCATTTTGATAACAACATTTTCCACTCCTTGATCGAGCAAAAACTTCGCCATATCTTCCACATTCTTTTGCTTTGTGATCTGCTCGGCTTCATTATCAGTGGGTAAAAAGTAGCTAACATGTGGCAAAATACTACGGATATTTTCAAACCAACGATTGGAGTTATCCCACCCCACATCTAGAGTAGTGATTTTCCCCTTTTCTTTGGCGATTTTAAAAATATCATCCAAACCCTCATTTTCCAACTTAGGTAAGAGAAAGAAACCGCTCGCATGAATGATATCATATTCATATAAAGTATTTTCTTTTATATCGGCTCTGCCTAAACTTGCGGTAGAACCACCATGATATAAAAATACTCGGTCAGCTTCCTTATTGACTAAGGTAATACACGTGGCAGTATTTTCGCCCTTACTTATGGTTATGTTCGAAGTATCCATGTGTAATTTCTCGTAGGTTTCTAGCAAAAACTTACCCATAAGATCATCGCCGATCTTTCCGTATAAGCTTACTTGTGTTTGCATATTAAGAAGATTAATTGCCACATTTGCCGAGTCGCCCCCTGCGGTTATATTTACATTATCCACAAGAGTAACATCTTGATTGAAATTGAACTCATCAAAATGCCCCAAAGTAACATCAGCAACCGCCATACCGATACATGCTATATTTTTCATTCTATCATACATCCTTTCTTGAAAGTAGGTTCTTAAAGTAAAATAATTATGTCAAATGGTGGAAAAAAGATTGTAAGATGTGCTTTAAATTATGGCAACATGTACTAATGTTTACCTTAACCATGATTTAAGGTGCATATTACGATCTTTTGCACGCCCCTTTTTATTTTTTCACGCCGAAACCTGAATTAGTACCAGTATTGCTGATCTCTACTTCTGCGATATCAAGGAAATAGTTAAAAGCTTGGATATCCTTTTTAAAATGACCACGCCCAACTAACCAGTGATGATCTAGACCTTTATCCATTACCGTACCTAGAATTTGCGATGCAGTATATTCATCTGGAATAACTTCGCCATACGTTCCACGGAATTTCATATCACTTTCGACGATTTTACCTTCAAATAACATCGCCTTATCAGAATTGGGAGATATGTATCTTAAGACAGTAATTTCCCCAGGTTGTAGTAAAAATTCAAAGCATACACCCCAAGCGGTTTCCAGATCGAAATTCTCTAGAATACCGTGGCGACGAGCTTCAAACTTCGATCCCTGCTTTAGCAAACGAGTTGACGCCGAACCATTATGCCACAAAGCAAAAATGTTCTTTTCATCATCAAGATAAGATAAATCAGCTAAAGACGGTATGCAATCATTTTTAAGTTGTTGCAAGACTAACATGGAAATTAACGCTCCCGTATCCGCTTCATCGGAAATGGGGATGTTCTGATCGTTAACTAAAGCCATAGCTCCATCGCCTGCGATTTGGAAATGATCAAACAACTCGGGCCAATTTTTAAAACTGATCCCAATATAGTTACCTTCTCGAGCAAATGTCATAAGTGCCAAAGCTAAACGGAGAGAATCATCGAACTGTTTATCTGGCACATTATTATAGCCAAAATCCTTATGATTTAAAATCGCTGATTTAATTTCTAGAATACTCTCTTGGGAAAACGTTCCCATTTTAGACGTGATATCAACCAAATTCACACGATCAAAGCCGATTTTAAAGCGTTTTAACACTTCAAGCTCATTTACTTCACAATCGTAAAACCCTGGCACACGCCCAGCCCCAGCAATTAAGGCTTTGCGACCTTGCAACTTGGAAATGGCATTTACCACATTGGCAAAGCGTAATAGATGTTCATTGAATCTCGGATCTGTTTCTTGACAAAATAACCATTGATATTTCACATCTAAATTATTTAAAATCCCAAGAACAAAATTTTGACTACATAAACGATTGGCCGTAAGATTAGCCCCAGTAGGTTCAGGCATAGCGTAACTAAATAACGGAATATTTCTATTTTGCAACCAAGATCCTAAAGTTGACGCCACTTCGCCAGTGGTATAAGCCGAATGATACAAAATGATCCCATCTAAGCCTTCAGAAGAATGCTTATTTAAGAATTTTTCCAACTTAATATGATCTTGAAAAGGCTCATCAGCAGTTACTATTTCAAACTTATCTTGATCCAAACTATCTTGCACTAAAGAGCCGATTTTTTTATTCATAGTGCAAGCTTGTTCCCAATCAAAGTGCATTTGAATCGCCACAGATATAAACAAGATCTTACTCTTTTTTGCTTTTGCTTCAGCAGGAATATATTTTGCAATAATCTCACTTGCTATCCCCTTAGGAAAGGCTATATTTGTCATTTCTTCACCTATTTTTTAATGTTGTCTTAATTGTTATAATTAGTATGAAGATAAAATCTGTAATCTCAATCTTCATAGGTTAAGTATACCAACACAAACTCCCCTTTTGCAATAGATTTTTTCTGATGTACAAGAAGTAAACGCCAATTATAATTATATTTAACACACAGATAAACATATATAATATAAAGATATTTATGTATTTATTTACTATATAGTCTGTTAATATCTTTGTAGTATAATCATCTTTATGATATTTTTTTGTTAATTTTATACAAGTCTTTAACCTTTCAGGAATGTTAAAAAGAAGATAATCTACAGATTCCTTATTGACAAAACATTACAAATACCGTATATTATTAAAATAAAACAAGCCAGTAAAAACAAAATGCGAGAAAATTAATGTGTAAATTTGAGCTAGAAATATCAAATATCAGAGATAAAAAAGATATCCACATTGAGATTATCAACAACCATCCCAAGTATCCCATACATACGCATAACTTTTTCGAATGCTTTTTAGTTACGAAAGGATACTGCATTCATAACAACAATGGCTATTATGATTTTTTAACTGTAGGATCTTTTGTTATCGTTCCAGATAATTCAAAACATGCTTTTATCAATACCCATGATCTAGATTTAATAAATATCAATCTCTCTTCCAATCATTGGAAAAACGTAACGCCATTATTGTTTAAATCCTTACGACGTATATATATTTTATCCAAATACAATAACATGCACCTAACACTCTCGGGGCAAACATTCACCAAAGTAGTAGAACTTTTGTTATGGACAGAATCCGAAATAAGAACCAATAAATATCAAGATACTCAAGATAAAAAAGATAGCAATATACTAATTTCCACCATACTATCCCAAGTTTTACTTACGATTTTAAGAAGCCAAAACTTTCTCGAAAACAACGACGTATCAGAAGAGCGAAATCTTTATACTAAACAGACAATCACACATGATATTATCGATTTAATTTTCAGCTATCACAAACAAAACCAGCCAATAATTTTAAAAGACTTCATAAAAAACAAATACCGCACCTACAACACATTCTTAAGAAAATTCAAAGAAATAACAGGCTTAGCCCCCAAAGATTGCGAAATGAAAATCAAACTCTACACCAGCCGACAACTCATCTCCACCAACAAACACCAAACCATAACCTCCATCGTAAAAACCCTAGGCTTCTACGACATGCCCTATTTCTCCAAACTCTTCAAAAAAGAATTCAAAGAAACCCCCAAAACCTTCCGTAACAGGATTTAAGATAGAACACAAAGAAAATCATAACAATATATTACAAACCACCGCTTATAAAAAGAATTTTATTAATATATTTAAAGGATTTAGGGGGGATGTTATAAAAATAATGGGAATTAAGTGAAATTTGTATTGACTTATGGATTTTTATGTGGTATATTGATAATCGAAACTTAATTAAACTATTTAATTTAACGAATGTTATGAGTGTTATACTAATATGAATAAAAATGTATTTACAACTACAATCTTGACCACTACCACCACATCCACCGCTTTAGGTGAGATGATGGTGTGGTTTCGCCATTTGTAAATTGAATGTATAGCAGATTAAAATAATTTAGAAACTCCATTACTTATAAAGTAGTTGGAGTTTTTTTATTGTGTGGGTTTAGTGAGAGAAGTATAAATATTAATTACCTAGTCATGGAGATTGGAAATGAGAACAATAGATATTCACAAAGATAAGAAAGTTGCAATTTTTGCACCTGCGTCTATGGGTAATACCTCTATTAGTTATGATTTAGTAGGAACGGCGATTGTGCCGATTTCTGGGGAGTTGTTGGGGGATACGGTTACGGTTTCCTTAAATCATGATGATGACGGTAATAAAGTTATGGTATTGGGAGATTTTGCTCATTTAGTGCCGAGTGATGGCAGTAATCTTGCGGAATTGGGGTTAAATATCTTTCATGAAAAGCTAGAGCAAAAGGATATCAAGCAAGAAAATATTATGCTAACCTTATATAAGAATCTAGCGATTGGAACAGGTTTAGGGTCGTCGGCTTGTTCGGTTGTGGCTACAATTGAGGCTTTAAATAGATTCTACGATTATCCATTTACTAAAGATGAAGCCTTGCAGATAATGGCGATTTTAGAAGGTAATGTCTCGGGAGCGGTGCATTATGATAATATCGCCCCTGCGTATTTGGGTGGAATGATCATTGTTGATACGAATAAACCGCAAAATATGATCAACATACCATATAATAAGGAGTGGTTTCTTACGGTTTGTTATAATGGTCAGAAGATTTCCACCGCTATGGCTCGTAGTATATTGCCAAAGGACTATCCTAAGGACACGGCCGTCCAAAATGCTTTAAATTTAGGGCTATTTATTCACAATTGCCATATAAAAGACTATCATAAAGCTCTAGAATATATGGATGAGATCATCGCCGAACCGCATAGGAAAAGCTTAATTGATGATTATGATCTCGCCCATGATAAATGTCTAGCATATGGCGGACTAAATTTCGGGATCAGTGGATCGGGACCTACGGTCTTTGGGGTTTTTGATGATCAGGAAAAAGCCAATGAATTCAATCTATGGCTAGAAAAAAACTTCATAAAAAACCAAATGGGATCAACTAACGTTTGCAAAATATCGGCAAATGGTGTACAAATAATTACAGACATGGAGAATCATACAAATGACATTTTATAATTTAAAAAACACAAGCGAGCAGTACTCATTTAAGGACGCAGTGAAGATCGCCATAGGAAGTAATCAAGGCCTATTATTTCCTAAAAATCTACCGAAATTTAGCCCTGTGGAAATCGATGAACTGCTCGAGTTGGATTTTGTAGAAAGATCCAGCAAGATCCTATACGAAATTCTAAAGGACGACGTATCACATATGGATACAGTCAAAAACTGGGTAACTAAAGCCTTTACTTTCCCTGTGCCGTTAACAAAGTTGGGCGAAAATGGGCATGTGTTAGAATTATTTAGCGGTCCTACTTTAGCTTTTAAGGATTTCGGAGCGAGATTCATGGCTCAAGCCTTATTGTGGGCAAGTCAGGAAGAAAAATCAGGTAAAGATATCACAATTTTAACCGCCACATCAGGCGATACAGGGGGAGCGGTTGCCAATGCTTTTTATGGTATTGAAAATATAAAAGTTGTTATCTTGTATCCTAAAGATATGGTAACCCCTTTGCAACAACGAGTATTTACCACCTTAGATAAAAATATCCATTCCATAGAAATCGCTGGCAATTTTGATGATTCGCAGTCTTTAGTAAAAGATATGTTTCTAGATGAAGATATCAACAAGAATATCATTTTAAATTCGGCGAATTCCATTAATATAGCTCGTTTGTTGGCTCAAACATGTTACTATTTTGAAGCTATCTCACAATTACCGCAAGATGAGAGAAAGAATATGACTTTCTGCGTACCGTCTGGTAATTTTGGTAATTTGTGTGCGGGCTTAATTGCCAAGAATATGGGCTTACCCATTAAAAAATTCATCGCAGGAACAAATATCAATGATACCATTCCAAGATATCTAAATGATAACATCTGGCAACCAAAGAAAACTCAAGCCACTCTATCGAACGCCATGGATATTTCCTTGCCAAGTAATTGGGTGCGAATTGAACAAGGTTTGTATGATAATGATCTAAGTAAGTTAAAACAAGATGTATCTTCCAACTTCGCCACCGATCAAGAGATAAAAGATAAAATGTTAGAGATCTATAAAAATCACAACTACATAATAGATCCACACACTGCCAACGGCTTGGCGGTAATCGGTAAAGAGCTTACGGCAAACGATAAATACGTAGTTCTCTCAACCGCTCACCCTGCGAAATTCCAAGAAAAAGTTGAAAGTATCCTAAACATTAGCATACCTCTACCCCCACAGCTAGCCAACCTAGGCACATCCGAACCACAAAAACACAAAATGCCTTGCAACTTCACCCAACTAAAGCAATTCTTACTTGAATTATAATTGCTCATGTAAATTAAGAGGAAATAGGTAAAGTTAAAAAAACAAGACGTTAGATTATTCTAATGTCTTGTTTTTTTAGTATGTTACCAATAAATACAACTAAAAAGTAAAGTATAACTAATAAGCATAAGCAAAAAGTTGTAAAGATCTTACAGTCTAGGTCATAGATTCAAGGAATGATTTTACGGTAGATTTTAAGTTATTAGTTTCGGTTTCTAGTTCGTGAGATGATTCTAGAACGTTACTTGATGATGAGTTAACTTCTACAGATCCCGCTTTCACTTCGCTAATACCTGATGATATTTCTTGAGCTCCAAGGCGGATTGTATCCATACTTCTATTGATTTCGCCCATGGTAGCGGTTTGTTCTTCAATGGCTGATGAGATTGTACTGTAACGTTCTGATGTTTTTTGAATGATACTCACAATATTATTAACCGCTACAGACGCTTCAGAAGTTTCCCCTTGGACTGTTTCAATCTGTGAGCGAATTTCTTCGGTAGCTTTGGCAGTTTGCGACGCTAGGTTTTTCACTTCCGACGCAACAACGGCGAAACCTTTACCAGCATCACCAGCACGAGCGGCCTCGATGGTGGCATTTAACGCTAGTAAGTTAGTTTGATCGGCGATATCTGTAATTAAGCTTACAACTTCAGAGATCTTGCCAACTGATTGTACTAGTGTTTCAATGGTTTTAACTGTTTGCTTACCTTCATTTGCTCCCCTTTGAGCATTGACTGCACCTTCGGAAATATTTTGGCTAACCTCTTGAATCGATGAGTGCATTTCTTCGGCAGAGGCTGCCACACGATCGATATTTTCCGATGAAGTATTCGCCGATTGGCTAATTAATACCGCACGATCTTCCGAAGAACTCGCAAGCTTGGACATATTATTCGCTGTATCTTTCATGGCTGTAGATGAATTGGTAAACAAGCCAATTACACTAGAAATTTCGCCCTCAAATACACTAATACGTTGTAAAAGATCTTTTTTAGATTCTTCTTCAACACGTTTTAGATTAATTTCCTGTTGTGCCTCTGCCTCTTTAGCTGATTGCAATTGCGATCTAAAAATCTCAATCTGTGCTCCAATACGGCGAATGGACGGATTATAATCACTTTGGCGAACTTCTTCTGATAATTCTCCATTAGCCATTCTTCCAACATGTGATGTTATCTTATTGATTTGTTTTATAATATCAATACTCATGATAATAATGAATACAATCAATAAGAAAGCCGAAATAAGAATGGCCGCCATAATAGTATAACTATTAGTTGCTAAACTCTTATGAGCATCGATTATATCTTGAGTTAAAACTGCGGCTATAATGGTCCAATTCCATAATTTAGTTCTGTAAACATAACCTGTTTTTGACGCATGATTATCCCAAAAATAATCCACTGACGCTCCTGCAGTATTGGCTTTTGACGCTGTTAAAAGCTGTTTTAAAGCCACTTGATGCACGCCATCTCCTAAAGTCTCATCAACAGTATTATCCTTAATGGTTGGATGTGAAAGCACATGACCCTTATCATCCATAATATAAATATAATGAGTCTCATCAAATATCATTTTTTTAAGCATGTTCAATGCTATATTTTGTGCCACTTTTCTCGGTAATACCCCTTGAGATTCCAATTCTTCTAAAGTCTCAACGGCTTTTTGTGCAGTTTTAACAATATATTTAGGCGTATCCTTTTTTGTGTGAGTAAACTCTGCCATTACATTATTAATCTTCTTAACTGACACTATATTTACTACAAAAATAGTAGTAAAAGCAATGACTGACATCACTAATATTATTAAAAATGCGTTTTTTATCGAAATCGATTTCAACATAAAATTATATCCTTACACTCTGTTTTTTATGATTCGCTAATATTATCAAGTATTATTAGAATAATAGCAAGAAATATTTTTACTTATGAATAAAATTTTAGATAACTCTGTTATCTTATATCATGCAAGTATATACATACTATTATTCTTTAACCTTAAATATCAGGAATCGCCATAAGGATTTTTTTTATCTATATTTATGTATTATAGGGATTCTGTAGATCTTAAAAGATAGAATCCACATAATATTTAACTAAAAACAAACTGATTCTTAACTAGCTAAAATTCAAAATTTACAAATATCTTAAGATCTTAAGTAGCAAAATATAATCACAAAATAAATTAACATCATAAAGTAATGTAGCAAAAAAGAAGTAGCATTTTGAAAAAAAATTAAATATATAATTTCAACATGCTACTTAATTATATGTTGTTGATTTACTGCTCTTGATACTGGTCAAGATTTTCCTTTCGATTATTTAAATTGCAGATACTTCAACGGATGACGATTGGCAATATTATCATAATAACCACTAATATGCGTAGATACTAAATAGGAACTAACCGAATAATATAAAGGAATTGTTGGTAGATCTTTCATTAACTGGGTTTCAGCTTTTACAAATAAATCGCCACGTTTTTTCATATTCCCCTCTTGCTTAGCTAGATCTAAGTACTTGTTAAATATTGGATTATTATAGCCTGTATAATCATTAGATCCACCATCTTTTAAATTTAGTAGCGACAAGAAGTCGTAAGCGTCATCATAATCTCGCACCCAACCAGCGAAAGCCATTTGGAATTTACGGCTTTCCATATGAGAATAATGAGTATTGGTTTCATAAACATCCATTGTAGCATTTACGCCGATTTTCTTCCAATAACTAAAAGTAGCAACTAATATTTTTCTTTGAGTAGCACTATTAAAGCCCTCCAGTTTAAATCTTAGTGGATGTTTTTTGCTATATCCATGCTTCGCCATAATCTTTTTCGCCTCTTGCATGCGTTTCGCAAAAGACCACTTGTGCCAATAAGGATACACCGCATGAGAAATACCAGAAACCCCTTCAGGAACAAAAGTATGCGAAGTAACTGCATGGGATTTGATAACATTAAGTATCTTTTGTCTTTTAACTGACATGGCTAAAGCATGGCGAATATCTGTATTTTTATCGCCACCAAGTAGCGGATCTTTATCATTTACCGCCAAATACCATATGCCCGGATACTTATATATGTGGACAGTATGTGGGCGTTTAGATTCAACAAAATCCACTTTTTCAGCTAAAACACCGTTAACCATATCGAGCTTTTTGGTAACAAATAAATTGATTAAAGGTTCAAGATTCGTTGTGTTCGTATAATTAATAGTCTTAATGTGGACGTTTCTTGCGTCATAATATTTCGGATTAGCTACCAACGTTAAGTTTCCACCTGGAATCCAATTGCTAATTTTATAAGCTCCGCTTGTAACAATGTGTTGCGGTTTTGCCCAGTTTTTTCCATACTTTAATACTATCGCTTTAGGGATAATATCGCCTGTGGAATGGGTTATCAGATTCGGAAAAAACGGCGTTGGATTAGTAGTGGTAAATTCAACTGTATTCTTGTTAATCTTTTTCACTCCTAAAGATGTAAGCGGTTTACTTCCATGAAGTACTTCTTTAGCATTAACAATGGGATACATTAAACTAGCATATTTAGCTCCTGTTTTAGGATCGAGCAAATGTCTAAAGGAGAACACCACATCATCGGCCGTTAAAGCCGTGCCATTTGACCACTTTAAATTAGGACGTAAATGAAAAATAAATCTTTTAGCATTATCTTTGACTTCCCAACTTTTCGCCAAACCAGAAACCAGCTTGCCTTTAGCATTAAAAGTAGTTAAGCCTTCAAAAATATTATCCGAAAGAATGTTATACCAAGTACCATTCATCTGTTGCGGATCTCCCACCTTAAGAAGACCCATACCGCCCAAATTCAAAGTACTGTTATCCATGGCCTGTGCCACATTGCCAAATGACACATGATCCGATTTATCATGGGTAAACGGCCAATGACCGAATGACGCATAACCAAATGACAGGATTCCCCCTGCCAATATACACATTCGTACAATTTTCTTTTTCTTTACATTTCTCATTTACACAACCTCTTACAATATTATTCAAAATTAAAACACTCAAAATATTACTATTAAAATTAAACAATTTAACCTATATATAATAATATTTATTATTTAAGCATACACTATTATTAATTAAACAATAAACCGCCAATTCATACAAGATAATTACAAAATAAATCACGATTTATAATTATACTACTATAATTAGAAACAAAAGTCAAGTATTTTTATATATATTTTTATTTATAACAATTAAAAGCAATATAAACGATATTACACTTAATGAACACGCTTAAGATAAATCCTCATATATTATCCTATTAATGCAAGATGAGAAGATGAAATATATGAATCAAATAACGCAAATCAAATAATACAAGTCAAACAGTTGAATTATTTGCTAATTAATATTTATTCTTGCTATATTTTGTAGTTTATGCTATTATCCTTTCATGATAGTTTTTTTGTATTATTAATATTTGAATCCATATGATAAATCATATAAATTACCAACAAGCACCATTTTAAACTTGCTTAAAGTATGAAGATAATAATTAATTACAAAATGATAATCCTAAAAAATAAAAGAAAGAAAATATTAAATGAATGTATTATTTGTAACTTCGGAATGTTATCCCTTAGCCATATCTGGCGGTCTTGGGGATGTTGTTGGATCTTTACCTAGCTATCTCAATGACATAGGCGAAAACTGTAGAGTCCTTATGCCTGGATATCCTCAAGCCATTAAAGCCTTAGAAAAGAAAGGTAAACCTATCAAGTTAGGCGATCCCTTTGGTTTGGGCGATATCTCCTTATTACCGGGCGAATTGCCAAACGGGGTAAAAGTATGGCTAATTATCGCAGGAATGTACGACAGAGAAGGCGACCTATACGGATATAATGGCGAAGATTATGGCGATAATCATTATCGCTTCTCTTTATTGTGCCGAGTAGCCTCTCACATTGCGGTAATTGGTAGATATATAGGCTTTGAAGTGGATATGTTCCATGTAAATGATTGGCAAGCGTCATTAACGCCCGTATATTATTCGCAAACAGGCAATAAATTTATTCCAACATTGTTAACGATCCATAATATAAAGTACAAAGGTCTCTATGATATTCACCGCTGTACCGAATTGGGAATTCAAAGCGAATTTTTATATAATCAGTGTGAATATTACAATAATTTAAGTTTCTTAAAAGCTGGAATTGAGTTTGCCACATATATTAATGTGGTAAGCCCTACATATGCAGGCGAAATCCAACGCCCCGAGTTCGGCTATGGCTTTGAAGGATTAATGCAAAGACATTCCTATAAACTTTGTGGCATTCTAAATGGTATAAATTGTAATCATTGGAATCCGCTAGATGATAAATTTATTGATCATAAACTAACTAATATTAAACGGATTACATCATTTAAAGATAAAAATAAAATGTCTTTACAAAAGAAACTTGGCTTGAAAGTAGATAAATCCATCCCTTTATTTGTCTGCGTTTCCAGATTGGCACATCAAAAGGGAATCGATATCATTCTCCAACAAGCCGAACAGATCATCCACAATGGTGGCCAGTTGGCTATTTTAGGCAATGGCGATAAGCATTTGGAATACTTATGCCATGCAAAAGCCATGTATTATCCTGATCAAATGTCATTTAACAATCTTTTTGATCAAAAAATAGCACATCAATTATATGCAAGTGGAGATTTCTTACTTATGCCATCCCGCTTTGAACCTTGCGGATTAAGCCAAATGTACGCTCTAAGATACGGCACGATCCCAATAGTAAACGCCACTGGCGGTCTTGAAGATAGCATTATCGATATATTCGATCAAAATTTCGGCTACGGCATTAAATTCCACAACCCTAACGCCTACTCTTTAAGTTTAGCTTTAGAGCGAGCATTTAACGTCTATAAAGACACAGTCGGATTCGAAGTCATCCGCTATAGAGCCATGAAACAAGATTTCAGCTGGCACAAATCCGCTCAAGACTACCAAAATGTCTATAACCATATGAAATATCTATATTAATAATAGACACAAGCTAATTCAAACGCTCCAAACCTAACTTGTTCAGAGTGTTTGACTTCTTACCAATGTAAATTGATATTATATCACTTATACCAAAGATAATTTTAATCCTGTATATTTTTTACTGTGTGATGTGATATGGTGTGATACGATACGGCGTGATGTGGCGTGCCATATTAGATTTTATATTGTTGTCATTCCTGTTGCTGATACTTTCAGGCCTAAATTAGGTATAGTATAAATATATATAACATTAGTTTAAATATGGTTTAATGGATTAGTAATACAATTACAAACAGTTACATATTAAACAGTATCTAAAGTATCTTTTTATATATTAATTATATATTTACTATAAATCAGAGACTATAATAACAATCACAGTATATAAAACAGTCATATTTCATTTGCGATGTTCCATATTATACCTCCCACTCCATACACATATAAATAGAAATGCTTATTGTATATCATTCCTGTTGCTCATTGTTAAAGGTCTAAAATAAGCGTATAATAAATATACATATACCTGGTTTAAGTATGGTTTAATTAATTAGTGATACACTTACAAAGTGTTACATATTAAACAGTATCTAAAGTGTCTTTTTATATATTAATTATATATCTACTGTAAATCAGAGATTATAATAACAATCACAGTATAAAACAGTCATATTTTATTTGCGATGTTCCATATTATATCTCCCACCCCATACACATATAAATAGAAATGATTATATCCTTTCTGTTGCTCATTGTTAAAGGTCTAAATTAGGTATACAATAAGTATATATATACCTGGTTTAAATATTACTTAATAAAATCGCTGTTTTCACATATATCATTAGTTTATATTCGTTTATCATGCCATCTTTTTATTCAGGCCTATTATTTAGGCCTGAATAGAAAGGTAAATCATACAAAAATAAAATCTTAAGATAAAACGGCAAAAAAATGGGCTGGGGGTTTGGGATGTGGTTGTACTTATTTCGTTTTTTATGTTCATTAAATGATCGTTGTTATTTAGAATCTGTCATGTAATATCAAGAGAATCATAGCATGTGGAGAGTGATTCTTGGGGGAGATATTTTTCATCTGATTATTATATTTTCTTTTTAGGTAAAAATTTTTAAGATGATTATCAAGAGCTTATGAGATTTTTTTGGAATGTGGATATAATAATATGAGGATAATAAAAAAATTTTCAATAAAATACTTGACATTAACATATTTTTAATATATAATGAAATTATAGAAAGGATTAGACTTATAGCTAATAACAGATATATCCTAATTACAATTCTTTAGAGTGAAATATTAAATAAACAATTAAAATAAATATTATAGAATAAAACAAATTTATGAAAAGCTTATACTAACTATTATGGTATAAATTTTAAAAACTAAATTACTTAAAATGCAGTTTAGGACATAATTTTGAAAAGTCAAATTTAACAAATTTCCTTCAACAAGAGTTATAAATTGGAACATCAATCTAATTTAAGAAATTCCATGTATTTAAAAGCAAAAATTTTTAGATATATGTTTCGTAAGTAATGTTTAATGTCCCTAACATTATGATATATTGGCTTTATGATCCTATTCTTTTTATTACAATCTAACAGATTGTAGACTCAAATCACTTAACTTCATATTAAAGTAGTTAACTTATAGATTTACAACAAATAATTTTCATTACGCTTTGTTAGTGCAAGTTATTGTTTAAAAAAATAGTAATCTTGATAATAAAGAAAGTTAGGTTTATTAAAATATATAGAAAGGATTAAAAAATTATGCCTATTAATAACGAAAATTTAAACTCTGCAATACGAGATACTCTTGTAATCATTTTAGCGGGTGGTCGTGGTACACGTCTAGGGGGTTTAACTAAATACGAAAGCAAGCCAGCTGTTCCTTTTGGTGGCGAGTTTAGATTGATTGATTTTCCGCTATCTAATTGTATTAATTCTGGATTCAGAAGAATTGCTTTAGCCAGTCAATATCAAGCACAAACCTTAATGCACCATGTAAATAATGGTTGGAATCTGTTAAATAAAAGCTTAAATGAGTTTATTGAAATGTTACCAGCAGAACAAAAACATAAGGGATCTCAATGGTATTGCGGTACTGCGGACGCTATTGCACAAAATATACGCTATATTAAATCTCACAGACCTAAATACGTTATGATTTTATCAGGCGATCATATTTATAAACAAGATTTTAGTATCATGTTAAGAGATCATATTGACTCTGATGCTACGTGTACGGTTTCATGTTTAGAAGTGCCAAAGGCGGACGCTAGTGCTTTCGGTTGTATTGATGTTGATGATACTGATATGGTTATAAACTTTATTGAAAAGCCAGAAAATCCGCCAACAATCCCAGGTAATTCGGAAATGACATTTGCCTCTCAAGGGAACTATATTTTTGATGCGGATACTCTACTTGAGATCTTAGAAGCTGATACTTTAAATGAAGAAAGTAGCCACGATTTTGGGCATGATATTTTACCATTATTAGTACAAGAAAATTCTTTACTGGCTCATAGTTTTTCTAAATCATGTGTATATTCAGGCTCTCAAGTGGCTTATTGGAAAGATGTGGGAACAATTGACGCTTATTGGAAAGCCAACATTGCTCTTACAGATGTGATTCCCGATTTCAACTTCTATGATGATAATTGGAACATTTTCTCTAAACAAGAGTTTTCACTTCCTGCCAAGTTCGTATTTGATGACAATAGACGCCGTGGGCAAGCTATGGATTCATTAATATCTTCTAAGGTTATTATTTCTGGTGCTTTAGTGAAAAAATCTGTGATTTCTCATGGTGTTGGTATCCATTCTGGATCAGTTGTGGAAAAATCTGTCATTCTACCTAATGCTGTAATTCAACCTAATTGTACAATTATAAATGCCGTTATTGGTGAAGATTGTGTTATCCCTGAAAATACAGATATCGGCGTAGATAATGCAGAAGACAAGCGTTTCTTTGAAGTTACCGATGAAGGTATCGTACTAGTTACACAAAGTACACTTAAAAAATATAGAACTGCTATAGCAAAAAAAAAAGAACTTGAGCTAAAAGAACCTGTTGTTTTACACGCTGTATAATTTTATTGGAATACAAAACCTTTCATAAAAGTATTCTAAATCAAACCTTTACTCTATTATCCCAAAAAACCCCTTGCAAACTTCATCACTTGCAAGGGTTTTTATTTTCTCTAATTAACATACCCCTTTCACAATAAAAATGATCGTTTTAGTATTTCTTTTCTAAATGCTTATCATTGCAGGCCTATTATTTAGGCCTGCAATGGTAAACACAACAACCACTTTCCACCAACTCCAATACATGCGATAATATATGCGATAAAACATGCCATATGTAACACTCTCCTTTTAGACCGTTCTCAAGGTCTCTGACTGCTACAAAAAGATCCTAATATGCACCTTAAACCATGCCTTAAATATCACTCTTTAAATATCACTCATTAAATATCCCAGACACGCCATTCTATGGCGTTCATTTCTATTTCGGCTAGGTGTTTTACGTGGCTTAGCATGTTGTATTCGTTGTTAAAATCGCCAGTTAAGCAACCAGAGCTAAATTTATGACAGTTATTGTTTAAGGCGTGATAGTTTGTGAAAGTATCAATTTTATTTTCGGCACGGAGAGCGGTTTCTTTAGAGCCTACAGGGTTTCCGTATTTATCGCAAGAGACATAAATGGACCATCCCAATCCCCCTGATGTGAAATGGGAATAGTTTTCTGATCGGATGTAACCATCACGATTTAGCCCAACTATATGACCCTTGCCAACGTATACGCCCGAGTGTTGAATTTCTTCTGATATACCAAACACAAGATCGCAATAAACTATACTTCCTATGGCTGGTTCTGATACTTTATCCTTTAAATGAGTTAGGGCAGATGTTGTAAGGTTTTTTGCCCAGTGGTATGCTATTTCTGACATTGTTAATCCTTTCCATTAATTTATGTTATTCTAGAAATAAATAATTGCATTTTATAGTTTTTTGTTTTTTGTTTTTTGCCTTTTGAGTTGTTACTTGCTAGCTGTTAGCTGTTAACTTTTACTTGCTAGCTGTTAACTATTAGTTTTTATTTTCCTTATTAAAACGATCGTGTTTAGACATTATATGCGATAAATCTGTCATAATCCCATTAATATCTTCTGTATCTACTGGAGTTTTCAAGCCCCAATTTCTATAGGTCCTACTAGTCCCTGGAATATTCAACGGATGATAATTGGATAATAAATCATGATAATTCACCATAGCAATAAGCGAAGAACTTTTGGCAACATATTCTTGGGTTTTCATGGTTAACTCTCGCATATTTTCATCATGATGATGATATTTAAAAGTAGGCATGATATTTTGATCTGACAAAGCGTCCATGATCATTTGGCGTTCTTTTTCTCGTTGAGTTTCCTTATGGATTATCGCTTCATAATGATCCAAACCAAGCTTACGCTCATAGGCAATATCAGACCCCATATAATAACCCGCCATTGTTGGCAGATCGTGGTTTGTGGTAGAGGCAACACTTAATTTCTTGTAGGTATCAGGGCGTTTAAACAAGCCAGTATCTTCCCAACGTTCAAAGATCATAAGAGTAAATGAAAGGATGTTTTTACGTTCTAAATCTTCCTTAAATCCGTCTTCCACCAAGCCCAAGGCCTCGCCCACTATAACGCATGAATTCCTTTTACTTTCCAAGCATAAAATACTCATCATATCTTCCTTAGGGAATGACAAATATACCCCCTGTTGCGATCCTAACTCTTCATGAATTACAAATAATCTACTCAAGCCTATTACATGATCTAACCTTAAGAAATTAGCATATTTCATTGTGTTTCTTAAGACATTACTATAGGATTTATAACCTGTCTTATGTAATTCTTGCGGATTATAGGGTGTAAGATTCCATTGCTGACCGTCGGCAGTGAATTCATCGGCAGGTGCTCCCACGGATACATCGCTAATATACAATCTAGGGAAAGCCCATGTTGTATAGCCTCCTGTCATTGTTCCGATAGCAAGATCGAGAAATAAACCATCGCTTAAGTTATTCTTTATTAAGGTTTTAATGGATTTATCCAACTGAACACTAGTTTGCCATTGTAAGAACTTATAATATAAAATATCATTTTGATGTTTAATTTTAAATATTTTAATATCTTTACTAGTTTTATCATGATATTTTTTATCCCATGATAACCATGATGTGGAATTATGTTTCATGGATAAAACGCAATAAGTTGCATAATCATCAAGGTTACTATCTAGCTGATTATTACAGAAATCCATAAACTTAGCATATTCTTTATTGTTTTTCTTGCCCTTATTTTCTTGAATAAATGTTTTAAATATCTCTCTTGTGATTTGAGTGAAATATTTAGATATAAATTTATAATTAACATAGCGGGATTGTTTGGCAACTGCCATTTCCTTTTGCAGTTCCAAAGCTTGAGTAATTTTCTTTAGATTGGTACATTTTTTGTAGCCTACGATTTTACTAATATCCATATACAAAGGATCTAAATAATTACGAGATATGGGGAAATACGGGCTTTTTGCGTCGCTATTAATCTCGGTTAGTTGGGCGTGCATGGGATTTAAAGCAATCATTGATCCCCCCTGCTTTGCCACTTCCTTACCGAAATTTGTTAGATCTGTAAATGTGCCGATACCATTACTATTTTTAGATTGTAAAGCGTAAAGTTGTACGGATACTCCCCACCTTTTTTCATTATTTTTGATCCAATCTGGTACAAAAGCTTGCGACGGACACAAAATAAGATACGCCTTTTGCAAATAATCGTTATTTGTTAAAGTTACTTCATGATATCCTTCCATGATATTAGCGAGTGTCATGTGGAAATTATTGTCTTTTATTTCATAATCTGTAATTTCTTTAGAATATTTAATGGTTTTGCCATTCTCTAATTGCACAGATAAAGCAACTTTCCCCACTGTAAGCTCATGTGTTCGTATGGGCAGTATGAATTTATTCTCTACGCACGATAATACATTAGATGACTTTAAGGGCTTAATTTCTTCTTTGCGAATTTCATTTAGATAATCATTAATTTCTTTTTCTGTGGAAGTTTTATAACCCATAGCATTCAGGAATTTTTCCTTTGTTGTGGTTGATGTTTCCTTATAGTTACCATTTTTCTCATGGTATCCATTACATATGCCAATTTTTTCGGCTAAAGTGTTTATACTTGCTTCATGTAAATTTGTCATAAGTTTATCCTTTCTCGGTTATTTTTTTATTTTTCTAATTTTTTAATTTTAATATTATAATATTTGAATTGGTTTTTAGTTGGTTTGTTAATGTTTTTACATATTAAGTCCTTTCGTTTTTAAAATTACTATGGTTTTATTTTCCAACTCAATGGATGATTTATATATCTCATTTAACTTGTGTTTTTCACTTGTATCAATGATCAATTTCCCTTTGAAACCTTGGGGAAGTTTTACTTCAATGGTCTCTTGAGATAAGTTTATGGCGACAAAAACATCATCCTGATTTTCTTGTGGATAATAAATACAAATCAATTTACGATTGGGATTATGCCACATGGCGTCATCAAACTCTTCGGCGTCTTCGTTAAACCAGTAGATATCTTTTTTATTGTGATATGTGATATCACCTGTTAAAAATGTTTCTTGGGTGAAAGTTTTAACTTCCTTTCTAAGTTGTATTAGTTTTTTAATTAACGGAGTGAAATTATTTTTCGTATCATTTTCAAGATTATCCCATTTTATCCAACTTAGCTCGTTGTTTTGGCAATATACATTGTTGTTACCATTGTGCGAGCTGGAAATTTCATCGCCACTTCTAAGCATTGGGACACCCATGGATAGAAAAACCAAACATAAAGCATTTTTTTGTTGTTTTATGCGTATGGAATTAATACGCCCATCTTGAGTATGCCCTTCAACACCGTAATTATAACTTAAGTTATCGTTTGCCCCGTCGTTATTATTTTCCTTATTGGCGAGATTGTGTTTATGATTATAGCTTACAAGATCTTTTAAGGTAAAGCCGTCATGAATTGTGATGAAATTAATTGAGGCTTGTGGCGTTCTTGCACTCTTGGCAAATAAATGGGATGAGCCTGTTAATATGCGGGCAAAATGTGGCAAGATATAATCATCGCCCCTTAGGAATTTCCTTGTTACGTCTCGGAATTGATCATTCCATTCACTCCAATTTCCTGTCATATTTGAAAGTTGATAGCCATTATGTTCCACATCCCATGGTTCTGCTATCATTTTAGCCGATTGCAATACAGGATCTTGATAAACCGCCGATAGGAAATTATTAGGATAACTAATACCACCTTGATTATCACGCAAAAGCGTACTTGTGAGATCGAACCTAAATCCGCTAACATTTAACACTTCTTTATAGTAGCGTAAACTATCGAGTACCATTTTTAGTACTATGGGTTGATTTAAATTTAAGGCATTTCCGCAACCTGTGAAATTCTTATAATATCGTGGTTCGTGATCATTTAAATGATAGTAATAGGCGTTATCTATCCCTTTATAGCAAATGGTTGGCCCTAAATGGTCTGCTTCTGCGGTGTGATTGTAGACAACATCCAAAATAACTTCTATACCTTTTTTATTTATGCTATCTACCATCTGTTTAAAGATGTGTGCTGATGTATTTGTCTCCGTATCGTTGACATTATCGGGCATATACTTCATTGTTGGAGCGAAAAAATTAATGGTATTATAACCCCAATGATTTTCCAAACCTTTAACGGTTAGAAGTTTTTCGTTGCAATATTCCATCATCGGCATTAGCTCAATGGACGTCATTCCCATATCCACAAGATGATTTAAGAATTTATCATCGTGGATCTTTTCAATGGGCGATGTTTTATCCTTATCTGTTTCTAAAAACGCTGTGGAATTAATAACGTGGGTTTCATAGATGATAGTTTCATTTAAAGGGATTTGCAATTGCGATGAGCTGGCTTTCATATTATTGGGCATTACCAAGCATTTAGGCATGTAATCCGCACTATCGGTAGTGGAAAAACTTAGGTCCTTTTCTTCTGCGTCGAGATTATAGGCAAACATCGAATGATGAATGACAAACTTTCTATCTAAGGCCTTAGCGTAGGGATCTATCAATAATTTATGATGGTTAAATTTATGCCCATGCAGGGGAGCATATGCACCATATACTCGATAGCCGTATCTAGTTAAAGGTTTGATATCATTTACAAAAACATTCCAAATATGCCCGTTAGATTTTTCTAATTCTGTTCTAAAAACCTCCTTATCAGTATCATCGAATATGCACAATTCCACTTTAGTGGCATGCACGGAAAATATAGCAAAATTAGTACCGTTTTCCTTTTCCATAAATGTAGAACCTAGCGGATGAGTTGAGCCTTTTTTAGTGGTATAGTTTAATTTTTTAGTCATTTTATTATTCTTTATTGTAAATTGTTAAAAGTAAAAGCTATTTTTTAGTTTGGATAAAGATAGTTGCGAGTGGTGGAACTGTTAAAGTTAATGTATAATCGAAATGCTTGTATTTTTCTTTTTTGATTTCAATAGTCTCATTTGTAATGTTACCACCTGTATACTTTTCGTCGTCCGTATTAAATACTTCTTCATATTCGCCCTCTATTGGCGTGCCGATATCGTAATTATATAAAGGATTAGGCGTGAAGTTACTAATACTAATAATGGACTCCGAATGATCTTTATTGTAACGAATTATAGATACAACCGAGTTATCAATATCATTACAATCTATCCATTCGAAACCGTTGGGAGTGAAATCGTCTTCATATAGGGCGGGCGTGTTTTGATAGAACTTATTAAGATCTTTTACCATGCTATTCAAACCCTTATGGATAGGATATTGCAAGAGATCCCATTCTAAAGGTTTTTCATAATTCCATTCGCTATACTGCCCAAGATCACTCCCCATAAATAGCAACTTTTTACCTGGATGAGCGAACATAAAGCCATAATATGCACGTAAATTGGCAAAGCTTTGCCATTCATCGCCGAACATCTTACCAATTAGTGCCGATTTACCATGGACAACTTCATCATGAGAAAGCGGTAGAATGAAATTCTCGGAAAAAGCGTAGACAATACCAAAAGTTAGCAAGTTCTGATGATGTTTACGGTGCATACTGTCGATAGTCATGTATTTATTAGTATCATTCATCCAGCCTAAATTCCATTTGTATTTGAAACCTAAACCGCCTTGATCGGTTCGTGTGGTAACTCCGGGCCTTGATGTGGATTCTTCGGCAATTGTGTAAACATCTGCATGATCTTGTTCAATTTTAGCATTTAGAGCTTTTAAGAAGTTAATACCGCCAATGTTTTCATTTGTTCCATATTCGTTAGGAACCCAATTGTTTTTATTAGCTCCATAATCTAGATACAACATTGAGGCTACAGCGTCCACTCTTAAGCCGTCAATGTGGAATTCCGTAAGCCAAAATAACGCCGATGAAATGAGAAAGTTAGCAACTTCTCTTCTTTCGTAGTTATAGATTAAAGTTCCCCATTGTTCTTGCTTGCCCTTACGTGGGTCGCTATGTTCGTATAGGCATGAGCCGTCAAACTCTGCCAAGCCGTGGGAATCGCTCGGGAAATGCCCTGGCACCCAATCCAGAATCACCGATAGATCATTTTTATGGGCAAGATCAACAAAATACTTAAAGTCTTCAGGTGTGCCGTATCTTGAGGTAACGGCGAACATTCCTGTTGTTTGATATCCCCAAGAACCGCCATAGGGATATTCGGTAATTGGCATGATTTCCAAATGGGTATAATCCATTTCTTTTACGTATTGAATTATCTGTTGTGCCATTTCACGATAATTTAACCATGAACCGTCAGCATTCATTTTCCAACTGCCTAAATGCACTTCGTAGATACTCATAGGCTTGGCAGGATCATGATACTTATGGCGTGATTTTAACCATTTTTCATCTTGCCATTTATAGTCATCATACCAAACTCGAGAGGCGTTATTTGGTGCTTGTTGATTATAAAAAGCATAAGGATCACTTTTTAAGGGTAATTTAGTGCCATTATTGCCGATAATTTCGTATTTATAATGAGCAGTATTTTCCACATTTGGAATGAAGATTTCCCATATTCCGCATGTGTAATGCTTTTTCATAATGTGAGCTTTGGAATTCCAATCATTAAAATCGCCAACCACAGAAACAAGGCGAGCGTTAGGGGCCCAGACACAGAAATTTACTCCTGCTACCTTATGATTATCTCCCAGTGTAATTTCTCTTTTTTGTGATCCAAGAACTTTATAGCTTTCATAATGACGCCCTTCAGTTAATAGTAAAATATCCAACTCGCCCAAAAGCGTCGGCATATTATGAACATCATAATGGGTTGATATTACATTCTCATGATTTTTAACTTCAAAGATGTAACTGGGTCTTTGATTTGATTGAATTGTAATATAAAAACAATTTGCATAATCCTTATGAACCACCATGCGAGTTTTTTTGTTGGTATTTAGATCAAGAAGATCAACACTTTTAATATTATCAAAATAAGCTCTGATAATAAATGAATCATCGCTAATATGATGACAGCCTAAAAATGAAAAAGGGGTGTCATGTTTTCGTTCGGCGATGGCTTTAAATTGCTCATTTTCATTAATCATTATAAAGTTCCTAAATTTCCTAAAATATGTTTATGTAAAAAATATCTATATATAATACGTAGTTTATATTATATGGGGTTAATGGGATAAAATTTCTAATAGAAAATTGCTAAAAATATTGGCAAAAACATGGAACTATCAATACAATTGATAGCAATAAACCACTACAACATCAAACCTTATGTATTAGTTTGATGTTATAGTATTTAAATATATATTATTATGAAATATATATATTATTTTAGTTTATCAATATGCCAGATATTTTTAGCATATTCTTCCATGGTTCTATCAGATG
>NQOV01000009.1 GCA_002632265.1 Rhodospirillaceae bacterium MC!
CATGACCAATTGTACCAATGTTGCAATGAGGTTTATTGCGTTCAAATTTTTCTTTAGACATAATTCTAAAATTCCTTATCATATTTATATATTGTGTAGTTTGATGTTAAACTTAAATGTTAAGCTTAAATGTTAAACTTAAGTATTAAGATCTTTAACATCAAACATTTTGTAAATTACTTTATGGTTAAAATTAGCTTGTTAAAGTAACTTATTACATTAACTAATTAAATTAACTTGCTAAAATCAACCTTGTTGTATTAACCTTGTGCCTTTGAAACGATTTCATCAGAAACGTTATTAGGAACATCTTCATAGTGATCAAACACCATAGAGAATTGTGCTCTACCTTGAGAAAGTGAACGTAGAGTATTCACATAACCGAACATGTTAGCAAGTGGCACAGTAGCCTCTACCACACGAGCGATTCCACGAGTATCCATGTTGTTCACACGTCCACGGCGTGAGTTTAAATCACCGATTATATCACCCATGTAATCATCAGGAGTAACAACTTCTACTTTCATCATAGGTTCCATGATTTTTGGTTTAGATTCTCTCATACCTTGACGGAATGCAGCACGTGCTGCAATTTCGAAAGCAAGAACAGATGAATCCACATCATGGTAGCCACCGTCATATAGTGTAGCTTTTACACCAACAACAGGGAATCCCGCTAATACACCTGTAGTCATTTGAGATTTTAAACCTTTTTCCACACCTGGAATGTATTCACGTGGTACGTTACCACCTACAACAGTGTTTTCAAAGATAAATTCTTCATCGCCTTCATAAGGCTCGAACTTGATTTTCACACGTGCGAACTGACCAGCACCACCTGATTGTTTCTTATGACTATAATCAACATCAGAGGGAACAGAAATTGTCTCACGATATGCCACTTGTGGAGCACCGACATTGGCATCTACTTTGAATTCACGTTTCATACGATCAACAATGATTTCAAGATGTAATTCACCCATACCTTTAATTACTGTTTGTCCGCTTTCTTCATCTGTTGTAACACGGAATGACGGATCTTCAGCCGCAAGACGAGCTAGGGCAAGACCCATTTTCTCTTGATCGGCTTTAGTTTTAGGTTCTACAGCGATCTCGATAACAGGATCAGGGAATTCCATACGTTCTAATATTACTTGTTTAGTAACATCGCACAGAGTATCCCCTGTTGTGGTATCTTTTAAACCCGCAATCGCAACGATATCACCCGCACGAGCCTCTTTGATTTCTTCACGATCGTTAGAGTGCATCATCATCATACGTCCAACACGTTCACGTTTATCTTTTACTGTGTTCTGCACGTAAGAACCTGCATCTAAAACACCAGAGTAAATACGTATGAATGTTAATGAACCCACAAATGGATCATTCATGATTTTAAATGCTAAAGCAGAGAAAGGCTCATCATCAGTACTATGACGTAATTCTTCTTCTTCTGTTTTGGCATTAATACCATTAATAGCTTGCACATCATCAGGAGCAGGCATATAATCAACAACCGCATCAAGTAAAGGTTGAACACCTTTGTTTTTAAACGCAGTACCGTTTAATACAGGTACGAATAAACCATCGATTGTACCTTTACGGATACAAGCTTTTAGCACTTCTTCAGACGGCTCTTCGCCAGAATCCAAATAGGCTTCCATAGCGACATCATCTGATTCAAGAGCTAATTCGATCAATGCTTCACGATATTCTGCCACTTTATCAGCTAAATCAGCAGGGATATCTTCTTCATTATACTTAGCACCTAGGTTTTCTTCTTCCCAAATTAAAGCTTTCATCTTAACAAGATCGACCATACCTGCGTATTCAGCTTCAGAACCGATCGGCAATTGTAGTACTAAAGGTTTAGCACCTAAGCGATCGACGATCATATCCACAGTGCGGTAGAAATCTGCACCCATGCGATCCATTTTATTAACGAAACACATACGAGGTACGCCGTACTTATCTGCCTGACGCCATACTGTTTCTGATTGTGGTTCTACACCTGCAACCGAATCAAATACGGCAACCGCACCATCAAGTACACGTAATGAGCGTTCTACTTCAATGGTGAAATCCACGTGTCCGGGAGTATCGATGATGTTAATACGGTGATCATTCCAAAAACAAGTAGTAGCAGCAGATGTAATTGTGATGCCTCGTTCTTGTTCTTGTTCCATCCAATCCATGGTAGCGTTACCATCATGAACTTCACCGATTTTATATGAACGACCTGTATAATACAGAATGCGTTCGGTTGTTGTTGTTTTACCAGCATCAATGTGAGCCATGATACCAATGTTACGATAACTAGAGATAGGCGTTTTGCGAGCCATAGTTAGAGATCCTTTTTATTAAATTACCAACGGTAATGAGCGAACGCTTTGTTTGCTTCAGCCATTTTGTGAATATCTTCACGCTTCTTAATGGCAGCACCACGATTTTCTGCCGCATCCATTAATTCAGCAGCCAAACGATCAACCATTGTATTTTCAGAACGCTTACGAGAAGCACTTACAAGCCAACGAATACATAAAGCTTGACGTCTTGTTGCACGAACTTCAACAGGAACTTGATAAGTTGCACCACCTACACGACGAGAACGTACTTCTACATCAGGTTTTACATTATCTAAGGCTGTTTGAAATACTTCAACAGGACTAGTTTTTAATTTAGCTTCGATTTTCTCGAAAGCTCCATATACGATGCGTTCTGCTACTGATTTTTTACCATCTAGCATAATTGCATTCATGAATTTAGTAACAACTATATCACCAAATTTCGGATCAGGCAAAACCTGACGCTTTTCCGCTGCGCGACGACGAGACATATTAAATCCTCTTCTTTCTTAACAATATTATTTAGGGCGTTTAGCACCGTATTTAGAACGGCGTTGACGACGTTTTTCAAGACCTTGAGTATCAAGTGTACCACGGATAATATGGTAACGAACACCTGGTAAATCTTTTACACGACCACCACGAATAAGAACAACACTATGTTCTTGTAGGTTATGGCCTTCACCTGGAATATAACTTGTAACTTCATAGCCACTTGTTAAGCGTACACGTGCAACTTTACGTAAAGCTGAGTTGGGTTTTTTCGGTGTAACTGTGTACACACGAGTGCAAACTCCACGACGTTGTGGGCAAGCTTCTAGAGCTGGAACTTTGTTATGTTCTGGCTTCGCTTTGCGAGGTTTGCGAATCAATTGATTGATTGTAGGCATAGCTGCGTATTCTCCGACACACTAGCACCTTTTAAATGCACATTGAACGTTAAGTACTCCATTACTAAATTACTAAATAATTCATTATTCTATTAGTAAGTTAATTATTTCTAAAAACGACATAGGACATACGTACGCTATAAAAATAAAATGTTCCTTGAAAGTCCGTTCGTGGATATTTAAAAGATTATATTAAAACAACCTTATTTCTTAATACTAAAGAAATAAGATACTATCCTACATTCTATAAGTATTTTAAAAAAAGTCAAGCACTTTTTATATTTTTTTTCTAATGAATAAATATACTTAAGAGAATTTTAATATGTGTAATATCTTTACCTAGGAATTATAAAGGCTAAAACATCCCTAAAATGCCCTATAAAGACCCATTTGTGGGCGTTCTTTTATAGGGGCGAATCTCTGCTTAATTAAGGATAATTTAAGGAAAGAAAATGCAAAAAGTAAAAAAAAAGTAAAATTATCTTGACAAAATTAAATTAGTTGTGTATCATTTGAAAGTTAATAGTATATATTTGATTTTCATATTTTAAATGTATATGATGACTAACACACAATAAGCACCCGTAGCTCAACTGGATAGAGCGTTTGACTACGAATCAAGAGGTTGGGGGTTCGAGTCCTCCCGGGTGCACCAATTATATATTCCGATAAAAAGCCATAGATAACTTAATCTATGGCTTTTTATTGTCTCATGACCTATTCCAATCCCTAGCGTGGGATCGAATAAACTTTGTTCGGATTGTCGGATTGTCGGACTATCTGTTAAGATTCTTGTTAGTATTTTGGTTCTTCTAGGATGTGGCGGTCGAAGTATATGCGTAGGAGATGGGCAGCACCTTTACCAGAGTAAATATTTTTAATGGCATTGTTTATCATATCTTTATAATATACGAAGTTGGGAGAAATTACCCATGAATAGGTAGTGCGATGTTCTGTTAATTTGGCTTTGGCAGAGAATCCTAAATGGTGGCCTTGGCGTTTTAGCCACCATAGGGCTTGAGCTCTATCTAGTATGACGATATATCGTTGGCGTTTTTCTGGGGGTAATTTGGCGTTAAGTGCCACTTGTTTATATAGGGCTTTTACTGTGCGGAATTCGTACATTTTGGCTTCTAAGGTTAATTCTAGGAGTTTTTCCGAAATGTGTTTGCGGGTTTCATCGCCTGTTTCCACGTAGAGAACTTTTGTGTTGGAAACTAACTCACTTGTGATATTAGCTAAAGAATCGTTAGTTAATAGGATATAGTTAAATGCAAGTAAGGTTTTAGTTTTAAGCATTCCTTTTATGGGTTTGTAACCGTCTTCTAGTCTGCCGATAAGGATATCAACTTGGCTTGTTTCAAAGGCAACTTTTACGTTAAAATCATGTAAGGGGATGAAGTAGCAACTCCAAGAATAAAGCTTACATACTCGCTTAATTAGAGCTGGTTCGTATCCTGTGATGTGGTTGGATGATAAGCCTAAAAATGGATATCCCATTCGTTCTAATACGTATCCTACACGCACAACTTGACCGTGGTGGACGTGTAATTTATTATTTAAGATTGCGGTGGGATTATCGACGAATTTTTTATCTTTGTCATCGGTGGCACGTTCGATTCCTACTTCTTTGGTTTCTTTACCTTTGTGCGATTGGGGTTCGTAATCCTTTGAGTATCCGTATGCGGATTGGAGCTTTTTATTTTTCACTTTGGCGTAAGATACATTAGTAGCTAAGCTTATGAAAGATAAGCTCATGCAAAATATGAAAAATATCCCCATAGGATATCTATAAATTTTATTGTTGAATAAAGTCATTATAGGATCTCCTATGTTGGGGATATTTGACAGTGAAAGCAATCAACTTCAAGATATGTAATAAAAATATACAATAAAATCATAGGCATAATACTACACGCATAATAACATAAAGATAAGAATAAACATAAACATATCTCAATGGGAATGCGGTTTGAAGTTAATTAGTAAATAAATTAGTTAAGTGTAACTCGATTTATTTAATTTTAGCTTCTTTGAATACCACATGTTTACGTACAACTGGATCGTATTTACGTAATTCTAATTTTTCTGGTTTAGTGCGAGGATTCTTTTTAGTTACGTAAAAAAAGCCTGTACCTGCTGTACTTACTAAGCGAATTTGAACGATTGTAGGTTTAGCCATTGTTCTGTTATTCCTATGTGTTTTATTAACAAATTGAAATTCGTTAAGAATAAATTTCTCTCTTAAAACCAAGCTAAAGCTTAAATAACCTTAATTTCTCATCAAGAAAGTAATTACAACGAATTTATATATAATGATGTGTAAATTTATCCCATATCCGTCTAAGAGTCAAGGATTTTTTTCATATTATATATTTTATAATGGGTAGTTAAATATAAGTATATGTAATATATAAGAATTTCCTTGTAGATTACATATGTAATAAAAGCAAAAAAATATAAAACATAGCGATGTTCAGAGCCTCTGTCAAGACATATGCTCGGAAATAGGGGGCAAAGTGGTTATGGTTATTTTGAGTTGTGTTTGTTGAAGAATGTTGATCCACCGCTAACGGTTGGGGCTTCGTTGGAGTGGTGGCGGTATAGTTTGCGGGCGGTTGGGTGTTGTTGTTTGAATTTTGCTTGGTTGATTTTGTTTAGTTCTTCGGTGCGTTTGCTGTCTATGGGTTGGGGGGTGTAGCCTTGGGATTTGTCTGTGGTGGTTGTGTTGGTATTTGTGGTGCTTTTGGGTTTGGCGAGAACTGGGTGAGAGGTTTCTTTTTCGTAGTGTCCGCCAAGGTTGGGCTTGCCTACGGTTAAGGTTTTTCGCTTGATTCTGCGTTTATCAAGGTCATTTCTCTGTTTGTCTAGAGCCTTAAGTCTGCGTTGGTGGGATCTTTTGCGTTCCTGTTGGTTGTGTTCGAAAGCGTTAAGATTGTGGATGAATTGTTGGACTTTTGCGTAATAATTTTTATCGATCTTGCTGTAATTTGCTTGTTGAAAGAATTCCACAGATATTTTCCAATCTTGGGTACGGTCGTAAATACTTTTGAGTAATTTAGCTCCATATTTCATATTAACCGCTGGCGATAAGGCTGTGTAAGGCTTACCTAAGGCCGCCGAATATAATTTATAGTTAAGTTGTAAACAACCCACATTGATATCATATATTTTAGATTTCTGTAAATGTAAAATATGCTTAATGGCTAAGGCTTTAGATGCGTATTTCATTTTGTTTGTGCCGTTATCTGATACGGTCCAAGCCCATGCTTCTCTTTTGTGATTTAATCGGTCGTATTTGCCTGTTTCCACTATGGCGATGGCGTGGAGTAAATTATGGGGCAAGTAATATTTTTCTTCGAGATCTCGGCTGTAGAATCCGCACAGATCAGGAGTCGCAAAAGCACTATGAATGAAGTTTGTCATTATCATGAAGAATGTTATGATTAGAGCTAATATTTTAACATTTCTTTTTATAATGTTTGTTATGTTGAGATGTGTCATATTAAGATATCCTTTCATTTTAATTAGCGACGCAATAAAACATTTAAAGCTCCGATACCGCCGTCGGATTTATGGGCATAATCGAAACCTAAAACCAAAGGGCGTATGGGGTGCATATTGATCCATTCTTCTATATTTTTACGAATGACGCCAACGCCACCTTTGCCTTTGCCTGTAATTACTCGCACTACCTTATACTTATTTTTTGCTGATGATGTGATGAAATTATTTAAGGCTCGATGAGCTTCATCTTGGGTCATATTATGTAGATCGATTACGGCTTGTACATGCACTTGACGACGGCGAATTTTTTTTGTGATGTGTCCGTCGGCCTCGGTGAAATCTCCATGGGATAAATACTTGGCTGTGGTATTTCGCTCTCGTTCTTGATAAAGAGATAGAACATTAAAAGGTTGAGCTTGAGAGAGTCGGATAAAATCGTCGTTAATAGAGGTATCGCTATTATTCGGCGAATCCTTAATCATAGAATCGCTCTTCATGGAATTATGATTCGCTGAAATATTGTTGTTAGGTTCGTATTTATTTAAAGTGTGCTTGTTAACTATGGGTATGCGAGATTTTTTATGGCTATTTTCTTTTACAGATCTCTGATCGTAAACTTCATCAAGAGTGTTAACGATATCACTACATACGGAGTGATCGTCAGTGGATAGCTGAAAAGTGGACAGATTAAATTTATTTTTCATGAAACTTTTGCCATAGTTAGAATCGTTAAAAATGAGAAAATCAATAGCTGAAAAATTCGCAATACTTTAAACTAACTTAAACTATTACGAACTTTTCATATGCTATTTGGAACAAATTCTACATTTTTCTTCTGATCTTTTGGGTAAGAAGACGAACAACGAGCCTGAATTTTTCATGTGTCCCGCATAACGTAAGGCTTTTTTGGTTTCACCCCAATAGATATCGGCTCTTGCTGGTCCTTGGATAGCACTTCCTGTATCTTGAGCTACAACCATTTGATTAAACGGCTTTTTATCAATGGGACGAGTGGTCGAAATGAACATGGGCAAGCCTAAAGGATAGTATTTTCTATCCACAGCAATGGAACGCTCTGGAGTTAAAGGCACACCTTGGGCCCCGCTCACACCTGCAGCGGTTCGGCTTTTTCTGAAAAATACATAGCGTTTATTATAGGCGGTAATGCCCTCAACTTGCTGGGGATACTTCTTGAAGTAATTGCGAATCTGTTGCAAACTACCAGGAGGAGAAATTAAACCACGGCTCATCATATACTTACCAATGGACTTTGATGGATAACCATTATTACCACCATATGCCAAGCGAATGGATGTGCCATCAGGTAGAATCGCCAATCCGCTCCCTTGGATTTGTAACATCAAGAGATCTATATAATCTTTAACATAGACAATTGCGAGATTCTTATTTTCCAAAGCTCCCTTATAGATTTCCCCACGAGAGTAATAGGGAATTAAGTACGGATACTTGATTCGTCCTGAAAAATATTTACCACGATAACGTTGATCGAATGTTCCAACATTAACAAAAATTAAATCATGGGGACGAGAATATACAGGATATTTATAAACCTTATTTTTAACTAATGACGCTTGTAAGGAATATCCCACATAGGCAGTATATAAGCCTTCTTCATCGACCTTATAAGGAGTGAAAGCTTTTTCCATGAATTGGCGTAATCTGGTATTACTGGCAGTTTTAATATTTTCTAAAGCGTTACAAACATTTGTCCAATCTCTAGGGCTACCACCTACACCAGTATTATAATTTAATAAGGCGTCCTTATTGGGATTGCCGACAATTTTCCTACATGAAAGCAATAATCCAGGTATGGCTTTACGCATGTTATCAGTTGTCCACCCTGGGATAAGGGAATATTTCACCTTATAAAGAGTATGATCATTGCCAATTAAAGGCTCGCCCTGATTATACTTCTGTTGAGCTTTGCTCGGAGTTGGAGTTGGAGTTGGCTTAGGAGTAACGGTCGGAGTTTTTGCAGGAGCAGGAGTGCTATGAGCTGGAGTTTGGCTTTGATTGTTCTTTGCGGTCTTCTGATCTTGATCATTCCAAATATCTTCATGAATGCCCTTACTTTCGTATTTAGGCAAGACCTTTTTAGTTTTAAGCGTTGAGCTATGACCAGTAATACGAGGACCATATTGATCACTCGGTAGAGAATTAACACTAACAGGAGCATTAACCGCATAAGGATTATTTGATACAGGTCGCCCCCCGCCACAGGCTGATAATATTAATAAGCTTGCTGTTGATATTGATATTGATAATAATAGATTATGTTTCATTCTATAAACCTCCTGTATTGTTCTTTGTAAATCAATTCTAACTTGTATATTATGAATGTAATTCTCCACTCACAATAAAAATATGAATATGAATTTTAGAGCTTACTTTTAATTCCATATTCGGCTAAAATATCTTGCACATATTGAACATCGTCCTTTTTTAAGGATTCCACATCTTTTAAGGGATCGACTTCGCCTTCGCCTTCCCATTTGACAGATCCTAACTTGTGAAAGGGCAGAATTTCCACAAGCTCAAGATTCTTTCTATCCTTAAGATAAGCTCCTAGTTTATGTACGATCTCTTCCTTATGAGTATATCCAGGAACAACAACAAAACGTACACGCATAAGTTTATTAATTTCTGTCAGATATTCTGCCATTTCCAAAGAAGTAGCCAAAGGTTGGTCGGTTAATTCCATATGTCCTTCGATGTCCATGTGTTTGATATCCAGTAGAACCAAATCAGATTCATCAATGGCAGATTTAATCGAGGCATTCATTTCGCCCTCACGTCCTTTATGATAGCCATTTGTATCTAAACAAGTATGTATACCCTCGGCATGAGCTGCCTTAAAAAGATGAGAAACAAAGCGAGATTGCAATAAAGGCTCTCCGCCTGATACGGTTAATCCGCCACTTTTAATGTAGGTTTTAACAGAGAGAATCTTTTTCATGATGTCATCCACACTATAGAGAGTGCCACCTTTAAGATCCCAAGTATCACGATTATGACAATATAAGCATTTAAATTGACATCCTTGTAAGAATACCACAAAGCGGATACCAGGACCATCTACCGTGCCAAAGCTTTCGAAAGAGTGAACCCTACCTGTTTCCTTAGCTGAAACATCATGGATAGGATTTTTATGTTCTGTATTTTCATTCATTATGTTATGTCTCCGTAACAATTTAGATATAAATGTCTTTTCATGTTTATAGAATCAATTTATTTCATATACAATTTTTATAATCTTTATAATATATCATAAAGACAGAGAAAAAAAAAGTAAATAATATATAAATATCATAATACTCGAATTATGAAAATTACTTATATGTGTTTTAAAGGATATATTAAAGATCTTAACTTAAGCATAATTTAAGTATAATCAGAGCTTAATTAAGGGCTTAAGATTGAAATATAAATTTTAATATAATGTTTTTTATATGGGGTTTTTATAATTATATTTCAATGTTTTAGTTTAGGAATTATCTAAGTGATTAACACTAATTTAATCTTTTATTAAATATTTATAAACTTTATTATTTTATCATTGGATCATTCATTGAAAAGAATTCATTAAGGGAATTTTTAAATAAGGAATTTTAATCAGGGAGAGATTAAACCAATGACAAATAGCACAAAAAACACCCCATTGCCTTTAGATACAATCATAAAGGGAGATTGTATTAAAGGTATGGATAATTTGCCAGAAAAATCCGTAGATTTGATCTTTGCTGATCCGCCCTATAATTTACAGCTAGGTGGCGAGCTTATGCGTCCTGATCAATCGAAAGTTGCAGGCGTTCACGACGAATGGGATAAGTTCGGAAGTTTTGCCGAATACGATAAATTCACAAGAAAATGGCTAGAATCAGTAAAAAGGATTCTTAAAGATGACGGCTCATTATGGGTAATTGGAAGCTATCATAATATCTTCCGTATCGGTGCTATTTTGCAAGATATGGGATTCTGGATTCTTAATGACGTGGTTTGGCGTAAAGCGAATCCCATGCCCAACTTCCTAGGCAAACGCTTTACCAACGCCCATGAAACCATGATATGGGTTTCCAAAGGCCCTAAAGCTAAATATACTTTTAACTACGATAGTATGAAAGCCTTTAACGACGATATCCAAATGCGTAGTGATTGGGTTCTTCCCATTTGTAACGGTGGCGAACGCTTGAAAAATGAGCTGGGTAAAAAAGTACATCCTACACAAAAGCCTTTGAGTTTATTGTATCGTATTTTGCTAGCCTCTTCCAATCCGTCCGATGTGGTGCTAGATCCATTCTTTGGTACAGGAACAACAGGAGCAGCAGCCAAAACCCTAGGACGTCATTATATTGGATTAGAACAATGTGATGAATATATACAGGCCGCAGAAGAACGCCTTAATAATATCACTCCTGTATCTGAAAACCAACTAACAACCCTATTCACTCCAACAAAAAAGAAAGCCCAACCGAGAGTCCCTTTCGGTATGCTTTTAGAACAAGGCATGTTCAAAGTCGGCGACATCCTAACCGATAAAAAAGGTAACCTCCAAGCCACAATCAAAGCCGACGGAAGCCTATACACTAAAGAGGGTTTCGCAGGTAGTATCCATAAAGTCGGTGCTAACGCCCAGAACTCCAAATCCTGTAACGGCTGGATGTTCTGGCACTTAAAACAATCAGGCAAACTCCAACCAATCGACATCTTACGCCAAGCATTTATTAAAAATAATCAATCCCTGTTCAATTAGAACTGACATGTGAAACTAGCATAAAAAGCAACATCCATTTAATTATTGTAAATGGATGTTGCTTTTATGTATTATGGCGTGAGTTACAATTTTACCTTACCCTCTTGGCAGTCGTCCACCTGCGTTTAGGCATGCTTGGATTGAGTTGTAGGGGGTAAAGTGTGTTGTTCTGTTGTAGTATTTGTCATTGGGATTGTGGCAAATGTGGGATCTGCTCATCTTGATTATCTTGGCGGTGGATGTGGGAGTGTTATTCATCTGTGTTGCGTTGACTTTGATGAAATTTCGTTTCTTATAATGACCAGATGAATGTTTAGTCCATGACCATAATTTAGGATTAGCAGGAGTATTTATTTGCTGATCTGATAGATTACTAAAAAAGTTAACATGAGTAAGTTGATTGATCGTTTTTATGGGAACAATAAAATGTGTTAAGGGTTGGCTACTGGCTTTGTTTGGTAGTAAAAAGGCGATGGCCTTATTTTGTTGTGGGGCATAGATTATCTTATAAAATAGATTCGGTACTAACACATGATCGGGGCCGATGTATTTATCGCCTTGTAAGATCCCTGCGGTTATGATGTGGATTTTATGACTATTTCTCGCCCATACACGCACTTGAGATTCGAGATTCTTCCATATGCCACGGTTGAATCTTGGTAATTGTGGCGTCATGTTCGATAAATAAAAACTTTCATGAATCGCCCTTTTAGAGAATTCCATATCACCCGCAGGGGCCAGATGTCCACGATCGTAACCGCTATGACTATAATCAGCAAGGGTCGCAGATTGGATCATATTATCAGGCTTAAAATCATTTGTACGCTTGAAGTTTTTCGCCAATTCCCCATCGGTTAACTCATAACTAACCCACAAAGCATCCTTATACTTCCTGTTGAAACATAATATATAATTCTGATGTTCCACTATCTGACACCCTTTCCTAGGTGGCAAAAAATCCCTATCGCTAGCACTAGATACAGAAATACTAAAAATCCCCAAAAACACCATAAAAATTAGCGTAAGAATCGTTGTTCTATTGTTGTTCATAAATAACTTCCTTTAATCGTTGTTTGTTCATTGTATGTCCAAATGAATTATAAAAATAAAATATTAATATTACATTAATCCCCAAAGAACAACCAAGCAATTAATGTATTTATAAAATTCCAATGTTAAAATATTATCCTTATATTATAGATACTTAACATGTAAAATTATTTACTATCCTGTTTATTATTTGTTCTTTGATGTATTATTACAATATAATAATACATAAATATATACTATAACAGTGTATTAGTTATTAATAGTAAATTATCATAGTTTTTTATATAAGTAAAGTACTAATTATATAAAACACAAAAACACCCACCCTAAACAAATAAACTTCGGCTTGGGATAATAGAATAGTGTTGCATATGTATGTGGTATATATTTTGCTGGCCTAAATAATAGGCCAGCAAGGATAATAAGCAAGAGCGAAAACAAGATCTTAATATTAAAGACTAAATAGTACAAAAAATATATAGTTGTATTACGAAAAGGTCATGAAAAATCTAAAATCTGGTCAAAATCTATAGTAACAATGGAAAACATAGAGCATAAAGTATTGTTTTCATCTCAATTACATATCTATGAGTAAAAATTATAAGATCATAATTATAGAAAATTTCAAATAGGTATTTATTTTGAGATAGATTTTTCTAAGCTAACAGCCCAATGAGGGATAGTTATATTGTATCGTTGTTTTACTTTATTTTTATCCAATACACTAAATTTTGGTCTAACAGCCTTGCGTGGCAAGCTGGTGCTTAAAATTGGAATAACCTTACACTTGATTTTACTATATTTTAAAATAAAATATGCAAAATCATACCAACTAGTAACTCCTTCATTAGAATAATGGTAAATTTCAACCTGATTTTTTTCTATTTGTGGAATAATTTTTAATACAGTTTCCACCAAATCATAAACGTATGTTGGCGTGCCTATCTGATCAGCTACAATTAATAACTCATCTTTTTCTCGTCCTAATCGTTGTATATTGGTAACAAAATTGGGAGACACAGAGTCGTAAAGCCATGAGGTTCTAAATATTAAAGCAGTTTCAGCCTTGTTTAAAATATATAGATCTCCTTCTAGTTTTGATTTACCATATACACTCAAAGGTTTAGTATCATCATCTTCCACATATGATCTACTCGTCTCACCTGAAAAAACATAATCAGTAGAAAAATGAACTAATGGGATATTTAATTTGTTAGATACTTCTGTAAGATTTTGTATAGCATTATAATTAATGCTATATGCCAACTTGCTTTCTTCTTCTGCTTTATCAACATCTGTATATCCAGAACAGTTTAAAATTAAAGTTATAGATTTATTCTCTAAAAATTCTTTAATCTCTTTTATATTACATATGTCTACATCTGTTTTAGGTGTAAGAATATAGTTTTCTTGTTCTATCTTGTTAGAGAAAGCTGTTCCAAGCATTCCCTTTCCTATAATCCATATCATTTTATCTTTTTCCTTTATTTATTGAATTAATATCAACCTTGAAGGATGTATTTTATATTACTCATATTATAACCATTTGTTATTCTTGAACAATTTCCATATGATCATTATAGGTTACAAACACATCATCAGGCGAACCATACTCAACGACTTCCCCATGTTCTAACATAATAGCTTGATTACAAAGTTCTTTTACAGAATCTTCAGAGTGGCTGACAAAAAGGATGGTTTTTTTCTTGTCTTGGATTAGGTCTAGCATTTTTTTTGATGATTTTTGTTTGAAATGGGCGTCTCCGACGGATAGGACTTCGTCTATTATCATGATATCAGAATTTAAATGAGCGGCAACGGAAAAGCCGAGTTTTGCCATCATGCCTGATGAATATTTTTTTACTGGTACGTGTAAAAAATCTTTTAATTCGGAAAAATCGATGATTTCTTCTAGTTTGTCATCTAATTCCTTTTGGCTCATGCCTAGGATATTACCGCTAATGTATATGTTCTCCAAGCCTGTTAGTTCGGGGTGAAAGCCTGTGCCGACTTCTAGTAATGAGCTAATACGTCCTTTTATGTAGGCTTCTCCTGATGTGGGTAGGATGACTTGAGAGAGAATCTTAAGTAATGTGCTTTTTCCTGCTCCGTTATGACCTATTACGCCTAAAACATCGCCTTGTTTTAGAGAGAATGAGATATCTTTCAATGCCCAAAAGTCATTTTTTGTTCTATTTAGCAATCTTGCTTCACGGCGGGCTCTTGCGATATTCCATGGTAAGTGATTGGTTAATAGATCTTTTAAGGAATCTACGCTATTTGTTGTGTGAGGATAACATTTGCTAATGTTTTTTACATCCATTACGATATTATTTTTTAACATGTTATATTTCCTCAACAACACTACGTTCTAGTAAATTAAATACAAACAAACCCACAAAGAATACTACAACAGTAATAATTATTTGTATATACATATCATGGGGAGCTATTAAAGGCGTGTTTAATATACCATGGCGAAAAAAGCTTAATATACTGTATGCTGGATTGTATGTTGCTATGAATCTGTATTTTTCTGGTAACATATCGATGCGTTTTGTCCAAATTGGTGAAGAAAACATCCATATCATTGATAATAGCCCTAATACTTGCCCTACATCTTTGAATTTTATGGTTATTACGCTAAAAAACGCACTTAATCCTATTCCTAAAACGGTAAGCCATATTGTAGCCCAAATGAAATATAAAAAATTTAGACCAAACATATGTATGGTTGGCAAATGCCATATTAATTCCACAAGAGCAAGAATTATGAGTATGGGAATGAAAAGCAATGCCATATCGAACAGTATAGCTGTCATTTTTGCTATAATTACTACTAAACGTTTAAAATATACTTTTGTGATTAGCCCGATATTGGCATGTAAAACCATAGCTCCATCGCCTAAAAAACGGCTTAAGCTTTGCCAAGCTCCCCAACCAATTAGTATTGATAAGAAATTTGCTCCATAATTTTCGGTTACACCCTTACCCATAATTATAGAAAATAATATAGCCATTGCTACAGGTTGTATTATGATCCACAAAATCCCCACAAACATATTCTTATGGCGTGATGAAAACTCACGTAAAGCCATAGAATATATTAAAGATCTGTTTCTATATAAAATTTTAATAGGTAAAAATTTGTATATATTAACTTTAGACGAAATTTTTATAATATCTGCCAAAATAGTACTCCCAAAATTGTTTTTAACATTATATATGAATATTAAATAAATATCAAGGAGTTTAATAGATTATTTTATTATCTTGGTATATACGTTTTAAAAACCTTTTAAAAGCATATCTTTATCGGAAACAACCTCTTTTCCAGGCTTTACTTTCCAGTCGATATTTAATGTTTTATCGTTATAAATCACGCCTGTTTCAGAGGCTTTATTGTAGTAGTTATCACATTTATAAAAGAACATTGCCTCTTCTGATATTACAGAAAAGCCATGTAATAAACCACGTGGAATGAATAATTGTCTTTTGTTTTCGCTTGATAGTTCTACGGCTACATGTTTACCGTATGTTGGGCTGTCTTTTCTTGAATCGACTGCTACATCGATGACCGCACCAGAAAGAACTCGTACTAGTTTGGCTTGTGCGTGTTCGCCTGTTTGAGCATGTAAGCCTCTGATAGTTCCGTAGGTGGAAAAGGATTGATTATCTTGGACGAAGTTGGCAGTTATGCCTAGATCTTTGAATGTGTTTTCGTTATAGCTTTCGAAAAAGAATCCTCGATCATCGGAAAATACTCTTGGTTCTAAAATGAAAACGCCTTCGATTTCTGTTTTGATAATGTTCATATTTATTTACTCCTATGTAATAATATTATTATATTTGGGTGATTCTCTAATCTTGTTCGATTTTATTAACCCATGTTTGATTATCTAAATACCATTTAATTGTTTTTTCTATTCCGTCAGTAAAAGGGGTTTCGGGATAGAAATTTAATTCTTTTACTGTTTTGGTAGGATCTATGGCATAGCGAGCATCGTGCCCTAGTCTATCTTGAACATAGGAAATGAGATTCTCGGAAATATCTTCCAAGTTGCAAGATACTATACTTTTATATTCATTCTTAATGCTACTACCGTCATTGGAAATTAATTTCTTGACTTTAGCGATGATTAACTTAACGATATTAATATTTTGTTCTTCATTAAAACCGCCAATATTGTAGATTTCGCCATTTTTACCATTGGATACAATAATATCAATACCCTTACAGTGATCATCCACATACAACCAATCACGCACTTGTTTACCGTCGCCATATACTGGAAGTTGTTTGCCTGCAAGAACATTTTGGATGATTAAAGGAATTAACTTTTCAGGATAATGAAATGGCCCGTAATTATTCGAACATCTACTGATAGTTACAGGGAATTTGTAAGTTTCATTATATGCCATCACTAACATATCGGCACTGGCTTTCGAACTAGAATAAGGACTTTTAGGATCTAGATTCGTACTTTCTGTAAAAAAAGCCTTACCGAAAGTTTTCGGATTCTGCGTTCGCCCCTGTAGAACTTGCTTGATATCTTCCGCAAGCTCCAACTCCACACCGTCAGGATACTCTCGAGACAACGCCCCGTAAACTTCATCTGTACCGATTTGGTGGAATCTTTTATCGCTCTCATATATGGGATAACCGTGTTCATCTTTGCCGATAGTCCATGAATTTTTAGCACAATCCATTAGGTTTTGAGTCCCTAAGATATTAGTTTCTAAAAATAATTTCGGATTCTCTATGGATCTATCCACATGAGATTCGGCGGCAAAGTTTATTACGTAATCTATATCATTATTGCCAAAGATATGATCAACAAGTTCTTTATTACAGATATCCCCCTTAACAAAAGACACCCTCGAATCTTTCAACTCGTCTTCAATAGTAAAGAGATTACCCGCATAAGTTAAGGCGTCCAAAACTATAATTTTGATGTTAGCATGTTGCTTTAACATATACTTAACAAAATTAGCCCCTATAAAACCCGCCCCACCTGTAACTAGATATGTTTTACTCATTATATTTATTCCTTAATCTATGATAGAATTCTATATATGGATCTAATGATAACACAAAGCAGGAGTAAAATCTATTGTTTTTTTAATAAAAATTTATAGACATTCTATCTCATACATGTTATATTTATATAAGTATGATTTATAATCTTATATAAATACAAATAAATATAAGGAGTCCCCCAATGAAGGGCATTATTTTAGCTGGCGGAAATGGTACAAGGTTGTATCCAGCCACATGTTCGGTATCAAAGCAATTATTACCAATTTATGATAAACCTATGGTTTATTATCCACTTTCTACATTAATGTTAGCGGGTATTAAAGAAATCCTTATTATATCAACTCCGCTACATCTACCATTTTTCAAAGATCTATTAGGCGACGGCTCTAACTTTGGGATTTCATTAACATATGCAGAACAACAAGAAGCCAATGGATTGGCTCAAGCCTTTATTATTGGGGAAGAATTTATTGGCGATGATAATGTATCTTTAATTCTTGGGGATAATATCTTTTATGGTGCACACTTGTCGCCCTTATTGGAAAAAGCGGCGTCTTTAACCGATGGAGCAAAGGTTTTTGCCACTCATGTGGAAGATCCTGAACGCTATGGTATTGTTGATTTTAACGAGAAAAAAGAAGTTATATCCATTGTCGAAAAGCCTGAAAAACCTGAATCTAACTATGCGGTAGTTGGATTGTATTTCTACGATAATTCGGTGGTTGATATTGCTAAATCAATTAAAAAATCTGCTAGGGGCGAGTACGAAATTACCGATGTTAACAACGCCTATCTACAAAAAAATAAATTATCGGTAGAAATAATGAGTAGGGGTATTGCTTGGCTGGATACTGGAACACATGAGTCCTTAAAAGATGCAACTGATTTTGTTTATGTTATTCAAAATAGACAAGGTATCATTATCTCTTCTCCTGAAGAGATTGCCTACAATAAAGGTTGGATATCACAAGAAAAATTATTAGAGCGTGCTAAGGTTTTTTCTAAAACTGCTTACGGTAGGAACTTGATGAATATATATCATAATAAGATATTATAGGGTATATTATATATTATATTTTAAATTTTCTATATATTGGTCTCAAATATCTTGTAATGGTAGGGCAGTTTTTTAATAAATACTGTTTAATGTAAACTGGGATTTCTTTTGATAGACTACTCATCTTAAAACGATTAGGACTATTAATCATAACGCTTTCTAATTTAATTAGCATTTTATTTTTCTCATGTTGATTGGGTATATTATATATAAATTCATAATTTTGAGAGTTGGCAACTATACCTATAGTCTTTTCTATAGCATGTGGGAGATACCCATCAACATATTTTAACGGTTCATCTTCAAAATCCTCATATGTTAACTTAACTGTAAAATAAGGCTTTAAAGCACATGCCTTATAAATAAACATTGTGCCAGTTGAAAATTTCATATTATGTTGAGTTGGGAGCGTATTTATATTTAATTTTTGTAATAAGTCTATAATAGTCTTTTCACAGTTATTTACTCCTTTAACAGAAAACCAATTATTTACTAATTTATAATGTAGCGGTGGCGATATGACTCCTATATTATTATTTTCGGTTAAAATTTTGATATTGGCAGATAATGCTACAGGTGTAATTAAATTCTCAAGTAAATAATTAAGCCATTCTCTATGCCATGTAAAATGGCTACTTTTTTTCGAATGTAGATGAACAACATAATCATAGTCATTAATAATATCGTTAAATAATATAATCCATGGAGCTACATCTCGTCCTTTATTTTCTGAAATTCGTACCGTAAGATTCTTCATATTTTCTATCATAGGAAATAATAATTGGGATTTATGTTGAGTTGATAGGTTTGAAACTGATACTAATAAATCAAATTCATAAGGAATTTTCTCAAAATATTTGTAAAAATAATCAAACATTTCCGTATTGTATAAATGTAAATGGATAGCTAAGGATTTATCATGTGTATATATATCTGTACAATCCTCTTTATAGAAATTATCTAAATGGAAAAAGCTAGAATTAGTTAATAAGTCTTTTTTGCGAAAAGATAATTTATCATATAATGAGTATGATAAATTTAACGTTTTGTCTGGATAAACTATATTTTCTAGTAGTTTATAATCTTTAATTTTACTATCAGAATTAAAATATTGCAGAAATCTTGCCATATCCATGACATCATGATTAATTAAAGACAGTAAGTTTTTAAAAATAGAGGAAAATTTTTCAATACAATCTATTGCACCTATATGAATTAAATTTAAATCATTTTCCATACTAGACGAGATAGGAATATTTTCTAAAGAAGTATTTAAAACCCCATCAATAAAATTGATACTTTCACAACTTCCTTCTATTTTAGAAAATATTTCCTCTAAAAAAACGTTAATTTCATCTACTATATGATCTATTAAGCTCAAGGTTTTTGTTTTATTCTTTGTGTCTAATTTATTATTTTTAGGATTATTCACCATTAAATAGTATTTATCCACACTTTTATTCAATATTCTTGTTAAGGCATTGGACACACTGCCCGAATAACCAATGTCAAATATGCAAAGACGATCAGAAGTATCATCTTGAAAATATTCCATATAAGAAGATTTTTCTATATGTTTTTCTTGTTCGATAAATTCATGTATTTTAGCTGTATTGATTTTTAAGAATCTCATAATGGTTTTAGCATCATATTTATCATCTAAATCCATTATTTTCAACTCTTGTTGAAAATCAGCAATAAATTTCTTATTAAAATACGCAATTAACATTTGTTCATTTGTTACTTTAAGATAATCATGAGATGGCCATTGGCTTATATATGTTTTAAGATTACCTGTAAAAGTATTAAACTTGTAAGATTGTCTTGAAACATACAAATATTCTGACGGAATGGCATTTGGATAATATTTTGCTAAAATATCATAAGCCTTTTGCGGTAAATAGCCATCACGTGCAGCAAAATATAACTTTTCATACTTGTTAAAAAATGGATCATTATGGGCAGTATTGGCAATTTTCATTAAAATGGGAGCTATGGAAAACCAACCCATATTATAATGGGAATCACAAAACAAGCTATTATCATCAAATGGTTGATCACTATCTAGTAGAAGTGAATGAATCTGTTGACCAAATAAGAAACGATTATCTAAAGGAATGTGTTCTTTTTGTATCTTTACCCATTCGGAATTTGCAAAAAAGATATCTACAGCTTGCGGTACATGATGAGTCAAAATACCACATTTTTCTGCCTGTTTGATATCAGATTGTAAATTATCCCCTATATGTAGGATTTCATCAGGTTTAATATCAGCTTTTAATTCTGACAATATATGCTTAAATAGCTCTCCAGATCTCTTATTTTTCCCAACTTCAGAAGATAAATACAACTTATCATAACCATTATAGCCAGTATTTTCCAAAATCTTTTCTATAACATTTTGAGGCAAATACATATCAGATGTAATAATAATTTTTTTACTATGCTCTTTAGCTAATAAATATAATTTTTTGACTAATTGAGATGGCTGTATTAACTGTACTTCAATATCTATTTCTATTTGTTTTAGCTTATTTGCTATTTCTTTTGAATATCCATGCTTTTTTTCTAAGGCTTGGTAAATCTCATCAAGTGTTATTTCATCCGTTTCCTTGTTTTTCTTATATAATTTTCTAGCTTGATCTTCCAAAGCTAATCTAGTTTGATAAAAGTCTTTTTTGATAATATTTAAAGCTTTCGCCTGTTTTGATACTAGATAAAAAATATCTGTAGGATATATGGTGGGTCTATACACCAATGTATCAAAAATGTCAAAGCTTATAACTTTCACATCTTCTGATTTGATCAATCTCTCTATAAAGTTTAATTTGTAATCCAACATTCTCTTATAGCTTTCTCATATAACTTTTTATAATATAAAAATAATTCCATAACCTATTATACTTATTTAATATTCTAGAAACAAGATATTTTTTAGAGTAAATAAAATAATTATAATTTCCCTTTCGAATTTCTTCTATTAGTTGTGGTATTTTACTCTCATCTACACTAAATAGCTCTTCATGTTTTTTTAAAATTTCATGGATTCTTTTTAGCTCCAACCTAATATTGCAGGTTTTTAATCTATATATCGTATACATAAACAAATTAAACATAGCTTGTAATATTTCATATCGTAGTTGTAGGTCTATAGAATTATTGTTTAATAAAACTTGAATCTGCTTTTCATAAGTAAAAATAAAGGGATCGAAACTTTCCAAAGAACTAGTTTGATTTCCTTTTCTGATTTGCTTATAGTTATATAATTTTTTATTCATGACAAAAATATTACGTACATAAAAATATTCAGTTAAAGCAAATCCCCAATCAGAACAAGTGATGTGTTCTAAGAAACTTATATTATTATCTAAAATAAAAGATTTTCTATGAAGTTTGGTCCATGGTGGCATAGGTAGATAACCATCAATTTTATAGTTTATATCCTCTAAGGAAATACTGCGATTGTCAAAAGCTTCTAGATTTTTAGGCATACCATTCCATATGATAAAATTTCGCCCAAATTCTTCTATATAATTATTAGAATTGCAACAAATAAGATCTATATTGCTCGAATCATCTCTTAATGTCGCATTATATAACATCTCACAACAGTTAGATTCTAATGCGTCATCATTATCAACAAAATATAACCAATCTGCTGTTGCATTCTCAATCCCTGTATTTCTCGCTCCACCCTCATGTTTGTTAACATCATGATTAATAAGAATAATTCTATTATCCTCTTCCATATTTGCCTTAATGATATCCATAGAATTATCTGGCGAACAATCATTCACACAAATAATTTCAATATCCTGTAAAGTCTGATTTCGAACGCTCAACAGACATTCATTTAAATATTTTTCAGCTCCATATACTGGAATGATGATAGAAATTAGTGGTTTCATTAGTATTTCAATCTTTTTACTCATATATTATATATGCAATGTTTTTTAATATCATATGAATTATATAATTATTTTACATGGAATGCAATAGATTTTATTTAGAATTATTTTTCCTAATCAGTATTGTAAAATAATACATTTCATAATATAACATTTGGATTAGACATTAACGCACTTACTATGAGCGAATCTAATAATATGTTAAGTGTTTCATTCATATTATTGGCCTATTTTCTTTTTTGGATTGTAAATTTTGCCTTTAATTCTAAAATTACCTTTCGAAATGACAATACATGTGTAAATATTTTAGTATTAGCCCCTCTAACGTCATTTGTAACTACAGGGGATTCGCCCATATTGTCATATCCATTAATTAAATATTGGGAGTTTAGAAAATAATACTTTGATTCTTATTTTCATTTGTGTTATAATCCAAAAATTAATAGATATAGATATAGATTTAGATTTAAGGTACAGGTTGCATATTGATTAAACAATTTGATTACATTATTTTAGGAGCTGGTATATATGGGTTATATATATCTAATATACTTGCGTCCAAGTTTCCCAAAAGAAGTATATTGTTATTAGAGAAAGATAATGCGCCGTTTTCACGTGCATCTTATATAAATCAAGCACGTGTTCATAATGGTTATCATTATCCAAGATCATTACATACAGCTTTTAAAAGTGCTAAGTATTATGATAAGTTTTCAAAGGATTTTGATTTTGCTATTAATAATGAATTTAAAAAAATTTATGCAATATCAGAAAAATTTTCCTATGCTGGAGCTAATGATTTTCAACGATTTTGTGAAATATCTAATATCCCATGCGAAGAAATATCATCTAAGCCTTATTTTAAAGATGGAATGGTTGAGGCCAGTTTTCTAACGGAAGAAACATCCATGGATGGTAAAATTATAGCTAAATATTTAACAGAAAAATTATCAGAACATAAAAACGTTACCACAAAGTATAATTTTGATTTTGCAGGAGTGGAAAACCTTAATAGTTCTTATAAAATTACCGCAAAAAATGCAGATGTTTACTCTTCTGATTTTGTAATTAATACTTCTTATGCCTCTGTAAATCAGATTATAGATAGATTTGGTTGTGAAAAATTTCCTATTAAATATGAAATAGCTGAATTGTGTTTATGTGATGTATCTTTAAACCTTAAAAGAGTTGGTCTTACTATTATGGATGGTCCATTTTTCTCGCTAATGCCGTTTGGCTTAAGTGGATATCATTCGTTGTCAGCAGTTCATTTTACTCCGCATAAAACATCTTATGAAGAGCTACCAAACTTTCCTTGTATGACTCAAGATGTAAACTGTAGCCCATCTCAATTAAATAATTGCAACTCGTGTAAAAATAAGCCCTCTACTGCTTGGAATAAAATGACTCAATTGGCAAATAAATACTTAATAAATAACATTTCTTACACCTTTCATGAAAGCCTAATGGCAATTAAGCCAATTTTAAAAATATCAGAAGTAAGCGACTCAAGACCAACAGTGATTCACAAACATTCAGATAGTCCTATTTTTGTCTCAATTCTTTCGGGTAAATTTAATACTATATACGATTTAGAGGAGCTGGCAACATGGTAAACCAAAGAGGTAAAGAGCAAGTTTTCATGTCTTTAGTTGTGTATTGTGATAAATTTGATGATAATATCAAAGCTAAATTAGTAAATTATTACAATATACTTAACGAAAATTTTACAGAAATCGAATTCATTATTGTAAATGATAGCGAGATAAATATAACCGACCAATTGGAAAGTGATATGAAATCAACAGTAATTAATATGTCAGCCAAAACAGGTTTGGAACTGTCTCTTAAAGCAGGAATTGATTTTTGTATTGGTGATGTTGTTTTAATTATTAATTCTCTAGATTACAACTTAGATTTAGGCATTATTACAAGATGTTATAATGAACTGGCGAATGGTTTTGATATAATTAGCCTATCGCCATCAGATATCAAAATATCATCGAAAGCATTCTATAAATTAATGCACATATCAGGATTAAAACATGAGTTATATACCGAAATTGCTACAATTATCACTCGTAGAGCCATAAATGTTTTAAATAAGTTTAAGCATAGCACATTCTATAGAAAGGCCATGTATGGATCATTGGGATATAAACATAAATGGTTGTTTTGTGAAATAACATCCTTTAACACGGAAGAAATACCAACAAAAATCAATAATGCCTTTAATTACATATTAACATACTCAACTTTTGGTACAAAGATCAGTATCTTTATTTCTCTGCTCTGTTTAACCATATCCATATTATTAGGCGGATACTCTCTCGGTATGAAATTATTTTATGATCAGATCTTTTCTGGCTGGGCGAGTATTATGGTCTTTATGTCATTTGGATTTAGTGGGATATTTGCAATATTAACTATTATGTGTAAATATTTCGAGATTCTAGTAAATAATACCTTGTTAAGATCCCAATACAAAATATCATCAATTGATAATCATTCATAAGGAAAGAAAAAAGAACATGCTTAACACTATACTTGTGGGATATGGATATTGGGGAACAATCTTACTTAATAAGATTCAAAATAATCATAATTTTAATTTAATTGGAATAGTAGAAACTCACACAAAAATACCAGATGGAATAAATTTGTTTTCTACAATAACGGAAGCTTGCCAAAGTAATTCCGTAGATTGTGTAATAATTGCAACACCTGCATCAACACATAAAAGTATGTTATTGGAAGCAATGAATAATAAATTGCACATATGGGTTGAAAAACCACTAGTTAACAATGTAAAAGACTTTAAAGAAATCAAGGAAAAGATCATAAATTATGATAAACTTGTTTGGGTGGATCATACTTTTTTACAAACATCAGGATTTAAAAAGCTTAAAAAAGAACTATTGTCTGACTTATTAGGTAAAGTATATAAAATAGATTCAATCAGAACTGATTTCGGCTTATTTCAAAAAGATGCTTCTATTTTTACCCATTTGATGTATCATGATTTTTATATCGTTAATGATATTATAAAAGTAATATTTAATAAAACAATTAAAACATATAAAGGGCTAAAAATAATCTCTAATTCTCAAGTCTATGAGAATATTCCTGATAGTGCTGTAGTATCATTTAATATTGATGATGTCAATATTAATATTAAATGTGATATGGGATTTGCAAAGAAAAATAGATATTTCCAAATATGGGGAGAAAAAGGCTTGTTAGTGTGGGATGAAACTCAAAACGATAAATTGTGTTTTTATCCAATCAGTTATGAAATCGACAATCAAGCAATAATATATAATATCAACAATAGGCAAAAGATAATGGTTGATAATACTGATGCTCTTAATAGCATGTTAAATAAATTTAAAGATAAGGTCATATCTTTTGAAAATAATAATTTAGATAATATTGAAGATATTATGAGCCTATGTTTTCAATGTGATGAATTTAATGAATAAAGTACAATTTTAGGAGAAAAAATAATGAATATAGATGTAACAATTTTAATGCCATGTTTAAATGAAGAGATAACATTAGAACATTGTATCAATAATGCCAAAGAAGCAGGAAACAAGTTAAAAGAAAAAGGTTTCACATATGAAGTTTTAATATCAGATAATGGCAGTGAAGATAATAGCGTGAATATAGCGGAATCTTTAGGAGCTAGAGTTGTGCATTGCCCTAATAGAGGTTATGGGAACGCTTACAAATTTGGAATTAAGGAGGCATATGGAAAATATATCATTACAGGCGATAGTGATGGTAGCTATAATTTTATAGAAGGTGTTCCAATGATTGATAAGCTTGAAGAAGGCTATGATTTATGTATTGGAACACGTTTAAAAGGTGAAATAAAACCTGGAGCAATGCCATGGAAAAATAGATATATTGGCAACCCTATCTTAAGTGGAATAATGAATATTTTATTTAGAACTGGTATTTCTGATGGGCATAGTGGTTTAAAAGCATTAAGAAGAGATCCTTTTATTAAAATGAATTTGGTTTCATCAGGCATGGAGTTTACAACAGAAGTAGTTGTAAAAGCAACCCAATATAATCTAAAAAGAACAGAATTACCTATAACCTTAAGTCCTGATTTAAGAGATCGAGCACCACATTTAAAACCTTGGAGTGATGGATGGCGTCACTTGAAATATATGCTAATCTTTTCCCCAGAATGGATATTTGTCTTACCATCTTTCATTTTCATGATATTTGGAATTTTCATAAATATTCTCTTATTTTCACCATCAGACGTACCACGATTTGGAATGGGAATCCACTCATTGGTAATCGGTGATTTTGGATTCGTATCGGGAATTACTCTGATGATATTTGGCGTTATTAATCACGCCATTGGCGAATCCATTGGCATACGCACAAAAAAAGGCCTGTTAGATAAATTATATAACCAATCAGCAGTTGAAAGAATCGGATTCTATGGATTTCTTGTAATGTGTGCAGGTATAATCATTTTATTAGCCATTACATTCATTTGGGTAGGAAAAGATTTTGGTAGTATCGACTTTATTAAGCTGATCCTACTTTCTGGTACTCTCATAGCTAGTGGTGGTATTACCTTTGTGGGAACATTCTTAATCGCATTATTAAAAGATAATTGGATCAAGGTATCGCAATAGTAACTTATTTTTCATACTTTTAGAAGGAATGCTTATCATAATGAATATATTGTATTATTTCTATAATAAATTTTTCAACTTTCTATTTATAAATAGGAAAAAATTATCAATATTTATACCTTTTATTGCAGGAATAGTATTTGCATTATGTTATGTTTGGCATATTCATAACTATTATTTTGTCTTTCCTCATAGTGCATTATTGTTTGTATTGTCGTCTCTGTCATTTTTAACATCTATATTGATAGTGTTAACATATGAAGATTCTAGAACTTTCCGAAGAATTGTAAAGGGTATATTACTAATTTGTTTAATGATTTTTATTGGATATATACTATCAGAGCTTAAGATTCTAGAACATAAGGTTTTAAGGTTTAGATTGATAAAGATCTTAACATTGCTGTTGTTGCTTATTAATACTATAGCGATTTTGTTTGAAAATAAAGTTATATCCGAATCCTATAAGTATGTTGTTGAGAATAAACTAGAAGTATTGATGTATTTTATCTGTTTAATACCGTTTTTTTTGTATGTGGGAATTTTGTACCCAGGAGCGGCAAATGGCGATACATTGTTTATGTTTCAACAAGCTTCAAGTATTTTGGCTATTAATAATTGGAATCCTGTTATTATAGTCTTTATTTTGAAATTATCGTCAGCTTTGCATTTAAAAGCACTTACATTATTATATGTAATAAATACATTATCTATACTGTATTCTGCCATTATATTATCCAGACTAGTTAAAAAGTATAAAATGAAATATATATTGCTAGTATTAGTATATATATTTCCTATAATTATGCATCATTTTTATTTACCACCTAAAGGTTCACTGACTACATTCTTAATTATGTGTGCAGTTTCGACACTTGTTTATTCATTATTTAATACAATATCATATCATTTTTATTTAGGAATAGCCTTCTTGATTGTTGTGTCTCTTATTAGACATAATCAAATTACTCAAACCTTTATTCTTCTTATACCATTTATTATATTGTATACTTATTATAAAAATACTTCTATAAAATCTAGTATGAAGATTATTATATTATTTTTAATAATTATTTTGGGTTTAAATAAAACAATATTAAACAACAAAAATATTATTAACCAAATTGACCCTGCATCTTGGGTATATAGCTCTGATATATTATATATACTTCTTGATAATAAAAAAACTTGTAAAGAATATCAATTACTGGATAACACTACCAACTGTAAAAAGTATGATCAATTAGTAACTAATTTTGATAAACAAACCACCTCGAATTCAATGGCGAAATATATATATATTCATTTTGCCAAGCCTTTCCAAGTAAGAGATATGAGATTATGGCTTAAATATATTTTAAACTATCCAGGTAGTTGGCTAGAATTTCATTATACAGCAACATTACAAAATTTTTTATATAGTAACCATTACACAAATAATTTAAAATATTCTTCCGATGAGGGTTTAAGAACTAAATGGCGAATCCAAACAGGAGTAAAAAATAAATATAATTATTCTCTAGGAGATGTTAAATTAAAAAAAGATAGTAAGATTGATGTTTTTATAAATAAGCTTGCTATTAATATTTTGTTTAAATATAAACTTTACTTAATGGTTCTAATACTAATTACAACCTTTACAATCAATAAATTTAAATTTACCCCTATAGCTATGGATGGCATTGTTAAATATAGCTGTATATCATATTATTTATCATTGAGCTGTATAACACTATTCATCCCTTTAGTTTTATTAGTACCTACAGGTTGGGAAAGTAGATATCTTGCAGGCGTAGACTTTACTTTAATAGTGAGTATAGTAATGTTATTTATTTATCTGTATAAGAAATATACAATGATGAATAACCATATGGAAGTAAGTTAAGACTAAATAAAAATGCTCATTGTATGAGCTATACTCGGGCAGATATTTTTTTAGGCGAGCCGAATCTAACAGTGTTATACACAACTTGTTCGATCACATATGTATTAAGTGGTTAATCTGTTCTTGTAACAATTTAACTTTCTTGTGAAAAGATAAAAATGATTTTATATCTGGTAATTTTTATTTAGAATCCACTATATTTACCTAAGATCTTGTTTTTGTGGTTTAGGGTTGTGGGTTGAATATTTAGGCCTGTAATTGTTAAATTAGGGGTTGAAAGTGGGGGTGTTAGGGGTTATTTATTAGGTGTAAACTAGCTGAAATGATAATCAATCAATAACTTTAGAAATGGAGTAGAATCATGTTAGTAAATGGAATTCAAGATCAAAGTTATGGTAAATATATACCGCCTGCTAATTCGACAAAACATATTAAATCTCAAATAGATACAAATAATCAGAGTATGAATCTTGAGCAGGATAAGGCTGTAGAGGTGAATCAGTCTTTAGATCAAGCTATGCTTAATAATAGTCATGAAAGTAGTTGGAATTATACTCATATGGAAATTATTAATTTATACAATACTTTAGATAGTAATAGTTATGCGAAAATAGATTCGCTAGCACAGAAGTATGCTCAATTATTAATTGAAGATACGCAAGATATCAATCATCAAGCGAAAAAGGATGTTGCGAATTTTGTTATAAATTCGCATACAAATAATAACCATGAAAACATGCTCTTTTTAAAGAGTTTAATTGAAAGTCATTACCCAACTTCCATGAGTCATAGCACTGTTACAGATCATCAGCTTGGATATTGTGATCCCAATGATTACACGATTATATATGCGGTGTTATCGGGTATTCGCAGGAAAAATCTGTAGAAAAATTATGTAAAGAAAATCCCATATATCACGGATGATATATGGGATCTTGTGTTGAATTAATTAACTAATTATAGTTATATTTATAATTATTTAATTTCAACAGTAGCACCAGCAGCTTCTAATTTCTTTTGAAGTTCTTCAGCTTCTGCTTTTTCAACGCCTTCTTTTACAGCTTTAGGAGCACCTTCTACTAGTTCTTTAGCTTCTTTTAAGCCAAGGCCAGTAATAGCACGTACTTCTTTAATTACCGAAATTTTGTTGCCACCAGCACTTGCTAGGATAACATCGAAGTCAGTTTTGTCTTCGCCACCAGCACCGCCAGCACCGCCAGCCGCAGCTGCAACAGCTACAGGAGCAGCCGCAGACACGCCCCATTTTTCTTCTAATAATTTAGAAAGCTCTGCAGCTTCTAATACTGTTAAAGTTGAAAGTTCATCTACTAGTTTATTTAAATCAGCCATGATTTTATTCCTTTGTAAAGTTTTTCATAATCTTGTAAAAAGATCTTAGATTATGATATATATTAATTGTATAAAAAACACTTAAGTAATTGTTCTTAATATGAATTAAGATTAAGCCGCACTGTTTCCATAAGCACTAAACACACGTGCAAGTTGCGATGCAGGAGCACCGCTTACAACTGCAATTTTTTGTGCTGGAGCTTGAAGCACACCAACGATTTTACCACGAAGTTCATCAAGAGATGGTAAGCTAGCTAATGCTTTAACTTGTTTAACATCTAGAAATTCGCCATTTAGACAACCGCCTAAAACTTGTAATTTATCGTTTGATTTTGCAAATTCCACAGCAGATTTCGCCGCTGCCACAGGATCAGCAGAAATTGCCAATCCTGTAGGACCTGTTAAAAGATCCGTAATATTTTCAAACTCTGTGCCTTTTAGAGCAAGACGGGTCAATCTATTTTTCGTTACTTTAAAATCTGCCCCAGCTTCACGCACTTGATTACGCAGGCCAGTAACTTCCGCCACTGTTAAACCCGAATAATGAGTAACAACCACCAAGGAAGACGCTTTAAAGCGAGCTTGCATATCTGCAATAAACTCTTCTTTTTGTAAACGATCCATAAGATTCGTCCCTTCAGTCTAATTCTTATTTAAACACGATGATATTTTATTTGATAAATCAAGATAATTTACCCACTAAAACATCGCCAATTGCCTGCCGTCTTTTATGTTGTTTATAAAATAAATACATAATAAACTGCTATCTGTATAGGAAATTAAATCAGCTTAAGAGAAAAAATCCCCAAGCTAACACCTATAGTCTTTGACAGGCTTAGGATACTTATACCAAAATATCATATAAAATGCAAGCACTTTCTTACATTTTTTAATTTTTATTTTTGAGTGGTTGACTTTTTAGTCATATAATTATATTATAGAGTATCAAGACCTTTAATATTATCCTTATCCTAAGTTGAAAAATAGATCCTAAAAGCATGAAAAAAATATTATCATTTATATTGCTGTTTGTAGCAATTCTACTATTTAGCACTGTAGCGAATGCACGTAGCTATAGTTTTTGCCTATATGACAATCCACCATTTAACTTTAAAAAAGCAAGTAAAATCCAAGGTTTGGACATGGATATCATCAATGCTATTATCGATCCGAAAAAGGATAAAAAGTTAATTATCAATAGCCAGCGTTCCGTATGTTTAAAGCTCTTAAAGGAAAATATTGTTGATGTGGTGGCAGGTAACTTCATATTTACCAGCGATAAATACCATGATTATAGATTTTCTACCGTTCTCTATAGCGATCCGCCTGTCTTGTTTTACCGTGCCTACGAGAAAGATATTTTCGCCGTTAATGATGTGTATCAATTAAGAAACACGCCCATATCTGTGGATCGTACATCTGATTTCAATAAGGTTCTCGAACGTATGAAAGGTGAATATAACATCTTCATTTCCAAAGAAAAAAACATCGACGTAGCCTTACATAAATTACTCAATAAACATATAGATTATCTATTCACATCCTTAGATATCATCGGCTTAGCAAATGATACCCCAGAACTTTCAGCCTTAACAAACGTCGTCCTGGATTCTACAAACAACTATCTAGACATCCCAGTACACCAACTCAAATTCTATTACCCCCGTGGCTGGCTCTTCTCTAACGATCTCAACAAACGCCTAAAAGTAAGATCCCTAGATCTCAAACTACGCAAGATCTACATCAATGGCACTCTAAATAAATTACTCAAAAAATACCACCTAGAATTCCTATATCCGCAAAAATACCAAGACGGTAAATCATATGTAGAGCCTAGTATTAAAATTATTAATAACTAGCGTGCTGTAAGCCAAACAAGATAAAATATATGGAAATTCTAGACCATTAGCTATTCCAACTTCAAGCGATTATATTCTTCTATCACATTTAGAAATCTTTCGCCGTATTTTTTGAGTTTGATTTCGCCGATGCCTGTGATGTCGAGCATGGAATCTAGGGTTGTGGGTTTAACTATGCTTAGTTCTACTAGGGTTTGGATAGTAAAGATATAAAATACTGGGACGTTGACTTCTCTGGAAATTTCGGCACAGCGTTCTCGTAGCATGTCGTATAGTTCTTTATCTTCAGGGGATAGGCTTTGGACTGTGCCTATGTCGTGTGTATCTGTGGTTTTTTTGTTGAGTTTGTTGACGTATTTGGGTTTATCTTTGCGTAAAGTGAATCTTACTTCGGCGTTGCCTTTTAGGATATCGATGGATTTTTCGGTTAGCTTTAAAGCTCTGTATTCTTCATGGTTAACAGTTAAAAGGTTTTGCGATATCAATTGGCGTAAAAAGGAATTCCATTGTTGTTTTGTGTATTCCTTGCCTATGCCGTAAGTGGATAATTTATTGTGTCTTAAAGTTAGGATTCTCTCCACCTTAGATCCTAAGAGTATATTTATAATGTGCGATCCGCTTGATCTCTGCCCTACTCGATGAACACAAGAAAGGAGTTTTTGTGCAGGGATCAAGCCGTCTATGGTGTTAAGTGGTTCTAGGCAGGAATCACAATTGCCACAAGGTTCACAGTTATCGCCAAAGTACTCAAGAAGAACTTGACGGCGACAACGTGAAGTTTCACACAATCCTAAAAGAGAATTAAGCTTTTTCCCTTGGATCTTTTTTTGCTCTAAAGATGCGTTACTTTCGTCAATGAAACGACGTTGCATGGCCACATCTTGCATACCAAAATTTAGCCATACGACTGACGGTTCGCCGTCTCGTCCTGCACGTCCTGTTTCTTGGTAGTAATCTTCAATGGATTTCGGTAAATCCAAATGGGCAACGAATCTCACATTCGGCTTATCAACTCCCATACCGAAAGCATTGGTGGCCACCATGATAATGCTCTCTTCATTAATGAATTTACGCTGATTATCCGTACGAATCTTAGAAGATAATCCCGCATGATAAGGGATAGCATTATATCCCCTTTCCACTAACCATTCGGCAGTACTTTCCACTCTTTTACGTGAGATACAATATATAATACCCGTACCTTCTTGGGTGGCGTATTCGGTTTTTAAGAATCTCGATAGCTGTTCCTTGGATTTATTTTTATACTCAATACAATAACGAATGTTAGGACGATCAAAACCAGAAAGAAACTTATTAAAATCCTTAAAGTGTAATTTATCAATGATATCGCCACGTGTGAGTTTATCAGCGGTAGCCGTTAGGGCGATCATGGGAATTTGAGGAAAACGCTCACGTAATGCCATGAGTTGCATATATTCAGGACGGAAATCATGACCCCATTGGGAAACACAATGAGCTTCATCTACCGCAAATAGACAGATGTTAACATTAGATATAAGATCCATAAACTTACTACTAATGGCTTTTTCAGGTGAGACATATAATATATCTATCTCATGGTTACGTACACGCTCTTGGGTTTCCTTAAACTCATCGTAAGACATGGAAGAATTAAGAGTAGCCACCTGTACCCCACGCTCTTGTAAGGCCATAACCTGATCATTCATCAAAGCTATCAACGGCGATATGACAATCCCCATACCGTCCTTATATAAAGACGGTAACTGATAACATAAGGATTTACCTGCTCCTGTGGGCATAATAGCTAGGGTATCCTTATTATTGATAATCGAATCAATAATCTCACCTTGATAGGTTTTTAAGGAATCATATCCCCATACTTTTTTTAATATAGTTAAAACTTTAGGATCAGTCATCTTCTACTTTTGTTTGTGCTTAAGTTGGGAATCCTATTTTTTTAGGAGTGTAAAAAAGTGCTTGAGTGCTTTTTCATAGTCCTAAAAGAATATAACAAATATATCAGAACAATACAACATATTTATTATATTTACAATAATGTACGATATTTTCAAAAAAATATTCTAGATATTTTCATGAATAAATATCAACTCAAGATCATGATTAATCCTTGAATTTACTATATATTCATTCTATGGAAAAAGATAGCTAGAAAGAAAATATGGAAAATAAATTAATATATCTTAAGATTCGCTTGATTTATGCTCTATAAATTGTTAGTATTTAAGTATTATTATAGAATCCTAAAGTGTAGCATTCTATAATTTACTAAAGTTAATTGATTTACTAAATATAAAGCGAGTATTTAATAGCATGGCTGAAGATGAAGTATTAGACGAAGAGTTCGACGAAGATGACGAAGAGTCGAGCGGTGGTGGCGGTGGCGGTAAGAAGAAACTTATCATCATCATAATAGTGATCATTCTATTGTTGGGTGGTTTAGGTGTTGGTGCTATGCTATTATTTGGTGGCAAAAGCAAGAAATCCGAGACCATATTGTCTTCCGCACAAAAAACAGGGAAGTTAGTTAACGCCGAAGATCAAGTAGGTGTGAACATTTTCTTCTTTAAAATGCCGAAACTTATGATTAATATCAGATCCAACGGTGGCGAATCGTCATTGCTGGGGATAGCTATTACTCTTGAGATCAAAGGCGGAGCACAAGATTTCGCTACAGTTCAATCTTTAGCTCCTCGTTTGAATAATAGATTCGAAGTCTTCTTACGTCAATTGCGAAAAAGTGATCTCGAAGGATCATCTGGATTGCTAAGACTACGAGAAGAAATGTTGGATCGTGCAAATGTTGCAGCCTCTCCAATTATCATTAAAGATGTATTAATAAGAGAGTTCATTATAAAATAAAATGTGTAGTAGTATAGATAAAATTAACTTTTTATCTGTATACTATCAAGATTAGTTAAATTCACGTGAATAATATTAAAAAAATATTACATATGTATTATATATAAATTTAAGTAATTATGTAGGTTGATAGAATGGCAGAAGATGAAGACTGGGACGAAGTTCTAGAAGGTGAAGAAGGCGGCGAAGGCGGCGAAGGCGACGCTGGACTAACCTCCGAGTGGGAAAACATGATGGGCGATGGTACTGATGATTCAGATACCGATTCCATTGCCACTCGTGTGGACGACGGCGGAACAGCTAGAGTTCTAAACCAAAACGAAATCGATGGCCTTTTAGGTTTCGATAGTAGCCCTGATGCTGATGATACAGAAGGCGGTATTCAAGCTATCTTGAATTCGGCGTTGGTTTCCTATGAACGTCTGCCTATGCTCGAAGTTGTATTCGATCGTTTGATCCGTTTATTAACAACATCTTTACGTAACTTCACATCAGATAGTGTGGAATTATCACTTGATACCGTACAATCATTACGATTTGGTGATTATCTAAACTCGATCCCCTTACCTGCGATGATTGCGGTATTTAAAGCCGAAGAATGGGACAACCATGGCTTAATGACTGTCGACAGTTCGCTAATCTACTCTATTATCGATGTACTTTTAGGTGGTCGTCGTGGTACTGCGGCCATGCGTATTGAGGGGCGACCTTATACGACTATTGAGCGTAGTTTGGTAGAACGTTTATTACAAATGGTATTAAATGATTTATCTGCTGCTTTCGATCCTTTATCGCCTGTAACATTACGCTTTGAGCGTTTGGAAACCAATCCAAGATTCGCCACCATTTCCCGTCCATCCAATGCGGCAATTATTGCTCGTTTGCGTGTGGATATGGATGACCGTGGTGGTACAATCGAACTAATTTTCCCTTATGCTACTCTAGAACCGATTCGTGAATTATTACTACAAATGTTCATGGGTGAAAAATTCGGTCGAGATTCCATCTGGGAAACTCACTTATCACGTGAATTATGGCAAACAGAAATTGAACTTGAAGCTATCATGGGCGAACAAATCTCATCACTACGAGAAGTATTAACGTGGGAAGTAGGCTCGCAGATCGTATTCAACGTAACCCCAAATACTAAAGTTCGCTTTAGGAGTGGCGGTAAGGATATGTTCCTAGGAAGAATGGGGCGAAAAGGTGCTAAACTAGCCATAAAATTAGAAGATCAAATGATCGGACAAGACCAAATGGTAGAAGATCCGGAAGACGAATTGGGGGATAATGTTTAATGGATGAAAGTCAAATTACTATTATTTTTGATGGTGTGGTTTCCATATTGTTGATTATTACAATTATATATGCTATAATTCTAAATAAGAAACTAAAATCAGTAAAAGGAGATCGTGGGGAACTTGAAGCCTTATCCAACCACTTCAACGCCTCGACCAAACGTGCAGAGAAAAGCATTGCCCTTTTAAGGAAGTCATCCAATGATAGTGCTAATATCCTAGATGAACAAATCCAGCAAGCGAACATCTTACGTACGGAACTTGAAGAGTTAATCAACCAAGCTCATGACGCCATAGACAGGGTAAAGAAAGGCTTAGTTAATGCTCCGAAACCATCATCCGTACCGCCAGCACAAAAGTTCGATTATGCCGATAAGTTAGAAGATAATTTACAAATTAACAAGAATTCTTCATTTAATAAAGTCGATGAAGATGAATTATTACTCCATGATAATGAAGATAATGATGACACAAGCCCCGAACGTGGCTTTAAAGGCTTACAAGCTCTTCTAAGAAAAGAAGAGAGAGAAAGCAAGAGAACGCTTTCACAAAAAGAACCAACTTCAGATGCCGAAGAAGAACTTCTAAAAGCATTGAGATCAGTTAAATAAATTACTCTTAAAGAAAAGAATAGTTTATATACTATGAAAGTATTACATACTGTTAATAAATCTTAACAACGTTAAGAAAATTTTAACTTTTATTTAATATAATGTTAACAGAAATTACTTACTAAGATTTTATTTAGAGTTTTAAAACAAAGGTTTTGATATGCGTTACATTCGTGTTTTACCCATAATGATTATAACAGCTTTCGGCTTGTTATCCTTTAGAGTCCACAACATTTGGCAAAGTGCTAATGTTGAACCACCTGTTATTACTCAAACAAAACAAGTTGCATCTAAAACAATCCCTATTCCTGCAAGAACACAATCAGCAAAATCTAACTCTCTGAATAAAAATCCCCTAACCGCTCCCCTTACTAATAAACACGGTAAAAGCCTAATCGGTTTTAACAGTGCCGTAGCTGCCGATAATGCCGACGCTAACAACCCAGCCAAAGCCTCAGCAACAAACACAGCAACAGCCGATAAATCAAATGCCGATACTTCAAAAGAACTAGAAGGCGACGATCCGCAATTCATGTCGCAAGAAGAAATCACAGTTCTAAGCAAACTTTCTGCACGTCGAAGAGAATTAGATAAACGTGCGGTAGAACTTGATAGAAAAGAAAAATTTATGTCTGCAGCCGAAGTGCGTATTAATAACAAAATTAAACAGATGAAACAACTAGAAACCTCAATCAACGCCAAAATCAAAGAAGCCGACGCCAAACATAAACAAGACCTCCAATCCCTAGTAAAAGTATACGAAGGCATGAAACCCGCAGACGCCGCCACCATCCTAGCCGAACTAGAACCCGATGTCCTACTTGCCCTAGTCGGCAAAATGAAACAAAAAAGCCTAGCCCTAATCTTCGCCTCAATGCCCCCCGCCAAAGCCCGAGACATCACCGTAGAACTAGCCCGCAAAAAAGAACTAATCGGCGAATAACCCTCCCCCATACACCCCAAACACAACAACACCCCACATATCTCATTCAATCCTACATTAGATATGTGGATAGGCTATTGTCATTCCACATTATATCTTCTCCAACAAATATCAATGCTTACTATATGTAATTCCTATTGCTTATACTTACAGGCCTATACCAGATGTAATATAAGTATATATAATAATAAATTAACAACATATCTACAAATGGTTACTTATTAAACAGTACTTAAAGTAGCTTGATATATATTATGTACTTATTAAGCTATTTACTTTCGGCCAGTAATTATAATAACACACATAACATACAAAATACATCAGCGTTACACATAACACTTAAACATAGCGATCTTATACAAGATCACTTTCCCCACATTCCAGCACATGCGATCAAACATGCTATGTTTAGGCCGTCTGGCAAGATCTCCACCCGAGTCGTGCGACCATCTGTCAAGACGTCTATCCAAAGAGTGCGACCAGTCTAGCAAGAGAGAAGCACTATATTACAGATATTGTTGATTTTCTAGGGATTTTTGTTGGCCTTGTTTGCGGAGTTTGTTGCAACGTTTAAAGACGGTGCGGTCGCAGTTTTTGCAGATGTTGAGGTCGATTTTATCGAGTAGGTAGGTTATGGCTACGGTTTTATTTTTGAAGCGTAGGCGTTTGTGGTTAATGTTGTAGCGTTTGAGTGTGCCTTTGATGTTGGGGGCTAGTCCTGTGATGCACATGCGTTCGCCCCATTTTTGGGCTTTTTCTTCGAGGATGTGTGCACCGTCCCAATCTAGGGTTGTTATGCCTTCGCCTGAAATTAATAGGAATATTTTTTGCTTGTTACGTTTAACGATTTCTGATAGGGCTTTTGCCATGTAACGAGAAGAGCCAAAATAAATCGCACCTTGAATTTTAATCATGACAATTTGTGGACACTCGCCGTCCTTATTATTGGCGTCTTTTACGTTGGTGTTAGTAAATGTTTTTGTAGTATGTTTATATTTTATGGAAAAGATTCGTGGAGCTGATACACGTAAAATAAATATAATTACCGAAGAAAGCACGCCCATATAAATGGCCATTTGCAGGCTGACTAAAATTCCTGTCAAGAAAGTTATCATTAAGATATATCTTTCCGTGCGACTGAATTTGATAATCTTGATGAAAGATTTGAAATGAATTAATCTCAAGCCAATTAAAAAGACGATTCCTGCAATGACTGCCGACGGAATATATTGAACAATAGAACCAAAAAACATCACTATCAAAATGGTAAAGATACTTGAGATCAAGCCAGCTATGGGGCTTTTACCTGCACAATCATAATTTAATGCCGAGCGTGAAAATGAGCCAGTACTAATATATGTGGAAAAGAATCCGCCGATTAGGTTGGTCATACCTTGGGAAATAATTTCCTGTCGCATGGAAATGGATGTTTTAGTCTGTTCTGCCAAAGATGTGGCGATAGATGTGGCTAAAACTAAAGCTATAATGGCTAAAACAAAGGCGTCTTTGTAGATCAATAAGGCTTGTTCAAGCTTAAATGTTGGTAAATGAAAGTGAGGAATTACGGTTTCTACAGGATGTTCGAATCTGATATACGCACCCATATAATGGCTGATAACATATCCAAGACTCGAAGATATTAGAATGCTTAAAAAGATAGCTATGCCACCATTTATTTTTAAATTCAAAATGTACCATATGCCAATGGTTGACGCTCCTAAAAGCAAGGACCAGTAATTTATATTACTCACAACATGGGTGAAAAGATAAAGAACTATATCAATGGTAGCTCCACTATCGCCTCCATGAATGCCTAAGATTGGGGCTAATTCGTGTAATATAATTAAGGTTGCCGCACTGGCGGTAAAGGCTTTAATTACCGAAGTGGATATGAATTTCAAGAGAAAGTTAAATTTTAAAAAGAACAAAGCCAATTGAAATATACCAACAAAAAAGCTTAATAAAAGCATTAATTCAATATACGAATCCGTAAAGGGCTTGGCGAAGTTGGAAACAATGGAAAAGGCTACCATGGATAGAGCAATGCTCGGACCGTTGATCATAAACATCGAAGAGGAAAAAAAGAGCGTAACAATGGGGATAACAATGGCAGTATAAAAGGCGTATTTAGGCGGGATTCCTGCAATGTGAGAAAAGGCTAAACACTGGGGGATTACCACAACCGACATAATAAATCCCGAAAGCAGATCATTTTTAAACATGCTAAAATTATAGGATCTGATCCATGTAATTATCGAAACATATTTCAAAATTCGCTTTAAGATCGATCTTTTATGCGATCTTCCAGGTTTTATAATTTTGAGTTCTTTGCTCACATTGGAGCTATTTTCGTTGTATATGCTGGGCATGTTTAGTTTTTTCTATTCCTTTTAATGTGCGAGTTGCTACTCTATGATTTTATCACCTTTTGGAATTTTATCTATACAATTAATGATTGTAACATCATATACAGGATGTTTTAAAGCTACGATCGACGGAGTAGAGGCAAACATCCACCCTTCAAAGGCTTTATATTCGTCATGTTCCCTAGGATGATCTAGAATAACGAAGTAGGCTTCGGCTTCTGTAACCTGTGTAGGATTATTAATATAACAAGCTTTCACACTTATTTTCATGGTTTGAAAGCGTACATATTCATTAATTCTTGCATATATGGTAAATCTGTGGGATGTGATTTTGTCCACCACTTGGATTTCGGCTACAGGTTTGGCAATCATCGCACTGGCATAACTTTCATGTGCTATGCAAACGCTTGTTAAAATTAATATACTTACTAATAAGATTTTTTTCATTAATGCCATGCTACCCTACTTTTTTCTTTTCTACTTTGTCTTATGATTCTTATTTTTTAACTAAATACTACTTACTCAAAGTACCTGATACTAAATGACTAATTACATCTTCTACGGTTTGATTATCTTTGGTATTGGTTAGAGTATCGTTATTTTTTAAGAGTTTTTCCTTTTGCGATCCTGGGGTAATTGCTAGGAATGTTCCACCCATTAAGCCAGATTGTAAAACTTCTGCTAGGGAATCCTTTGTCAACTTCAAATTGGCTTTCACATGAAAGGCTACTTTAACCATAAAAGTTTCGGGATCAACATAAACTTTATCAATACCACCTACGTTAACTCCTGCTATGGAAACCATATCTCCACGCTTTAAATTCCCTGATTTGGCGAATTCCACATGTAATTCATAATTCTCGCCATCGGTGTTAGAATAGACCATATTCCAAGCAAAAACCGCAAAAACTAACGCTATAACAATTACAGATGTACCTATAGCTATTTCAAAAACTCGCTCTTTCATAAGTTATTTCTTTCCTTTTTTCTTGACCATGCTTAAGCCCAACATTAACATACGATGTAGGGAAATTGTTCCTTGAGTGTTATCAAACCACTCATTGTCTTTTAAGTACTCTTCTTCTGCTCCAGGTTCTAGATCAACATACATATTACCAGTAATGCCGATGTTATGGATCACAACATAGGAATCAATGGGGATGTTTATGGGAGTGGTTATGAGCATTTCAACATTGGCTTGTAGATCTTTACTTAGCCATATTCTGGTAATTTTACCGATACTAGATCCCGAGATACGCACATCATTTCCCACTCCTAAGCCACTCGCCGAAGAGAATGACGCCTTGTAATGCCTAGCGGAACTACTTGAAATAAAAGAGTTTTTCGATGTGGATATGAATATTGCAAATACTATCAATATCACTAAAATAAAACCATAAAGAATATGCTGTTTAGATGTATACATAAAATTTCAGACCTTGCACATATTTAATCTTAGACAGATGTAAAATGTAAATTTGTTTGGAAAAAATTATTCAGGTTTCCAAGCTTGATAATTGGTATCATCTTGCGGTTTATACTCGTAAGCATGGACCGTACCTGTGGTATTAGGCAGATGTGGCTTATACCAATCTTTCGTTTCATCTTCCAATGGTTCATCGGTCATGTAATGAGACCATGCGAACCAAATGGGTGGGATTTTTGTTGGTTCTACTAGACCACTATACACAACCCAACGACGCTTTCTCCCTTGGATATTAAGTTTTTTACTTTCGTAATACTTATTACCGAATTCATCCTTGCCAATGAGTTTACCCTTGAAGTTTGTAGCTATCTTTGTGGTGAACTTTGAAAAATCTAATAACATTGAAATATCCTAATCGTATTCTATGTGAAAACATACTTTAACAGACCTTATATATTATATTGTAACTAAAAATAAAGTTAAAAGCAATATTTTTTTTATGATCCACGTTTTTTTACTAACGATAGTTTTTTAAAAGTAGAGAGAAATGACTTTCCCAAGAGCTTAAGATATGGTTTTATCTCCATACAAATGATAAAAATCTCTATAAATCTATACGTTTAGACCTTGTTTGTTATAATCAAAGCCAACCATTTCCCAAATGTGAGATCTTAAACGCCCACGATTATTTAACTCTTGTTCGATGAGTTTTTTATCCTTATGAAAGTTGGTAACTTTGATCTGCCCATTATTATCCACAAACAAATTCACATTTGTCGAAATATTTTGCACTCGCTGGAAGAACTCTAAGGGTTTGAATATACGCATACGTTGTAGAAAGTCGTTGAGTTCGTTGGTGTTTTCATCGGATATGGCACTAAGCCATTGAATGAATGCCAATCCTTCAAGATCTTCAAGCGAATCCTTATCCTTATTCTTATGGAGATCGCCATTATTATGCTCATTGTGATTGGGTTCTTGTTCATCATTTATGGATTCTTTTCCTTTGTTTGCCTTGTGATTCTTATGCTGGTTTTTTCCTTGGTTTTTACCGTGATTATTTTCCTGATTCTTATCCTTGATTTTGCCTTTCATTTTACCTTGATTCTTGCCTTGATTCTTACCTTGGATTTCTGCTAACAATTCTTCCGCAGAAAGATTCTTATTTTTAGCATCAAGATTAGCATTTAAAATGGATAGGATTCGGAAATAAATTTCATTATCTACCACGCTATAATTCCATGGCTGTAATAAAACTTGCGTATGCAAAGTTAAAAGCGTAGCTTGTGGATTATCGATCTTGATATTATCTTTATAAAGTTTATTGGTTAGAAGTTTATGATCTGTACTATTGGTTTTTAGTAAGGTATCGCTTAGGAATTTCTCCAACTGTTTTTCTAGTAATTTCTTTTCCTTACTCACCATTTGCTTAAGATTTTTAGAGGTCTTAGCTGATGAATTCTGCGTATGTTGATTATTTCCGCTCTTGTTTTTCTCGCTCTTATTTTTCTCACTCGTGTTTTTCTCGCTTTTATGCGAAGATAACGAATCGCTTTTCTCGGATTGATTATCATTTATAGCCTGATCTTGCCTAGCTTGTGGATCGCCGTTTTGTTTATTGTTTGCTGTTTTAGTATTGCTATCTTGAGTATTATTAAGATCTTCGTTGTTTTTCATCTCTTGAGATATTTTTTTATAGGCGGTAAGTTGTTGTAATTCGTCTTTACGTTTTAAAATCTTATCCACTTCTTTGGTTGCTTTGCTTTTAACATGTAAAGAAATCGGGATTTTGGCCATGTAAGATCCTTTCATGAGTAACGCTAATTTATCAGAATTTTTTTACTCAATATCTTTATATTCAGCGTCGATAATTTTCTTATCGCTGTTTTTCCATTCTTCTTTTTCTTGAGCTTTATCGATAATAACTTCTTCTTCAGGAGAATAGGTTTCAGGATCTTTGGCGGTATTTTGTTGATTACGCAATCTCGCAAGAATAATATCAACAAAAAACCCACTGGAAAAAATCAAGGAAATTTCAGAAATAACTTTTATTGTGGTCGCTCTGGTAAAGGGCAGAACCAATAAGATCCCCAAAGTATCCGTAAAAAATCCTGGCAAGATTAAAAATATCGCCCCGATAACATATCCGATATGCTTGGAAAGATCTTTCTGTAACACTTTGTTAACCATAGCTTTTTTTATGGATGCGATAGAATGAATAAAGAAATATATACCTGCAATAAACGTCCCAAGAATCAACAAACAGGTATTCCCTGCCCCAATAAAACTGCCTACAACAAATAAAAGTATTACTTCTATTACTAACATTATAAATAAATACATTTGATTACACCTTAGATTTAATTTAGATAATTATTACATGTAAGATATTATATCACATATTAACTTATATGTCTATTATTATGTGTATCTTGTAAATTTTAATATCAAGAAAAAGTAAAATAAAAGATTCGCATACGAATATCATAACAAATTCCGAACTCCCACTCTTTGGATAGACATCTTGACAGACCCTCCGAACATAGCGATGTTACACAAAGTTTGTTCGATCCTGCTTTATGGATGGGGATGGGGATAGGTAAATGTGTATAATATCGCTATGTTTAATGTTGATGTTGTATATTGTTTTCTACTTGTTGCTATAGTCATCATTAATTTATTCTTACAGGCCTAATATTTAGGCCTGTAAGAATAAGCTACAGAAAGAAAAACAAGATTTTAAGTACATAACTGCTTTTATTTGGGGATACTTGTGATTTCATATTATATTATAACAGAACATCACAAATAAAAAGAGTTGTTTTGTATTCTGCTTATTATTGTTGTTGCTGGCCTATAATAGGTATATAATTAGTATAGATAATACTATTTTAAATACTGTTTAATAAAATGGCTCTTTTTAGATATATCGCTAATTTATTATAATACATCCAAAGTAAGATTTTATATATTTATATTAGAATTATTTTAGGCCAGCAAGAATAAGTAATCGAAAGGATGTATAAGTAAGCGTTTTTTATTTATTTATGAGATGAGATGAGATGAGATAAGATGAAAGAAAAGCGAAGCGAAAAGCTTAGATAATGCAAACAGTAAAAAACAAGCTAACATATGTTTTAAAGTAAAAATCCGCCAAGTGTATAGCTTGAGCGGATTTTTATATATGGCGAAAGTGACGAGACTCGAACTCGCGACCTTCTGCGTGACAGGCAGACGCTCTAACCAGCTGAGCTACACCTCCAAATAATATGGCTTCGGTGGTAGGACTCGAACCTACGACATATGGATTAACAGTCCACCGTTCTACCAACTGAACTACACCGAAATACTATTTTTTATAAAATCATTATACATCTCTGCATATGATTTAAAAGTATGATACATTATCTTTATATAAAAATCAAGATATTTTTTTTATAAATGATAAGTGATTGATTTTAATCTAAATTATTTTAGAATATCCACAGGCTTTTGAACTTTTTTAAATGTGTGATTCGTAACACGATAAACGGCTAGAGATCTTTTAACTTTACCGTCAACACCGAATTTAAAGACGCCATTTACACCATTATAACCGTTTTTATTGGCAATATACTTATTAATATCATCGATATTTTTATTATCTGATATGGTAGCTAACATGCCATAAGCGTCATAACCGATGGCCGCTAAAGATACTGGGACATGATGATACAAGAACTTAAAAGCGGAATTAAAATTCTGCAATCTATCATAATCAGGAGCGGCAAAGATTGAGCCTGTGAGAGTATTTTCCTTTTGCACCCATGTGGCGTACCAACGTTGCGTTCCAATAAGTTGAACTTGTTTAAGATCCAGATCATAATAGGGCAGAGCCACAATTAAGGATTGAGCATATTTTTTTGATCCCACAACTAGCAAGATATCGTATTCACTTTTAGGACGTTGAATGACTTCTTCTTCTTCGGTATTTGGTAGAATCGCACCTGTTACAGGATCTTTTTTAACGGTTTTGGTTTGCTTTAGGGTAACTTTCGGAGCGTTGGGATTCTTAGCCATATTATACGCCACTTGGTTCATATTCGAATTATTATTATAGCGTATGGTTTTAATAATTTTAGTATGTAATTCTTTGGCGGTTTGCTCTAAAGCTTGGAGTAGAATATCGCCATAAGCCCCAGTGGGAGCTACCACCGCAAATTTTGGTAACAGATCTTTAGTGCGTTTTTTCGCAAAGGCATAACGAGCAGCAATCGAGACAGAATCTTCAGGCAACTGACCCATTACATATACACCTTTTTTAGCTACTATGGTATTATTTGTAAATGAAATTAAAGGAATGCCGTCGGCTCTTGCTTGATCTGATATTTCATAGGTTGAGCGTGCTAAAAGAGGGCCTAAGATAACTTCTGCACCAAAGGTCTTTGCTTGATTATAAGCGGTTTTTGTTGAAGCTACTGTGCTTTTAGTGTCATATATTTGTAAGGCAAGATTAGGCTTGTTATATTTAAAGACAGCCTTTTCGATTCCTAAAAGGATATCATTACCGTATCTTGAATTTTTCCCTGTTAAAGGCAGAAGTACCGCAACTTTTAAGGTAGTATTAGAAGAATATTTTAGATTCGCACCATTTTTAAAAACGATCTGCCCCTTATTAAGTAAGACATTAAGATCGATATTATTAGGATCAATGCTAGTAGCGTCCTTTGCTAGGATATTATTACCATTAGCGTCCCAAATATCTTCCGTATCAATATGGCTTTCAAGAGCCGAATCCATATTGTTTTGACGATCTTCGGATACATCTGGCGAATCGCTTAGATCGGCAATATATCTTGGGCTTAAGTTTTTATTAGAATTTGAATGACTCTTTGTATCTATTGTGCTATTATTATTCTGTGCCTGTGCATTGTAAGCAACGGTATAAAATAAAATAAGCAACACAGAAGAAAATACTTTTAATATTAAGGAAATTTTCATATATGCCTCAAAATGAAATAGATTATGATTCTTTAGATTATAATAGAAATAAACAAAATAAACAAGAACAAAAACAAATTAATAGTGGTTTATTTATAATTGCTACCCCCATTGGGAATTTGGAAGATATCAGCATACGAGCATTAAATACCTTAGAACAATGTGATATCCTACTATGTGAAGATACAAGAGTAAGTAAAAAGTTACTATCTGCTTATGGTATTAACTCTAATAAAATGGTAGCTTTTCATGAACATAATGGCGAAGTTATGGCCCCGAAAATATTTGAATGGCTAAAAGATAAGAAAAAAATCGCTCTGATTTCTGACGCTGGCACGCCCCTTATTTCTGATCCAGGTTATAAATTACTGGCGTATTGTTATGAACACGATCAAGAAAAAGAAATCAACATCACCCATTTACCTGGCCCATGTTCGCCCATTGCTGGCATGGTGCTTTCAGGATTACCAACGGATAGATTCTTTTTTAATGGCTTTTTATCTTCCAAATCCACAGGCAGAAAGAATACACTTTTAGAAATAAAGGACATTCAATCAACATTGGTATTTCTCGAATCTCCCCACCGCATAGAAAACACCGTTGGCGACATGTGTGAGATCCTAGGAGACGATCGCCAAGTGGCAATTGTAAGGGAAATAACCAAGATATATGAAGAACGCATAGCAGGATCTTTAGCCGAAGTTTTAGAGATTCTTAAAAGTAGAAAGCTCAAAGGCGAAATCATCATCATAGTAGAACCGCCCCAAAAGGACAAAAAAGAATTCTCCCAAGAGGAAATAAAAGACATGCTAAAAAAATCCCTACAAGACATGAAAACCAAAGAAGCATCCAACTACATCGCCGAAATAACAGGCTTAGCAAAAAAGGAAATTTACCAGCTAGCCCTATCACTTAAAGACTAATATATCAAAATTAATATATCAAGACTAATAACAAGATTAATAACAAGATTAAAATACCATGAGTAAGTTAAAGATGAAATTATCCAGCAAGACCAAAGGCAAAATAGGAGAGTTTATCGCTGTATCCTATTTGCGTATGAAATCCTACAAGCTAGTTAGGAAAAATCTCCAGCTAAAAAGTGGTGAGATCGATATCCTAATGAAAAAGAATAAAACTCTCATCGCCATAGAAGTAAAGTTACGCCAGAAAAAGGATGATATCACATACGCCATTACAAAAAAGCAGTATCAACGAATCGCCAACTCTCTCATACAAATATCGGAAGAATATCCCGAATTTACGGACATCCGAATCGACGGGATATTCATTAGTTTAAAGCCATTTAGTATCGAACATCTCACATTAGAAGAAGAGCTATTATTTTAAAGGATCTTTTTCCAATAAGTCATTCCTATTTAGCAAAAACCTTTTCAAGATTCGGTACGATTTGTTTTTTGCGACTCATTAAACCAGATACCCAAGGATCAGCTTGAAGATTCTGTGCAAAAGCAGTATTGATTTCATCTGGAGTATTAGAGGCTAGGATTAATTCTGATCCCTCTTTCATAAGATCGGTTACCACAAGTAATAGAGTATCACATTTGCGTTCTTTTTGTGCTTGATTAACGGTTTCTTGCAGTTCGGCACGTACGTTATCGATCATGGCTAATTCCATAACTTCTATTTGACCACAACCGATTTTTTTACCGTTCATTTCAAATTCTTTATAATCTCTCATTAGGAGATCGTTGGCACTAATCCCCTCGATAGAAGATTTAATGCGGAAAATTTCCATGCCGAATTCGTACACATCATCAATACCAGATAAGCGGGCTAAATCTTCGGCCACCTGTTCATCCACTGCGGTGGTTGTTGGCGATTTAAATAATAAAGTATCAGAAAGAATCGCCCCCAAGCTAAGACCAGCACTGATTTTAGTCATTTTAATGTTATAAAAATCATATACATGTTTTACAATCGTAGCAGTACATCCCCACGGTTGAGCCCAATATTCAATGGGATTAGACGTGGTTAAAGCCCCTACCTTATGATGATCAATCACGCCACAAATTGTCGCTTTAGAAGTGTCTGGTAATTGGGTAAGATCGGAAGTATCTACTAAAAATACTTCTTGATCATCAAAACTTTCGATTACTTCAGGAGCTGATACACCGAATTTATCTAAGATGAATTGGGTTTCTGGCGTTGGCGTGCCTAATGCTACAGGTTTGGCTTTTATTCCCCTTTGGTATAATAATTCTGCCACAGTAAAAGCGGCGGTAATTGAATCTGTATCAGGGTTTAGATGGCCGCATACTAGAGTAGTTGTCATGATAACTTCCTTTATGTTTTCTTTGTTATAGGATTGTGATAATTAGATAATTTCCACAATCCTAATCTCATTTCATTTTCATATTATATTATAAAATAAGAAGAAAGTAAAGCTATTTTTAAGCTCTCTTTAAGCGGCCATGGGTTCATGAACTTTCGGCATATGGAACTTTAAAAGATAAGCACTCACAAGAATACTAACTTGGCTAGCAATCTCCACATGCAATCCTAAAATATTACTAATGACCGTGGCAATATTCCCCACTAAACTTTTTAAGCTCGGCACACTAACATCCGAGACATAACTCTCAATAAGCCCATAAGATAACTTCCAAATCTTTTTCCATACACTTACCACGCTGATAAGTAAGGGCTTATTTTCTTGATAGGACGGTACAATATTAGTAAAACGTGAAAGAGTAGCGATACTATGATCCTTAAAACTCTTCTTATTTTCTTGGGTTAAAATATCATAAAAGTAATCTTGTGATTCTTTAGGAACTAATGTTTGAATGATTGGTTTAAAATCTTGTCTATTGAAAGTAAGCATTTTACTCTCCTTTATGTGAGTTGATAAAAATATCTCATGCTATATAAGTAATTGTTATTTTGAGAAAATCAAGTATAATCACTAAGAAATACCACAATAAACACCCTAGATTCTAAGAACTCTTGACAGGTGGCCGCTATATCCGAGTATGAAATCTTCGCAGATGGATCGAGCAAAGCTTTTTCGCTAACACTTTAGGGATGGGGATAGGTAAGTATCTATAATATTGGTATATTTAATATCAATATATGTAATATCAATATATGTAATATCAATATGTAATATACCCATATGTAATATACCCATATGTAATATACCAATGTGTAATGTACCAATACTTAATGTGTCAATATTTAATGTTGATGTGTTATGTGTATTGTATATTCTTTTGTTTTAGTTTGTTGCTGGCCTAATATATAGGCCAGCAACAAACTAATTATAACAACATCGGCAGAATTCTCAAGAGTAAGAGTAAGAGCAAGAGTAAGAATGAGAATGAGAATGAGAGCAGAACAAGAACTAACATAATTATGAGAATCAAAATGAGAAATAGAACCAGCATAAGAATGGGATCAAGAATAGTCATAATCATGAGCATGAAAACAAGCACAAAAAAAGATCTAGATATTTTCTAGATCTTTCTTTAAATGTATGGTGGGTGATAAGAGACTCGAACTCCTGACCCTCTCGGTGTAAACGAGATGCTCTACCAACTGAGCTAATCACCCCTGGGCGTATACGGATAATAAAATGGTGGGTGATAAGAGACTCGAACTCCTGACCCTCTCGGTGTAAACGAGATGCTCTACCAACTGAGCTAATCACCCTACTTATTATTTAAGTATAGCTTTATCTTAATATAAAATATCTGATTAATCAAGAACTAATTTATTTTTTTATCTTTAGCATTAATAAATAATTGTTCTATAAAGTAAAAGAGTACTCGCATGGAGTACTCTTTTGTTTTTTCTGCACTCTTGTTAAGGGGTGCTAAAAATAGAATCAGTAATTAATTTCAACCCAAGATGTGGGGTGGGAAAAAGTACTTAGATAGCAGTTGTAAGCCGTGCGTACATGTATATGTACTACCTAAGCATGGCTTAAAAACGCTATGATGAGTATTTTTTACGCCCCTTTCCCCTTAGTTGGCTAGATTCTTATTAACTTCGCCTTCTTCTTTAACTGGTAAGAATGAGGCTTCGATTTCTTCTTCTGACCAATTTAGCGGAACTAACTCTTCAACTAAAGCGTGCTTAAGAACTTCGGTTACATGTTTAGCAGGAATAATTTCTAGCTTGGATGTGATAGTCTCTGGAATATCCTTTAAGTCTTTAAGGTTATCATGGGGAATGATTACGGTTTTAATGCCTGCACGCACTGCCGCCATGGTTTTTTCCTTTAATCCACCGATTGGCAAGACATTACCCCTTAAGGTAACTTCGCCTGTCATCGCCACATCTTTTTTAACTTTTACCCCAGTAAAGGCGGAAACAATGGTGGTTACCATGCCAACCCCTGCCGATGGTCCATCTTTTGGCACTGCCCCTTCAGGTACGTGGATGTGAATATCTCTATTTTTAAACATCATCGGTTTAATACCAAAATCTAGCGAATTGGAACGCACGAATGAAAAGGCGGTTTTAATGGATTCTTGCATAACATCGCCAAGCTTACCAGTGATTTTAGCATTACCTTTACCACCATACATTAATAGAGCCTCGATCGATAGCACATCGCCACCTGCTTGGGTATATGCCAAGCCAGTTACAACGCCATGTTGATCGCTTTCTTCTGCCAAGCCGAATTTATACTTACGCACGCCAAGATATTTTTCCAGATTATCGCTTGATACCGCTATGGAATCCACATCATCTTCAATTAAAATTTCTTTAACGGCTTTACGAGTAAGTTTATTGATCTCACGTTCTAAATTTCTCACGCCTGCTTCACGAGTGTAATAGCGGATCAAATCCAGTAAAGATTCGTCATCCACTTGCCATTCGTTATCTTTTAAGCCTGCAAGTTCTTGTTGTTTCTTGATAATATGACGTTTAGCGATCTCTTGCTTTTCTTCTTCCGTATAACCAGAAAGGTTAATTACTTCCATACGATCAAGTAAAGCATCAGGAATTTCCAAGCTATTGGCGGTACAAATGAACATTACATCCGAGAGATCATATTCCAGTTCCATATAATGATCGACAAATTTATCATTTTGTTCGGGATCTAAAACTTCAAGCAAGGCCGCTGCAGGATCGCCACGCCAGTTAGAAGAGATTTTATCAATTTCATCGAATAGAATTAAAGGATTGGAAACCTTAGATTTTTTCATGGCATTGATAACTTTACCAGGCATTGCCCCCACATAGGTACGACGATGACCTCGAATCTCTGATTCATCACTTACACCACCTAGGGCAACACGCACGAATTCACGGCTAGTCGCTTTGGCAATGGAAGACCCTAGGGATGTTTTACCCACACCTGGAGGACCTACGAAACATAGAATTGGGCCCTTAACCTTTTTCATACGTTGTTGGACTGCAAGATATTCAACAATACGTTCTTTAACCTTTTCCAAACCGTAATGATCTTCATCTAAAATGCCTTGAGCTTTTGTAAGATCCTTATTTAGTTTAGAGGGTTTTTTCCATGGTAGGGCTAGAATAGTATCGATATAAGTACGAATCACTCCTGCTTCGGACGACATGGGCGAAGTGGATTTTAATTTCTTTAACTCAACGGTAATTTTCTCTTTTGCCTCTTTTGACAGTTTGGTTTTTTTGATCTTCTTTTCAATTTCTTTGATTTCAGATTCTTCGGATGCGTCATCGTCGCCGAGTTCTTTCTTAATGGCTTTCATTTTCTCATTAAGATAATAATCCTTTTGAGTTTTTTCCATTTGACGCTTAACTCTTGTGCCGATCTTTTTTTCCATTTTGGCAAGACCTGCCTCATTTTCCATTGCTGATAAAATGAGTGCTAATCTTTTTGTAAGATTTAACTCTTCTAGAATTTCTTGTTTTACCGAGACTTTTACATCCAAATGAGATGAAAGAATATCGGTTAATTTCTTAACATCTTTAATTTTTGCTAGGGATTTAGAAATCTCTGGCGGAATTTTGCGACTAAGTTTGCTATAACTATCAAACTTTTTAATTACCATGCGTATCATGGCATCACGTTCGAGTAATTGCTTTTCGTCATCAGGAGCGATATCATCCATATCTTCTTGCTCTTCTACGGAAGCAAGGAACATATCATTGGTGATTTCAAGATTCTTCACATCCACTCTTCGCAAGCCCTCAATTAGAGCTTTGACTGTGCCGTCTGGTAATTTCATCAACTGGATGATTTTAGCTACAACGCCGAAATGATATAAATCATCAACGTTAGGATCATCAAGATCCGCTTCCTTTTGTGCCAACAATATGATTTCTTTAGTGTTAGACATTACCGCATCTAAGGCTAGAATAGATCTTTCACGCCCTATGAATAAAGGCACTACCATATTGGGGAATACAACCATATCCCTTAAAGCTAATACAGGTTGTTTGTTTTGTTCTGTCATTTTTTTATTTTCCTATCTCAATGCCCTTGTAAATTATACTAAAAATGGGCCATTAAAAAACTATAATACTAAAATACTAGTACTTATAGAAAAGCATACTAAACTAATATAAAACAATTTTGCAAAAACAAGATTTGTTATAAATTAGTTACATATCAGGCATAATATAAATATGAACCCCTAAATGGGCGTTGATATTTTTTATGACCATAACTTAATTATAGGTTGGTTTTTCTTTTTTTGCAACAGTTTCTTTATTAACAGTTACTTTTTTTATGGATTTATCACTTGGGATCTCATACATAGGATCAAGTAAAATGTTCTCTACAACCGAACGTAAGCCCCTTGCACCTGTTTTTCTTTTAATGGCAATACTTGCGATTTCTGTAAGAGATTCTTCTGTGAATTCAAGGTCTACATCTTCCATATCAAATAATGCTTTATACTGTTTGATAATCGCATTTTTCGGTTCGGTTAGAATGGAAATTAAGGCCTCTTCATCAAGATCTTCAAGTACGGTCCATACTGGTATACGTCCAATTAATTCAGGGATCAAGCCGAATTTTACCAGATCTTTAGGAGATAGTTTCTTGAATTCATCGCCGATCTTAGGATCTTCAGCAGATTTAACTTTCGCACCAAAGCCGATACTAGAACCTTTTTCCCTTTTGCCGATAACTTTTTCCAAGCCGTCGAAAGCACCGCCACAAATGAATAGAATGTTAGTTGTGTCGATCTTGGTGGTTTCGCCCTGCGGATGTTTTCTTCCGCCTTGCGGTGGTACAGAGGCCACAGTGCCTTCGATGATTTTTAACAGAGCTTGTTGTACGCCCTCCCCTGATACATCACGAGTAATGGACGGATTCTCGGTTTTTCTTGAGATTTTATCGATCTCATCAATGTAGATAATCCCTCGTTCTGTTTTTGCCACGTCATTATCTGCTGACTGTAATAATTTTAGAATGATATTTTCCACATCTTCACCCACATAACCCGCTTCGGTTAGGGTAGTAGCGTCGACCATGGCGAAAGGCACTTCTAAAACTCGTGCTAAAGTAGAAGCTAGCAATGTTTTACCGCTCCCAGTAGGGCCCACAAGAAGAACGTTAGATTTTTGCATTTCCACATCCGTATCCTGTTGTAAGTGCATTAATCTTTTATAGTGATTATACACGGCCACCGATAGAACTTTCTTAGCGTCGTTTTGTCCAATGATGTAATCATCCAGAGCTTCTTTAAGTTTGGCAGGAGTTTTAAGATCCTTTAAGCCTTCGGCTACTATTTCTTGATTTTCCGCTTGTTTGATACTTTCTTGAGATGTATCTAAACACTCGCCACAAATATAAGAGGTTTGTCCGTTTGTGAAATTGGTAATGCCTGCAACAAACACTTCCACTTCTTCATCTGATTTTCCGCAAAAACTACAATGCTTTGTACTCATTTTTATCCACCGTTTAATGATCTTGGTTATTAAAGAATTATAAAAAACACAATTCTTCATTCTTTTTTAGCTAGGTGAGAAAAAGAAATACATAGATACTTTTTTCATGATCGGTTTGGTTGTGATCTGATAATAAGATTAAGACATTAGACATTAGATCTTAATTAAAAGTATTTAGTTATTCTTTTCTCAAGGCTAAATTATATTATATTATATTTACTATACTAAGTTTGATTATTCGTCATCATCCGACGGTTCGTCAACTTCTGGACGTTTTTCAATTACTGCATCTACTAAACCGAATTCCACAGCTTGCTCGGCCGTTAGGAAGTTATCACGCTCTAGGGCGTTGAAGATCTCATCATAGCTACGCCCTGTATGTTTTACGTAGATATTATTTAGACGTTCTTTAACTTCTATCATTTCCTCCACGTGGATTTTTACATCGGTTGTCTGCCCTTGAGCTCCGCCTGAAAGCTGATGTACCATTACACGTGAATTAGGCAAGCAAAAACGCTTTCCTGCCTCGCCTGCGGTTAGCAGTAAAGATCCCATTGATGCGGCCTGACCCATACATACTGTATGAACTTTTGGTCTGATATATTGCATGGTATCATAAATTGATAAACCAGAACTAACTACACCACCAGGAGAGTTAATATACATATAGATTTCTTTTTCTGGATTCTCTGATTCTAAATGTAATAATTGCGCACAAATTAAGCTTGCCATATTATCTTCCACCTGACCAGTAAGGAAGACGATACGCTCTCTTAACAGGCGGGAATAAATATCAAAAGAACGCTCTCCCCTACCTGTTGATTCAACAACCATAGGAACTAGATTGTTCATAGTCATGGGATTATTATTAGCACCAAAATATAAATTAGACATTTACCAAACCTCTTACTTGTTAGTATTTTATTTATAAATATTATATAACTATCTTTGATCAATTAAAAAAGGCAATATCTTGTATTCTTATAAAATCTTAAAGATAAATCAATAATTTTCTTGTTATTTATGTATCATACAATATTAATTATAGATTTACAAGTTAATTTAAAATATTTTTTGTAATCTTAAAAAATAACAAATGGTTATATATTTAATACAACCATTTGTTATTGATACAGATCAAACCTTTAATCTACGATTATCAAATTTAAAGAGTCGTGAAAAATAGAACACATAACCCAATTTTAAGACAGTCTCTAAAGGGTGGGAAAAGTGCTTAGCTCCTTAAGGCATACGAGGTGTATACCCCAACGAGTGCTTTTTCACGCCCTTTAAATTATGATAATTCAGCGATTAAGGATCTTAACTCTTCTTCTGATACATTTTTATCAGTTACTTTAGCTTTTTCGATGATTACATCAACAACTTTATCTTCAAATAATGGCATGCGGATTGCTTCCATTGCTTGTGGATTCTTTTGATAATGATCTATCACTTGCTTTTCTTGACCTGGATAACGATAAGCTTCAGCCATAACTGCTTGCTTAATTTCTTCAGGAGTAACTTCAACTTCAAATTGACTACCCAATTCAGATACAACTAAAGCTAAACGTACACGACGTTGGGCGATTTCTTTGTATTCTTTTTTAAGTTCGTCATCGGATTTATTTTTGTCGTCATCGTCGATAGCGTCTGGATTTTCTTTTCTCATTTGTTCAAAGTTTGTCCAAATAGATTCGAATTCGCCATCTACAATACCGTCAGGGATTGTAACATCCAAATGTTTTTCGTTTAATGCGTCTAAAACTTGACGTTTTGCCACAAGACGGCTCATGTTTTTGAATTCTGATTCTCTTTGATCTTTAATAAGTTTTTTCAATTCTTCTAAAGTACCAAAGCCCATTTTTGTAGCTAGATCGTCGTTAATTTCTGCAGGAACGGTATTAAATACGTCTACGATTTCCGTTTCGAATACAGCGGCCTTGCCTGCTAATTCCTTAGCTTGATATTCTTCAGGGAATGTTACTTCTACCGTAACAGTATCGCCTTTATAAGCACCTTCGAGTTGTTTTTCGAAACCTGGTATGAACGAATCAGAACCTAATTCTAATTTGTAATTATTGCCTGTGCCACCTTCGAAAGCTACACCGTCAACAGTACCGACGAAATTAATTTCTAAAGTATCGCCTTTACGTGTTTTGCGTTTTCTTGCTAAAGGAGTTGTCGATTTACTACCAGAGGCTAGATTCTCTAATACTTTAGTAACTTCGTCTTCTGATAATTCAGCGATTGGGCGTTCGATTTCTAAACCGTCAACATTTGCGGTTGTGAAATCAGGGAATACTTCGAATTCCACAGATAATTCAAGATCTGCGTTATCTTCTTCAATGCCTTTGATATCTGTTAAAGATGGTTGACCGATTGGACGTAACTCATTATCTTTAACTAATTTTTCAATGGCTTCATTAATTAGCCCCTCAATGGTTTCGCCACGTACTGCTTTACCATGCTTTTGCTCTATCACTTTAATAGGAACTTTACCCGGGCGGAAACCTGGTAGGCTCATTGTTTTAGCATATGTTGATAGTTTTTCTTTAACTTTTTCCGCAACGGTTGCAGATGGTACAACAATAGAGTATGCACGTTTTAAACCTTCGTTTGTAACTTCAGTAATCTTCATTATATAACCTTATTTTTTATATATTAATAAATTCAATGGGATCTTAGGTTTAAGAGACACATTAAATAATTCTGCTATAGAATACACTATTTTTATTTATTTTTCAAGGGTTTTTTAGTTTTTCTTTAATTATCGATTGTATTTAAATGGAAAAACCTAACTTATGCCTTAAAATTCAAGCCTAAATAGTTATATCTTTCGGGATCATTTTGCCAGTTTTCACGAACTTTTACAAATAAAAATAAATGAACAGGCACTTCTAACAATTCAGATAATTCCGTACGGGCCAGTTGTCCGATAGTTTTGAGTTTACTTCCTTGATGTCCGATAATGATTTTTTTATGGGAATTGCGTGTTACGTAAATTGTTTGATTGATCTTGATGCCGTTTTTCTGTTCTTCCCATGATTCTGTTTCCACAGTAATGGAATATGGTAGCTCCTTATGAACATGATTGAAGATTTTTTCTCTTGTGATTTCTGCTGCGAGATTCTTTTCAGGTAAATCAGATATGTATTCCGCAGGAAATAACCAAGGGCTGTAGGCTTGATCTTGACAAAGTTGATCCACCAAGCGATCGACATTAACGCCATTGAGAGCGGAAATCATGAATGTATGATCGAATTGACATAACTCATTTAGTTGTTCGGTTAGGGCGAAAAGTTTTTCCTTATTAATGAGATCCACCTTATTTAAGGCAAGATACTTTGTTACTTTTTTCCCTGATATATTGTGAATGATTCGCCCAAGATTCTCGGTTAATCCTTTGTTACTATCGACCATTAATAAAATGGAATCGGCGTCTTTTACTCCTGACCAAGCGGAATCCACCATGGCACGCTCTAACCTGTGGGACGGATTGAAAATACCAGGGGTATCAATTAACACCAGTTGAGTTTTATCCTGCATGGCTACGCCTAAAACTCGTGATCTGGTGGTCTGCACTTTGTGGGATACTATGGAAACTTTAGTTCCTACCATGCGATTAATTAAGGTGGATTTGCCCGCATTCGGTGCACCGATAACCGCAACGAATCCGCATTTAGTTCCGTCTTTTTCTGCTGTAGCTTGCTCTTTAAGGCGTTGTTGTTGGATGTCTTCTTGCATATTATGTATATACTTTCTGTTAATTTTGTGATTTATGCTAAATTTAAGATTCTCTATTTTAAGAATGGTCAATCTAAGTCGATTTTGTATGTTTTTATGAAGATTCTTGCGGCCTCGGATTGGGAACGCTTTTTCGATGTGCCACAACCAATAACAGGTTCAAAATCTTTCACAAGTACCGATGTTTCAAACATGGGGTTATGATCTGTGCCTTTTATGGAAATTACAGTGTATTCGGGAATGGGACGTCCATTTTTTTGACTCCATTCCTGTAGATATGTTTTTGAATCCTTTAGTAATTTACTATCGAGTCTCTTATTCCAATATTTTTTAATGAATTGGCTTGCGGTGTTTAAGCCTGAATCCAAATAGATGGCCGCAATTAGAGCCTCACAGGCGTCGGCTTGGGTTGAACTGCCGATCTCTTCCTTATCGCCCACATGGATGTACTCAATCAGATTAATTTCATGAGCTACTTCCACTAGTATTTTCTTGCATACTAAATTGGTAAAGCGAATGGAAAGGTGGCCCTCTGGCTCATGGGGGTAAAATGCAAATAAGAGATCTGCCATTACTAAACCCAAAACACGATCGCCAACAAACTCCAAGCGTTCGTTGGAATAAGCTTTGTTGGACTTTGTTCTTTTACCCAAACTAGAATGGGTTAAAGCTTCATATAAATAATCTTTATTGTTAAAAATATATCCGATTGTATTTTCTAATTCGTTAATGTCTTTCATGGATATAGTACTTCTTATCAAATTTTAAAAATTAGTGAACGTGTTACAATTGCTTGATTTCATATGCTTATACATCTTATACGAAAAAACGTGAAAGGAGTGTGAGAACGTGCAAGGAGTGGGGAAAATGAGTTAAGGTGTGCCTTAGATTAGAGCGACATGTACTCATGTGTGCCTTAAATTAGGGCGACATGTACTCATGTCTACCTTAGCCCTAATTTAAGGTGCAGATTAACTCATTTTACACGCTCCTTAGCTCCTTGATAGGTTGTTGGGGTTGTGGAATAAACGATTATATCTTATGGAACTAAACCATGAAATGGGATTGTACCAGTGAAATGATTGATCAAATGATACTACGACTGTGGAAACTCTTCCTACTAGATTCTCGAAGGGAACGAAGTGGAACACTCTGCTATCGGATGAGTTGTCTCGATTGTCGCCACAAAAGAAATAAGATCCTTGGGGGATTGTGTATTCTTCTGTGTTGTCTAATGGTTGATTGTCCGATATTTCGTAGATGAAATGTTTTATACCATTTGGTAAGGTTTCAGTATACTTGTTGGCTTGATAGGATGGTACATCATTAGTCATTACTGGTCCTAGCAATTGGCGATCAACTAGACGTTTGTTAATGTATAAACGACCGTTTTGATATTGTATGGTATCCCCTGGAACGCCTATCAATCTTTTTACATAATCTACTTTTATTGCAGTGGGCGGACGAAATACGATAATATCGCCACGTTTAGGTTCGGAAGAAAAGAAACGACCGCTAAAGCCTATTATACCAAAGGGGAACGAGTATTTACTATAACCATAGGAAAATTTATTGACTAGAATATAATCTCCCAATTGGAGCGTAGGCAACATTGATCCACTGGGGATTCTAAAAGGTTCAAAAGAAAATGATCGTAATATTATGGCTATACCTATGGCCACAACTATGGACAATACTGTCTCCATAGTACTTTTTTGTTTTTTCTTTTTTCTTGCTGACATTCAAAACACCTTAGAAATATTAAATAAAAATAATTGTTGCTATTTGCTGATAGCTCTAACTAATAGTAAATAATATCTTTTTACATACCGTATTGTCAAGTACTATTTTGTTAGGGTGCTTTTATATGGCGTCTCTTGTATGTTATTTCTTTAACCTTGCTCTTGATCGAGCTTCTTTTTTCTTCTAGGAAATTTGGTTATACGGATTTTATTGACTAGATATTTAACGGGAAAATATACTATAAGCCCTGCGACAATTCCTGTAGGAATAGTACCTATTAAGATCTTATAAAAGATTGGCCATATGTCGTACCATAACTTCTTAAATTCCAAATGCTTGACTGCATGACCGAAATCCTTACTAAGATTATGAATCTCATGGGAACTCATGGCATGACCACCTACACCAAAAAATACACTAACCTTATAGGATACAAGCCATATCATCGGCCACGTCCACGGATTACCCACTAATGATCCTGTCATCCCTGCAACGATATTTCCCCTTAAAATATAGCAACAACAAATTGTTGTTAAAAAATGCAGTCCCACAAGCGGAGAAAAAGAAACCGCTACTCCTACGGCAAAACCCAAGGCGATACTATTTGAAGATGCTCCAATACGAGCAATTCTAAAAACATAATAAGTGCCTATACGTTTTATAACCATAGGCGAAGTAAAGAGTTTTTTATACTTTTGTAGAGTTTGCTTTTGCATTCGTTTAAACATGATAAACTCCCATAGATATCAAGATATTTGCAAAAATGTTTTCATTATAAATATAAATATAAATATTAATTGTCTTATGTATCTTTAAATATACCAGCAAATAAAGAAAAAATCAAGATATATTTGATCACATATAAAAAATATTTATTCATAAATATAATGTCTTACTTATTCAGATATTTAGTCTCTATCTAAGTATATAATATATGGCAAAGTTCGTAAGGCTCGCATTACGTTTTCCAAATGGGCTAAGGATTGAACATTCACATCTAGAAGTAATTCGATAACATTGGAGGATTTGTTGGCGGATTTTGCGTTGACTAAACCCACATGTTGTCTACCTAATATTTCTATAACGCTCACCAAGACATCTTTTTTATTTTTAGATAAAATACTAATGCGACTGGTTAAAACCTGATTTTCATTGTCTTTAGCATTGGATTTCCAACTAAGATCAATCAAATGATCCCTATTTAAGGCCAGTATCTGAACGCAATTTGTTCTATGTACTGTGATTTGCGAACCTGACGCCACAACGCCGACGATAACATCTCCAGGTAAGGGATGACAGCAATTCGCCATTTTATGGGCTACTGATAAATCGATCTCATAAAATAGATCATCGGTAATTTTATTATTGTCTTTTCTTTTGTTTGCTCCGAAATATTCTAAAGCGTCATCAATATCATTTACCGCTTCGAATCCGCCTGTAAGAGCTTCTTTGTTAAGCTTTTTATGGGCGATCCAATTGAGAACCTCTCGAAATTCGATTCTTCCAGAACCTATTTCCGTATATAGCATGTCAAGAGAGCCAGCTCGGTAGTGCTTGCAAATATCAGCGAGTAATTCATCCGTATTATGGATAGAATGTGCGGTTAAGCCTTTTGTTAGAATATTCTTACCTGCGTCCAAAAATAGTAATTTTTCTTGTCTGCGAATTGATTTGCGAATCTTAGATTTAGCTCTTGGAGTTACCACCCAATTAAGGGATTCTCTTGTGGGCAATTTGTTTTTTGATGTTTCAATTTCCACCACATCGCCCGTTTTAAGTTTTGTCTTAATGGGGGCGATTCGCTTATTGATTCTAGCAGAAATACAATTGTTGCCAATTTCTTCATGTAGCAGATAAGCAAAATCTAAAATACTTGAATTCTTTGGTAATTCTAAAATATCGCCATCGGGAGTAAAAACAAAAATACTCTTTAAATACATAGACATCTTAGCTTCTTGTAATAACTCTTCGGAAGTTTCTGAAGTCTCTATGAGCTTAACAAGATCACGCAACCATTTATTGGCTCGTTTTTCTTCAAGCGTTCCCCCTTGTTTGTAGATCCAATGGGCGGCATAGCCGTTTTCTGCGGTTTCGTGCATATTTCTTGTGCGAATCTGAATTTCCACCTCATGGCCGTTGGGTTCTAACACCACCGTATGCAAAGACTGATAGCCGTTAGCTTTGGGCATGGAAATATAATCCTTAAAGTTTCCAGGTAACACCGAGAATATTTTGTGAACCAAACCAAGCACCATATAACAATCATCTTTCGAATCCACAAGAATCCTAAAGGCCATGATGTCCGAAAGTTGCTCAAAGGCGATATTTCTATTTTTCATCTTTTGCCAAATGGAATAGGGCGACTTTTTACGACTGTCAAGATCTGCTTGAAGATTGGCATCTTCTAAGGCTTGCTTTAACTGTTCCATTAATTTGATTGAGATTTTTTCTGCGTCCGAGTAGAAATTATCAAGCTGATCTATAATGTGTTGAAATTCTGCTGGATGTAATTCCTTAAAGGATAAATCTTGCAATTCCACTCGAATATTGTGCATTCCCAAACGTTCGGCAAGTGGAGCGTATATCTCATAGGTTTCTAGGGCGATTCTGTGTTTGGATTTAAGATTATCATGAAAGGCGATAGTTCTCATATTGTGCATGCGATCGGATAACTTCACAAGTAAAACACGCAGATCCTTACTCACTGCAAGCATGAATTTACGAAGATTTTCCGCCTTTTCTTCATCTAAGGACGCATTTTTTAAGGTTCTGATTTTTGTTACACCGTCCACCAGTAACGAGACAGTATCGCCGAAGATTTTGGTAATTTCTTCTAAGGTTGAGTCCGTATCTTCGATGACATCGTGTAATAATGCGGTAATAATACTTTCCGCATCGGGTTTAAGATCCGATAAAATAATCGCCACCGATATGGGATGAATAAAATAAGGCTCGCCTGATTTTCTCTTCTGTGTATAATGTTTTTGATGGCCATATTCTAAGGCAAGCAAGATCTTTTTTAGTTTATCAGCTGGCATATACGCCATTAGGATATCGAAAAGATCAATGGCTAAGGATTGCACTTCATTTTGTAAACGTGGTTGTATTTTATTGAGTCTTTCGATGATCTCATATTTGGTAATTTTTACCTCTTTGGCGAGATTGGTTTTTGTGTTTTTATTTGTGTTTGTATCCATGTCTTTTATATCCATGTCATCTTTAGATTTTAAAAACAAAAAGAGAATCAAGGAGCTGATTCTCTTTCACATATGAGATTATTTTATAATCTTCTATCTTCCCAGTTATTATATAAGATTTTTCTTTAGTCGTTTTTTACCACTTCATCAGGTATGATAGCCTCGGAAGACGGATCTTGAGATTCTTTTGATCCTGTTGTTGTTCCTGCTGTTTCCATTTCTGCCTCTGCTTCTTCTGCTTGTTTAAGCATATTAGCAACTGTATTTGAAGTTCTTTTAGATTCTATCAAATATTCACGAACTTCATTAACATCGACGATACCAGAAGCTATCTCTCTAAGAGCGATAACCGTAGGTTTTTCATTTTTATGTTTAAGTTCTATTTTAGGTGCAGAACCTGTAGATATTTCACGAGAACGATGAGACGCAATTGTAATCAATTCAAATGAGTTAGGAACTTTTACAAGACAATCTTCATTGGTAATTCTAGCCATATTGGTGCAAACCCTTTATTTTAGTGGTACATGAAAGTTATATAATTAGAGAATTCTTTTTTTTCAAGATATCTATTTAAGAATAACTACATAAGGATAAACCTTAAAGAAGATATACGTACAGATAGCTATAGAATTCTACAATACTAATTATCTCAATAATATACTACTTTTAACCTAAAATCAAGCAATAAAATATATAATTAAAATTTATTATAAAATTAATTGCTCAAAAGCTGACAAAATGCTATAGTTATCCCATAGAGGTTAACTTTAAATAAAATATGAAACCTTAATCCCAAGGTAGGAGTATCAAAGAATATGACAGACAATAACTCACTAAATGAAAACATCACAGATCAGAACATCACAGATAACACCATAACATCTAGCACAACAACATCTAGCACTCTAGCCAATGAAAAAAATGGTGATAGGATTATATTTCTCATCGCTGGCGAACCGTCTGGGGATAAATTGGGAGCTAATCTGATCAAATCCTTTAGGGAATTTATCAAAGATCAAGCTGGGGAAGAACAAGCCAATCACTACAAATTCGTGGGCGTTGGCGGACCGCTAATGGAGGCGGAAGGCTTTGAAAGTCTCTTTGATTATAGCCAACTGGCAGTAATGGGCTTAATTGAGATCCTACCGAAAATCAGATTATTAAGCAAACTCTTAAAGAATACCATTAAGTATGCGAACTCTTTAAATATAACCGCTTTCATAAGTATCGATTCCCCTGGTTTCACTCTTAGAGTAGCGAAGAAATTAAAAAAGCTTAAAAATAGAAAGTATCCGTTAATCCATTATGTAGCTCCGTCCGTATGGGCTTGGAAACCCAAGAGAGCTAAGGAATACGCTCACATTTACGATCGTATCTTATGTTTATTACCCTTTGAGCCGAAATATTTTGAAAAACATAATTTACGAGCTAATTTTGTTGGTCATCCTGCCACATTCCTAACAAATGCCGATCCTAAAGATTTCCTAAAAAAGTATGGTCTTGATCCGCACACTCATAATATCATCCTAATTTTACTCGGCAGTAGAACGGGCGAAGTTACAAGATTATTACCTATCTTTGCCGAATCTGCTCACATGATAAAGGAAAAGATCAAGAATTGTAAATTCGTAATATCCGCAGTTCCCCACCTAAAACATTACATTAATGAGAACTTTTACGCCTTTCCCCAAGAAAACACCATTCTTATCGACGCTTTAGAAGAAGGCAAGCAAGCAATGGCTAGCTCTAAAGTATCCCTATCAGCCAGTGGCACTGTAGCCTTAGAGCTAGCCAAATATCAAGTGGCTCAAACCACCGCCTATAAAATGAATCCCATAACATACGCCATTGTTAATAGTATGCTTAAAAGTGATTATGTAAATCTCATTAACGTTATCAACAATCAAGGATTAATTAACGAACGCATTCAAGATGATTGCACTCCTGAAAAACTATCTCAAGACATCATAACTCTCCTAAGCAGACAATACGCCATCAGCGAACAAAATAACTATCAACAAATGGCCATGGATAAACTATCCCAAGATAAACTTAAAATCGCAGAATACATCATCGATGAAATAAATATCTTCCAAGAGCAAGCAAGACAAAAGAATCAAGATAAGAAAAAATAACCAATTAGAGTAAGTTTTTACTTCTTTTTTGGAATTACATATGTTATTATTCTTAGATAGTTACAAATTATCTTAAAAAGATATTGATTAAAAAGGTATTAAAGGTATTAAAGGTATTAATATGAGTATAGCAAATATAGATCATACGGTTAAGCAAACAGAACCCCAATGGCAAACTCACACTAAAATCAAAAATGCGTCGTGGTTACATGAAGCACCAACCGAGTATCTTATTTCACTTTTCCGCAATAAAAACTTGGAAATGATGTTCGTAGGCGGTTGCGTACGTAATAGCATGCTGGGGATCGATTCCTATGATCTTGATATCGCCACCACCGCCACCCCTGATGAAGTTATCCAGATGTTTGAAGAATCTCACATTCAATATGATAATCAACACAAACAATTCGGCATAATTATAGCTACTATTGATCATCGTATCTTCGAAATAGCCACATTAAGAAAAGACGTATACTATAATACCAACAATTCCCGCTATCCTGATGAAATACACTTCATAAAAGATTGGTTATTGGACGCCCATCGCCGAGATTTTACCTGTAATGCCATATATTGCGATCCTGACGGTAATTTATATGATCCCTTTAACGGCTTGCAGGATATAAAAGAATCAACCATGCGTTTCATAGGCAACGCCGAAGAGCGAATCACAGAAGATCCCTTACGTATTTTAAGATTCTTTAGATTCTACACATTATTTAACATAAAAAACATGTCATACTTTACGGAAAAGATCATCAAAAATCATGCGGAACTTCTAAGTAATATTTCGCAAACTATCCTTTTTAAGGAAATGAGATCCATTTTATCGCAACCAAACATCATCGCTCTTCTTTCGATCATGGATAAAACTAAAATATTACAACACGTTCTAGGAATCGCCAACCCTGATTTAATGTTACTGCGTGAAGTTGTATGGCTAGAAAAACGTGCTAGTATCTTATCGGGCATTTTACCCGATCCCATTCGCCGATTGGGGGCTTTAGTATCCTTTGATTACGAATTATCTCACGATTTAGTAATCCGTTTAAATCTCAATCATGATGATATGACTAACATGTTATTTTTATCTAAAGCCTTTCATGAGTACGATCTTAAGAATTACGATGAGATATTTCAAGTTTTTGGGCATATCTTAGATCTTTCTCATATGCGTCATTTAATTCTCATTGGCTGGGCGGTAGATCGTGCCTATTCTCCTCCTGCAAGAAAGAAATCTGCCAACTACTGGCTTAACGTTTTCGCCAAACTTTCCTATACAGAAACCGACAATATGCCTGTAATTAAAAATAAGATCCTAACTATCGGCTTTTCCAAAGGCTATCTTGTGGGTAAAACCATAAAAAAGCTAGAATTGGAACGCTGTAAGAAAACCTACAAAAAAGGCAAAGAAAGATTAACCAACTACATCGAAAAATATACCTAAGGATATCTCACATCTTAGATACTTATTCGCACAGATTATCAGCCATATTCTCACTCTTATTCTCACACTTATTCTCACTCTTGTAAACCACAATAAATATATTATCATAATCATTTGATATTTTACTTGATAACTTGCTAATATTTTGATATTCTATACATAATAAATTAAAGGTGTGAAAAATAACTAATTCGAAAACAGCGAGATTGCCCCATGGGCATAAGTTGTAGAAATAAGTTAATATGTGCTTTTAAAGGGGGGATCTACATATGAATCTATCTATGAATTTAAAAGAGTATAATAGCTAATTTTCACAATCTTAAAAAATTAGTTCAGAGGGTTAAATGTTACGTAAAGCAATCACGAAAATACTAGTTGCAAGCGATAAGGCAATAAATGATTTCTTATCTATCAACTACTTAAAATATAAGAATCACTTTAGTTCATATTTTAGAATTATCCTTGGATTAATCTTTATTGGCTATTGGGGGTACATTGTTGCCATATCGATTATCAATGTTCAGCATACGGAAGAAGATCACATTATCTCTTCCATGAAAGTGGACGTTTTAACAATTGGACGCTCTCTGACTAGTGTAGAACGTAACACTAAACAAGCCGAATCCATTTATGCGAACAATCTAGCCATAAACTCTTTCGCCGATGAATCCCCAGAACAAACCGCCAAGCGTATTAAAAGCTTACAACCATATTTAGAGAATATGAATTCATCAAGAGCCTTAAACTTTAAGCTTTCTCCTGCATTAATTTTATATCAAACTTCCATAAGTAACAATCGCAATATGGATATGGGTAACTTGGTAGTATGGGATAAAAAGAACAATTTAGATCTTCTAGCCGATAAAAAACTCGTGCAATTGATCTCAAATACCATATACATGATGCCACAAATGAATTCCATAATTCAATCAAGTTCCAATGTGGTACATATTTCATTCTTTAATAAAAAATTCCTATTTAGCTATCCGTATCATAGCTGGAACGCCGAAGATTTCAACAAGCAAATGAAAAAATATACCAAATGGTATACCATGTCATATCCTGTAAATAATCCTTATAAGCAGACAATCTGGTCCGAGCCTTATGATTCTACTCTTAATAATACCAAAACTAAAATTATAACTTTAATTACTCCTGTAATTTACAATCATATCTTTTTCGGCTTTATTGCCATTGATTACAACCTATCTAAATTAAGGGATACCATATCAGGTATTTACGATAAAAAAGGTGGTCTTTTAATTGTTGATAATACTAACTCGGTTGTGGCGAACTCCCAAGGCCTAACAAATAATGAATGGGTTTACAGATCAAAAACCGCCACCAATCTATCATTCGACGCTCGTACGATCCTAAATAACATTGATAATATCCATAACTATACTTATACCGAAAATAATAACTACTTTATGGTTACTGCCGAAGTTAATGGCGTATCAACCAAGTTGCATTTGGTATATGTTACCGATAGTCTAACATACTATATGGAACTCTTAAAACTGGTATGGACGCAAATCTTTATGCTGATTATTGTGATCCTGATTCTCTATTTAATGTGGTCTTCCATTCGAGAATCACGTGAAGCACAAAAAGAAATCTCCAATACCTTAGATCGCTTTAGTTCAATCACTAATATCTCTTCGGATTTCTTTTGGGAATTAGATAGCAGTTTCCACTTTGTTTACGCCTCCGATCGCATGCTTGAAATTCTTGGTGTCTCGGTGGAAGAACTTCCAAGCTTGCCATTTATTGATGTGGTATCACGTGGGATTATCAACTTGAGTTTCTCTCAATTCAATCTCTTACAACGTTGGTTCGACGCTCGTGAACCTGTTGAATTACAAATGGAAATCGATGACGGTAATAAACGCTATTCTACCGAATGTATTATGAAACCGATCATAAAAAAAGGTGTCTTCCACGGTTATCACGGTATCGCTCAAGATATTACCGCCATTTTAAAACTCTTACAAGAAACCGAAAAAGCCTCATTTACCGATGAACTTACTCAAGTTGGTAACCGTCGTTACTTCTTCGAAATGATGGATAAAGAATTCGATCGTGTTGTCCGTTATAAAATCGCATTCTCAATTATTATTATCGATTGTGATAAATTTAAGAATGTAAATGATACCTATGGCCACGATGTGGGCGACATGGTGCTTAAGAATCTTTCTAACGTATGTACAAAATCCTTAAGGACATCCGATGTCTTCGCTCGCTTAGGTGGGGAAGAATTCATCTTCGGTCTGGTAGAAACTTCCCTTGACGGAGCAGAAAAATTCGCCGAACGCTTACGCCAAGAAGTGGAAAAACAAGTGATAACACTGGAAAACGGCACGGAAGTTACCTATAGGATTTCAGTCGGTGTTGCCGCTTATCGAATCACCGATAGCAATATCTCCGAAATTATGATAAGATCCGATCACGCTCTATACGAAGCAAAAGAAACAGGTAGAAATAAAGTAGTTGTTCGCTATTAATCTGGAAAATTTCGGCTTAAATTAAATATTTTATTAAACATATTCAAGCCCTTTACCTACTATATTAATACTAAAATTTTATTTTATATACTATTCTAAAAGATCGTGTTATATTAACTTTGCTTTAAGATTCGCACAGATATTTTAAAGAATTAACTTTTAAATAGAAATAGCTATTTTCTTTCATAAAAAAATAGCTAGCTGATGAGCATGAATAGGATGTGGATTATGTCTAAATATACTTTAGGAATAATACTAGTGGCAGTTGGTGCATTTTTATTTTCTCCAGGCGGTGTCTTCTTAGCATATGCCGAACATGCTAGCTCCTTAACAGGGCTGTTTTTTAGATTATTAATGGGTACGTTTATTATAACCGCCTATTTAAGAATATTTGAAAAAACATCTTGGTACGATATTTTTATCCCACAAAGCAAAACCGCCTATGTGTTAATGATAAGCGGAATATTAATGCAGTATCTTTTTATTCTTGCATTAAAATTCATTCCCACAGTTAACGTCTTCGGCTTATACGCCTTGAGTCCCATTTTAGGGGCTTTGATTAATGCCATAATTTTTAAACAACGTGTTTCACTGGTTACGTACTCAAGTGCCATATTGTGCTTGTTAGGTATAACATACGCCTTTTACGATCAATTCTCAATGGAAAATACATTTATTATCGGTGTTGTTTTATCAATAGGCGGTATATTTGCAGGCTTTGCCGTATTCATTATCCTAAAACAAAATCCCGAAATAAAAGGCATGTCAACCTTTGTTCAATCCTGGGTAATCGGCTCTATCGCCCTATTACCATTTATCGATTATGACCTCCCCCTTAAGGAAATATCATGGCTCTCTTTAGGTGGCACTACCACCGCAATCGGCTACGCCGTCCTAGCCGTCGGCCCCAAATACATCATGCCCTCCGAATCAACCATTCTACTACAAATAGAAACAGTCTTCGGCATATTCTTCGGCTGGCTCTTACTCGACGACCCCGTAAGCCTACAAATGCTAATCGGCTTAATAATCGCCATCTTCTCGGTAATCCTCAACTCATCATACAACCTATACCACCAATACAAACTCCGAGACAAACTCAACAACCTAACCATCCCCCACCCCACCCCATAACCCCCACCCCCTACTCACTCCAAACATAACGACATTATACAAAGTTTATTAGATCATACTTTGGAGATGGGGATGGGTAAGTGTCTATAATATCGTTATATTTATATTTGTATATATTATGTATAACGCTAATGTGTGTAGATACTGTTATATTTAACGCTATTAAGAGCTGGGAAAAAGCATATTTTAGCTTATTTTCCACAACCATTTATTATGTTAACATCGATATGTTTTATATTCTTTTTGTTTGTTATTGTTATTATTATTGTTATGGTTTATAGGTTATGGGTTAAGATTTTGTTTGTTGCTGGCCTAATATATAGGCCAGCAACAAACAAAAAAAGATAAGTAAAGCAAATTAAATTAAAGTGAAGTGAAATATAATAAAGGAAAGGAAAATAAAGGAAAGTAAAGTATGGTTAAAATAATGAAGAGAATAGTGAATAGTGAATAGAATAAGGGGGGGGGAAGTGAGTAAGAGGTGGTTTAAATGGGTAATATTTAAAAGGGATGTGGAAATGGGGTGAGGGGTGGGGGATAAATATAAAACATCTCAATCTTTTAATGAAAAGGTTGAGATGTTTTTATATTATTTGTGTCCTTTGGATTTTTTGTTGGTTGTTGGTTGTGGGGTGTGGTGGGTTTTTGTTTTTTTATGGTGGGTGGATACTACGTGTTGTAATTGTACTTTAGTTTTCTTGCTGTGATAACTAGAGCTAGAAATATGTTTGTAATGGCTGTATCTTGTAGGGGTAACTGCATGATGGCGGTTGGTGTGAGAGTCGTGGGAATAATGAGAGTGGACTTTCATACCTGTACTGCTATGGGTAGTTGGTTTAACATTATAGTGAGATTTTAAAGATTTTAAAATGTGCTTAGCTGTGTTTTTATCATCAGCACTATGTTGATCTACAGGAATATAATGAGATGAAAGCGGAGCATTATAAATGGAATCAGCTGGTGCAGGAGAACCCGCATTAGTAGTAGGGTAATATACTGTTCCTGGTGCTGGTGGGGCAGGGCTTATGCCTGGACCTGTTCCACCTGTACCTGTACCTGTAACAGTACCTGTTCCACCTGTAACAGTACCTGTACCTGTAACACCTGTTCCTGTTCCTGTTCCTGCAACAGTTGGAGCTACTTTCGATTGAACCTTAGCTAGTAAAGCGGCTGCGGCTTTAGCGGCAGCATCGGCAGTATGTTGGCTTGTTAATGCACCGCCTAGTGCTTGTTTTTGTGCTTCTAAGATTTTTAATTGATGTTCTGCTTTACGTTGGGCCGCCGCTTGTTGGCTAGCAGTTAGCCCATTAGCAAAAGATTGTTTCTTAAGTGCACGTTGAGCATCTGCAATTTTTTCTTGTTGCTGATCCATGGCTTTTTGCATTTTATCAAGAATTTGTTGTGTTGAACTAGCCACGCCTGTACCTGTACCAGTTGTAGTTGTTCCAGTTACTGGTACGCCTGTAATACTTGCTGAAACCTTAGCCACTAAAGCAGCTGCTGCAGCGGCCTTAGCTGCGGCCGCTTGTTGATTTTGAAAGGCTGTTTTAAGTGCTTGCTGTTGGGTTTGCATATCTTTTATTGCATTTTGTGCTTTACGTTGAGCGGCTGATTGTTGAGTAGTTAGCTGATTATTCCCATTACCAGCTTTCTTAAGAGCACGCTGAGCATCTGAAATTTTTGCTTGCTGTTGATCGATAGATGTTTGTACTTGAGCCAAAACTTGTTGTGGTGTTAAAGGTGTACCTGTTCCAGTTACGCCAGTACCAGTTCCGCCAGTTCCTGTTCCACCTGTGCCAGTACCACCAGTTCCACCTGTGCCAGTACCACCAGTTCCGCCAGTACCTGTTCCACCTGCTGGTGTCCCTGTGCTTGCTTTAACTGCGGCAGTAAGTTGGGCAATTTGTTGTTGTAATTTAGTAATCTGCCCAGCCATAGCGTTTTGTTGTTGTTGTTGAGCGGCTGATTGTTTTTTATCGTTCCCTTGTTGTTTTGCCGCTAGTGCTTTAGCTAGTGCTTGATCTCTAACTTTTTGTTGGGCTTGTTGTTTTGCCAAGTGTCTTGCGTCATCTTTTGCCTGCTGTTGATTACGCTGTTGTTGAGTAGCTAGTTTTTGTTGTACTCTTAAAAGCTGTTGCTGTAATTGTTGAGCACGTCTTTGTGGAGCTTGTGCTTGTGTACGTTGATGTGCCTGTTGTTTTTGAGTAGCATGTGGACTAGTCAACTTTTGAGCGGCCTTCTGTGCGGCCGCCTGTTGTGCCTGTGCTTTATGTTGAGTAGCCACTTGAGCTAAACCTGTATTTTTATTGGCAGTTTTAGCGTTCTGATGATTATGTTTTGCTTGTAATGATTGTTGAGTTGCTAACTTTTGATTATTTTTTTCTGTAATACGTTGTGTACGTTGTTGTGCTTGTTGTTTATCGCTAGCATGTGGACCAGCTACCTTTTGAGCTGATTTTTGGGCAGTTTGTTGCTGTGCTACTTGTTGTTGAGCTAAAGCATTTTGTAAGGCAGTTTGAATTGCGTTTACTTGTTGTTGTAATTTAGCTACTTGAGCTAAGTTTGCGTTTTTATTTGCAGTTTTAGCGGTTTGGTGGTTATGTTTGTCTGCTAGAGATTTTGCACTTGCTGTCTTTTGATCGACTTTGCCTGCTCTATGTGTTTGTTGAGATGTTTGTTGTTTTTGTGTACCTGCTAACTTTTGAGTAGTTTTTTGAGCGATTGCTTGTTGTGCCAATTGCTGTTGAGCAACTTGGGCTTTTTGTTGGTTTAAAGCTTGTTGAATGGCATTTACCATTGTTGCGGTTTGTTGTGCTGGTGTTAGTTGGGTTGGTACTTTACCATTACCGTGATTTTTTTGGTTTCTTCCGCCTGTTGATGTTTGAGATCCTGATTGTTGGGCAGTACCACCTTTAGAAGTTCTGCCTTTAGTTGTTAAACCTTTACCGTTTTTTAGACCATTTAAAACAGTTTGTAACTGATTTAAGGTGTGAGCGTGTAATTTAGTAATTTGCGGACTACCATTCCCAGTATTTGCCATGCCTGTTTTTAGAGAATTTAAAGTATTTTGAATGGCAGATAATTTTTTGTTAATTCCAGTATTTCCGCCTGTATTTCCACCTGTATTTCCTTGTGCAGTCGCAGGAGTTGGAGCTTGTATTGTTGTGCTTGGTGCAATAAGGGAACTTGGTTCACCTGTGCTAGCTGATAATAATCCTGTATTAACAAAGCCACCATGATTTTCACGATTTTCATGATGATCATGACTGTAATACTCTCTAGTTACAGTGTGATGATATTTAGGAACGCTATCAGGTTCTACATAATCATCAGGATCTGGACGAGTGGGAACGCTAACCGTTGCATGAGCTATGGCGTAAGCGTCCTGCTCTGGGGTATGAGCAGATGAAGTTAGAGGGCTTGTGTGGTCAACATTTTCTTGACCTTCGTTGTCTTTTGTGTATTTTGCCAATTCTTCAGGAGAGATATCAGCCACGTAGTGTCTTACACCGTCGTTATCTATTGTATATTGTTCTAACTCTTCAGGCGTTAAGAGACTACCGTCGACAATATGACGTTTTACCCCGTCATTATCGATTGTATATTGTGCTAACTCTTCTGGTGTTAAGGTATCGGAATCCGCCATTGCATTTTCTGATATCGCCATTGCACCTAAGCTCATTAGAGCCACTGTTGTTAATAATCTAAATTTATTCATTTTCTAATACCTGTAATTCTTACAATAGATAATAATTTATTTTTATTATGTTATTTCCATAAAAGTTAAACATGATAGAATCCTATCAATTTCTAAGCATAATAAAAACATAACATATTCAAGCGTTAGAGTCAAGAATATTAAATTTTCATTAATATTTTTAACTCTTGGAGTAGGGGATAGTTATTGATAAATATAGGGTTGGTATTTCTTTTTAAACTATTTGATATATTCATAAAATATTACATTAAAAAGATTCGCTCGCAAGTGATATTTTCCTATGTTATACTCTAAGAATTCCAATATATAATATGAACAATAATAAGGATTCGCAAGCTTATGGATCACTATAAAAAGGAAAAAAGATTCGCTCTTTTAGAGAAAAGAGAAAAATTTACAGGATCTAAGATTTTTACTCATGAAAATATCAAGAAGTTTAAGAATACTCCCGAGATTCTTAAGGCTACAAATAAGATAATTTGTGGTTATTATCCCATGGAAAATGAAATTGATATCTTACCGCTCTTAAGATATTTAGGAGAAAATAACACTATTTTAATTCCTAAAACCATAAAGGGAAGCCGTGTTCTTGCCTTTGGTGAACTGGATTTTAATAAAAGCATTGATGAACAGATATCCCAAGATAATCCCTATAAAATCAAAGAACCCATAAATATTTTAGCAAAAGACACTCTATATATAGATTACATCTTAGTCCCTGCCTTAGGAGTCGATAAAAATTTCCACCGCATAGGATACGGTGGCGGATATTATGATAATACCTTAAGTTTTTATCAAAAAATAAATGATTCTCTTGTATCTGTGGGGATCTGTTTAAGTGAATGTTATCTGGAAAAAGAAGAGTTCAAAACCAATGAGTATGATGTGAGTCTCATGTCTCTCTTAACGGAAAAAGATTTCTTTAGTTCTTGTTAATTTACTAATAATAAAGAAAATGTCTGTATACTGGCTTAAGCAATTCTAAAAAACAAAAATAACCATATAAGGAATGTGTATGAAGATATTATATTTGGGCGATATTGTTGGTAAATCAGGACGCCAAGCGGTGCATAAGTATTTACCAGAGTTGAAAACAAACTTGCAACCAGATGTAATTATCGCTAACGGCGAAAATTCTGCTCATGGATTCGGTATCACGCCGAAAATAGCCGAAGAGTTCTTCGAGTTGGGTATTGATGTGATTACTTTGGGCAATCATTCCTATGATAATAAATCGATCATCCCCTATTTAAGCGAAAATAAAAACATACTTATATCCTTAAACGAAAAGGAAAAGCCCAAGAATTCCCTAGGATACATCAAATATAAAATGAAAAACGGTCAAAGCATTTTAATTACCATGCTTTTAGGGAGTGTTTATATGAATACGCCCATTGAAAATCCTTTTATAGCCATTAATAATCTCTTGCGTGATTGCAAACTTAAAAGGGATGTAGACGCTATTTTCGTTGATATCCACGCCGAAACCACGAGCGAAAAATATGCCATAGGTCAATATCTTGACGGATCTGTCAGTGCGGTTATCGGCTCTCATACTCATGTACCGTCAGGCGATAGCATGATCAGAGAAAACGGCACAGCATACCAAACCGATGCAGGCATGTGCGGAGATTACGATTCCGTGATCGGTATGGATAAAAAAGTCCCCATACATCGCTTTAAAAACGCCACAAAAGAAGGACGTTTCACTCCTGCCGAAAATGAAGGCACTATCTGCGGTGCTTTCATCGAAATAGATAATGCTACAGGCTTGGCCATAAGCAATACCCCCATACGCCAAGGAAAATGGCTCTTAAATACTTTGTGATTTTCTCTGGGCCCATGTGTTGCGAAAAGCCTATATATGTCTTAGTATAGTTAAATTAAGAAAGATGTTGAATTCTATAATCTTTCTTAATAAAAACCTAAATAATTAGAAAAAATAACTTGATTTATCTCATGTGCTATGCTAAGATACATCATGGGATTTATATGTGTAACTAATTGTAGTTAAGCAGAATTTTAAAACTAAAACAAATACAGCGTTAAATAAAAAGAATATCTTTGACGGTAAATGGATCTTAAAAAATAAATCACTTGAAACCATAATACATATAATGTATAATCCAGAAACTAGCAATTATGCTAAAATTATAAAATAAGGAATTATACACATGCAAAAAGCCGACGATATCAATCTAATCAACGTAAATCCCACAAGAACACTTTCAAGGGAAGAGATCGTAGAAAAGCTTAAAAGTATTAAACTTTTGTGCTTAGATATGGACGGCGTTCTAACAGATGGCGGAATTATCTATGATGATAACAACGTACAAACACGTAATTTTAATGCTAAAGATGGTATGGGTATGGTGCAACTTCAACGTGAAACAGGCATTCCCATTGCCATTGTTACAGGTTCGCAAGCTCCTTTGATTGATTTTAGATTTAAAGATCGCATTAAATGTAAATATGTTTATCAGAATGTGGGCGATAAAGCACAGATCTTAAAAGATATTTGCGAACAAGAAGGAATCAAAACCTCGGAAGTTTGTCATGTGGGCGATGATGTGAACGATCTACCAATGTTTGCTTATGCAGGCTTAAAGCTAACCGTAGCCGACGCCCATAAAGCAATCAAAGAAAGAGCTGATTTCATTACGGAATTAAGCGGTGGTAAAGGTGCGGTGCGTGAAGTGTGTGATCTCTTAATGGACTCTCGTAATATGTCTTATACTGGTCAAGCATTTTAGGGATATTAACTCGGTTTAAAAATATAACTATCTTTTAATAAAAATTCATGATACCTTAACTTTTTTGTTTTATACTCATAGTATTATGTGATATTATTAATTAATAAATCTTTACCATAAATTTTACTTTTAATTCTAGATTGGAATATTTATTTAAATATTTAAGGATTTATAAAAAGAAACAATAAAGGTGCTTTATAAAGAATGAGTAATGTTAACGATCAACAAGAATATATAGAACCAGAACTAATTGAAGAAGATTCAGAACATAAAATTAGTAAAGCTAGTGATGTTGTTACGATTCTTGATAGATTTCAGGTGTATTTAGATAGCCCTTTAAAGCGATTTTCATCTCTTACTTCTAAGGCCTATAAGGCTATAGATAAGGAAGATCCAAGCAATTTATTGTTTGCTTTAATACCAGAAGAAGGTATTAATCCACGTATTAATATCTCGAAGAAATTCATGGGTAAAGGACTAAATGGGACTCTTAAATTAATCGCCTATTCAAGTGAAGTAGTAAAATCCGAAGGACGTTCTGCCACATTCTTTATTTATAAAAAGCCCTTAGGGCCTGCTTTGGCAGATATATATAAATCTCTGCTACCAAGAGAATTACCAAATAATATCATTAGACCAATTTTAACCACATTACGTCTATTAGAACAACAAGCCATATCCCATAGAAATATCCGTGTAAACAATATTTATTTTGCAGATAAAGAACAAACCGAACTTGTATTAGGGGATTGTATAACTAGTATGCCAGGTGCTAGCCAACCAGTTGTATACGAAACCATCGAGCGTGCCATGGCCGATAAACATGGACGTGGTACAGGAAATGCAAGTGATGATATATACGCCCTAGGTGTAATGATCGTTCACATTCTCGAAGGTGCACAACCTTTACATGGTTACAGTAAATACGATCTCCTTAAGATGAAAATTGAAGAGGGAAGTTATAGCTCCTTAAGTCCTGCCCAAATTTCCGAACCCCGTTTGATTGATTTCTTACGTGGTTGTTTATCCGACGACGCCTCTATCCGTTGGACAATTGAAGACGCAGAAAACTGGGTTGAAAGTGCTAGGGTAACCCCACCACAACAGGAAAAAACTCCAAGACCAACACGTCCTTTCGAATTCAATGGCAAAAGTTTCACTAATACTCGCCAAATAGCCGAAGAGCTAGGGCAGAATCCTGGTAAAGTCCAAGAGCTAGTAGATGGCTCAATCTATCATTGGGTAATGAAAGATTTAAAGGATGTGGAATCGGCAGTTATGATCTCGAACATCATTGATGATCCCATACGTAGTAGTAATGTCTTCATGTTTTCCTCTTACATGTGTATGGCCTTAGATCCTTATGGACCGATTCGCTATAAAACTCTTAATATCATGATCGATAGTTTAGGCTATACCTTAAGTTATTATGTGATTAACAGCTTACCGCTCATAGATTTCTCCGAATTAATTCTTCGTAACATCGCTAAGGATTGGCTTGAACGTCAGATGTTAGGGCCTTTAACTACGCTTTATGGTAAATTAATCCAAAAACTCGGTAAGATCTTAAGAGATAAGCGAATCGGTGGCGGAATCGAGCGTTGTTTGTACGAACTTGCCCCGGGTTTAAATTGCTTATCGCCACTTTTAAAGGATGAATATGTTACAGATATCAGGGGTTTACTTCCTGCCTTAAATAGGGTTGCTCCCTATGTTAATCAAGACGAAAGACCACTTGATAAACATATAACCGCCTTTATTATTGCCAATCTTGATTCTAAAGATGTTCTACCTCATTTGGAAAGTTTAAGAGATGTGAATGTCTCATATTCCACTCTGGGGATGTTATCATTATTAGCAACCGTTCAATGGCGTTGTAAAAATAAGCCTGTGCCTCATTTGTCCCAATGGTTGGGCAAGCATATTAAAGGTGCGGCGGAAATTTATCGTAATGTGGATACTAGAAAGAAAGTTCTTAAACGTCTCGAGAAGCTCCTTAAACAAGGTAGCCTACCAGATATCTACCAAGAAATTGGCGATAAAGACAGGCGTCGTGCCGATGATAAGGCCTTTAAAGTAGCTGAAGATGAATATGTTCTTGCCATGCGAGAAGATAATTTATTAGTGGATGACTATCAAGAACTCCATTTCCATGGTCATCGCATTGGCGAACAAGTGGCCACCGTGGCAGGAATTATCTTTTCCATTTTCGGAATTATCGGCTATATGTTATACACTCTTATGGCCGCCATTCATTAGAATGAAAACAAACAAAAGCAAACAAAACATATGTACATTTTGTTTCACATTCTAGATTAACTTTAGTTCACAATCAACCTTAATACTTTTATAAGTTAGGAAATTATATGCCTAGTAGAAAAAAACAAGCGGAAGCTTTATATAAAAAACAAGATGATCAACGCAACCAATTCCAAAAGTGGAAGAAAAAATCTGTTGCTTATATTTTCATATCTGTAGTATTGCTGGCATTTGTAGCCATGCCTACCCTTATTGTGTTAGTGGTAGGATTATTCCCAAGCGTTGTCGCTGGTTTAGTCGATAAATCCATGACAAGAATGTTTGGTTGGTGCGTAACATCTTGTAACATCGCTGGTGTCTTTCCCTCATTATTCTATCTATGGACCAACACAAACTCCATAGATCTCGCATTCCAAATTGTAGTCAATCCCTACCGCTTAATCGCAATGTATATATGTGCGTCTGTGGGCTGGGTGCTATTCTTTACCATTCCTTATATTGCTCGTTACATCGTAGTAATCTTTGCTAAAAAACGTGTAGTTTCCCTTGAAAGTAAACGCAAAGAACTTCGAGACCTATGGGGCGAAGGCGTCGGCGACAAATTCAAAAAAATCAAAAAACTCGAAGAAGAAGAAGACCGCAGATACAATAACTAAACCCACCCCTATCCGATCAGATATCTTGGCAGACGGTTCGAACATAGCGATGTTCAATCTCGCTATAGTTTATTTATTAAATGTTATATATTTAAAATGGATGGAAAAAACGCTTGAAGATCCGTGATAATTTTGTTATACTATAAAACATTAAAAACATTATATCACATAATAACTTGTAAACTTAACTAAATAAAAGGATAATTCACTATGAAAGTTAACGGAAATCAAATCAATCCAGGTAATATAATTATGCACAACAATCGCTTATGGCGTGCTGTTAAAACCCAAGCGGTGAAGCCTGGTAAAGGTGGGGCTTTTGCTCAAATTGAGTTGAAAGATATTAAGACAGGAACAAAATTAAATGAACGCTTTCGTGCCACCGAAACCATTGAGCGTATTTCCTTAGAACAACAAGATTATCAATATCTTTTTGAAGACGCTGGTCTTATTACCCTAATGGACCCTGAAACATTCGACCAAATTTCCGTAGATAAAAATACTATCCTAGAAGAACAATACCCTTTTCTAACAGATGGCTTAATGGTTGAAGTTGAATCTTACGAAGATGATATTATTTCTGTATCCCTACCAAAACAAATGATAGTAGAAATCGCCGAAGCCGACGCCGTTGTCAAAGGACAAACCGCATCTTCCTCATACAAAAACGCCATCCTAACCAACGGCCTAAAAATCCTAGTCCCACCCCACATCGCATCTGGCACCAAAGTAAAAGTAGACACCCTAACCCACGAATACCTAGAAAAAGCCAAAGGCTAACTATCCCCCCACTACTACATCGCCCCCCCTAAAGCGATGTAGCACCACTACCTTAAAGCGATGTAGCACACACCCCACCACCCCTTACTTTCATCACTACATTCACAACATCAGGCCTATTATTTAGGCCTGTAAATATAAATCATATAAACAACATACAATAAACCTTTCTATTATCTATATTTTCAGGCCTAAACTAGGTATAATATAAGTATATATAATATTACTTTAGATATATTATACTAAACTAATAGCATATCCACAAACATCTACTTTATTAAAACATACTTAAAGTGTTAATAGATATACTAATCATATATACATTTTAGGCCAGAAACAACAAGAAGAAGAGTAATAATAAGCACAACCATATTTTCTTTGTGATGTTCTGTTATTGTCATTCCAAGTTATAATACTACAAAAAATATTTATTGTAATTTATATCAAAATGAATTCACATAGTACTAAATATAATAGTAAAGTTTATATATTCGTTTAATGAAGTTAAATACATATAACTTGGAATAACAATATGTCAAGATATCTACCTAAAGAGGGTGATAGGCTGGTTGGGTATGGGGTTAGTGTTTTTTCCAGTGGTGGCAGGATATGAAGTGGCCGGGTTCGACTTCTTCGGTTTGTGGGGTTTTTTGGCTACAGAGGTCGTCGGCGTAGGGGCAACGGGTGCGGAAGACGCAACCAGATGGGGGATGAATTTGGGATGGGATTTCGCCTTTGAGGTCGAAGCGTTCACGTTCTCGTTCGAGTTTGGGATTGGGGATGGGAACGGCGGAAATTAGGGCTTTAGTGTAGGGGTGGCGGGAGGTGTTGTAGATTTGGTCTTTGGAGGCGATTTCCATAACTTTACCAAGATACAGTACAAGAATACGATCACTAATATATCTTACAACCGATAAATCATGGCTAATGAATAGGAATGTTGTATTGAACTTTTGTTGTAATGATTGTAGTAAATTAACTACTTGAGCTTGAATTGAGACATCTAGAGCTGATACGGCTTCATCGCAGACAATAATTTTAGGACCTAAAATCATCGCACGAGCGATTCCAATACGTTGACACTGTCCCCCTGAAAATTCGTGGGGATAGCGGTTATACATGCCACGCAGTAAGCCAACACGTTCCATCCATTGTAGTACTTCTTCTTCTCGCTCTTTTTTGTTCATATGTTTTCGATAGAGTAAAAGCGGTTCGCCGATGATTTCGCCAATGGTCATTCTCGGATTCAAGCTTGCTAGTGGATCTTGGAAAATAATTTGCATTTCCTTACGTGCGATGATAAGATCTTTTTTCTTTAGTTCTGATAAATTAATGCTATCATCCAAATGGTTATCAACATCAGGTTGATGATAGATTACGTCTCCGCCTGTGGGTTTTAAGACTTGCAGTATGGTACGTCCGAGAGTGGATTTTCCGCAACCTGATTCGCCTACGATTCCCAGTGTTTCGCCTGCGTAAACATCGAATGTAACATCGTTAACCGCTTTTAAGGCCTCATCAGGAGCGAACAACTTCGGATTGGGGATAAGAAAATGTTTTTTTAAGTTTTTAACTTCTAAGATTTTTTTCATGTGATTCTATTGACCTTTATTATTGACCTCTGTTAATGTTTTCTATTAAATCTTGATAATTATCTAAGAAACAAGCTCTATGCCTGTTAACATCAAAGCACTCAAGGGGTGGGACAGATGTTTTACATTGATCCATGACATATTCACAACGTGGAGAAAAGGCACAGCCAACAGGTAAATTCTGCAGATTCGGCGGAGATCCTTGAATGGTATATAATGCCTTATTTGAATCATCGTCCAAGCGTGGCATAGACGCCAACAATCCAGCGGTATAAGGATGAGATGGGGTATAAAATATCTCATCAACCGTACCTTTTTCAATGGCACGCCCGCCATACATAACCATAACATTCTCGGCCACACGAGCAACTACCCCTAGATCGTGAGTGATCATCACAACCGCCATATTCAATTCCTTTTTAAGATTATCGATAATATCTAAAATCTGTGCTTGGACTGTTACATCAAGAGCGGTTGTTGGCTCATCGGCAATTAGAAGATCGGGCTTACAAATCAAACTCATGGCGATCATCACCCTTTGACGCATACCGCCAGAAAACTCATGGGGATAGCGATGAACACGTGTTTTAGCACGAGGAATGGAAACCATATCCAGCATATTAATGGCTTCGTTTAAGGCGTCGTTATATGATATCCCACGATGTACCATTAAAACTTCTGTTAACTGATCGCTAATTTTTACAAAAGGATTTAAGGAAGTCATGGAATCTTGGAAGATCATACTAAGGCGATCGCCACGGATCTCTTCAAGGGTTTTCTTTTGGTTTAGGATCTCTTTGCCCTTATATTTCACGCTCCCTTCGGCTTTACCATTATTCGCCAGCAAACCTAAAATAGACATGAACAATTGAGACTTTCCTGAACCTGATTCCCCTACTACTCCTAGGGTTTCACCTGCTTTTATCTGAAATGATAGATCATTAACAGCGGCCACGTTTCCCTCTTGAGTTGAGAATGTTGTGGTTAAATTTTTTACATCTAGTAAAATGTTATTGTTTTCATTTTCATTCATCTTTTTATACTTTCTCTCTTGATTACTTGAGTTGTTAAAACTTAGCTCTTAATTTTGTTTATCTATCTATCTATCTTTGGGATCAAGTGCATCACGCAGACCATCGCCAATAAAGTTAAAGCACAAAAGGGTTATGGCTAGAAAAGTAGCAGGAAAAATTAACATCCATGGGGCTTGTTGCATAACGTCTTTACCGTTGGAAATCAGCACCCCCCAACTTGTCATCGGTTCTTGGACACCTAAACCTAAAAAGGAAAGAAAACTCTCTTCAAGGATAACCGCTGGTACTGTTAAAGTAATGTACACAATTACAGGCCCTAGGATATTTGGTATAATATGCTTAAACAATATGCGACTAGTGGGAACGCCCAAAGCTTCGGCGGCCTCGATGAATTCCTTTTGGCGAATGGACATTGTTTGACCACGGACGATTCTTGCCATTGTTAACCATTGAACCGCTCCTAAAGCGACGAATAATAAAATGAATTGTTTACCAAATAATGTCATTAACAGGATCACAAGAAACATGAATGGTAGACCGTACATGATATCAACAACACGCATCATAAATGTATCGATTCGTCCACCGAAATAACCTGCGGTAGTACCATAAACCACACCGATACACAAGGATACAGCAGTGGCAACAAATCCCACCGCTAACGAGATCTTAGCACCATAGGCAACACGCAATAGGATATCACGTCCATCGCCATCCGTACCGAAAAGATGATGTAATGACGGCGGTTGAGTGGCATGATCTAAAATGGTTGTAGTATAATCCAAAGCCTCGGCGTCAGGATACTTACTAGGGAATCCCCAATGATAAAATAATAGTGGGATAGTATCGCCGTCAGGAGTATCAAGATCAACATAATATTCTATGTGGGAAACAATAATCGGAGTAACTAAGGAAAATATTATAATCAAAAATAAAATCCACAGGGAAACAACGGCAGCACGATTGCTTAAAAGACGATGTAAAGCATCGCCCCAAAGACTTCGGCTCTGCATTTCCATTATATCCTTTGCTTTTTCTTTACGAGTTTTTAGTAAACTTGTCATAATCTCTCACTTTTGTTTTTTTTATCTGTTGGCTTAATATATAACTTAAAAGGGTTGGGTTGGGTTGAAATAAGGAATAAGTACTAAGTGCTTTTTCCCACTCCTTACCTATTTCTTGATTCTTGGATCGATGTAACCATAGGTAATATCAACTATGGTATTTAAGCTAATTAATAGAGCAGAATAAAGAACAACCGTACCTAGGACTAAGGTATAATCTCTATTTAATGCACCGTCCACAAAGTATCTACCCACACCTGATATGTTGTAGATCTTTTCAATCACAACCGAACCAGTGGTAATCCCTGCGATTAGCGGTCCAAGTACGGATACAACAGGCAATAACGCTCCCTTAAGGGCATGTTTTACAATGATTCTACGTTCTGATAAGCCTTTCGCTCGAGCGGTACGGATGTAGTTTGCGTTCATAACTTCGATCATACTCCCACGAGTTAGGCGGGCTAGCATGGCGATAACAGGTAGTGAAAGGGAAATAACAGGTAATATCAAATGTTTATCAAAAGCCCATAAAATCGATTCCTTGGGTATGGTCGGAATCATAAAGGACCACCAATGACTCCCATGCTGATATTCAGGAGAAAAGAAATACAACCAATGTTCTGGAGAGTGCGAGCCGAAACCTGCCACAGGCAAGATTCCCCAATTTACCCCAAACACCAATGTTAACAAAGGAGCAAGGACAAAACTTGGGCAAATAATCCCAACAATGGCAATAAACATAACCGTATAATCTTGCCAACCATTATGATGTAAAGCCGCTAGAGTTCCGATTGAAACACCAAAGATCAAAGCATTGGCTAAAGCTAGCAATCCTAAAAGGATACTATTGGGTAAGCCGATACCTAAAAGTTCTTTTACCGTGAAAGTGGTATCCTTTAAGGATGGGCCCAAGTCTCCATGTAATAGATTTAACATATACATGGCATATTGCTTCCATAGGGGCAGATCTAAACCGTAAGAATGCCTTAAGTTCGCCAATACTGCAGGATCTAACTGACGTTCGCCAGTAAATGGACCACCAGGAGCTAAACGCATAATAAAGAATGTAACAGTAATAACAACCCAAATTGTTACTAATCCTACTAATATTTTCCTTATGAAATAATTCCCTAATATGCTAGAAATTATGTTTAATATACTTAAGTCTCTTAAACCATGGCTTGAATTTGACACTTGATTCTCTATTGTTTAAGTTAGTGATTAACCCATGTGTAAGCAATCTTACACATGCTTTTTATTATCTGTAGATTAATATAGCATACGAAATACACAATGTCAAATTTTTTTTATAAAATTATTATAAATTTTCCTTTCATAAAGAAAAGATTATATTTTACTAGCATTAACTGACTTCTGTTCGCCTTATCGTGCATATTAAAAAGTTTATTATGTGTACATAAGTGAAAATACGTAGTAAAATAAATATAATTCTCTTTAAATACAAATAAATTTAACAATAAAAGTCATATATAACTACTATAGAGCCTAAATAAAATTTTTCATAACAAAAATAAGCCCAAAATTGAACCCCAAAGCATGCGAGGGTTTTTATTGGGAATCAGTTAGGTTTTTTACGGCGAGAACTATGGCGGATGTGTCGAGTTTTGCTTGGGTGTATTGTTCTTCTATGGTGGCGTGTTCGATGTATTCATCGGGCATGCTCATTTCCTTAAAGATAAGATCATTTTGTCCGCCAAGTAGGTGTGCGTCGGTTAGATATTTGGCGACGCTCGAACCGTAACCGCCTGTTATTCCCTCTTCGATTGTGATGATCGCCTTATGGGATTGTGCTAATTCTTTTAGCATATGCACATCTAAAGGTTTGGCAAAGCGAGAATCGATGATTGTAATATGGATATTATGTTCATTTTTTAAGATATCACTGGCTTTTTTTACGTTGTCTAAACGTCCACCTAAGGATAAAATGGCGATGTTAGATCCCTTTTGAATGAGATTAGATTTTCCTATCTCCATTAATTTAAGGTTATCTTTAACATTAATTTTATCGCATACGCCCTTAGGGAAACGTATGGCAATGGGGGAATCCTTATAAACGCTCATGGTATATAGCATTGAGACCAATTCCGTAGGGGAAGACGGAGCAAGAACAACCATATGGGGAATATTAACCAACATATTAAGATCGAACATTCCCGCATGGGTTTTGCCGTCAGCACCGACGTATCCTGCACGATCTAAGACTAATTTTACTGGAAGATTTTGGAGTGATACGTCATGGATAACTCCGTCGTAAGCTCGTTGTAGGAATGTGGAATATACTGCAACAAAGGGCTTAAAGCCTTTGATAGCAAGGCCACTGGCAAAAACAAGAGAGTGCATTTCGGCGATTCCCACATCGAAAACCCTATGGGGAGCGTAATCCTTAAAGGGTTGTAATCCTGTATTACCAAGCATTGCCGAGGTTATGGCGATGATCTTTTCATCATTCTTAGCGATTTCCAACAGACTCTCACTAAAGATTTGAGTAAGAGTTGTTTTATTTTCATTTTCGGAATTCTTCTGCTCGTTTTTGCCTGTATCCACATTGAATTTAGTAACGCCATGGAGTTTATCTATTGCATTTTCCGCATGATGATAGCCATTACCCTTATTGGTTTTCACATGTAAAAGGATCGGTTTATTCTTTTGTAAATTCTTTAAATTGGATAAAGTAGAAACCAATTGCGGAATGTCATGACCGTCAAGAATGCCGTAATAATCAAAGCCCATATGCTCGAAGTATTTATCGCCTGTAATAACTTCTTTAGTGATAGATTTCACTTTTTTCGATATCTCTTGTAATGATGTCGGAAGTTTTTCCATGTGATTGGTTATCATATGCCTAGCTTGATCAAAGGGCTTTTTGGTTAAAATATTAGATAAATAAGCCGATAAGGCCCCAGTGGGACGATCAATGCTCATATTATTATCATTTACGATGACAATAAGGTTAGAATCGCATAGATTAGCATTATTTAAGCCTTCAAAAGCCAGCCCGCCAGATAGCGAGCCATCGCCAATTATGGCTATGGTTTTAGCTTGAATATTATTGAGTTTGTTGGCAAGGGCGATTCCTACAGAGGCAGAAATGGAAGTGGAAGAATGCCCAGCTCCAAAGCAATCATGCACGCTTTCCGCTCGTGATATAAATCCTGATATACCATTTTTTTGGCGAATACTTAACATTTTATCCTTGCGTCCTGTGAGCATTTTGTGGATATATGATTGATGTGAAACATCCCACACAAGCGAATCAGTAGGACTATTAAAAACATAATGTAAAGCAATGGTAAGCTCTACTACTCCCAAGTTAGATCCCAAATGTCCGCCTGTTTGTGATATGGTCTCAATTAATGTATTTCTAATTTCATCACTTAAGGGAATCAGTTCGTTTACGGCTAACTTCTTTAGATCTTCAGGAGAGTTGATATTGCTAAATAATTTATTTTTCATGTTTTTAGATTTCTTTATCTTAAAAGTTTTATAGGATATTTTAGGCTGGATTACAGCAATAAATTATTTTTGTCTATTTAATATGTAATAAGCCAGTTCGCAAAGCATTTTTGCCCTATCGCCGAAAATGGTGAGAGCTTTGACTGCTTCATCGATTTTGAATTGTGCATGTTTCTTTGCTTTATCCAAGCCTAAAATAGATACGTAGGTTGCTTTGTTGTTATCCACATCGTTGCCGACTTCCTTACCTGTGATTTTAGTATCACCTATGACATCTAGGATATCGTCGGTAATTTGGAAAGCTAAACCAAGATTTGATGAGTATTTTTTTAAGGCGGTTCTTTCTTCTTCGCTTGCTCTACCGATAATCGCACCGAATTCTACAGATGAGTTGATTAATGCTCCTGTTTTCATATCTTGTAAGGTGTTGAGTGTTGATTCGTCCAATTCTTGTCCTTCGGAAATCATGTCCAAGACTTGCCCTGCGATCATTCCGTCATGTCCACCAGACGCTCGAGCTAAGGATTTAACTAACTCCATACGGATGTTAACATCTGCATGGGTTTGCTCATCGGCTAGCACTTCAAAGGCTAAAGTAAGCAAGGCGTCCCCTGCGAGAATGGCGGTTGCCTCATCGAATTTCTTGTGCGTGCTAGCCTTACCACGGCGAAGACTGGCATTATCCATAGCTGGTAGATCATCATGGACTAAAGAATAACTATGAACTAACTCAAGAGCTGACGCACATCTTACGGATTCAGTATAGGAAACATCAAACATTATCGCAGTTTGTAATACTAAAAACGGACGCAATTTCTTACCGTCGCCCAATGCAGACCAGTGCATAGCGTCAAAAAGTTTTACCCAAGGCGTTACATTACTAGGTAAAATTTTTCTCATGGTGTTATCGGTAGTTTTAGACGCTACTTTCATCGCTTCTTCTAAAGTGATTTCTTGATTCATAATACGCTCCTTGATTTTAAGCGGTTATTTGATTGTTTTATAATTATTTTTTATTAGCTTATAATTAGAATTATTCCATATCAACTTCATTTAACACGGGTTCACCGTCTTTAATGGACATTTTTTCCAACTTCAATTGAGCTTCGTTCAATTTGAATTGGCAATGTTTTTGCAGTTTGATTCCCTGTTCGTAAGCGTTGATAGCGTCATCAAGTTTATTGTTACCCTGTTCCATATTTTTGACAATGGTTTCCAACTTCTCCAAAGCGTCTTCAAAGCTTAGATTTTTAATATCTTTATCTGATAGGATTTCTATAGTCATGTGATTCTTGTTCTTTCTTAGGTTTGTGATTGTTGTTAGAATGAATAATGTGTTAATATCTTAGGTTTTGCCTGTGAATAGAGGATCTTCTTTTACTATCCATGATAGCTCTTCCTTTAAGATATCAATATGCTTTTCGCTAGACGGAGCATTTAAAACCTTATCAACAATGGCGTATTTAATGGGTGGTGGTAATCTATCAAATTTCTCTAATAACATAAACTTAATCTTAGGGCGGATATTTTTTGATGTAATCAAACTACAGATCAAACGAGTTTGAATTTCTGTTTTAATATTTCCTGTGCCACTTAGTTTTAAGAATTTATCAAGAAACAACTTAGAATCCACAGTGCCATTTAAAAACTCATTGAGATTATTAAGCATTTTGTTAGAATATACAGTTCTTGCCTGAATGATAGATCCTTGCGTGTGTCGCATAACATGGGCGATAGCTTGAGGATTAAAATCATGTTCTATCATGAGATCTATCCCCTTTCTAACTTCGTTATGGGGAGTCTTTTCGGCAATCATACGTAAAACATCAGGCACTAACTTCTCTTGAAACGCCTTAGGCGACATCCTCACAGATGCCGCCATCGCCATAGTCGGCTCTGGATCTTTCGACGCTATCAACGCCAGCGGAATACTCGAATCCAACACAGATAAATCCACATTGTTTTGAAGCAAACTATCTGGAAGAATAATATCACGTTGAGTACCTGGCATGGTAATCGGATTATTATTTTGATATTGTTTTTTTAATTTATCAACTAAATCAAGCGATTCTTTTGAGACACTTAATAGCTCCATAAATAACTCCATCTAGTTTGTTTCATTTTAAAAGGCTCTTGAATATTTTAGATGAAAAAATTTACTAACTTCATCTATTAAATTGTAATATTATATCACAATGATTTATTTCTAAATTCATTTAATAATACCATATATATATCATCATGTCTATAATTAAATAGAAATTCTGATTCTTTTAAATGTAAAGAGAATAATTCAGAGAAAAACTAAAGGCATATACTATAGAATTAGCTATAAATTACAAGAAAAACAAGCCTAAATATTCAAAAAAATTACAAATTATACAAACAGTATTCGCTCAAATTAAAAAAAATGCTTAAAATATTTTTATTTATTTTTTATAATACATATAATAAGCGACCAATATCAAACTTTAATAGTCAATTGAGTATACTAAAAGTTGTTTTAAATATTACTTAATAAACTAACATGTAAAAAGAACATAGATACAAAATTTTTATCAATATATTAATTACTTTATAGTTATAATTCTTTTATAATAAATCATTAAATAATATAAGTATTTTGAATAAAACATGAACAACATGACACATACATTAACTAGATTATCACTATGTATATTTTTAATAATATTTAGTAATAAGACACTTGCCCAAACAATGACATTTAGCCATAGTAGAATCCAACCACATGCCACAGGTGGTCTAATGAGTTCGTCTCGTGTGGGGATTGGTGGGATATCGCTTGGCGGTAGTTCTATGGGTGGCGGATCTGGTATAACTGGCGTTAGTTCGATGAGTGGTGGATCTGGTATAGCTGGCGGTAGCTCTATGAGTGGTGGATCTGGTATGATCGGCGGTGGTAGTTCGATGAGTGGTGGATCTGGTATAACTGGCGGTAGTTCTATGAGTCGTGGATCTGGTATAGCTGGTGGTAGTTCTATGAGTCGTGGATCTGGTATAACTGGTGGTAGCTCTATGAGTGGCGGATCTGGTATAGCTGGTGGTAGCTCTATGGGTCGTGGATCTGGTATAGCTGGTGGTAGCTCGATGAGTGGCGGATCTGGTGCGATTGGTGGTAGCTCTATGAGTGGTGGATCTGGTATAGCTGGTGGTAGTTCTATGGGTCGTGGGGCTGGTATAGCTGGTGGTAGCTCTATGGGTCGTGGATCTGGTGCGATTGGTGGTAGTTCTATGAGTCGTGGATCTGGTATAGCTGGTGGTAGTTCGATGAGTCGTGGATCTGGTGTGATTGGCGGTAGTTCGATGAGTGGTGGATCTGGTATAACTGGTGGTAGTTCTATGGGTCGTGGGGCTGGTATAGCTGGTGGTAGTTCGATGAGTCGTGGATCTGGTATAGCTGGTGGTAGCTCTATGAGTCGTGGATCTGGTGCGATTGGTGGTAGTTCGATGAGTCGTGGATCTGGTGTGATTGGTGGTAGTTCGATGAGTCGTGGATCTGGTATAACTGGGGGTAGTTCGATGAGTCGTGGATCTGGTATAACTGGGGGTAGTTCTATGGGTCGTGGATCTGGTATAGCTGGTGGTAGCTCTATGAGTCGTGGATCTGGTATAGCTGGTGGTAGTTCGATGAGTCGTGGATCTGGTGTGATTGGCGGTAGTTCTATGGGTCGTGGATCTGGTGTGATTGGTGGTGGATCTATGAGTGGCGGATCTGGTATAGCTGGTGGTGGATCTATGGGTGGTGGATCTGGTGTGATTGGTGGTAGTTCTATGAGTCGTGGGGCTGGGGCGACTGGTGGGGTGGGTTATGGTAATCCTTTTGTACATCAAGTTCATATGTCTAGTAATCATCAGATGAATGGGATTAATCAGGGAATGGGGGTGCGTCAAGTATCTACGTTAAATAGATCGCAAACATTATTGGCAAATGGTCAGAAAAATCAGGAATTAACGCCGTCTCATATGGTGGGTTCGCCATTTTCGTATGAAAGGCCTAATTATAACAAAATAGATTCGTCCATAGATAATCCCTACGTTTTTAATAATTCTGTTATTGATTTCGTTTGGAATGATATTTTGCAAAATAATTCGCAAGAATTCTACGATTTTTCGAGAGCAATGGGCGGTTTTTGTCTTTTGTGTGTGAATAGCAGTTTGAACTATATTGATAATAAAAATTTTAGTAAATTAATTCTTCTTAATCCGTATGTGGGCGTTAAATATAACATCTATCATAATGATTATACTAGCTTATTTGTTGGTAATCCACAAGTGAAATTTCTTAATAATCAAGATATTACGGAAAGTAATATGATATCAGGAATTGGTTATAATCA
>NQOV01000010.1:0-26730 GCA_002632265.1 Rhodospirillaceae bacterium MC!
CCGATAACTTCTTCTACGGGATTATACATACAAGCCCACATTAGCGGAGTCCAGCCATATTGGTCGGTGGATTTAACATCCATACCATGATCGACTAATAGATCGATAGTGGCAGTTGAGTGGGTGTGTTTTAAGGCGTAAGTGTAAAGCTTATTGCCTGCCTTATCTTTCATATTGATATCTGCTCCATGTTTGATGAAAAATTCGATCAGTTGGCTTGAGATAATACTATTGGCTAAAGCATACATTAAAGCACTATAGCCATTTTTATCCTTATAGTTCATATCTGCACCCTGCTTAACTAAAAACATTATAGTAGCATTAAAGGCAGGAGAATATTCTTTGGTTTCATAAATAACATGATATTGATGTGGCACAGGATGAGTGATAGTTTCTGGAATATGTTCATTTAAAACAAATTCCAATAAATTCATGGCGTGATTATGCCCATACCCCTGATGGACTAATGTGGAATTCACATTCAAGCCATGATTAACCATAAATCTAACATTTTCTAGATACAAACCCTTACTAAAATAGCCTTCATCATCAAAGAAATAGTGGAAATCATAAATAGTACGCTTAGGTGGAAATTTAGCACCATGATTTAAAAGATACGGTATAACATTGGTATACCTATCATATTTAAACATAGTTAATGAGGTTTCGCCTTGGTGGTTTACGAGATTGGGATTCGCTCCATGTTTTAGCAGATAAGCGACTATTTTCACATTATTTTTATGGTGGGACATGGCATGAATTAAGGGAGTATTGCCCTCTAGATCTTGAGCATTGATCTTCGCTCCGTGTTTTAAAAGAAATCCTACGCCGTCGAAATCCGTATTCTCATCTAGATATCTCATAAGCGGAGTATAGCCTTTAGAATCTCCCATATTGATACTCGCTCCACGTTTGAGTAAATACGCCATTTGTGGAATATAGCCACGTTCTGTCATTTTATAAAATAAAGTATTGCCGTATTCATCCCTAGCATTCACATAATTCCCACGCTTAAGACTGGCTTTTATGGACGCAAGAGAATACTCACTATCCAACTTCCAACCGTATGGCTTAGGTGTTCTTGCTCCATATTTTCTAAGTAGCTTGATTATGGAAGTATGAGAGCTATTTTGAGCGGATAAAGCATAAGCCATGGGGGTTTCATGACGGTTATTTTCATGATTAGCATTAGCCCCATGCTGAAGAAGTAATTTTACGATAGTATAACCATATGAAGGCGTTACAATCGCCTCTGTTAAAGGCGAACCTCCCTTAAAACCGCCCACATTATTTAGATATGGCTTATATTTTAGTAGCGTTTTTATGGTATCTAATATAATGCGACTTCGATAATTATTATAGCTATTTTCAAAAGCGTACATGATTGCAGGCACACCAACATTATCTTTACTATTCACATTCGCCCCATGGCGTAAGAGCATATCTGCTACTTTAGAATTATGGTTGAGCCAACAGGATAACATTAACGCAGTACGTCCAAATTTATCTTTAGCATTGGGGTTTGCCCCATGCTTTAAAAGGATTTCAACAACTTTCGGATTACTATTTTCATAACTTGCATATTGTAAAGGGTTTAAAACTACCTTAGCATGCCAATATTGATTCGAGCCATCAATAGAATGATTCATGACCACAATACGACTATGATGAACATTCGCCCCATGTTTTAGCAGGCTGGCTATTAGTTGAATATTATTATGTTCCTTATATATTGTGGTATCATGCTCTATGGCTATCTCAAGTGGGATTAAACCCTTTTTGTTTTCCTGATTAATGATATTCGGATATTTCTTTAAAAGGAAATCCACAATAGTCGCATTACTATTATATTTACAAGCTTTCACTAAAAGATTCAAAGCATTATCCTTATTGATGATCGCCCCATGTTGAACTAACCAGTTAATCATATTCATATTCTTACTTTTTGTAAAGGCGTTTTCTAAGAGTTGATTCAAATTATAGTGATCCAACTTAAGGCCTTGTTTTAGAGCCTGATTCATTATTGTCATTTCATATGGATGACCCATGGCATTTGCAACATCATAAGTTAAATCATAATCATTTAGAACGCTACCATGTGCTATTAATACATTTATTAGGGAAACAAGATTGTGTCTGATAGCATATAGTAGCGGATTCCATCTTTCATCATCCTTTATCTTATACTCTTTTTTAATTTTCATTCCATGCTTAAGTAATAATTCTAGTACCTTAGGATCTGGATTATATTCAAGTATCGTATACAAAATAGGCCCATGTATTTTAGTAATATTTAGTTTCGCACCTTTTTTTAGTAATAGTTCGATGATCTTGATATCTTTTCTATAACGTATGGCATATCTTAAGGCGGTGGGTTCTAATGAGGGATCATTATCATCAAGATATTTAAGATCCATATCCTTGTTAATGGTGTTCACATTATAGCTTTTGTTATTTAAAGCGGTAGCCACCTGCTTTAGGGTTATGGTTTTCACATTCGCAAGATTAATTATAAGATTATCCTGACCGCCTGCTATTTTCCCACTGGCGAATCCCGATAGTGTCATCAAGATAAGTATTAAAAATAATGAGTGCTTGTTCACAGCCCTTAGTATGTTATTCATGTATATAGCCATATTGTTTTAGATGATCAAAAAAGCTTATTATTAACATTCACTTATTAAATAAAAAGCGTTAATTAAGTAAGGATAGTCTATCATATAATCTTAGGAGAATCTAGTAAAAAACATAAATAAGTATAAGGCAAAAGCAAAAACCAGCAGGCTTTTAAAAGTGGAAATTAAAAGCCTGCTGGTTTAAGCATTGGTTTATAAAAAGATAAAATTAAGTTTCTTCTTCTTCGGTAGTTTCTTTTAAGAGATCATTAATTGAAGATGAAATATATTCAAAGGCCTCATCAATGCTTGAAGTGTGGAAAATTAGATCAAGATCATCGTTGGAGATCATGCCGTGATGTACTAAGCTATCAAAATTCACGATAGAATCCCAATACTCTTTACCAAATAGCACAAGGGGGATATTTTTATCGATCTTGCCTGTTTGCATTAGGGTTAGGACTTCGAATAATTCATCGATAGTGCCAAAGCCACCAGGGAAGAAGATGAAAGCTTTAGCCATATTAATTAGCCAAAATTTACGCATGAAGAAGTATCTAAAGTTAAAAGCTAAGTGCCTTGTAATATATGGATTAATTTCTTGTTCATAAGGTAATTCTATACCCAAACCCATATTCAAGCCACGTTCTTCGGACGCTCCACGGTTTGCGGCCTCCATGATACCACCACCGCCACCAGAGCAGATAACAAAGCGAGATCTAACACGTTCTAACTTTTTTGACCATACGGTTAATTTACGTGAAAGCAAACGAGCTTCGTTATAATATTCGGACATACGTTGAGCCATTTCTGCTTTACGTAATACTCTTTCATTATCGATTGCTTTTGCTTCATCCAATAATGAACTTACCGCATTGGGCGATAAAATACGAGAAGAACCAAAAAACACGATAGTATCTCTTACTCTAAAGTTGCTTAAGCGTTGATAAGGCTCCATGTATTCAGATAAAATTCTTATACTTCTACCTTCGGAACTTTCTAAAAAAGAACGGTTGCGAGTAGGTTCTACTGGTGGAAAAACGATTTCAGGCATTATATATCCTTATGGTATTATTATTTAATTTCGAATTATATTTGTCTTGCCATAGATTATAGCAAAAAAGATATTATATAGTCAAGGTTAATCTAAAATAATTATTTTTACTTCTCTCATACATCCTAAAAAGCTCCATAAAAATCCAGCTTTACCAAGCATTAAGATTAAGATAACAGCCATATAATATACCTTAAACTAGGGCGACATGTACTCACGCCCACATAAGAAATACTTCAAAAGCCCCACCTAATTTATTAAAAACTACCCCCTAGGATTGTTTTTTTCTTTTATGGTGGTATACCCGAGTAACATATAGTTCCAACCTGTAATTATTGTTAGAATTGCTGCTATTACTAGGATTCCTAAGCCTATATGGATACATGTTAGTGTAAAAGCGTTTGTTAGGGTTATTGTTACGCTTGTGCCTACTAGTAGCCATCCTAGTGATCCTATTTGTCCAGCGGTTTTCCATTTTGCTAGGCGAGATACTGCTATCCCTGTACCGCCTATTTGCAATAGGAATTCTCTTAGACCAGAGACTAATAATTCTCGACAAATTATTATTCCTCCTGCTATTGTGAAATATCCGTCTATTATATGTACGGCCATGAGCATTAGGATTACTGCTGTGATTAGTAATTTATCGGCTATGGGATCTAATACTTTACCTACTATTGAGGTCATGCTATATTTACGAGCTAGCCAACCGTCTAGGTAATCTGATATTCCTGCTATTACGTATAGGGCAAATGCTACCCAATTACCGTATGGATGGGGCATTAGCAGATAGGATAATAATACAAAAGGAATGAGAATGATTCTTAGTATGGTAAGTAGATTGGCTATATTTGGCATGGTTGAGAGTCTCTCAAGTGTGGATTTGTGGGTAATGTTTGGCTTTAAAGTGTTTTTTATAGAAGATCATTTTACGTATTTATAATCTTTATATTTAAATATCATAACAATTTAGATTATAAAAATCAATATAAAATTATGCTTGTCTCTCATTTATCTTTCTTTTTGCAGTTTGCTATTTTAGTAAGGTTTCTAAGATTCGTAGATCTTCTGTGATTTGTGTGTTGTTGGCGATTTCCTTTTTGATCTTTTTTATGGAATTAATTACTGTTGTGTGATCTCGGTGAAATTCTCTTCCTATGGCTGATTGGGATTTCTCGGTTAGTTCTTTGGATAAATATACGGCTACATGACGAGCCATGGCGATATTTTTCACACGGGATTTGGATGTGAGATCACTTTCTTTAATGCCAAAATGTACGGCTACTTTCTTTTTAATCTCTTTTACATTTAGGGATTGACTGTTGGATCTTAAAATATCTGATAGAGTTTCGGTTGTTGTGGCTATGTTTATTGGCTGTCCTAAGAGTTCTGCTGATTGAATGATTCTCTTTAACGCTCCTTCAAGCTCTCGAACATTATTTGTTATTTTATCGGCTAGGAATTCCATAACTTCTAGGGGAATCTTAATTTTGGTTAGACGTTTACTTTTATCTTTTATGATCTCAAGACGTAAGTTATAATCGGTGGATTGGATGTTGGCTACCATTCCTTGATTAATTCTTGAGATTATACGATGGTCCATGCCTTTGATATCTGACGGCGAACTATCGGCAGATAAAATTATCTGCTTACCTTGATCATCTAAAGCTTTGAAAACTTGTAGGAATTCCTTTTCTGTGTGCGTCTTACCTACTAAAAATTGGATGTCATCCATTAGGAGCATATCGATTTCACGCAATTCCTTTTTGAAATCGTAATTACTGCGTTTCTTTTGCGATTCGATGAACTTATACATGAATGTTTCTGTGGAAATATACAGGATATTCTTATGGGGGAAATTTCTTTTATACTTATGAGCTATAGCTGTCATTAAATGTGTCTTACCTAAACCCACTCCGCCGAAAAAAAATAGGGGATTTAAGGTGGGATCAGGCTCATGGCATTGGGCGGTTTTGTTAGCTAAAGAACATGCTAACCTATTGGGTTCGCCCACAACAAAGCTTTCAAACTGATAACGCTCATTTAAAGTAAAATCTGCTTGATCAAAAAGCTTATGCTCATTGGACGAATCATCATTCAACCCTTGGGATTTCTTTGAATGGAAACTAAGAATATTTTTTCTTCCTAGGGATTTTCTTGGATGATTAGTACTTGGATGAGCGTCTTCTTTAGCCTTTATTTCTAGATCTTTAGCTTGTATATCGTGATCCTGTACATCTTGATCCTGTACACCTTGATCCTTTACATCTTTAATCTGTACATCTTTAACCTGTGCATATGAAGATTCTTGATTCTCATATGTGGCGGTCTTCTTATCCAAGCTTGCATTTGCATTGGAAGAGTTTGCGTGTTCTTGCTGATACTGTTGTGAGGTTTGATTTTCGCCAATGGCTACGAACTTAACATCCGAACATGTGGGCATAAATTTTATCATATGTTCTCGTAAACTATTAGAATAGTTACTAATTACCCACTTATAAGCCAAGCCCTTTTTGATCCCTAAAATCACTACACCATTATTATTAACATCTAAGACCATAATAGGCAGAATCCATTGATCAGCTTTAACCGTACCTATGTGCTTTTTTAACGCCTCATAGGATTCTTTTAAAGATTGTTTTGCCTTATCAATATGATCCATAGAATAACTACCTTAAATATTTTTGTACATTTTGTACATTATAGAATCTATGGTTATGATATCACATTTAATTTAATATGTCTATTATTTTTGACTCTTCTTTTTTCTATTAGCATGTATCAACCCATGGGCGATATTGGTATCAGGTTCAATGATAATTTTAGCATTATCTAAAGTTATCGTATATGTTGGATTGTCTTTCTCTTCAGATAAAACCTCGATATTTAAGCGTTTTAAATTCATCTTTTTATCGTTAGGTAATTTAACTCTCTTTTGTCTATAAAGAAAAAAAGCAATGGCTATCAAGAAAAAAACAATTAATTGACAAATATCAAAAATTATTATTTTCTGAAATCCCTTAATTCCATAACCCAAATAGTGAAAATCCTTTCGTAAGAAAGAATAGGCAGTCCAAATCAATACTAAAAATATCCCTAGAACAGACAAAGGATGATTGGGATATAGCTTAAAGCGATCCCCTTTTTTAATTGTTTCATGTTCGCTTTCAAGAACCGTAAAAGTATTCATAAATTTTTCTCTCCATAATTGAATTCATACTTTAAGTTAAAGCTATATTATAACAAAGGATATAATAAACATCAAGAAAAAAGCTATTGATTTATTACAATTTAAATGTTACAATCAAATAACAAAAACTACATACTTAAGGGATGGGAAAATTTACCTATGCAAAAGATAGAAATATCAACCGAAGAACGTGAAATACTCCAAAAATATGACGAAGTATTTTATAGGGCTATTATGTCCATGAATAAGAGTCTCCAAGCTCCGCTTTTAACCTTAAGATCCTTTCAAATGGAATTGGGAATCATCGTACGACAGTTCAGTAATACCAACGGTACTGACATTTGTCTATGGATGCGTGCTGTCATCGAACAAGAAAACATCAATGAGGTCGAAGCTTACTGCCCACGCTTGGCACATGTCTTAAAAAATGTTCTTTTTTATGTGCGAGACGAAATATTCAAGAAAGAAGAATTATATGTCTCAATCGACGCACGTTTACATCATTTTGAGAATCAAATGTCCTATAGAAATGAAGCGTTTTTCGTCTATGTGGACGGAGCTTTCGGCTCATTTTACTACAACGCCATTTATTCCTTATACGCTTTAGAGAATCAAAAAACCCAGCAAGGAAATGTACTTGATGAAGAATTATTAAGAAAGCTATCCTATGCGTCTGGGCGAGCTTATGGGATCTATTACTTTTTAAATCTCTTAAACGAATTCAAAGCCGATAACCGCTGTATCTTTTCCGATGAATTACGCATGCGTTCCAAATTAGGTCCAGCAAAAGACATATACAAAGAAGAATATAAGGACGCTTTTACCTTAGCTTTAACTATTTTAGCTGATATCAGTCTCAAACAATTGGACAAAGCCTATGAGTATAAGGCAGAGTTTGCCATATTAAAGCCATTTCAAAATATCTTATATCCCTTGGATTATTTACCGCCATACTATCATAAACTTAAAGAAAGTAAATATGATGTATTTGCCATAACCCCCTATGAATATAACGTTATCCTTTCTTTAAAGCATAAATTCATTACTTTTACCAGCAAGCTAACTTAAGGTTAGATTCGCACTCTTTAAAAGCAAACAACTAAAAACCAAACAAAAACCCAACAAGCCAATCAAACAAACAAAATAGAAATAGAAATGGAAATATAACACATGAACAATCAATCCTATACCGTAGCAATAATGGGAGCTAATTCCCAACTTGGTCAAGAATTAGTAAGCATGTTAGATGATACGAACTTCCCCATTGACGAGTTATTACTCACAGATAAAAAAGAAAAAACCGAAATTTCCATTCCCTACGGCGAAGAGTACATCTACATCGAAGATGTGGACAAATTCGACTTTGAAAATATCGATATTTTATTCTCTCTGGATAAAAAACTAAGTGCCGAATATGTGGAATTCGCCAAAAAGCAAGATATATTCATCATTGATTGCACAGAAAACTTCCGCACAAGTCCGAATGTTCCTTTAATTGTGAATGGAGTTAATAACCATAAAATTAATAAAGATAAACATAAGCTCGTATCTGTACCCTGCGAAGTAGTGGGGATGATTGCTCCTGTTTTAAAGATCATTCAAGATAAATCAGTGATAAAATCCGTTGTCTTATCCACTTACAATTCTGTATCTTCAGGAGGTAAGGAAGCTATGGACGAGCTTTTTAATCAAACAAAGGGGATCTATCAGAATGTGAATGTTATGAACAATAAGAAATTCTTTGCCAAACAAATCGCCTTTAACGCTCTGCCTCACATGGGCGAATTCATGAACGACGGTATTACCCAAGATGAATACTCTGCCGAAACAGAAATCCGCAAGATCTTCGGAGATATGGGATTCCATGCGAATTTTGCTTGGATTCCAACTTTTGTCGGTCTTGCTGGCTATGTGAATGTGGATCTTAAAGATAACATCCCACTGCAAGAAATCAAAGATCTATTTGAAGATGATTCAAACTGCGTTCTAATCGATTACAAAAATGATGAGGGATACGTCAGCATGAACGAAACCGCAGGCGATGAAACCATATACGTCTCTCGCTTACGCCAAGCAGGAAATACTCAAAATAGTATTTCCATGTGGATAGTAACCGATAATTTTAGGAATCTCTTGGGAAATATGTTACAAATCGCCCTTGATACTTTTGATATAACTTTGGAAAAAGAAGAGGCTTAAAATCCAAGCTTTAGTACTTTTTCAAGAAATTTAAAAGAAATATTAAAAAAATAGTTGGTTTTTTTGTTTATTTATGCTATCATGCTAAAAAGTTTAATTGATTCTTATTTTCTCAACTTTTATCCATATGTAACAGATAAATACGGCTAAAAGCAAGTAAAATAAGCAAAGATATTATTTATATTAAAACGTTTACATTTTTATAAAGGCTTGTTAATAAAATGGATACAGTATTATTAGTTATCTTGTTTATGGTAGCATTGGCTCTGATCGTGGTTATTTTACTTCAACGCAGTGAAGAAGGTGCTTTAAGTGGTTTAACTGGCGGATCAGGCGGAAGCGGATTCATGACAGGACGTGCTAAAGCAAACTTTATGACAAGATTCACCGCCATTTTAGTGGCTATTTTCTTCGGTCTTAGCTTGTTCATGAGTTATAGATCTGCGGTACAGTCGCCAGATACTGCCAAGGTTTTAAAAGAAATAAAAAAAGCCAATAGCAGTATTATCCTTGATAAGGACATCGATAAATCTACAACAGAAGTAGAAAAAACCAACGATCCTAAAGCTAAAATCAAAGCTAAAATCAAAGCTCCAGCAGTTCCTAAATAATGATTATAATGATTTGAAAGGCTATTTATTGATATCAATTAATAAATAGCCTTTTACACTTCTGATTCTAAAAAAAAGACAAGGTAAAGTTCATATGACACGTTTTATTTTCATTACAGGTGGCGTAGTTTCTTCATTGGGTAAAGGGATTGCCTCGGCAGGGCTTGGGGCTTTATTACAAGCCAAAGGCTACAAGGTTCGCTTACGAAAGCTTGATCCTTACTTGAATGTTGATCCTGGCACAATGTCGCCCTATCAACACGGCGAAGTATTTGTAACCGATGACGGTGCAGAAACTGATCTGGATCTAGGACACTACGAACGCTTTACAGGAGTAAACGCCACCAAGCTCGATAATATCACATCAGGCAAACTATATTCCAATATCATAGCAAAAGAACGAGCAGGCGATTATTTAGGTAGTACTGTCCAAATGATCCCCCATTTAACCAACGAAATTAAAGACTTCATCAAAAACAAAACCGAAGAAGATGACTTCGTACTATGTGAAATCGGCGGTACTGTGGGCGATATCGAATCATTACCATATATCGAGGCCATTCGCCAATTCGCCAATGATCACGGTCATGAAAATACTTTATTTTTACATTTAACTCTAGCTCCGTATATTAGTGCGTCAGGGGAATTAAAAACCAAGCCCACCCAACATTCCGTAAAGGAATTACTAAGCTTTGGGATTCAACCTAATATCTTACTCGTACGTTCAGAAAAAGAAATCACAGAACATCAACGTAAGAAAATCGGCTTGTTTTGTAATATCAATCCTGCACGAGTTATTCCTGCCTATGATGTTAAATCCATTTATGAGATTCCTTTTGAATATCAAAAGCATGGATTAACATCACAAGTTTTAAAACATTTTAATTTAGAATCAAAACATGTTGATATGTCCAAATGGGATAACATCGCAGGGCGTGCCATTAATCCCAAAAATGGCGAGATTACCATTGCGATTGTCGGTAAATACATCGAATTGCCTGACGCTTATAAATCTATCATTCAAGCCTTACAACACAGCGGAATCCATAACGATGTTAAAGTCTGCATTCGTTGGGTACAAGCTGGCGAGAGCAATGAAGAGATTCTCAAGCAAATTAAAGACGCCGACGGAATCATCATACCAGGTGGCTATGGCGAACGTGGTATGAATGGTAAACTATGTGCCATTACTTTTTCTCGCCAAAACAATGTGCCACTACTGGGTATATGTTTAGGGATGCAAATGTCGATCATTGAATTCTCAAGAAATGTCCTAGGTTTAACCGAGGCCACCTCATCGGAATTCGATCCTAAAGCTAAAGTTCCAGTAATCGGCTTAATGACCCAATGGCAAAAGGACGGCATTACCGAAGAACGCTCGGAAAATGAAGACCTAGGCGGAACAATGCGTCTCGGAGCGTACGATTGTAACATCACTAAAAACACTTTAGCCCATAAAATATACGCCCAAGAAACAATTTCAGAACGCCACCGCCACCGCTATGAAGTTAACATCAATTATATTGATCAGCTAGCAGAAAAAGGTTTGATCATGTCTGGTAGCTCACCCGATGGACGCTTGCCAGAAATCATCGAGAACATTAATCATCCTTGGTTTATTGCCGTTCAATATCATCCAGAATTAAAATCTCGCCCCTTTAATCCACATCCGCTCTTCGTTTCACTGATTGAAGCAGCCATGAAAAAGCAGAATAATACATTATAAAAAAATACACTATAATACATTATAAAAATAATACACTATAAAAAGGACTCTGACAGATGAGCAATCACAAAACAGTAACAATCGGCAATCTAACAGTGGCAAACGATTTGCCATTTACTCTTTTTGCTGGTCCTTGTGCCATAGAAAGCGAAGAACACACCTACAAAATGGCGAAAGCCTTAAAGGATATTACCGAACGTTTAAATATTCCCTTTGTTTTTAAATCTTCCTTTGATAAAGCCAATCGTACAAGTATCGACGCTCCCCGAGGTGTGGGGCTAGATAAAGCTTTAGAAATTTTCACAAGAATCAAAAACGAACTCGGCTTAAATGTCATGACAGATGTTCACGAACCCTCTCAATGTGCCAAGGCTGCAAGCGTTGTAGATATGATCCAACTTCCTGCATTCTTAAGCCGTCAAACGGATCTCCTAATATCAGCAGGAGAAACAGGCAAAGCGGTAAACGTAAAAAAAGGACAGTTCATGGCTCCTTGGGATATGGCTAACGTCCTAAAAAAAATGGAATCAACAGGCAACAAAAATATTTTACTCTGCGATCGTGGTACATCCTTCGGCTACAATACCTTAGTTACTGATTTTCGTGGTCTGGAAATCATGAAACAAACAGGATACCCCGTAGTATTCGACGCCACCCATTCCGTACAATCCCCAAGCGGACAAGGCGGATCAACAGGCGGACAACGTGAATTCGCTCCATATCTTGCCCGTTGTGCGGTATCTGTTGGCGTAAGTGCTATCTTTATGGAAACCCACGACGACCCCGACAACGCTTTCAGCGACGGACCAAACATGATCCCCCTAAAATACATGGAAGAAGTCCTAAGCCAACTAAAAGCCTTTGATGACCTCGCAAAAAAAATCCCATACAATGCCGAACACTTCGCTACTTATTAAAAATGCCAGCTACTAAGATAACAACTTATTACCAAGATTAATAACCTAACTAGTATATTATATTTTTTAATTAAAGCTTTGATTCTATTAGAATTAAGTTCCATAACTAACCTTATTCTATAACTTAATATAAATATAATTAAATATTTATATTGCATATTCATATGTATTTATGTTATTTTTATAGATATTTAATAAATCTACAAAAAGGGGTGGGGTCAAAATAAATGTTTATAAATAAAGTATCTACCATGGTAGATAAAAAAAAAATATCAACATACATTAATGAAAAAGACTATATAAAGAGAATAAAAAACAGAATCTTTATGTACTATGCAATTGTGTTATCTGTATTTTTTTTCATAACCTTATGCACATTGTACTATTCATCTTTTGTCTTAAAAAACAACATAGAGAATCAGTATTCACGCCAAGAAACCAAATATAAAAGAGTGGTTAATGTTTTATATGGCGAATTTTTCAACAAGCTAGATATAAACTCACGCTTATTTTTAAATGAGTTAAACAGAGTCCAAGTTGATCCGCACGATATTGCAAACATCAAAGAAAATATCGTAAGCGATAAAAACGATTTCCACTTAAAAAAATCAAGAGTTGACAAGATTAATTCTGTCTACGCCAATGATACCTTAGTCTATGGTCATGTGAATAACATTGAAGATGACGCACGCATTAAGGAAGTTACTCGCATTGTGAAAATGCGTAACATAATGAAGTTGATCTACCAATCGCTCGACAATCAATCTTCGGTTACTTATATTTCCAAAGATAACTTTATTGTATCCTATCCCAACAACTTCAATAAGACAACCAGTTCGCAAACCATATCTAGTCTACCGCAATTCACCCAAGCGAAAAACAATGAAAGTCATTTGGAAACCTCCTATTGGGTGCTAAATCCTACCTATTCCTTTCAAAAATACAGTTGGGCATATTGTACCCCTGTGTATGACGGTAAAGAGCTTAAAGGCTCGTTGTGTTTAAATTTATCGAAAAATGTTTTACTTTCGCCCATGTCTTTATTGGCAAAACTATGGGGGAATGAATATATGGCTTTTGTTACCAACGAACAGGGTTGGATACTTGCTGAATCTAGTTATGAATTCATCAATCAAGGTGCTAGACCCATTGAAAGCTATTTGGAAAATAAACGCTATGCGTCGCTAGTTTTAGGATCAATTCGCAATCCCAATAAGGAAACCACATTCCATAATTATTCTGCGTCAACCTCTTCGACCAACAACAATCAATATTATATTACTCTTTTACATGATAAAAGCTACATTTCCAATCACTTTAAGATATACTCATATTTCATAGAATTCTCATTTCTTTTATTTGCTCTCTTGTTCTTATTTTTAGCTTTCATTACCCGCTATAAGGTGGTAGACGCCATTTTAATTATCTTATATTACATTGAAGACGCATCCAACGTATATAAGGCTGATACCTTTACCTCCATTGAAAAATCCAAACTTCTAGACGCTCCTTGGGTGGATTATCTTTCCCATGTGAATGATACATTCGCCGTTAAGTATCTGGATGATACCAAGCTTGAAGCGGATAACCTAGAAAAACTTATCGTAAAAGGGCGTGTGAAAGATCTTAAAGCTCGCTTAAACTCTCTGATTTTATTGGAAGAGAAAGAAGTAGCGGTTATTTTATTATCTTTGGAAAACGTTGAAACATTGGAGTATTTATTTGGTCTTGAGGGTATTCGAGAAGTACAAGTTAATCTTATGGCAATCATTAAGGATCTTGTAGGCTTGGAAAATATTGAGATTTATAACTATCAAAAGGATAATTTATATATCATCCTGAAAAACATTTCCATGATTAGTCAACTGGAAGAAGTGCTAATTAAGTTAGAAGAATCTCTAAATGTATCGCAAAATATTATGGGAATCACTTTTAGTCCTAACGTGGTTATGGGCGGAACAATTACCAAATCATCCATGACAAGTGAAGATATTCTCATTGCTGTAAATCACATTTGGAATTATGCTAAAACCCTTTCTCGTGTGTGGTACATGCACGATTTCCGCATGACTACAGAGATCAACAAATACATGCTAATTAAACGTGAGATCGATAAGGTTAACAAACTCGAACAGTTTGCCAACTATTACGAGGCTCAAACCAATTTACAAACTGGTAAAATCCAAGGCTTTAAGGTTCATTTATTTTGGCATAATGCCGAACGTGGTACGGTAAGTATTGACGATCTGATCGACAGTGATAAAAAGCTTGAAATCTATACAAAAACCGTAGATTGGAGCATTAACATGGCCTTAAAGGATTTACGCTATATTAATGAGCGTTTAGGCTTAAACGAATCAGAAATATCCATGTCTTTTGATTATCCTGCACGTATTATTCACGATGTTTACAATCTGCGTAAAATTAGTAAAGCGGTAGTTGATAAAAATTTATCCCTAAAAAGCCTTGAATTACGCATTGATTACAAAACCTTAACATCAATGTTACCAGAAGTAGCAACCGAATTACGTGCCATGGTAATGCGTGGCTTGAAGTTATCCATAAGAAATGTGGCTTTAGCTGGTAATTCTGTACAACTATTAAATATGTATAATCCTAATAGTTTCCTTTTAGATGAAGTATCCTTAAGAAATATTGCATCTGATAAGGTGAAACAAAAAATTATCAAGAATTACATTGAAACTTCTAACTTCTTAAAAGTGAATGTAATCGCCACTAATATGAAAATCAAACGAGATTATACAGTATTAAAAGAACTGGGTATTGCCATGATTGAAGGTGAGCTTATCGCTCCGCCATTGCCACTTGTGGATCTATTTAGCGTTATCGATACTGAAAATCTACAGGTAAAATCAGATTTAGATACATAAATGAAAAATAGCAAGCACGAAATACCATGCCACGTCGCCGTAATCATGGACGGAAATGGACGTTGGGCAAAAAAAAGACTCCTACCACGCTTGGCAGGACATCGTAAGGGAGCGGAATCCGTTCGCAGATTGATTGAATCTTCGGCAAAAGAAGGGGTTAAGTATCTTACTTTATACGCATTCTCAACAGAAAATTGGCAACGTCCGCAAGATGAAGTTGATGGACTAATGAAAATGCTAACAGAGTTCATTCAAAAGGAAGAGCATTCCCTACAAGAACAAAATATCCGTTTTCGTATTATTGGAAATAGAAAGCGTTTACCTGCTGAAGTCATCAATGCAGTTGAGCAATGCGAAGAAAATACAAAAAATAACGATACTCTACAACTTATTTTAGCCTTAAACTATGGTGGCCGTGATGAAATCGTCGAAGCTTGTAAAAGCATATCCCAACAGGTCTTAAATTCCCACTTAGATATTGAGCAGATTACAGAAAAAACTCTAATGCAAAATATGTATGCTCCTGATATTCCTGATCCTGATCTTATTATCCGCACAAGTGGGGAATTTCGCATAAGTAACTTTCTCATCTGGCAATGTGCTTATGCTGAATTTGTTATTGTTGATAAATACTGGCCCGATTTCGGTGAGCGTGATTTACAATCGGCAATTCTAGAATATAATAAGCGTGATCGCAAATATGGAAAACTCTCAAGTTTTTAAGATTATTACATAATAACCTTGCTTTTACACTCTTAAATATACTATAATATAATTAACATACAAAAAAATATAAATACTATCAACATATAAAAAATAGAGACCACAATTTCATTCTTTTCACTTCTATCATAACAAATATCATAAGCTTAAGTATAAGTAAGTATAATAAGCATAATCAGTAGCATAAATAAACAAATAACCGCAACATCCACCAACAACGCCAATCACACACACATTTAAAAGGATCTAAAACAATGAGTTTTCTAGAAAGTAATTTAGGTAAAAGAATCTCTTCTGGTATTGCCATAGGGATTCCCATTCTAATTATTGTTTACATTGGCGGTACATTATTTGACCTCGTAGCGATCATCCTAGCGACCTTATGTGCTTGGGAATGGGCAAACATGACAGGGAAAAGCTGGATGCAAGGTTATGGCTTAATTTCTTCGAGCGTGATAATATCTTCCATTGTCTTGTACATTCTTGCCGATAGTTTAAGCATTGCTTTAATTCCTATCATTTTAGGATTAATTGCCTGTTACTATTTCAAACAAGTCAAAAATCAACCAACAAAATGGATAGCCATAGGATTCTTATATCTTGCTATCCCTTTGATGATGTTATGTGAATTTAGAATTGGCTATGACTCATCAAAGGAATTCTTTGTGCTATTACTTACCACTTGGGGGGTTGACATCGGTGCATACGCCTTTGGACGCAAACTCAAAGGGCCAAAAATTGCTCCGAAAATCAGTCCGAATAAAACTTGGGCGGGTTTACTAGGTGGTATTGTTGGGGCTACTTTGGTGTTAGAGATCTCACAAACTGAAATATTTAATCATAGCATAGGCGATTCCTTTCCTGCTTATCTTCTTATGGGAACACTAACCGCCGTAATAGGACAAATAGGCGATTTTTGGGAATCAGGAATAAAACGTAAATTTGGAGTGAAAGATTCTTCAAATATCATCCCAGGCCACGGGGGCATATTAGATCGAATCGATGGTCTACTAGCCATCGCCGTAGTATGGGGATTGATTGTATTCTAGCAGTTTTAAAGCGTTTTAACAGTTTTACAGTTTTAACAGTTTTAAATTTTAAGGAGCATACATAACAATGAAAACAATTACTATTTTAGGTAGTACAGGCTCAATCGGTCAAACAACCTTAAATCTAGTCAAGCAACATCAAGATAAATTTCAAGTCTTAGGCTTGTGCGGTGGGAATAATCTCAAGCAAATGATCGCAGACGCTTTATTTTTTAAGCCGAAATTCATATCCATGAGCAATGAGAAACTTCAAAAAGATCTAGAATCTGCCTTGGCTGGCCATTTACCCCATTCTAAAATCATCTGTGGCGAGCAAGCGTCCCACCATATAGCACAAGAAAAAGCAGATATCTTCATCTCGGCAATCGTCGGATCAGCAGGTCTGATCCCCACCATGGAGGCCATAAAGCATGGCACACAAGTGGCTCTTGCCAATAAAGAGAGTCTTGTGTGTGCAGGTAATTTAATGCTTGAGCAAGTAAGAAAATCACAAACAACTCTATTACCCATAGATTCCGAACACAATGCCATTTTCCAAGTTTTACAACAAAACCACCATGCACACATTGAAAAGATCCTCCTAACTTGTAGCGGAGGCCCCTTTCGTACTAAAGATCTAGAATTCATTAGAAAGGCCACTCCTGCCCAAGCGGTAGCACATCCTAAATGGAGCATGGGAAATAAAATCTCGGTGGATTCGGCATCATTAATGAACAAAGGTCTTGAATGGATCGAGGCCTCTCATCTGTTTAATGTGGACTGCGATAAAATCCAAGTGGTAATTCATCCACAATCCATAATCCACAGTATGGTTGCCTATGATGACGGCTCGGTCCTCGCCCAATTGGGATCGCCTGATATGGCCGTGCCGATTTCCTATGCCTTAGATTATCCCAAGCGATTGGCAAACAATTCCAAGCGAATAGATTTTTGGCAGTGTGAAGATCTAACTTTCCAACAGCCTGACGAAACAAAATTCAAAGCCTTAAAACTTTCAAGATCAGCTTTCAAAGCCAATGATAATTCAACCATAATTCTAAACGCCAGTAACGAAGAGGCCGTAGCTAGCTTTTTAGATAATCATAAAATCGGCTTTCTTAACATTCTTGATGTCATCGAAGAAATGCTCAACTTAAATATCTCAACTAAAATTCATAGCTTGGAAGATGTATTAGCCGAAGATCAAAAAGCTCGCATACAAACCCAAGAGATCATCAAAAAGTTCTTAAGATAAGCTTTTCAAGATGATAATTTAAAATAAACTTGTTAAACTAATTAAATTAAACCTTTCATATTCCACTTACTTCACGCACAAACATAAAGGATCACGTATGTTTATTACCATATTGGCATTTTTATTCACATTAACAATATTAGTTTTTGTCCACGAATTGGGTCATTTTCTTGTAGCTCGCTTAAATGGGGTAAAAGTGGAAGTATTTTCCATAGGATTCGGCAAATCACTATTCGGCTATACGGATAAAAAAGGCACTCGCTGGCAATTTTCTCTCATTCCTTTTGGTGGCTATGTGAAAATGTTCGGCGATGCTAACGAAGCAAGCGTAGAAACACAAGATCAAGACAATCTTAATCATCTCACAGATGAAGAAAAAAAGCTCACATATACCCACAAAAAGCCCTTACAAAAAATCGCCATTGCTTTTGCAGGGCCCTTATTTAATTATTTACTCGCAATTCTGATTCTCACACTATATTTAATGTTTCACGGTACTTTTGTTCCCTCAAATACAGCACCAGATAACACCATATCGGGAATCATGGAACACTCACCCGCAGATACTATCCCCTTAAAACCCTTAGATAAAATCACTAAAATTAACAATATAACCATTCACAGCTATAAAGATCTTGCACAAGCTCTTAAAGGTCAAGGCGGTAAAACCATAGATATTAGCTATCTCCGTAAGGGGAAAAGTTTCACAGCACAAATCAAACTCGATGATGTAAATGGTAACGGACGTTTGGGAATCTACATTTCGAATTTAGTGATAAAAAAGTTTTCTTTTCTTGAGAGTTTAAAACACTCAAGCTTATTCTCTTATAGAATGTCGAGCGAAATTTTACGTTATATTAAAAACATGTTTCGCAAACATCCTGATATGTCGCAACTCGGCGGACCGATAAAAATTGCTCAAATGAGTGGCACGGCAGCTCGTCAAGGCATGGCCTCCCTTTGGTATTTCATTGCCATGCTCTCCATTAATCTAGGAATTATGAATCTTTTACCCTTACCTATCCTAGATGGCGGAAATATTCTCTTATCTTTTATAGAATTAATCAGCGGTAGAAAGCTACACAAAAACATCCTAACACCAATAACCTATATAGCAATTGCTCTATTATTTTCCCTGATGATCTTCACTACAATAAAGGATTTACCAAGTTTATTTAAATAAAATAAAAAAAACACTATAATTTAAAATTATAATGTGTTACTATGTAAGGCATTGTAAGAAAGAATCACATATGAAACTTTAATGAAATGGATAAATAGTTTGAAAAGACAAATACTTTTATGTTCTGCGTTTATCTTAATCGCTTTTATGATAACAACATCAAACGTATGGGCAAACATCATTACTACTATTGACGTAAAAGGCTCTCAACGTATTAGCAACGATACTATTAAGAGTTATGTTAAAGTCAAAAAAGGTCAAAATTCTGACATTCAAAAGGAAAATCAATCTGTAAAAGATCTGATGAAAACAGGCTTGTTTAAAAATGTCTCAATTGACACCCAAGGAAGTACGCTAATTATTTCTGTTCAAGAGAATCCTATTATTAACAAAATAGCTTTCGAAGGCAACAAAGCCATAAAAGATAAAGATCTCCTAAGTAACATTCCCTTAAAAGTGCGAAGTATTTATTCCTTAAGTAAGGTAAAGGATGCCTTGCAAATAATTTCCAACTACTATGTGGTATCAGGCATGTATAATGCTAATATCACACCGAAGATCATAAAACTACCATACAACCGAATCAATCTCATATTCGAAGTGAAAGAAAACTCTCGCAGATTAATCCAATCCATTAAATTCCTAGGCAATAAAAATTATAGCTCAAGCACTCTTAAGCGAGTTATTCATTCGAAAGAATATTCTTGGTGGAAATTCCTTTCAAATGACGATAGATACATCCCAGAATACATCAAAACCGATGAGGCCTTAATCTCTAAATTCTATAAAAACCGAGGCTATGCTAAGGTAGAAGTGGAAAGTGCCAACGGCGAAGAAGATGTGGACGGCAAAGGCGGTTTCGCCATTTCCTTTAAAATTAAAGAAGGCAGTCGCTATAAGGTTAGTCAAATAGATTTTACTTCCAGTTTAAGCGGTCTTGAAGTTTCCGATGTTCAAAGTCGTCTACTGGAAAACATCGATAAAAATGATTATTACAGCGTAGGACGTATTGAAAATGCCATAAATGGGGTAATTGATAAAGCTAACACTCTTGGATTCCCTTTTGTAACCGTTCAATTCGCTCCGGCCTTTGATGATAAAGCTAAAACAGTAAGACTCGTATTTAATGTGATCGAAGCCCCACGCCGATACATCCGCCGTATTAATATCAGCGGTAACACTCGCACCATGGATGAAGTTGTCCGCTATCAAATGGAATTAGCAGAAGGCGACCCTGTGAATCCACTTAAATTAACCAGATCCAACCGTAATCTAGGAGCATTGGACTTCTTTAAAAGCTACGATATCAAACCAGTACCAACCGATAAAAAAGATATTGTTGATCTTGATGTATCAGTAGTGGAAAAACGCACAGGGAATATCACTTTCGGCTTAGGCTACTCTACTTTAGACGGCCCTATGTTTGAAGTGGGAGCAAATGAACGTAACGTCTTAGGGACAGGACGTTCGGCAAGTATCAACTTTAAACTACAAAAAAGTAACACAAGTGCGAATATTTCCTTTACAGATCCTAGATTCCGTGGACGAAACTGGCTTGTTGGTCTTAACTTCTTCATTACTCGCAACAAAAAAGATAGAGATAAAAACGATACTTACGCAAGTACTTCCATCGGTGGATCGCTCTTCACTGGATATCCTTTAAGCTATAGTCTTTCCCAACGTTGGGCTTTCACCATTAAGAACACAAAAGTATACGATATTGATTATTATGTATCGCCATACATTTATGAAATGGCCGGCAATCGTCTTTATTCGGGAATTAGCCACACTTTAACCTACGATAAACGAGATCGTACAATCCGTACTCAACAGGGTTATTATATTTCCATGACTAACGAATTTGCAGGGATTGGGGGCGATGTACAACTCTTTAGAAATGAAATAAAAGGAGCTTACTTCCTACCAATTCGCTTTACAGAAGATTACGCTTGGGTACTGGAAAATTCTGTGCGAATCGGGAATGTACATCACTGGGGCGATAAGAATCTAATCGCATCCGATCGTTATTTCCTTGGTGGGAGTGATCTTCACGGTTTCGAATACGGTACAATTTCCCCACGAGATGCCGTAACCAATGATAATATCGGCGGTGAAACCGTATATAATGATACTCTAACCTTAAAAGTTCCACTAACTAGTACAGATTATCCGATCATCGCTCGAGCATTTGCCGACGCTGGTAACACTTTCGGAGTACATAATGTATTCACAGGAAACAAAGTCTATCAAAATAAAAAGCCTCGTGTGGGTATTGGTGTCGGAGTTACCTGGTACTCACCATTTGGTCAACTAGGTGTAGATCTAGGCTGGGCTGTGGTCAAAGATCAACGAGATCAAGAAAAATTTATAACACTGAATATGGGCGGACAATTATAATGCAACATAAATTCATAAAATCATCTTTAATAGGATTATCTTTAATAACTTCTGTAAGCTTTGCTACATCATCAATGGCTGCTTCAAGCGTGGTAGGAATACCATTTGCGGTAATTAACATGATGCAACTTAGTTCTAAAAGCACTGCAAGCCTTAACGCTGCCAAAGCTTTAAAAGCCTTACAAACAACTAACCTTAATAAAATCAAAGCCTTAAAAGCTAGCTCTAGCAAGCAAGCTAACGCTTTAAGAAAAAAAGCCTCAACTTCCACTCCTGCGGAAACCGTGAAAATCAGAAAGCAAATGTCAGCCATTGGCGTAGCATATAACAAGAAAGTTGATCTCTATAGAAGACAAATTGCTTACTCTCAAAATATCTATAATCAAGAATTGATGATGGCTATTCATAAAGAAAGCGAAACCTTACGAGTTAAATATCAACTGGCAGCCATATTTAACACTAGCTCTCTTTCATCTGTGGCTAAGAATTTAGATCTTACTGCTGAAGCTTTAAAAGATCTTAATAAGAGTGTAAAAAAGCTTAAAGCTCCAAATTTATCTAAAGTCAAATAACTCTAAAAGATCAAAATAGATATAGATAGATAGAGATAGAGAATCCCATATGGAATCCTAAAAAACGATTCCATATGCCAGAAACTAACACAGACAAAAAGGGATAATGACATGATAAATCAAAAATTCTTTAAAAGCCAAGGCCCATTTACTGTAAAAGAAATTGCAGATAAATTGGGAATCGACTTACCACAAGGTACGGATCTTAATAAACAGATACATGATGTTGCTCCCTTACATCTAGCAACAAGCAATGACATATCTTTTTTAGACAATAGCAAATACAAACACGATCTTAAAACAACTAAGGCGGGTTTATGTTTGCTTTCCCAAGAATTTGCTCATTTCGTTCCGCAAGATACAATCCCTTTAATCACAAAAACCCCATACCAAGCTTATGCTATCATAGCTACGGAGCTTTATCCTTTTGAAGTATCAACAGGGGAAATCAATCCCACTGCGATCATTGATCCCAGTGCGAAAATTGGTAAAAATGCCCAAATAGAACATGGTGTGATCATCGGTAAAAATGTAGTAATTGGCGATAATGCCATTATTAAAGCCTATGTTATCATCAATGACAATGTGGAATTCGGCGACAATGTCTCAATCGGTTCTCATAGTGTTATCCAATATGCTATGATTGGCGATAATTGTATTATTCATCCGTCCGTATCCATTGGGCAAGACGGCTTTGGCTTTGCTTTAGCTCCCAACGGTCATCTTAAAATCCCCCAATTGGGGATTGTGGAAATCGGTAATAATGTGGAAATTGGTGCAGGTACTAAAATCGATCGTGGTACAAATAACAGCACTAAAATCGGCAACGGTACTAAAATCGATAATCTAGTCCAAATAGCCCATAATGTGGAAATTGGCGAAAATAGTATTATTGTCGCTCAAGTGGGCATTGCAGGAAGTTGCTCGGTTGGTAATTTCTCGCTCATTGGTGGACAAGTGGGAATCGTCGGTCATACCCACGTAGGCGACGGCGTTCAAGTGGCCGCTCAAACTGGCGTTATGTCTAACATCCCAGACGGCAGTATCATTTTTGGTACGCCAGCACAACCGAAAACACAATACTTTAGACAATTGGCAAAAATCAAAAGATTAACAGAACGCAAAAAATAAGATAAAATAGCATAAAAAACACTATCTTTTTATTTATTATTGTGATAAAATGATCTATAATTTAAACAAAATAAACTTTGGAAAGGACTTAAAATGTCAGAATTATTAACCGCCGATATCAACAAGATTATGGAATTATTACCACATCGCTCACCATTTTTATTGGTGGATCGTGTGATTGATATTGATCCTGGTACAAGTGCCACAGGTATTAAATGCGTAACCTATAACGAACCTTTTTTCCCTGGTCATTTTCCTGATCATCCAATTATGCCAGGAGTTTTGATCATCGAAGCTATGGCTCAAACTTCCGCTATTTGCGTTCAAATTGGCGACGAAACCCCAGGCGATAGCTTGGTATTCTTCATGAGCGTTGAAGAAGCAAAATTCAGAAAACCCGTAACCCCAGGCGATAGACTTGAATTCAAAGTGAAACTCCTAAGAGAACGCCGTGGCGTATGCAAATTCCAAGGAAAAGCATACGTTGATGATACCTTACATGCCGAAGCTATTTTCACCGCAATGATCTCAAAAGCCTAAACCCTAACAAGATCAAAACCTAGCGAGGTTAAGCAGAAACAGGATAATAAAAATAAATGTAAATAATTATAGTTATTTAACATAAGTATATCCATATAATATAATGAGCGTATAATATCATAAAAACACTAACAATTTAAGGTTAAACTTATGGGGAAGATTCATGAAACCGCCATTATTGGCGATAAGGTTAAAATAGGTAAAAATGTGACTATTGGAGCATATTGCGTACTTGAAGGCAATGTTACTTTAGAAGATAATGTGGAGCTAATGGCACATGTATTCGTTACTGCTATCGGTAAAACTATAATCGGAGCAGGAACAAAAATTTTTCCTTTTGCCTCCATCGGCACGCAACCGCAAGATCTTAAATATGACAATGAAAAATCAGAATTGATCATTGGCAAAAATAACACGATTCGTGAACATGTTACCATGAATCCCGGCACTAAAGGCGATCATATGATCACTAAAGTGGGCGATAATAATTTATTTATGGTCGGTGTTCACATCGGGCATGATTGTATTGTGGGCAATAACTGTATTTTTGCCAATAATTCTACCATAGCGGGTCATGTGATTATTGAAGATTTCGCCATTTTAGGCGGTCTTTCTGCTGTTCATCAATTTGTACGCATAGGTACTCATTCGATGATCGGCGGAGTAACAGGCGTTGAATTCGATGTAATCCCTTTTGGCGTAGCTACTGGCGATCGTGCAAAACTTCAAGGCTTGAATCTTTTGGGTCTTAAACGTCGTGGCTTTTCTCGTGAAGAAATTAGTGCAGTCCGTAAGGCTTACGGTATGATATTTGTTGATAATACCAACACAAAAATTTCCGACAGAATCAACGAAGCCAACGAAGAGCTAGGCGAATCATCTGCTGTAAAAACTCTCATCAATTTCATGAATTCAGATAGTAAAAGAAGTTTATGCTTACCATAATTTTAGGGTGTGAAAAAGCACTCATTCAATACTTTTCCCACCCCTTGAATGTTTGAGACAGACTAAATATGTGTAATACTGATGAAATCTTAAAAAATAGTGTAATTGCAATTTTTGCTGGTAGGGGTAACTTGCCTGTACAAATAATTGCAGAATGCAAAGCGAAAAATTATCCCTATATTATCATTGCCTTTAAGGGGCAAACTCCTAAAGAGATTCTAAAAAATGAGAAACATCAATGGGTAAGATTCGGATCAGTGGCCAAACTCTTTAAAATCTTACATGCTCATAAAGTAACTCATATTCTTATGGCTGGGGCAATGACAAGACCGTCATTTCTAGAAATCCGTCCAGATATGAAAGCCTTATCTTTAGGGGTTAAAACCCTATTACTTAAGGGCGATGACGGGCTATTACAAGCCTGCATAAAAATACTCGAAGAACAAGAGGGCTTCAAAGTCATCTCGCCATCTGATGTAGTTGATCTTACAACAAAAAACAAACTATATACCACAGTAGCCCCCACCTTAGAAAACTGGAAAGATATAAACATCGGCTTTAAAGTAGCCAATACAATGGGATCTCTCGATATCGGACAAGGGTGTATTATTCAACAAGAAATAGTTCTCTCGGTTGAAGCCTTAGAAGGGACAAAAAACATGATAGAACGCACAAAAACCCTAAAACTAATGAAAAAAGGTATGGGCGGAGTTCTCGTCAAGATCCTAAAACCCCAACAAGATACACGAGTAGATATGCCTACAATCGGCGAAAACACTATCAATCAAGCCCATAAAGCAGGTTGCCAGGGCATCGCTCTACAAGCTCACAAAACTCTCCTAATCGACGAACAATCCATAATAAAAACCGCCAACAAACACAAAATGTTCCTAATCGGCACAACTACAGAAGATATTCAAAACCATTTAAAAGAAATATAAAAAAAGCACTCATGAAGATTCATAAGTGCTTTTTTCTTGTGAATTTTTATTGTCCAAGAAGATTATCAGCAACCACAGCCATAATTAACATTAACATTGTTTCATCAATGGACATGGTGTTATCTTGCTTAATTTTACTGACTTTAGCCTTTAAGCCTGTAGCATTCACATCTATATCAGCTAAAGTTATTAATTGATTTGTTTTTTTACTGGTTATACTATCAAAAAAATCTTTGTCAACATACGTAAAGCCTTTAGATTTAAGCTTATCTAATATGTCGCCCATGGTGTCAACATATACTTTAAGTCTTTTTTCCGATTGAGCCTTAATATTATCCTTAGGCACTGCCTTATAATGAATTGAATAACTAAACTCATCCCCATTCACAGAATCCAAAGTCAACCCCTCTCGCACCCCACACGAACACAACACCAACATCAACGGCACAACAAAAAATATTTTTTTCATAACAATACTCCCAATTAATTAACAAACCAAACCAAAAAAACCCACCCCACTAGTAAAAATCCCACTTTTTACGCTAATTTATGGTTATTAGTAAAAATCCCACTAAATACCCTAGCTCGCTAGGGTATTTTATTTGCACAAAAAACAAAGCAAAAAGCTTGCTTTTTGTGTGTATTTGTAGGAGAAAGTACTCGATAGGTGTTTTTAGGCGGTACGTACATGTACAAACAAGTACCTAAGTACCGACTAAAAGCATATATTGGGTGCTTTTGAGTGCAAATAAAATACCCTAGAGTGGTTTGGAAAGCTTGGCAATGATTTACTCTCCCGCGCCTTAAGACGA
>NQOV01000010.1:26739-26869 GCA_002632265.1 Rhodospirillaceae bacterium MC!
TTATAAGGGGTTATTAAGAGTAACCTTGAGTTCAAGAGATAAGCATATGATTTTAAGAAATTGAGTATTATATTAAATGGCAAATAATACAAATTTCTGCATAGGATTTCTCAAGACAATCGAACGATTA
>NQOV01000011.1 GCA_002632265.1 Rhodospirillaceae bacterium MC!
TTGTCAACTACTTTTTATTTTTTCTTTTCTCTTTATATGTAAGTGTTTGTTTTAGTGTGTATCTATTTTTCAAAACCTCAATAAAAAAGCGATTAAGCAAAATAAAAAAATAGTGTAAAAATAATAACATAGATAATCCCCATCCCACATATGTAATACACAGCAAAAAAATCAGCTTTTTTTCTTTTTTAACGGAGTAAAACGTGTTTAATCTAATTATAAATAAGCTTTAATTTAGGCCAGAAAATAGAAAAACAAGAAATTATAAATACTGATAGTTCTTTATAATACTTATACTTATAATCACAAGTAAGCTTTTCTTACCACACCCTACCACAGACATATAGCGAATTATTCCCCCATGGCCTAGGAATAGGAAAAATTACCCAATAGGTATTGTCATTCCACATTATAACAGAACATCACAAAGAAAATATGATTGTGTTGTATTCTGCTTATTATTCTAGTTACTGGTCTAAATTAGATATGCAATTAATATATCTAACAATACTTTAAGTATCTTTTAACAAAATGACTATTTGTAGGTATGCTATTAGTTTATTACAATATATCTAAAATAAGATTACACATACTTATATTATATATTTAGTTTAGGCCAGCAATAATAAGCAATAAGTAATAAGTAATAAGTAATAAGAATGTAAGGTGTAAGGTGTAAGGTGTAAGATACAATAACAATATCTTTAGGCTATACAGTGTAGTATATAGAGACCGCTAACATAAGCACCAACCAAGGCACATAGCAAGTTATTCTCTCTCTCATAGCCTAGGAAGAGGAAAACGTGCCTAATAGGTATCTTTAGGCGGTGCGTAGTGTATAGAGATCACTAACATCAGCACCCAGCAAAGGCACGTATTAGGCACAGTTTTTCACATCTCTAGTTAGTGGCCGGGTTGGACGCCTGCGAGATTCTGATATTTCATTGTCCATATGATAGGTACTAAGCCGATCATGATAATACCGCATAGCCAGAATACGTCATTTGCTCCCATTATTACGGCTTGTCCTAGGAATTTGTGAGTAATTACGGAGAATACTTGTTCGGTAGAGAATGAGTGTCCGAGTTTTGTTGATTCGGACATATAGGCATCGCTGTGTTTAGTGATGTATTCTTTAAAGCGTTCGAAGTGGAAAGCGGTGCGATTATCTTTAAGAGTGGCAGAGACAGACGCTCCGAAGCTACCGAATACGGATCTACAGAATCCTGATATCCCTGTGGCCTCTACCATTTCGTGGCCTTTGAATTCTTTTGATATCATATTCATTAAGGGCGGGAAGAAAAAGGGCATGAATAAGCCTTGAATGGCGTAAGGATGTGTAATTGAGCCGAAATCCATACCTATATAGAATCTTGCTCTATAGATGAACATCCCACCTAAGCCTAAGAATCCGACAGTTAGAAGAATCCTACCATCTACCCCTTTATTCATCAAGAATCCAGCCAGCGGTAAGGATACGAAAGCACACATACCGAATACGGAAGAGGCACTTCCTGACCATGTGGCATTATATCCTAAGCTTTGTTGTAATATGGTTGGTAACAGTACCACTGTACCGAAAAAGCAACCGTATCCTAAACTCATCATAATGGTAGACATGGTAAAATTCTTATTTAAGAATAATTTGAGATTTAAAATCGGTTTTTCATACATTAATTCCCAAGCGAATAGGAATATGAAGCCGACAATACATATGACCGTAAGAATCACTATCAGCGGAGATTCGAACCAATCGAGATCCTTACCCTTATCAAGAATCACTTGCAAAGGAATTACTGCGATGAAGATTAAAATGATACCGATGAAATCCACGCTTTCATATTTCGGCTTATCGTATTTAAGCAAAGCTAAGCCGACAACAGCAATGGAAATTAAGGCCATGGGAATGTTAATATAGAAAATGATGGGCCAACTATAATGATCTGTCAACCACCCACCAATTGGCGGACCTAAAGCAGGAGCAACAAGAACAGTCATACCCCATAGAACGGTAACCTTTTGACGATTTTTCGGCAGAACCACCTCGCCCATTAATCCTAAGGCTACAGCTCCGAGAGGTCCTGATGCTAAACCTTGGATACCACGTGAAAGCACTAAGCAAATAAAATTCGGAGCTAAACCGTTAGTAATGGAACATATGCCAAAAATCGTCGCCGATATAACAAAGACATTAGCCATACCAAAACGTCGGCTCAACCATCCAGTGATAGGCGTCATAATAGCTAAAGTAATGGTGTATGATGTTACAACCCATATACTTTCCCCTGTACTGATACTCATAGCTCCAGCGATGTGAAATAATGCCACATTTACAATGGTAGTATCAAGAATATCCATGAAGTTGGCAAGGGAGCAGGCCATAACTACAATTACCGCCGTTAAGGGAGTAAAATATTCATAGGTTTCTTTTGCTTTAAAATCTGATGTTGCAACAGCACTCATATGTTATCTCTTTTGTTATTTTGTTATACTTTATACTTCATACTTCATACTAATAGATATATGTACACTAAATAGATGACTCAAATGTAAGTCTAATCTTAAAGGGTGGGAAAAAGTGGTGGGAAAGAATGGTGGAAAAAAGTGCTTAGTTAATGTTTTTAAGCCATACATGATCCATATACACCCACATAAGCCTCGCTTAAAACTGCGACAATGAGTGCTTTTTCCCAACCCTTACTAATGACAACCACCAGTTTCAGCTAGGGTAGTACTAATGATTTCAGCTTCTTGTTTTTCCAATCCAGTACTATCAAGCTTGTCGATTTTATAGATATCTGTTTTGAATAGAGCATGACCTGTACTAACTTGAGCTAGGCTCGTTCCACTTGTATCATGAACATCCACCTTAACGGTAGCCGAATAACCCACACCTATATTTACACTTGCTACTTCTTTGGGATCTAATTCAATTCTCACTGGTACACGTTGAACAATTTTGATCCAGTTACCTGTAGCATTTTCCGATGGAATAAGCGAGAAAGCCGTACCTGTTCCAGCCTCTACCCCTGCAACTTTACCATGTAAAACGGCAGTTTTTCCTAAAGCGTCGATGATCACTTCTGCCTCTTGACCTATGCGAAGATTAGCCAATTGTGTTTCTTTAAAGTTAGCTTTAACCCATAAGCTTGAAGTCTGCACTACCGACATTACAGGGCTACCCGCTTGAACCATTTCGCCCACTTCTACACTACGTTTAGCGATCTGACCTGATACAGGACTATAAATATTAGTACGATGTTGTGCTAGCCAAGCATTTACCAGACTAATACGAGCTAAACGTACTTCGGTTGAGTTGGCAACCTTACTAGCTAATACTGATTTAGAATCATATTTATGATCGCCAATTTTTGGTAATGCCAAAGGCGACAAGCCAGATTTAGACGCTTTTAAAGCCGATAAAGCCTGCTTATACGACGCTTCAGCACTGTGATAATTATCTCTTGAAAGATCAACCTCCTTACGAGTAATTGAACCTTTTCTTAAAAGTTTTGAATTACGTTCATATTCACGTTTGGTATTTCTCACTTGAATGGATGCGTTTTTCACTGCACTTTCCAATTGATTGGAACTATATTGCAGTCTACAATATCCTTGAACGGCTTTAGATAAATTAGCTTTGGCTAGTTCAAAATTTAATCTAGCGTCGGTATCGTCGAGCTTAAGCAGTAACTGTCCTGCTTTTACGTGTTCTGGAGCGTCCGTATGTAAAGAAAGAACTGCTCCTGATGTTCTAGGAGTGATATTTAAGATATTCGCTCTAACATAAGCGTCTTCTGTTTCCACATAGAATCTTGAATATAGATACCAATAGGCAAAAGCTCCACCACCGATAATAAGAAGTAAGATGATAATAATACTAAAAACCTTAGCTTTACTACCTTTTTTCTTCGGTTTGTCTTCCGTGGTAGATTCTGACTTTTTAGATTCTACTGCTTGGGCTTCTTTGGATTCTTCCACTGTAGATTCATTTTCTGACTTATTCTCGTCGTTGGATTTATCTTGTGTATTAATATCATTCATTTAATTCAGATCCTTGTTTATTAAAATATTTTAGTAAATATCTTATGAAAATATATATTGTTTTATTTCTGTAAATAGCCTATATTATTATAAGAGTTATAAATAAATATATATAACTTAACACTAGACAAACTAACGCTATTTACATATGTAATGTACTATATGATAGTATTATAGAATAAAATAGTCAAGGTTTAATTATAAAATATAGAATAAAGGTTTCAAGTATGTCAAATTACGATTATGATTTAATAGTTATTGGTGGCGGATCAGGTGGGGTTCGTACTGCAAGATTAGCAGGATCATTGGGCAAAAAAGTTGCACTCATCGAAAGTAGTAAAATAGGTGGTACATGCGTACAACGTGGATGTGTACCCAAGAAATTATATGTTTTTGCCTCGCAGTATAATAAATTCTTTAAAGAATCCCAAGGTTTTGGTTGGTCAAAACAATCCCATAGTTTTGATTGGCAACACTTGGTAAAAAGTAAAGTAAAAGAATTAACATTTTTAGAATCTATCTACTCAAGCAATATCGAAAAAGCCAACGTTGAAATCATCAAAGGATACGGATCATTTGTCGATCAACATACAATTTCAATCGATAACCAACGCACTATCACAGGAGAAAACATCGTGATAGCAGTGGGGGGAACGCCTTTTGTTCCACCAATGGAAGGCAAAGAGTATACTATTACTAGTGATGAAGTTTTCGATCTGCCAAAATTACCGCAAAAGCCTATTATCATAGGTGGCGGATACATCGGCTTTGAATTCGCAGGAATCTTTAATGCTTTCGGCTCTGATGTTACAGTAATTAATATTGACGATAAACTAATGCCTAATATGGATGTGCAAGCCAAAGATTTCGCCATTGAAGCCATAAAGAATTACGGTGTTAATATCCTAACTAATACTACAGTAAAAAGCGTAGAAAAAAATGGCGATATGCTTAAGGTAACCTTAAATAATGACGAAATCCTAGAAAGCGATTGCGTACTAGTATCCACAGGACGAATCCCCAATGTGGCAAATCTTGAACTGGAAAAAGCAGGAATCAAAACTAAAGGACGTGGTACAATCATAGTTGATGATTACTCAAAAACCAATGTGGATAATATCTACGCTGTCGGCGATGTTACAGGACGTTTACAACTAACTCCAGTGGCTATCCGTGAGGCTGTCGCTTTAGTGGAAACACTCTTTCATAATAATCCGAGCGTTGTAGATTACGAAAACATCCCAACCGCCATATTCTCCCAACCGTCATCGGCAAAATGTGGCTTAACAGAAGAAGAAGCCAATGAAAAATTCTGTAAAGATAATATTGAATGTTTCACATCCACTTTCACCCCCCTTAAAGGACGCATAACCCAAGATCTTACTAAGGTATTTGTTAAGGGTATTGTAGATAAACAATCCAATAAAGTTATCGGCGTCCATTATGTGGGCGACGGTGCAGGCGAAATCATGCAAGGCCTCGGCATCGCCATAAAAGCCGGAGCAACCAAAGACGACTTTAATAACACCATCGGCATCCACCCCACCTCCGCCGAAGAATTCACAACACTTTTAAAGTAATTCTATTCACAGAAACAAACCCCTACCCCTATCCCTATCCTACCATACAATCTTGACAGACTGATCCCTAGATCATAGCATGAAGTCTTGACAGACTGATCGCTAGATCCTAGCATGGTGTCTTGACAGGCTGATCGCTAGATCATAGCGTGATGTCTTGGCAGGCTGATAGCTAGATCATAGCGTGATGTCTTGGCAGGCTGATAGCTAGATCATAGCGTGATGTCTTGACAGACTGATCCCTAGATCATAGCGTGATGTCTTGGCAGATGTCTTGGCAGGCTGATAGCTAGATCATAGCGTGATGTCTTGACAGACTGATCCCTAGATCCTAGCGTGATGTCTTGGCAGACGGTCAGAACAACATTTGTTCGGACCGTGTGGGGGAGTGTGGGGAAAGTGGTTTTGTTTTATATTCTTTTTGCGTATTAATCTATTTCATCATTATTTTATTATTGATGGCCTAAATAATAGGCCATCAATAATAAAATACAATATACACTCACATATACACTAACCCCAATTCCAAATCCATACCAAATTATTCAACACTACCCCTTATGATTGGGAGAAATGAACTAAGATATACTTGTAAGCGATACGCCGTGTACTTAAATGCTTACACTAATATCGCTTCCAAGTACAGATTAGCCCACTTACCACAATCCGCAAGCCTTAGGATTGGGATAAATGGGCTAAGATGTGCTTGTAAACGGTACGCCGTGTACTTAATGCTTACACTAGTACCGCTTCCAAGTACAGATTAGCCCATTTATCACGATCCTTTAGGATTGGGAGAAATGGGATAAGATGTGCCTTAAACTAGGGCGACGTGTACTCACGTCTACATAAGCCCTAGTTTAAGGTGCAGATAGCCCACCTATCACAATCCGCAAGCTTTAAGATTGGGAGAAATGGGATAAGGTGTGCTTGTAAGCGGTACGCCGTGTACTTAATGCTTACACTAGTACCGCTTCCAAGTGCAGATTAGCCCATTTATCACTATCTTAATAGGGGAAGGAATGTTAGGGCGGATAGCTTAAAGGTTAGGTTTATGGAGTTGTCAGAGGATTTTTTTATGTTGGGTAGGTTGGTGAGCATTTGGGTATGGCGGAAATCTAGTGAGAGGAAGTACCAGCTTAGACCTGCTCCAAGGGAAAGAGCGTTGGAGCTTTTATTTCCTACGCCGAATCCTGCCATGCCGTAGAAAGCGAATCCGTAATCGGCGGTATCTCCGTGGCGGAATGGGTTTGTGGATAGGTAAAAATTAATGCCTTTTATGTGATTGGTAATGGAATTGCCATTAGTATCTTCCATGCTTAAGGTTTTGTATTCAAATTCTAGCCCTGGGATAAGGGGGGAATAGGCGTTTCTACCTGTATTATAAAAACCAGATCCTTGATTGTTATAACTTGATCCTTGATAGGGAAAATTATAAAACATTGCTCCAATGCCAAATTGTTTACTCTGAAAGACATCAGATATGGAAGTCCCGAAACTAATATAGGGATCTAGAAGGCCGTCCAAGTCTTGGGCTTTGGCTGGTGGATTTGTTAGTACAATAATTGCTAGAGTAGAAATAATTGTCTTTAGTAAAAGTAATATCTTATTCATTTTTATTATTCATCTTTCTGAAAAAAATCGGATATGCCAAAGGGCATTAGAATTGTAATAGCTGATAAATTAAAACGTAATTGTATGGAATTATCCACATATTTACTAGCGGAATAGTTTAAAAATTGTGTGCGTCTGAAACCCAGTGATAAGGAATAGAAACTCACACCTATCCCCATTGATAGAGCGTTTGAGCCGTTACTTCCCATGCCGTATCCTGCCATGGTATACAGACCAAACCCGCCCCAACTAACGCTATCGCCTGTTCTGAATAGGTTTGTTGAAAGGTAAAGGTTGGCATTTTTTAGATGATTAGTGAAAATTTTTCCTTGGTTGTTTTTCATCTTGATGTTCTTATATTCAAATTCCAATCCTGGAACAATCGGCGAATACATATAATATCCTTGAGACGGCTCGTTACGGAGTGGGATATTGTAAAACATCGCCCCAAGGGAAATTTCACTATTCACCGCTCCCCTATTGGGCGACATACCAAAACCAATATACGGATTACACAAGCCAACTAAGCGGTAATCCTTACTGGCCTTAGCCGTTGTATTTATGAATAGACTAATCGTAAGAATAGTAAGGAGCGCTTTACATAAGAATATGATTGTTTTCACAATAGTTTATACCTTGAAAAGATTAGGGGGAATCTAGTCTTCGAAGTTTCTACGGCTACGGCGTTCGCCACCGCCACTTGATGAGCGACCACGTCCACCATCTCGACCGCCATCTCTTCCGCCATCTCGACCGCCATCTCTTCCGCCATCTCGACCGCCTGTGCGTCCACGACCGCCACGGCCGCCGTCTCTTCGGCTATCGCCACCACGTCCACCGTCTCGTCCACCGCCGAAAGATTCACGATCTCGATTGCGTGAACGGTTGCCGTCATCTCTTGAACGTCCACCGTCTCGGAAATTACGATCGTCGCCGTTATTATCGTTACGGCCGTTATCGCCGTCATTATTGCGATTGCGTTCATTACGATCTCTAAAACCATTTCCGCCACGTCTATTTTCCGAACGTCCGCCACGATTTCCGCCGTCTCTAGAACGTCCGCCACCATCACGACCACGACCGCCACCATTTCCACGGCCACCGCCACCGCCACCACGACCACCACGGCCGCCACGTTTTTTATTTAGTGGAATATATTTTTCCTTTTCCCCTGTAAGGAAATTTTGAATGTTACGCCATTTGATATCGTCATCACTATTGGAAATCATAGAAATGGCTGTACCGTCGGCATTTGCTCTTGCGGTTCTGCCGATTCTGTGGACGTAATCTTCAGGATTATCAGGTAGATCGTAGTTGATAACATAGGCAATATGGGGAATATCCAAACCACGAGCGGCGACATCGGTGGCCACAAGAATATCAAACTTACCATTTCTAAAATTATTGGTAATGCGTGAGCGTTTAGTCTGACGTACGCCACCATGCAAGATATCAGATTTATAACCTGCTTGTCTGATCTGTCCTTCAAGTTTTTCTACACTACGTTGAGTACGAGCGAAAATAATAATACTCCCGCCACATTCTTCTAGCAATTCGAAAAGAGTAGCATTCTTATTGCCCACATCTTTTAATATGCGTTGTTCGATTTTATCGGCAATGGCATTTAAACTTCCCACTTCAATACGTTCAGGATCAACTAAATATCGAGCCGATACTTTAGTGATAGCCTTAGGTAAGGTAGCAGAAAATAACATAGTTTGACGACCGTCAGGAATTTCTGCTACGATGTCATCAATTTGAATACCAAAACCCATATCCAACATTCTATCGGTTTCATCTAAGACAAGATACTTACAACTACTTAAATTCAACGTACCTTTTCTTATGTGATCGTTAATTCTGCCAGGTGTACCTACTATAATACGTGCATGCTGTTTTAGATCTCTGATTTGTCTTCCCATATCTTGACCGCCTATTAAAAGTGCGGTTCTTGTTTTACGATCTGTAGATAGTAATTGACGTGCTAAAGCATTTATTTGTTGTGCTAATTCACGGCTTGGAGCTACAATTAAGGCAGATGTCTTGGGATTTTCTTGCAACTGGTGGATTATGGGAATTAAAAAAGCCCCTGTTTTCCCTGTACCAGTTTGTGCTGACGCTAAAACGTCCTTGCCTGCTAAGACCACTGGAATCGATTGCTCTTGAACTGGAGTAGGAGTCGTATAACTCATTTGTTCCATAGCATCTAGTAGTTTTTCACTTAAATCATAGTTAGTAAATGTACTCAAAATAAGAATCTTTCATTATTAAAATATTGTAATTTAAATATATTAACAAATAAAAAATATAAATGATAGGTAAATTTTTATTTTATAATAGGAGTTAAGACAAAAATATATTTTAACTTAGCTAAAACAATTATTTGACTTCTTTTATTTCTTGTAACATCTTAAAATTATTAATCAAAAAATGTTAAAAACAAACTAAGAGAGAGAAATAAGAGATGAGAATAAGGAGTGAGAATGAATGAGTGCTTTTTCACGTCCTTTAAACTTTTACCTTGCTTTTAGCTTGGTTTCATGTTACATTATTTTCTAACTATAAAATTTTAACATTTAGGAGTTTTTTACAAATGTTCATTAAAAGTAAATTATTATCAACCACAATTTTATCTGCTGTTTTAGGCGGAGCGTTATTACTTTCATCTTGTAATGGTAGCGATACTCCCCAAGAACCAGATAACACAAAAGTATTAGCAACTTCAGACGCTGGTAAAATTACACAAAAGAACGTAGATGACCTTAAAAAAATGTTACCGCCACAATATCTTGCCATGCCTGATTCAAGATTAACACCAATGTTACTAGAAGAGTTAATTACAGAAAGCATTCTTGATAAAGAAGGCAACAAACGTAAACTAAAAGATTCAGCCGAGTATAAAAAAGAAGTGGCTAAAATCGAAAAACAAGCTCTAAGAAAAATTGTAATTGAAAAATTAAGTAAAGAAGCGGTTACAGATGAAGCTATTAAATCTGCTTACGATAAAATGCACGCATCAACTAAACCAGTATTAGAAGTTCGTGCTCGTCATATTTTAGTTAAGACGAAAAAACAAGCCTCATCAATTTTAGCACAGCTTAAAAAAGGTGGTGATTTCGCTAAACTTGCAATGAAAAATTCAACAGGTCCTACAGGTAAAACAGGGGGCGAACTTGGTTGGTTCTCTAAGGAAAAAATGGTGCCAGAATTTTCAGCAGTAGCCTTTAAACTTAAAGATAAGGAATTCGGCTTGGCGAAAACTTCATTCGGTTGGCACGTTATCCAACGAGAAGAACATCGTATACAACCAGTTCCGCCACTGGATGATAAAATGAAAGCAAGTATCAGATCTCAACTAGCTCCACAAGCTTTACAAGCTCTTGTTAAGAAGTTAAGAGACGCTAGCCACGTTAAAAACATCTACGAAGAAGAATTAGTAGCCAAAGAGAAAAAAGCCCAAGACGACGCCGACGCTAAAGCTAAAACCACAGACACAAGCTCAAGCGACAGTAGCAATAAGCAAGAACCAAAAACTGGCGATACTAAAACTAAAACTTCTAAATAAACTTTACACATTCACTCCTTAAAGATTATTTAAGGGAAAAGTTAGTTTATAAAATGAATCTCTTAATTTGTGATGAATTAAGAGATCTTTTTTTTATTATCTTGACAATATACAGGCGTGGGCAAAATATCAAGATTAGCAAGTAAGACAAGTAGCAAGTAAGAAAAGTGAAAAGTGGTAAGAATGGAGAGCGATACAATGCAAAAAGTACAAACTCATAAAAACAATAGCATATACAAAAAAGTAGCAACGGGAAATAATCCAAGATTGGATTTACTTCCAAAGCTAAAAGCAGGTATATTATATTTCTTTATGTTCTGCTCGTTGATGACTTTAACATCCTGTAGTATGAATTTCTCAATCATTGAGCCATGGGCGAGCGAAGAAAGTAAAAGTAATATTTTATTTCTCTTAAAAGGAGTATTTGTAACCTTAGAGCTTTCCATATATTCCATATTTTTTGCGGTAATTCTTGGTTTTATCTTTGCCATATTTAGATTATCACATAATAAGATATTATCTTCAATCGGTTCAATATATGTTACTATCTTTAGGATTATTCCCTTATTTGTGTTATTACTCTGGGTTTATTACGCCCTACCCATAAGCTTACAAGAATTACCCGAAAGCGTTAAAGATACACCAATTATGAAATTCATATTTAAATCCTTAACACCATTATTTGCCTCTGTCTTAGCACTATCTTTAAATGCAGGCTCGTTTTTTACCGAGATATTCCGATCAGGAATCCAAAGCGTTGCTAAAGGACAAATGGAAGCAGGGAAAACCTTAGGATTAAGCAAATTCCGAATCATGATTCATATTGTCTTGCCCCAAGCCTTTAAGAATGTAGTAGCTCCAACAATCAGCCAATTTATTACCATTGTCAAAGATACATCAATGGCCTCAATGATAACTCTATTTGAATTAACTCGCCGAGTTTCCCAACTGCAAGCCCAAACATTCAGACCTTTAGAATTATATACATTCTTAGCCGTTGAGTATCTTGTATTGTTGGGGACTTTAAGTTATATTGGGCGTCAAGTGGAATTATCTCGTTATAAGATATCAATATTATTATCTTCAATCTTTTCCCTATTGATATTATGTTGTTATAACATGAGCTTAACAACAATGAATTCCTACGCCATTCAAGCCATAATAGCTATTTTTTATGTGCTGATTGTAATGATAATCTTACGATACAAACCTAAATTACATCTTGCGAATTTCGTTTATGTGGGGTTCATATATAATATAATTTATTTAGTAATCAATATCATAGCTTGCGGATTATAAGAAATTTATAAGAACATTTATAAGAAAAATTAAGGAGAATTAAAAATGAGCGATAGCATAATCAGAATGAAAAACGTTAGTAAATTTTACGGCGAATTCAAAGCTCTCTCAAACATCAACTTAGATGTGAAAAAAGGCTCGGTATTAGTCATATGCGGACCATCAGGATCAGGTAAATCTACCCTAATACGTACCATTAATCAGCTAGAACAAATAGATGACGGTGCTATCTTTGTTAACGATATGGAATTCTGTTCCAAAGGTAAAATCATCCCATTAAATGGTAAAGTTGGCATGGTCTTCCAACAATTTAATTTATTTCCCCATATGACAGTTTTGGAAAATCTAACTCTAGGACAAAAAATCGTTCTCAAACAAAAAAAGCAAAAGGCCATAGATTTCGCCATGCAAACCCTAACTCAAGTGCAAATGGAACAACATTCCCATAAGTATCCAGATCAACTATCAGGCGGTCAGCAACAACGTATCGCCATTGCAAGATCCTTATGTATGCGTCCTGAAGTTCTCTTATTCGACGAACCCACATCTGCCCTTGATCCTGAAATGGTAAAAGAAGTTCTCGACGTTATGGAATCTCTCGCACGATCTGGTACAACCATGATATGCGTAACCCACGAAATGGGCTTCGCCAAACACGTCGCTGACAAAATCATCTTCATGGACAAAGGCGAAATCCTCGAAGAAAACACCGCCGAAAACTTCTTCTCCAACCCCCAACACAAACGCAGTAAAGAATTCCTCGAAAAAATCCTATAAATATATCCTACCCCCCCCTTAGGATTGAAAGAAAGATCATGCGACGTCCCTTAAACTAGAGCGACACGTACTCACATCCACATAATCCCTAATTCAAAACCCACCCTAACTTATTTAACGCAATCCTAAATCCGCAGGATTGGGAGAAATGAACTAAGATGTGCTTGTAAGCGATACGCCGTGTACTTAAATGCTTACACTAGTACCGCTTCCAAGTACAGATACCACAATCTGCAAGCCTTAGGATTGGGAGAAATTGGCTAAGATGTGCCTTAAACTAGGGCGACGTGTACTCACGTCTACATAAGCCCTAGTTTAAGGTGCATATTAGTCAATTTATCACGATCCGCAGGATTGAGAGAAATGAGATAAGATGTGCCTTAACTTAGGGCGACGTGTACTCACGTCTACATAAGCCCTAAGATAAGGTGCATATTAGCTCATTTATCTCAATCCTTAGCCCATGGGGCGGGGGCCCCAGCTGGCTTGGGAGAAAATAATGGCTAATATTGGTAGGGTTACTGCTCCGCCGACGATTATGGTTGGAACTGCTAGGGGTACGTTTACTTTGAACATTATGGATGTGTCGTTTTTAGTGTTTCTGCCGAAGAATGTTGTGTGTTTTACGCCTACTTGGATAATATCGCCTAAGCCGACGCCTGCACCGACGGAAAAATCATTAGTAACATCGCCTACACCACCGCCTACCATGGCGTATACATCTAACAAGTAAAAGGGGTTTGGCCTTAAGAATGTGGCATAACCGTCTAATCCCATATGAGCGGATAGATATAGGTTAGCGTTTACTGTGCTAGTCTTAAACATTTCGCCATTATTATCTTTTAACTTCATTTTATTGAATTCTAGTTCGAAAGCTGGGGAAAGATAGTTTGATAAGTGTCCGGGAATTTGGCGTTTATTTGCACCGTAATTTCGCCAACCTATACTTATACTTCTTTGGTTATCTGAAGAGGACATGCCAAAACCCACATACGGATCAGCCCATATAAGGTAGCTGTCTGATTGATCGCTAGCATAATGGTGGCGATATTTTGATTGATCTTCTGTTTCATCATCATAGGGATCGCCCATGGCAATGGTGGAATTTACTAGGAATAATATACTTGAAAGTATGAATATAAGAATAGATACGTATTTTTTCATCTTAAAAGTCTAGCATAATTCTATAAATATGTCAATAATATTCCCCATAAAGCTCTATGTAAACTTGAATAAACCTTGACTTTAAAAAGAAATAATCATATAATTAACTAAACACTATATAAAATACGAAAGCTAACCCATGACTAAGCACAATAACACAAATAATAAATCCATAGAATATCTAAAAGATAACAACATTATCCAAACTGACGAACATCATCTTATGGATATATCACTCATGACAACCCACAAGAAAATCGCCATAATCACCCTGTGCATTTTGTTAATAGTCGCTATAATTCCCATTGGCTTTTTATGGTACATCTTTGGAGCGAACCCTTTAGGCTTAATTATTTTGATCCTGATTGTTGGTGGTATCTTTTCTTATTCCCTTTTTAAGATCCTAAAAAACACTAAACAAGCTTTAGATCGCTCTAAAAACACTCATTATTTTATCACATCCAAACGAGTATATTTTAACCATGATATTACAGGCGAATACACAGCCGTAAATATTGATGATATCGAATACATTGAAGTTCAAATCGAACGCAAAACCCACATGAGCAAAAAAGGGAAAAAATATCCCATTGATACTTTCAATAATCTTCTTTTCAAACTCAAAGACAATTCGGAAATCATCATCAGCAAAATAAACCGCCAGCCCCTAGAAGACAATGCAGAACTCCTAAATACCACTTTCGGCACTCTTTTCCGCCAACGTATCATCCCCTTATAATAAAACTCCCAATATAGACTCATTTTGAATCACAGAAAGAAATATCTCATATTCTCAACACACAACCCAACTTATCCACACACTTATCCACAGATTTACTAACATAAGATGTTAACAACTTATTAATATTCCTTAACTCAAGCAAGATCTTAACATACACTCAATAAGCGAGATAACAAACTACACATACACATATGAAAGAATGTTTTGATTTTGGGGATTTGACTGTAGTTATTCTTGGAAGTTTAATCTAAAGGTTAAAGATCTAAAGCATTGTATTTAAATAACTTTACTCTTAAATATAAATTATATAAACTTTATACTAGACTTCATGTAACAATCGTTATATTATAGAGATAGTCAACTTCAGAAAATTTTTACATAAGATAATAGGATATTTGTTTATATAATGAAAAAAATCATTTCTATTTTACTAATAATAGTAACAACTTTAATTTCTCTTTTACTATTCTTTTATGTTATTGTTCAGCATGGTACGATTGGTAATAAGCAAGATAATATTGTGCGTGCCAATCAACACACTCATCATGTTTTAAGACAATCTTCTAAAATCACGAGGGAACAGGCGTTAATAAAATCTATCAATAGACTTGCTCCACAAAAAACTCCTTTGAAAATACCAGGGGATCTGTTAACAAACTTAGCTCATAATATTGAAATCAAAGTCCAACTCACCAGTAAAACGAAGAATAATTGTCATTTATTGGGTGCTGCTGGTAATTTGTGTTATTCGAGTAGGATATTCATACGCAACACAGGTAATTTTAACATTACTGGACACAATTGGAAATTATATCTTTATTCCATTCGTCGTATTTTGAGTGTTGATAATCTTTATGTTAATAAGTATCCTAGTATTTACAATTTAAACGGCATTCTAAACAATAAACCCCTAGATACAGGCGGACGCTTTAATCTTAAATTTATCACAGGTGGATTGTATGAGATCACACCAACCAAACGTTTTAAGATGTTCGAGCGTCAATCAACTACCTTAATAAATCTAACAACGGAATTCCAAAACATATCTTTAACCGATGTCGTACCTTGGTGGTTCTTTAGTGTGAACGGCAAACTTGCTCCAGTATCTAACATGACGAATTCCAGTTCGCCTAATAACTATGTGATCAACACATCGACCATTCCCAAAAGTATCATGCCACATGCTCGTTATGCGACCAACAAAAAGTACGATAAAACCATAACAACCATTACAAAAAATTCCATTATTCCCACAGCGAAAGAAATAAAATACACCAGCACACAACCCACAGACATCCAAGGGGTGGCATTACACATCAAAGGATTATCGCCAGCAAGTATCAAAGCCATCAAGGCTTATTTAGCAGAACAGCACATTAAGATCTCAAAAAATGGCTTGCCAGTCTTTGGGGATGTTAATCCTGATCTTATGAGTAAAAACTATCAAGAAAAAGAAAGCTATAGCATAAACACCACCACAGAAAAAGCGACCATTCATGGCTATGATCAACAGGGGTTATTCTATGGTTTGATCTCATTTATTCAATCCATTGACGCTAAAAACTCAAGCTTTCTCACTAGCTCAATCCAAGATACTCCAAGATATCATCATCGAGAGCAACACATTGACATCGCACGTCATTTCCATTCTGTAGGGACTATAAAAAAGATGCTCCATGAAATGGCTTTCTTAAAATTAAACGTTTTACACTTGGTCATCGATAATGATGAAGCATGGCGTTTAGAGATCCCTGGCATTCCTGAATTAACAGACGTCGGCTCGAGAATCTGTCTAGATATGACAGAAAGCCAATGCCTATTGCCACAATTGGGAATTCCTTTACCCACATTTAATAAGGCTCAATATTACACCGCAGAGCAGTATAAGGATCTCATACGTTACGCCCACGCACATTTTATTACGATCATTCCTGAAATTGATGTGCCTGCCCATGAGCGTGCGGCGGTGGTATCCATGGAAGCACGTTATAGAAAGTATAAGGATACCAATCCCAAACTTGCAAACGAATACCGCTTATTTGATCCTGAAGATAACACCAAAGTATTAACAGTACAATTTTATGGGGAAAATAGTTTTGTTAATCCTGCAGTAAAAGGTACAGCGAATTTTCTTGATAAGGTCATCGGCGAAATAACAAAAATGCACAGTGAGGCTGGCGTGCCTTTAGATGTGTTACATGTGGGGGGCGATACCGTATTTAATTTCATGTCAACCAACGCTTTTACCACCAAATATGAAGATAACTCAAAGGGATTATTAAATTACACCCTAAATAAACCGCCCCTTTCTTCATCGCCACAAATTCAAAAGATTGTAGGATCTGATAACGCTGATGATATTTTATCCGTGTTCATTGATACCCTATCAGCGGCCACCAAAAAGCATAAGATTCCACGCATTCAAGCTTGGAGCCAAGATAATAAGATCTTACGTATATATCATGAAAGCAAGGGTTTACAGGTAAATTTCTGGTTTCCCATGTCAAGTGATATCCAAGAGCGTCTATTGAATGTTGCCAACAATGGGGTAAAGATCATTATGTCCATGCCTGATTATACTAACTTTGATTTCAAATATGAAAACAATCTCGCCGAGCGTGGATATTATTGGGCAAGTAATAATAACAGTGTCTTTAAGCTATTTTCTTATATGCCTGATAATCTCCCTGCCAACGCCGAAGTGTTCGGAGCAAAAGACGGTAGCCCCATAAAAGTTATGGGACGTTTTGAGAATCCTAAAGTGTTCGGAATCTCTGCTCAATTGTGGAGTGAAACCTTATATACAGATCAAAACATTGATTATATGCTTTATCCAAGAATGGTAGCACTTGCACAAAAAGCATGGCATAAGAACAAATGGGAGCCTAAATACATCCCCCTACGCACCTATGAAACAGGACGAACTCACATAGTGGATCAAAAGGCTTTACATGCGTCATTTAACAGATTTATCAACACTTTATACTATAAACTCCTACCTAGATACGACAAATTACATATAAACTATCGAGTGCCACCACCAGGGGCGATGATTAGAAATAAGGTTTTATCTGCCAATTCGGAAATTCCCAACTTGAGCATAGAATATTCCTTTGATAAAATCATATGGCATAAATATATGGGCAAAACCGCCATGGAAAATCATACAACCGTATATTTAAGATCGCCAAACTTTTCAGGCGATCGCTACGGGCGAATCGTTACTGTAAAAGCAAATGATCCGAATTTTGATAGTAGTTTATATGAAATGTCGCCACAAGATTAATCATGATCTTAAATAAATTAATCCCACCATTAACCGATCTTATGGAAGAATGCGAAAGTGCTATTTTTTGCATAAGTTCGGCATCTCATAAATCTAGCTTTTACGATTGCTTTATGAAACACAAACATAAGTTAAAAAATCTCGTTATCGGTACGCATAATTTTTCCACCACGCCAGATTTTTTAGCTAATATAAGAGATGTGGAAAATACTACCCTATTATTATCCAATCCCAACTACATGAAAAAGGATCTCACATTTAATGTGAATTTATATATGTTCTTCATGCCTGATCATAGTTGGATACTCATTAATTCATCCACTGGCTTGGTTAGTAGCGAGAAAACTCGGAAAATTCTGCAAATGAATTCTCTTTTTGATTCCGAAGATCTCACAACTGACGACGCTAACCAGATAATGTCCACATTCCTTAGCTCGCTAAAAGAATACATAACCTTGGGCCAGGATCTTAAGGAGCAGAACATCAAGAAATATACAGCACTCTTTAAGAGTCATCATACCTATGTAAACAATTACCGCTTAGAAGATCTTACCTCCCAAATGCTCGACACAAGCAAGAGCATTGCAAGCAAAACCCTACAAACCACAGAGAAAATAGAGAAATAATATGCAAGAATTAATAATTCATAACTTCGGCGAGTTTACCCAAATGATCATGATAGAAGATGAAAATCTTAATTGGTATCTACCAAACTTCATCCATAAGGAAAATGCTCATGTGGGAGAAATCTATTGTGCTAGAATTCATACAATTGTAAAAGCCATTAACTCCGCATTCATTCATTTAGATAACGGAATCGAGGGATTTCTTCCCTTAAATAGTATCCCACAAGATAACGAGATCCTACATTATCCGAAAAAAATAACTCAAGGGCAAAAAGTACTCGTTCAAGTGAGAAAGGAAAAAACTTCCGAAAAAATAGCCGAATTTAGTGCGAACATTCAACTAAAATCCGCCAATGGAGTACTTACACCCTTTAAATCTGGAATAAATGCCTCTAAATCCCTAAAGGATCAGGCAAGCGAAGAGTTAAAATTTAGTGTTAAGACAATTCTTGAAGATTATCCGCCAAATTTAGGCTTTGTCATTCGCTCATCGGCAAGCCACATCAACGATGAAGATATGGCCATGGAAACATCCTTTCTTGCCGAATTATGGACGCAGATTTTAAGCAATTATCAAAATGCCAAAGATCCCATAAAATTATACACCCTAGGAGCTGAATCTTCGGCTCTTATCTATCAGCTAAGCCAAAAGCCCGATCAGATAATTACAAATAATATAAGTATAGCAAACACTATTAAAAGTATATGTTTAGGCTTGGGGTTTTATTTTGTTGAGAATATCACAACAGAATTACCAAATGTTAATCTAGTAAATAAGTATCATTTACAAGATCAAATTGATGAGCTATTCTCGCCGATTGTTAATCTGCCATCAGGGGGAAATATTGTTTTTCATCAAACAAAGGCTTTATGCCTGGTTGATGTTAACACCGCAAGCTCCACCAATAATAATCAAGGCTTATCATTTTCCGACATCGCCACAAGAACCAATCTAGAAGCCACAGACGCACTAATAACCCACATCGCCCTACGTCAAATCGGCGGGCAAATTATCGTAGATTATCTTAAGGCAGGTAAAGGCATGCAAAAGCAAATCACCACAAGAATTTTAAAACTCAATAAATATCTCAAACTCCCCCTTAATATCTTAGGATTTTCCAAGTTAGGATTACTAGAACTCACAAATAAACGTATGGGAAGCTCCATAGATGAACGTTGTTTATACAATCCCCAACCACGAAAAAATCTCTCATGGCAATCCTTTGATCTCCTACAACACGCCACCACCAGCAAACAGCAATCCCTAATCCTAACAAAATCCCAATACGACCACACCCACACCAACCTACAAACCACTCTCAACTTCACAAAAAAATATAACACAACCCTAACCATCACCCACACCAACGAAAACGAAAGCTAATATTATGACCAACATCAAAATAGACCCCAACCAAATCCACATGCCCAAATCCCAAACCCCCAACACCTGCCCCATGTGCCACAAACATCCCCCCACCCCACAATACAAACCCTTCTGCTCCAACCACTGCTCCAACCTCGACCTCCACAACTGGCTCACCGAAACCTACAAAGTCGAAGACCTAAGCGACAACGCCAACGCCTCCTTCCACGACACCCAACTACTCAATGACCCCGAACACAACTAACCCCACCAACCCCACTTTCAGGGTGAGGGTAGGTTGGAGATTATAGCTAGGGTATATTAATACATTATCTCTAGCAATTCTCTCATGGCACATCATCGAAAAGCCAGCATTAAGATTGAAAAGATATTTATAACGATAAAAAGGTCTTGCTTTATCTGGTAGGAGTGTGCTATTATAAAACGTATTATAGATCTAGCTTGATTTGTAGTACGTTTTTTTTTATTTTGAGCTAGATAATTGAAAATACGAGATATTTAAGGGGTTTATTATGACAATACCACAAATAAGAGAAGCGTTGACATTTGATGATGTTTTGTTAGTGCCTGATGAGTCGGATGTTACGCCGAAGGATGTGGATGTAGCTACGGTTTTAATTAAGGATTTTCCGTTGCACATGCCGATTCTTTCGTCGGCGATGGATACGGTAACGGAATCTAGAATGGCCATTGAGATGGCTCATAATGGTGGGCTTGGGATTATTCATAAGAATTTCACCATAGAGGATCAGGTAGCAGAGGTTAGAAAGGTTAAAAGGGCGGAGACTGGGATTATAAAAGAGCCGTATTTTCTAGAAAACACTGCTACGATTTCCGATTATCATGAGAATGTAGCAAAAAACAATGTGAAAACCTTTCCAATTATCGATAAAAAGACGCAAAAAATCATTGGGATTGTTTCTAAGGCCGATGTGCGTTTTGCCGAACATCAAGAGCAGTTACTCATAGAAGTAATGACTCCACGTAAGGATCTGATTACGGTATTGCGTCCTATAGATCGTGAAAACATCCAAGATACCATGAGAAAAACTCGCATGAGTAAGGTTGTGATCATTGATGATCAAGATCATCTTGACGGCATGGTAACAGCGGATGATTTCCATAAGATATCGGCTTATCCGAATTCCTTACGTGATGAGCGTAATCGTTTGGTTTGTGGTGGAGCGGTAGGCACTGGGGAAAATGAGTTGGCTCGTGCTATCGCTTTACTTGATGCCGAAGTGGATATTATTGTGGTTGATACAGCTCACGGACACTCAAAAAATGTTGGTCTTATGGTTAGAAAGATCAAAGATCAACGCCCAAATGCTAGGATTATCGCTGGGAATGTGGCCACAGGCAAGGCGGCGAAATTCTTGATTGATTCTGGAGCTGATGCGATAAAAGTAGGTATCGGACCAGGTTCAATCTGTACTACTCGTATTATTTCAGGTGTTGGCGTGCCACAATTAACCGCCGTTATGGATGTTGTAGAAGTGTGTAAACCCTTAGGAATTCCAGTAATTGCCGACGGCGGGATCAAGCAATCGGGGGACATCGCTAAGGCCATTGCTGCGGGTGCTGATTGCGTGATGATCGGATCTATGCTAGCAGGTACGGACGAAGCTCCAGGAAGTATCATTTTACTTGGTGGGCGTTCCTTTAAATCCTATCGTGGTATGGGAAGTTTATCGGCCATGGCTAAGGGATCAGCTGATAGATATTTCCAAGGAGAAAATCAACACATTAAAGAAAAACTAGTGCCTGAAGGAGTGGAAGGACGTGTGCCTTATAAAGGAACTGTAAACACTATTTTACATCAATTGGTAGGCGGTTTGCGTTCGGCTATGGGATATACAGGAAGCCCAACCATTGGCGATCTTCAAGGGAAAACTTTCGTTAAGATCACTAACGCAGGCTTACACGAAAGCCATGTACACGATATCACCATAAGTCGTGAAGCTCCAAATTATACAACCCTAAAAAGTTAATAAAAGCAGTCCTTTGGAGAATAAATTATGCGTAAGAATAGTATTGTTATTTTAGATTTTGGCTCGCAATATAATCAGTTGATTACTCGTAGAGTGAGAGAATTGGGAGTATATGCCGAGTTGTTGCCCTATCATATTTCGCCTGAAGAGTTGAAAAAACATGAGCCGTTAGGGATTATTTTATCAGGAGGTCCAGCGTCTGTCTATATGGATAATGCACCGAAAATCCATGCAGATATCTTAGCTATGGGAATTCCCATTTTAGGTATCTGTTATGGTATGCAACTACTTGTTCATATGAACGGTGGCGAAGTGGAGCAGGCCGACAAACAAGAATTCGGCAAAGCTAAATTACAAGTTTCCGCACATCCGCTCTTTAAAGATGTGGAAAATAATTCCACCGTGTGGATGAGCCATAACGATCATGTTACCAAAACCCCTGCAGGATTCCAAGGAATAGCTAGCACAAATAACTCGAATGCCGCCATTGCTGACGATCAAAAGAAATTCTACGGCTTACAATTTCATCCAGAAGTTACTCACTCGCAACATGGGCATAAAATGATAGAAAACTTTATCTTTAATATTTGCTCGTGCAATAAAAATTGGTCCATGGCCAACTATGCAGAAGAAACCATTCAAAATATAAGAAAAACCGTAGGAGATCAAAAGGTTATTCTAGGATTATCAGGCGGTGTCGATAGTTCGGTCTGTGCAGTTTTAATCCATAAGGCCATCGGCGATAATTTAACTTGTATCTTCGTTGATACAGGCTTGTTACGTCTTAACGAGGGCAAGCAAGTTATGGAAACTTACGGCGAACATTTCCACATGAATATCATTTACGTGGACGCTGAAGAAAGATTCCTAACTCATCTAAAAGGCGTGAAAGATCCTGAACAAAAACGTAAACTTATTGGCGGAGATTTCATTGAAGTCTTCAAAGAAGAAGCCGAAAAACTCAAAGGGGCCGAATTCCTAGCACAAGGGACAATATATCCCGATGTTATTGAATCTATTTCCATAAATAGTGGCGGTACAACCATAAAATCCCACCATAACGTTGGCGGATTGCCTGAAAAACTTGGCTTTAAATTATTAGAACCCTTAAGGAATTTATTTAAAGATGAAGTCCGTAAACTCGGCGAAGAGTTAGGCATAGAACGTAAAATGATCTATCGCCACCCTTTCCCAGGCCCTGGCTTAGCAATTCGCATTATTGGCGAAGTTACAAAACCTTACGCCGATATCCTACGCAAAGCCGACGCCATATTCATAGAAGAACTCTACAATCACGATCTTTACGACAAAACCAGCCAAGCATTCGCAGGCTTACTCCCAATCCACTCTGTCGGCGTAATGGGCGACATCCGCACCTACGAACAACCCGTCGTCCTCCGTGCCGTCTCAACCTCCGACTTCATGACCGCCCACTTCACCCCATTCTCTAACGAATTCTTAGAAATAGTATCCACAAGAATAACCAACGAAGTAAAAGGAATTAACCGTGTCTTCTTCGACATAACAAACAAACCCCCAGCAACTATCGAATACGAATAGGGATATGTTTGCCTGTCCATAAGCCCCACCTTGACAGACACTCCCCTACTCGAGCAGATACCTTAACAAAACAGCCCAAACATACCAACATTACACAAAACTTGTTCAATCCCACTTTCAGAGTGGGGGTAGGTTGGAGATGGAGATGGGTAAGTGTGTGTGTAATGTTGGTATGTTTTATTGTTTGGGTTTTAGTTGTTGCTGGCCTAAAGTAGATGTATTATAAATATGGTTATTGCTATTTTAAGTGTGCTTTAATTAGATGGTGGTTTTATATTCTAATTCTATATTATATATTTTCTATTGTTTATACTTACAGGTCTAAATTAAATCTAATATAAATATATATAGTACCACTTTCGATGTTTTATAAGAAATTGATGATATATCTAAAAACTGTTGTTTTATTAAGTCATACTTAAAATAGTGGTAGGTGTATTTATATTAGATTTAATTTAGGCCAGAAAATATAATAACAAACACAATATAAAACAACTCTTTTTATGTGTGATGTTCTGTTATAATATGGAATATGGAATATGGAATATAAAATAACAATATATGATAAGTATTTTTATTTGTGTTTCTATTATTGTGTGTGCTTATCTTTGCGGGTCTACATGGTAGTAAAAGAAAGATCTTAAAAAAAAGTGGTTTTTTTTCTTAAGGTCTTGGTTTTTTTGGGGGTGGTTTTTTACTTCTTATGTTTATTCTTGCGGTTATGGGCGATTTTTAGGACTTTGATGAGTTCTAGGGCTAGGGATTTGGCTTGTTTTATTTCGGATTTTGACATGTGGGGTTCGAGTTGGGAGTGGAGGACGTTGGTTTTTAGGTTGGAGTTGTGCATTGATACGTATGCCCAGGCGTAGGCGTTTATGTAGCTTTTTGTTGTGCCTTGGCCGTTGATGTACATGCCTGCTACGATGTCTTGGTCTCGGACGTTGCCAGCTTTTGCGGATTCGGTGTACCAGTATAGGGCTTTTTTGTAGTCTTGTTTGATGTCTTTGCCTTGGAAGTATAGGCGTCCTAGGGTTGATTGGGCGTAGATGTTTCCGCCGTTTGCGGATTTGGTGTACCAGTATATGGCTTGTTTTGTGTCTTTTTTTACGCCGTGTCCGAAAGCGTAAAGAACGCCTAAATTAAATTGAGCTTTGGTGTTGTTTTTCTTGGCTAATTTGGTCATACATGCGAGTTTCATTTGGCTTTTATTGCACAAAGCTACAGCCTTATCTACCTTAGAGAATGCTAAAGTAGGTAATAATAATATACATAATAATGTTATAATGATTTTTTTCATGGTTTTTCCTAGAATGTAAGGTTTTAGTATGCTTTTATACTATCAAAATCTTCAAGAAATATCAAGTAAAATATTAAGTATTACTAATTAGGGGCGAGAAAATGAGTTAATATATAAAAGGGATTAGTTTTTTGGTGGTGGCCATATAAATAGGGAAATCGTCGGAGTATTGTTCAGCGAGATCTTTATTTAATGTGGGGATGTGATAATATATGAAAGATAGCACCATAACAATCGGCAGAATTAAGGATGTGAGATTTAATAAAGTTCCCAAACCTAACAAACAAAAGCCCCAGCACCAAATAACATCGCCGAAGTAATTGATGTGCATGGAATATTTAAATAAGCCTTTAGTATATAAACGTCCTTGGCTTGTGGGTAATTTTTTCCATTTGTAACGTTGATATTCTGCATAAGTACCGATAAATAAACCAAAAACATATAAGATTATCGCCATGGCGTCCAATATGCCGACAGAGTGGGGATTTGTCATGGCACTAAGGGCGAAAATAATTTCAATAAGTGCGATCCATAGGGAAACGCCGATTACTTCCACATAGGATAATTTTCTTTTCATAATGATAAAATTAGTAAAAGCTAAACGTAAGATATAAAGCATAATAAAGCCTAAAACTATCAACATTCTTAGGACGTTACTACGACTAAAAAACATCCCATATAAGAATAGAACAACAAAAAGTATAACTATATTTAGTAACATAAATAGGATTTTTGCCTTAGTGGATTCGCTTGTGCTTTTGTGTATATTTTCCATGATTATATAACCAACTCCCCTTCAAGGCTAAATTTAGAGGCACTGATAATTTTTAAATTTACTAGCTGATTCATGTAGCTCTCATCCATAAGACAATGCACCGCTTGCATATAAGGGCTACGTCCTACGAGTTGGCCGTCTCTTCTGCCTGTGGATTCCATAAGAACGCTTAGGGTTTTTCCCACTAGATTATCATTAAATGTCTGTTGGCTTTCGCTGATTGCTTGTTGTAAAATGGATAATCTTTCGGCTTTTATCTGATCGTTAACTTGCTTGGGTAAAACCGATGCGGGAGTGCCTGGGCGTGGGCTATAAGTAAAGGAATAGGCAGAGGCATAGCCTACTTTTTTCACTACACCAAGGGTATCTTGGAAATCCTGTTCGCTTTCGCCTGGGAAGCCGACGATAAAATCTCCCGATAGGGCGATATCGTGGCGGACGTTTCTTAAACTCTCAAAGATATTTAAATATTCTTCAACTGTATGATTTCGATTCATGGCCTTGAGTATCTTATTACTACCGCTTTGAATTGGTAGATGTAAATAGGGCATTAGTTTTTCGATATTCCCATGGGCATCAATGAGATCTTGAGTCATTTCTGACGGATAGCTAGTAACATAGCGGATTCTTTTAAGATCTTTAATCTCGGCAAGTTTGTGGATAAGTTCGCCTAAATTCTCTTCTCTACCGTGCTTGCCTACGCCGTGCCAATTGTTGACATTCTGACCCAATAGGGTGATTTCCATGACGCCGTTATCTACTAGATGTTGAGCCTCATCCATAATCGCTTGAGTTGAGCGAGAATATTCCGCTCCACGAGTGTAAGGAACAACGCAATAAGTGCAGAATTTATCACATCCTTCTTGAACGGCTAAAAAGGCGGCTTTGCCTTCTACTCTTGGCTTGGGCATGTGATCAAACTTAATTTCTTCTGGGAAATCCGTATTGAGTACGCCTTTACCGTCAACCTTTCGCATGGTTTTTGCGATCATTTCTGGTAATTTGTGATAGGATTGGGGGCCAAATACCATATTTACCCACGGCGAGCGTTTCATGATCTCTTCGCCTTGGGCTTGGGCGACACATCCTGCAACGGCGATGATCATATCTCCGCCCTTATCGAGCTTTTTCTTTTTAATTCGTCCTAATTCGGAAAAAACTTTCTCACTTGCCTTTTCTCGAATGTGGCAGGTGTTTAATATTAATAAGTCGGCCTCTGCGTCGTTTTCTGTGATTTCATAACCGAGCGGTAAGACGATATCTTCCATGCGTGAACTATCGTATACATTCATTTGACAACCGTAAGTTTTAATGTGTAGCTTTTTCTTCTCCATATTCTTAGTATGCTCCATTCTTATTAATTATGAAATCAATGCTTATGATCCTAATAAAGGCTTATAAACTTGGGTTCAACTCTTACCTTAATCCCTTAGGATTCACTGGCTTGAGCCTATTGGCTCTCGGTTCTCGGTTACTCGGTTGACTTTTGGGCCCACTGACTCGTTAATCTGTTGACTCTTAAGTCCGCTGACTCTTGGGTCCGCTGACTCTTGGGTCCGTTGACCCTTGACTCTCGGATTAGTCGGGTTTTGGGTTTTTTCTTGGGCGACCTCTAGGTCTTGGAACTTTTACTACTTCTTCTTTAGCTTTGGCTGTTTTAGCTTTAACAGTCTTTTTAGCGGTTGCGGTTGTTGTTGCTTTAGGCTTTCTCCCTCTTTTTGCCTTAGGCTTTTCAGCTGTCTCAACTGCTGTTGTATCAACCGATACTACTTTAGGCTTTCTCCCTCTTTTTGCTTTAGGTTTTTCGGCTGTCTCAACTGTTGTTGTATCAACCGATACTACTTTAGGCTTTCTTCCTCTTTTTGCCTTAGGTTTTTCGGCTGTCTCAACTGCTGTTGATTTAACTGATGTTGTCTCAATCGCTGTTGATTTTTTGGCTTGGGTTTTGGAAGTTTTTGCAGTTGCTGATTTTTTCTTGTAAGGTCCTCTCTTGGCTCTTTTTGTCCCTGTTGTGGTTTCCTTGGTATCTTTCGATTTTACATCTGTTGACCCTTTAACATCTGTTGATGTCTTAATATCCGCTGTCTTAGTATCTGCTGATTTTAGCTCTGCCGATGTAACATCCGCTGATTTAACATCCGCTGATGTTTTTGGGCTTGACAGTTTGAAACTACGACGTTTTGGAGTGGTGGTTTCCTCTGTAAGTGGTTTGCTTACAAGACTATCACTGGTAGATTTACGAGGTCTGCCTCTTCTTAAGACTTTAGGTTCGTCGTTATCTAAAACGGTTTTATTATTTCTAAAGCGAGTATTTGGCTCTCTTTTACCCACTGGTTTATCGTCTGATTTGATCTTAATGGTTTTTATAACTCGTTTTCTTGCTGATGAGCTTTCACTTTGTGAATCATTATCATCATGAGAATGAGAATGTAAATGCGACGAAGAATGCGAATGAGACGAAGAATGAGACGAAGAATGCGAATGAGACGAAGAATGAGACGAAGAATGCGACGGAGCATGAGAATGGGATGGAGTGTGATGACTCGAACCATTAAAAGAACTTGAATCATCACTAAAATCGTTATTATTATGCTCATCGGATGAATAATCATCATCAAAGGAAGATTTAAGACCTTTATATACGCCATTTTCTGTATTATTGGCTAATCTTTTATAATAATCAGCAAATTGGAATAATTCTTCTTTTAATAGGGCGTCGTTTAGAGTTTCATAAGCGAGAGATCTATATTTATCTGCCAACTGCTTGGCTGTACCTTTTAATCTCCCTGTAGGTCCATTACTATCAAGCACTCGTATTTGGCGGTTGCTTTGATAATTACGGTTGTTATTTCTCATGCCTCTTTTATTATTATGAGTAGTGTGCTTCATTTTATATGATCTTTCCATATGGTAATAATAAGTTATAGGGAATAATAATTAATTCTAGATTAATTGTTTTATGTGGTCTTGATAAACATATCAACAATCCTATAAATGTGATTAATTTAAGAATACACTAAAAAAAATTATATTTCAAGTATATTTTACTTATTCCTTTACATTACTTTATATTCCAAAGAAAATAAGAGTTGTTATCTTATAATTTATAGACTATAATGATAAATATGAAGTATATAGATCAAGGGATAATTATCCATAAAATACCCTATATGGAAAATGATTACATACTATCCATTTTTAGCGAAAAGAATGGGATAATAAAAGGCGTATGTAAATATGCTAACACGAAAAAAAATAAAAATAACTACGAAGTGGGAACGCTCGTCGATTATATCTGGTCAGCAAAGTTGGAAAATAATTTGGGAACATTCCAAATGGAAGTAATAAAAAACTATCCTGCTTTAGCTTTTAATAATCTGCTTGCCATGTTGGGAATCCAGTCTCTTTGTGCTGTATGCTACGATATCTTACCAGAACGAGCAGAAAATACCAAACTCTATCATGGATTAATTACCATTTTTGATAATATACATGATGATCATATCTGGCTTGCTCTGTTCATCCGCTGGGAGATCCAACTTTTAGCAGAACTGGGCCAGCCCTTAAATACAAAAGAATGTGCCTTAAGTGGTAAAAGTGATAATATCCGCTATCTTTCGCCAAAAACAGGGGACGGGGTTTCGATCAATTTAGCTACTCCGTGGATTGATAAATTACTAACCGTTCCCTATTTTATAAGTAACAATCTTGATGATAAAATAAGGGCAGATTGCGAATACTTTCAAGAAGTAGTTTACGGTTTAGAGCTTACAGAATTCTTTTTAATCAAGACCTTACAAGAATATAATAAAAATAATTTGCCAAATGCTAGAAAAATGTTATACTCTAAACTGTTAAAAATAAAACAAGAATGTAATACATCATTAAGTTAGCCATATTAAATTAGATATTCTAAATTTAATTTGGAATAGTTAAATGAGATAAGTAAAGTAAATGAAATGGGTTGTATTTTCAATTCTATCATTCTACAACTAAGTATTTAAAACTAAGTATTTAAAATTAGGGACGAATTTTAAAATGAGCAATGACACAAACGTTATAGATATTACTTTAAAAAAAGCACTAAGTGAACGCTACTTAAGTTATGCTTTATCAACTATCACCGCCAGATCCTTACCAGATGTAAGGGACGGCTTAAAGCCTGTACATCGCAGATTATTATACGCCATGCGTCAATTACGCCTTAATCCAGAATTCGGCTTTAAAAAATGTGCAAGAGTGGTAGGTGATGTTATCGGTAAGTATCATCCCCATGGCGACGCTTCTGTCTATGAGGCACTTGTCCGCCTAGCTCAAGATTTTTCCGTAAGATATACTTTAGTCGAAGGTCAAGGAAATTTCGGTAATATCGATGGCGATAGCCCTGCAGCCATGCGTTATACGGAATCCAAACTAACTATAGCGGCCTCTCTACTTATGGACGGCTTGGACGAAAACGCTGTCGATATGATCCCAACCTACGACGGCGAAGACAGTGAACCATATGTTATGCCTTCTGCATTCCCCAATGTATTAGCCAATGGCTCAACAGGTATCGCCGTGGGTATGGCTACCAACATCCCACCGCATAATATGTCCGAACTTCTTGACGGATGTTTACAGATCTTAAAAAATCCTGATATATCAGTGGATAGCCTGTGTAAATACATTCCTGCTCCCGATTTCCCTACAGGGGGAATTCTAATCACTCCTAAGGAAAGCATAATCAATGCCTACAAAACAGGACGAGGTAAATTTGTGACTCGCTCCAAATGGGAAGTGGAAGAACAATCTCGTGGGGCTTACAAGATCATTGTTACAGAAATCCCTTATTTAGTAAAGAAATCTAAACTAATCGAAAACATCGCCACTTTACTAATCGATAAAAAATTACCCCTACTTGCTGATATCATGGATGAATCGGCAGAAGATATCCGTATCGTATTAGAACCACGTAACAGATCGGTAAAACCTGAACAGTTAATGGAGCAGTTGTTTTCTGCCACCCAATTACAGACAAGTTATTCCATGAATCTAAATGTAATTGATATTGATCAAACGCCAAAAGTTATGCCCTTAAAGGATATCTTGCAATCCTTTTTAACTCATAGACAAAATGTCTTAACTCGTCGTTCTCAATTTAGATTGGATAAGATCCTTTATCGTTTGGAAATTTTAGCTGGTTATTTAATCGCCTATAAAAATCTTGATGAAATCATCCGTATCATTCGAGAAGAAGATGAGCCAAAAGAAGAACTAATCGCCACTTTTAGCTTAACAGATCTGCAAGCGGATTCCATTTTAAATATGCGTTTGCGTGCCTTAAGAAAACTCGAAGAAGATAAAATCAAAACAGAACATGAAGATCTCTCAAGCGAACGTAAGGAAATCGAATCCCTATTAGCAAGTGAAGATATGCAATGGGCTTGCATAAAAGATCAACTTAGCGAAACTAAAAAACTCTTTTCGAAAAAAACCGCTCTCGGAAAAAGAAAAACTATCATAAGCGATGCTCCTGATATTGATTTCGATCCTAATGAAACATTCATCGAAAAAGAACCAATTACCGTAGTATGTTCGAAACTCGGTTGGATTCGCTCCTTTAAAGGCCATGATATCAGCCAAGATACCATAAAATACAAAGACGGCGACGAAGAAAAATTCGTAATGAACGCCTATACCACAGATAAGGTCTTGATCCTTTCAAGTACTGGTAAATTCTATACTGTCAACGCCGATAAACTGCCACACGCTCGAGGCCACGGCGAACCAATTAACCTAATCATCAACACCGAAGGCAACGAAAAAATCCTCCATATGTTCATTTATACTAAGGATTCTAAATTGCTTCTGGTATCTCAAGAAACCAATAAAGGCTTTATTGTTGAAGAAAATAGCGTCATAGCTCAAACCAAAAACGGTAAGCAAGTCATGGTTAACGGTACTCCAGCTTTCTGCCTACCTGTAACCGAAGATCACATCGCTATCATGGGTACAAACCGCAAAATGCTAATCATCCCCACCGACACAATCCCAATCCAAACCAAAGGCCAAGGCGTTATCCTCCAAAAATACAAAAGTGCAAAAATGTCCGACATCATCTGCCTAAACATAACCGAAAGCCTTACATGGCGTACCAACACCACCTTACGAGAAGTCAAAAACCTCGACCTCTGGCTCGGCAAACGCTCCCAAATCGGACAAACCGCCCCCCACGGCTTCCCTAAAGATAATAAATTCTTTAGACCGTAAAAACGTTATACCCACATAACCACCCTACTTTCAAGATGTGGATAGGTAAATGTGTACAACATCGGTATGTTTAACATACCGATGTTGTATTGGAAAGATCAAGAGTTAAACTTATCTCAAAGATACTTTTTCAATCTTAATACTGGCTTTTCGATGATGTGCCATGAGAGTATTGCTAGGGCTAGGATGATTGCATAAAGGAAAATTAGCTCTATGGTTGGGTTGTGAAATATGCGGAAAACTGGCAAAAACAATATGGGACAATGTATTAAATATATACCATAGCTATAATCTCCGTATTTTGTCCATAACTGGATTCTAAGAAGAGATCCGCAAGCTATGGTTAAGTAGGGTATTATAAACATCTGACCTATGGTAAATGCCGTAGGGCTATTGCGTCCTATTATTAAAACAATAAACAAATAGGCAAAAATCACACATAAAATCACATGCTTATTACATATAATGTGATCTTTATATAAATACATTAACGCACCAACCATAAAACACGGAAACAAACCGAAGAAAGCATAGTTATGATTTTTCTCATGCAATGTATTCATTAATGTATTATCCGCCCCACTAAAATGAAAAATATTTGTGCCATGAAGATATAAAATTAAATCTAAAGCTATAAATAAACAAGTTGCTATTAATATAAAAATTCTATTTTTATTAGATATTGTATATAATACTAGTAAAACTAAATAACTTAAAAATTCTATTTTTAAGGTCCAAGATGAACCAAAATTAAATACTCCTATATTTACAACACCATTAAAAGCTTGCAAAAAAACTTGCCCTCTAAATGCTTGTATATTATGACCATAAAACATCCAAGCTACAATTACTACTGTAAGAAACAAAGGAAAAACCCTTAAAACTCTTTTTAATAAAAATTCTTTACTAGTTTTTGAATTGTCCAAACTTTGCACCATAAAAAAACCACTTATAGCAAAAAAACCATACACAGACAAACAACCAATATCATATGGAAATAAATTACTAAATAAGCTTATATTTAGCGAATGAAAAAGAAAATAAACATGACACAAAAAAACACAAGTAGCCAAAATAAATCTCAACAAATTAAAACCATTATTTTTATAATCATAAACATCGGATAAAGTTTGGGGGTTAGTAGTGGAATCTTTTTTTAAAGTGAATAACCAAAATAGCAGACCGAAGAATATTATAAAAGACAAAATAATGTCAGGAACATAATGAGAGTGGCGGTCTCGGTATTCGAAGGCGAAGAGGATTGAGAATAAAAACAAACCACAAAATAACTTTTTAGTAGAATGCTTTAGTTGTTCTAAAAGGAATTGGTCGACGTAGATATATACAGCGATGAAAATAATAGGCATAAAAAAAACTAGATTGCTTTTTAAGTGGGGTAGGTGGTGGATTTTGTGGTATAGGGAAAAGAATGAGATTATTGAAATTAATAACAATAGGCCATACTTTAGTTTGTATGATAAGATCTTGTTTAGCATAATTTTTTCCTGTGAGTATGTTTTAGAGATGATGTATTAAAACATATTCATAGTAGAAGATCAAGGATTATTTATAGTTAAACTTGTCTCAAAGATATCTTTTCAATCTTAATGCTGGCTTTTCAATGATGTGCCATGAGAGAATTGCTAGGGCTAGGATGATTGCATAAAGGAAAATTAGCTCTATGGTTGGGTTGTGAAATATGCGGAAAATTGATAAGCCTAATACGGGAAAATGTATCAAATATATACCGTAGCTATAATCTCCAAATTTTGTCCATAGTTGGATTTTAAGGAGAGATCCGCAAGCAATTACTAAAAAAGGTATTATAAATATTTGAAGAATAGTGAATACAGTAGGGTTATTATTCCCTATTATTAAAATAATAAACAAATATGCTAGAAAAAAGCACAATACTACATGCTTGTTACATATAATTTTATCCTTATACAAATACATTAATGAGCCAACCATAAAGCAAGGAAATAAACCGAAGAAAGCGTAATTCCCCTTTCCATCATGCAATGTATTCATTAATGTCATCCTAGTATAATAGAAACTATTTGTACCATGAAGATATAAAATTAAATCTAAAGTTATAAAAGAACAAGTTGCTATTAATATAAAAATTCTATTTTTATTAGATATTGTATATAATACTAGTAAAACTAAATAACTTAAAAATTCTATTTTTAAGGTCCAAGATGAACCAAAATTAAATACTCCTATATTTACAACACCATTAAAAGCTTGCAAAAAAACTTGCCCTCTAATTTCTTGTACATGATGACCATAAAAAATCCACCCTACTACTACTAGTGTAAGAAATAAAGGGAAAATTCTTAATACTCTTTTTAATAAGAATTCTTTACTAGTTTTTGAATTATCCAAACTTTGCACCATAAAAAAACCACTTATAGCAAAAAAACCATACACAGACAAACGACCAATATCATATGGAACCAAAGTATTGATTAAGTCTAAATTCACTAAATTAGAAAAAAGACCTGCATGCAAAAGGAAAACCATAGAGGCTAATATAAATCGCATAAGATTAAAACTATTATTTGTAAAATCGTATACATCTGATAAAGTTTGAGATTTAGTAATAGAATTTTTTTTAAAAGTAAAAATCCATATTAACAAGCCAAACCCTATTACAAAAGACAATAAAACATCAGGGAAATAGTGAGAATGGCGAGATCGATATTCAGAAGCAAATACAATAGAAAACACAAATAAACCTATCAACAATTTTCTAGTGGCTGTTGATAATTGTTCTAAAAGAAATTGATCTACATATATGTATACCGCTATTAATATTATAGGCATAATAAAAACTAAATTCGTTATCACACTTGGCATATGATGAATTTTATGATATAAGGAGAAGAAAGATAGTACGGAAATAGTTAAAAACAAACTATACTTTAACTTTTGCTCTAAATAAGTGTTAAACATCAATTTATTTCCTTGAATATGTAATGGCCTACTAATATGGTATAGCTCATTTAAACATACTAGTAATATAATAGCAAGAATTTTTTATGTTAAAGGTATCTTTTCAACTTTAATGCTTGTTTTTCTATGATGTGCCATGATAGAATAGCAAAAAATATTATAACAAAAGAAAGAAATACTAATTCAATAGTAAGATTTTTAAATATACGAAACATAGGTAAAAATAATATGGGGTAATGTATTAAATATATACCATAGCTATAATCTCCATATTTAGTCCACAATTTAATCTTAAATAAAGACCCGCAAGAGATTACTAAATAAGGTATTATCAATAATGGTACCATAGTAAACGCTATAGAGTTGTGATTGCCTATTATTAAAATAATAAATAAATAAGCTAGTAAAACACATAAAATCATATGTTTATTACATATAATTTTATCTTTGTATAAATACATTAACGAACCAATCATAAAACAAGGAAATAAACCAAAAAAAGAATAGTTAGTAGTGCCATCATGTAGGGAATTCATTAGTGTGTTGTTCCACGTAAAATATAAAACATCTGTACCATAAAGATATAACATTAAATCTAAAGCTATAAAAGAACAAGTTGCTATTAATATAAAAGTCTTATTTATATTAGATATGTTATATAAAATAAGCAAAAATAAATAACTTAAGAACTCTAACTTTAAAGTCCAAGAAGGACCAATTTTAAAAATTCCTATATTTAAAACTCCACTAAACGCTTGTAAAAAAACTTGCTCTCTAAGTTCTTGTATATGCTGACCATAAAAAAGCCACCCTATAATGACCAATGTAAAAAATAAAGGAAAAACCCTTAACACTCTTTTTAATAAGAATTCTTTACTAGTTTTCGAATTTTCTAAACTTTGTGCCATAAAAAAACCACTAATAACAAAAAAACTATAAACGGCAAAAATAGCAGAATTCCTTGGAAATAAAATATTGAATAAATTAAAATTAATTTTTAACACGGCATCAGCATGCCCTAAAAAAACAAAAGTTGCTAAAATAAATCTTATTAAATTAAAGCCGTTATTTTTATGGTCATAAATATCTGCTAATGTTTGGGATGTAATGGTGGAATCTTTTTTTAATGTGAAGAGCCAAAATAACAGACCGAAGAATATTATAAAAGACAAAATAATGTCAGGAACGTAATGGGAGTGGCGGTCTCGGTATTCAAAAGCGAAAAGGATTGAGAAAGAAAATAAGCCTAAGAATAGTTTTTTAGTGGTGGTTTTAAGTTGTTCTAAAAGAAATTGATCTACATAAACATATACAGCGATTAGGATCATAGGCATAAGAAAAACTAGATTGGTTCTTAGGTGGGGTAGGTGGTGGATTTTGTGGTATAGGGAGAAGAATGAGATTGTGGATATTATTATGAATAGGCCATACTTTAAGTTGTATGATAAGATCTTGTTTAGCATGGGTTTTCTCTTTGAGTGTGATTTTATAATAATATATTAAAACACACTTAAAAAGTAAAGTCAAGAAATTATACGAAATCCTTACAGAAATTATAGACGGTTTCTGGGATGTTTTGGTTGGTGGTGTGGGCGTGTTGCATTGCCTTAATAAGGGCTGATCCGATGATTACGCCGTCGGTGTGGTGGTTAAGTTCGTTTGCTTTTTGGGGGGTGGAGATGCCGAAGCCAGCGATTAGGGGGACGTCGGTAAGGGTGCGGGCTTGGGATACGGTGTTTGCTATTAGGTTATTTTCGGCGGTTTTTGAGCCTGTGATGCCTGCGAATGCTACCAAGTAGATGAAACATTCGGATTGTAAAGTGATCTTTTTAAAGCGTTCGGGGGTTGTGGTGGATGTTAGGAAAGTTACAAGGGCGATATCTAAAGGGTTTAGGGCGTCTTTTAGGGGTTGGGATTCTTCTAAGGGAACATCAGGGACGATAACGGCGGAAACGTTTACGGATTGCATTTCTTTGGCGAAGTTTTCCAAGCCGTATTTAAAGATAGGGTTGTAGTATCCCATCCAAATAATCGGTAATTTTCCGCCTTGTTTGCGGAATTCTTTTAGAACGGCGATGTGGCCTTTAACGCTTGAGCCTGATTCTAAGGATTCAAAGCCTGTTTTTGCGATGATTTCGCCGTCGGCTGATGGATCGGTGAAAGGCATACCGAATTCAACGGCGGTAACGCCTGCTTTTTCTAAGGCGTGCAGAACTTCCAAGGTTTGCTCATAACCATTCCAACCGCCCATAATATAAGGCATAAAGGCTTTTTTGTTTTCTTTTTTTAGCTCTTGAAGTTTGTTTGTTAAGATATTTGTCATAATGATGATTTTCCTTATTTAATGTTTTAAAGTAATCTCAAGAATTGTAAGAAAGTACCCAGATAGGTGCTTTTAGGCGGTTCGTACATGTATATGAACTACCTAAGAACCGTCTAAAGACGCATAATGGGTGCTTTCTTACAATTCTTCGCCTAGGTGTTCGGCTACTGTGAATATATCCTTATCGCCACGGCCGGATAGGTTGATAACTATGCTTTCAGTTTTGGGGCGGGTTTTGGCGTATTTCATAGCGTAGGCGACGGCGTGGGATGATTCTAAGGCTGGGATAATTCCTTCGATTTTGCATAGAAGTTGGAAAGCGTCTAGGGCTTCTTTATCGGTTGCGGATTGGTATTCGGCTCTGCCGATGTCGTGTAAATGGCTGTGAACGGGGCCGACGCCTGGATAGTCAAGACCTGCAGATATGGAATGGGGTTCGATGATTTGGCCGTCGTCATCTTGGATGAAATAGCTTTTCATTCCGTGGAAAACTCCCACTGTGCCACGGCTGATAGTGCCTGCGTGTTTATCAGTATCCAAGCCAAGACCTGCGGCCTCGACGCCGATTAATTTCACGCTTTCATCTTCTATGAAGTTGGCAAATGAACCGTAAGCGTTTGAGCCACCACCGACGCAGGCAATAACGGCATCGGGCAGTTTATTTTCTAGCTCTTGGTGTTGGATCTTTATTTCTTCACTGATGATCGATTGGAAACGTCCGACCATTTCAGGGAAAGGGTGAGGGCCAACTACCGAGCCAAGTAGATAGTAAGTATCATGTACATTTGCGGCCCAATCTTGTAGGGCAGAGTTTACGGCATCTTTTAAGGTACGTGATCCGCTAGTTACTGGGCGAACTTCTGCTCCGAGTAATTTCATACGGAAGACATTCGGACGTTGGCGGATTGTATCAATTTCCCCTTGGTAGACAATACATGGTAGATCAAGCAAGCTACAAACTGTAGCACTTGCTACGCCGTGCTGGCCTGCTCCTGTTTCGGCGATAATGCGAGTTTTTCCCATGCGTTTGGCAAGAATGGCTTGACCTAAACAATGGTTTATCTTATGAGCTCCTGTGTGGTTGAGATCTTCACGCTTTAGATATATCTTAGCTCCGCCCACATGAGCAGTTAAACGCTTGGCATAATACAAAGGCGACGGACGGCCAGTGTAATATTTATTAAACTCGCTCAACTCATGCCAGAATGTTGGATCGTCTTTAGCTTCGTTCCACGCCTTTTCAAGTTCTTCTAGAACTGGCATTAATAATTCTGGAACAAATGTCCCCCCAAATTCTCCATACTTCTTAGCTATCATTTTCTCATATCTCCCATACTGTAAATTCACAATCTTTAGTTTATTATTATATCACAAACCATATTCAAATACAACCCAACAATCTCACAACCTGCGAAATTACCATTCTTAACTACTAGAATGAATTCTGTGATATTCGTCAAATAGTTGGTAAATTTTAGTGGGATCTTTTAAGCCTGGTTTGACTTCTACGGATGAGGAGATGTCAAAAGCGTAGATGTTTTTCCATAGGCTGTAGAATTCTTTTAGATTTTGTTGTGAGATTCCGCCTGCTATTAAGAGATTTAGTTTGTTTCTTGAGCAGATTATTAAAGCTTGATCTATTATGTTTCTTTCCACTCGGATTCCTGTACCGCCAAAATCTTTACTGGAGAATGCGTCGAGCAGGATACCTCGGCAGTTGGGGTCGCCTTTGTATTCTTCTATTATGGCGATGTCGCTTAATTCTCTTACTCGGATTGCTTTAATGTAAGGCAGATTTAACGAATGGGCGAAGTTTTCGGTTTCTTCGCCGTGCAGTTGGATCACATCTAGGTTAGATTTTTCGTATACTTCTTTGATTTCACTGATAGAGGCGTTAACAAAGACGCCAACTTTTTCTACATTTTCGTATAATTCTTCTGATATTTCTAGGATCTGTTCAGGAGTTACGTATCTTTTGGATTCTTCGAAACAGATAAAGCCTATGTAATCTGCACCTGATGACGAAACCACTCGAGCATCTTCTTTGTTAGTGATTCCACATATTTTTATTTTAGGGCGTTCTAATAGTGTATCCATTATTGTTTTTTTCCTTTGATAAAATATTCTAGTTCTGTTTTTGGATCTGGAGTTTTCATGAATGTTGTACCTACTAGAAAGGCGTCGTATCCGCTGGCTTGTAGCTCTTTTGCTTCACTTGTTGATTGGATTCCGCTTTCTGATAGAGTGATTATCTGTAAATCATTTAACTTGCTTATGTTGATATTTTTTGATATCCCAAGATCTACCTTGAAAGTTGTTAGGTCTCTGTTATTTACTCCGACAACCTTAATGACATCAGGATAAGTTTTTTGATATTCTATTACAAGATCCAATTCTTGGTTGTTGTGAATCTCTATAAGTGGGACGATGTTTAACTCTCTTGCGGTTGTGAGTAATTCCACCAATTGATCCTTACTCACAAGGGATATGATAATTAAAAAAGTGCTTGCTCCTGCCAGTCGCCCCTCATATACTTGATACTTATTTAAGAGAAAATCCTTTTGTAGCAAACAGGCTTGGGGCATGCTTTTACGTATCTCACTTAGATAGGCAAGAGATCCACCGAATCCGATTTCTTCGCAGAGTACGGAAATGGCTTTTGCTCCTACTTCCATGTATCCCTTGGCTACATTTTCAGGGGTTAAGTGGGCGGGGGCTATCCGTCCTGCTGACGGACTGGCGAATTTAACTTCTGCTAAAGCTTGAATCTCGTTTGTTTTATTCTTTATATTTTTAGTAAAAACAGAATCGAGAGTGGCTAGCTTATTATAGGGCGTGCTTTCCAATTGGGATTTTACCAGATCTAAGGGCTTATGTTCTTCCCTTTTACTTGCTTGAGCTTTGGAAATTGCTCCTAATACTTCTAGGATGTCATTTTCAGGATCTTGCATTTTATCTAAAATAAGGCCTGCTTGTTGTGCTTTATCTTGAAGAGTTTGGCAGACTGCTCGAACTTTCTTTGATGATCTTTGAGTATTAGACATTTGTTAATCCTTATAACTTCAATCTTTAAAATTTAGCCTTTATAATTTATGTTGGGCGATAAATTTTTTAATTTTTTGCATGGTGAATTCGATTTCGCCTTTTTCGATAGTCTGGCGTGCTAACTCAATTCCCTTTTGCCAACTTTCTACCATACCAGCAATGTATAAGCCTAAACCTGTATTCATCAAGACAGTATCAAAACAAGAATCATGACGTTTATTGGTTAGAACTTCTTTGATGATCTCTACGCTTTGTTCTTTGGTGGCCACTTGCAATTCCTTTAGCTCGCACCTTTTAAAGCCCAGATCTTCAGGAGTAACAACTTCTTTTCTTTTTTCGCCGTTCTCTATGAATATTAGATCACATGGAGCGGTTGGCGAAACTTCGTCCAAGCCGTCTTGAGATCTTAGAACTACCGCATGTTCGTATTTTTGTTCCAAGAGAACATCTGCTATTAGTTCTGTTCTTTCGGCAAATGGTGTACCTAGTACGATTCTTTTAACCTTAGCAGGATTTAAAAGAGGTCCTAAAATATTAAAAAATGTTGGAACTTTCAAGCCTGCACGAGTTTTCGCCACATTGGCAAAGGACGGGTGAAAGCTCGGAGCATTTAAAAATGTTAAGCCGAATTCCGCCAGCATTCTTTCGTTCGATCTGGGATTCATACGTGCAGATAAACCTAAAAGCGTCATAGCGTCAGCAGATCCTGTAGTCCCTGTAACGGCTTTATTGCCGTGTTTGGCTACCACTGCCCCACAAGCTGACATTAAAATCGCTGATGCCGATGAAATATTAAAGGTACTCCCACCATCTCCACCAGTGCCGACGATATCCACAACCTTTTTATCATCAGGGGTATTAACTGGCACAGCGTGAGACATTGCCTCTTCAATAAAGGCTATCATTTCCACCACCGTTTCGCCTTTTACTGCTAAAGCACAACAGAAACCCGCTATTTCTTCTGTTGTAAGATTATTTGTAACAATATCGTTAAATACGGTTTTTGCTTCTTCATGAGTTAGATCTGCTTTGTGCAGTACTAATTTTCTAATAATTTCTTGTGAATTCATAATGCTTCTCCTTGCTATGTTTCTTTTAGAATTGATAGGGTGGTTGATGATAAATGATTAATATGGTTAATGCGGTTAATATATTATGTTATGAAATTATATTCATTATAGTATTATAGTATGGGTTTTACAATATTAAAGTTTATAGATTTTTTTATTTTACGATCTTCTCCATTAAAAAACTCTAAAATATACAGCCTAAAAGAAGTATACGGCTTAGATAGTTAGAGTTTTAAACTTTTATATTGTTACAATTTTATAATATTACAATTTATTACAACTTTATGGTTTACTCTTTATATAGCCTAGATTATATGACTTGCACCTTTATAAATGGACTTTTATCAATACACATTAAATACACATTAAATACACATTAAATACACATTAAATACATATTAAAGACACCTTAAATATAAGCTAAAGATCTATAACCTACATATTAATATAACTTAAAAGCTTAAGAGCTTACATTTTAATATAATTTAGAGCTTATCCCTTTTACAACTTACACAGTGTTTTTACCACATTAAATATTAAACGTAAACCCACTTTATTTTCTAAGGTCAGTATAGATTCGGGATGAAATTGGACCGCTTGGATTGGTAAGCTCTTATGAGCGATTGCCATAATGTGTCCGCTTTCTTTTTCCTTTGCGGTTATGATTAGATCCTTAGGGATGTTGCTTGGATCTCCTATGATAGCATGATAACCCGCTCCTGTAAATTCCCTTTCCATACCCTTAAAGATTCCTTGATCCGTATGATTAATTAGCCAGCGTTTTCCTTGATGTGGTTCATCTAAGTACTTTAAAGATCCGCCAAAAGCCTCAAAGATACCTTGCAAACCTAAACAGATACCAAATTGTGGGATATTGTGTTTACTTACCTCAAGAATCTTTTCTAGCATATGGAAATCTTTAGGCATTTGCGGACCTGGTGAATATACTATTAAATCAGGCTTTAACTCGATAATTTTTTTAATATCAATATCACTTCTAAAGGTTTCAACCTTAGCTCCTGTTTGACGGAAATAATTGGCTAAAGTGTGAACGAAAGAATCTTCATGATCTAAAAAGATGATTCTTTTATCTTGAGCAAAAGGAGTAAAATCATAGGCAGAAATTTTATCTACATCCTTATGGGAATCCTTATATTGTCCCATAACCTTAAAGAATGTGTTGGATTTTAGGCGAGTTTCTTTTGTTTCGCTTTCTGGATCACTATCATAAACCAAAGACGCCCCTGCTCCATAATACGCTATCTTGTTTTTAACATGAACTGTACGAATGGCAATTCCTGTATTCACATCGCCATTGGCAAGAATCGCTCCCACTGCTCCACCGTAGTATCCCCTAGGGCTTACTTCATACTTTTCGATGAGTCTTGAGGCGATAGGTTTAGGTGCTCCCATTAGGGTAACCGCCCACATGTGCGATAGGAAACCGTCCAAACCGTCAAAGCCCTCTCGCAATGTTCCTTCCACATGATCCACCGTATGAAATAAACCTTGATAAGCTTCTATCTGACGGCGACTCAATAACTTAACAGATCCCGCCTTACACACTCGTGATTTATCGTTACGGTCCACATCCGTACACATGGTTAATTCTATTTCATCCTTATCGGAATTAAGTAAGTCCTTAATGCGATCAATATCCACCATAACATCATGAGATCGAGCAATCGTCCCACTAATAGGACAGCTTTCTATACGCTTACCTGTAACACGCACGAACATTTCAGGCGACGCCCCAATCACTTGCTCATCGCCAAACTGCACAAGATACATATAAGGCGACGGATTCATCTCTTGCATTTTCTTAAATAATGTTGTCGGCTTTGCTTTATATTCTGTACTAAAAGTACGACGCAATACTAATTCAACAATATTACCTTTCGCCATATGATCCTTAGCTTGCACTACCAATTTACTATAATCTTCATCGGACATATCAGAAACAATCGGAGAAGATTTAAAATTCTCATCATATGTGTTATTCACAGGATTAAAGGGAGTAGTATCGGTTTCAGACACTCCAACATATTCAAACTCATAACTAAAAGCTTGATCTCTTTGGCGGTCCACCTTAAAGACATTATCAGGAAACATCAAGCGATAAAGATAATTACTATCATTTCTTGCATGGCGTAATTCTTGTGCATCGAACTCAAATAAAAGATCGTAACCGAAAACACCGTAAGCTCCCAAAGTTGGCACATTATCAGGCAACGCCTGTAAAAGATAACGCAAAACACTAAAGGCAGACGGTTGGTGCGAGCGTTCTTCTTCACTAAATATCTTGCTAGATTTTATTACCTTATAGCTAATTTTTCGCTCTTCTATGGCTTGTGTTTCTATTTCCTTATGATCTTTGATCTCATTATGTAAGAGTTTAATGATCTCCACACCTTTTTTATTAAAGGCCTCAAGAGTAACTCCATTGGCTGTGGCATTTAAACCAAAAGGCGGATTTAAAAAGCCAATATCCCAACGACTGTATCTGTTAGGATACTCTGTACCAGAACTTAAGAATATTCCTTGGTTTTCATTTAATCTATCGATAAACTCTTCAGATACTCTGTGGATATCTATTTCTTTTATTGTGTGCTTTATATTTAACATTAACAACTCTCTTTTATATTTTGTCTATATTGTATATTTTTACCATATGCCTTGCTATATAATTTACTATACAATCTTATATTTAAATTTTTACTTAGCGTTTTCTTATATTGTTACTTATATTTCGACTTATATTTTTATTTAGCTTTTACTTAACTAAAGTAATTTGCTTGATGTATCATGTATTTAGATAAAATAACATACCTATAGGTCTAATTTTCTCAATTAAATTTTACTTTATTTAGTCAATATTTGAACCGAAGTTCTATTAAACTAAATAATTGTATTATAAACTCTTTTAATCTTAACTTTAGACCTTTGCCATCGGTTATAATATAAAGGCATATGGAAATTCCTTACGATAAAATAAATTTTTCATTTGACTTTTAGTATAACAGGTACTAGAATTAATGTCAAATAATTAATATCATAATTAATATCAAAATCATTTAATCTTAACTTTAACCACATTACAAATATATTACAATAAGGATTATCTCTACCATGTTTACAAGATACAGAACCCTAATATCGTTTAATATCTTTATGATCGTCATGTATACCGCTTTAAGATTTTTTTTACTGATACATTCTCATATTGCATCAGGAATATCTTTTGCGGATATTATGCGTGTATTTGGTTTTGGTTTCATGTTTGATATGAGCTTTATCTTATATTTTAACATTATCTTTTCTCTATTGTTTTTTATTATTCCTGATTTCCTATGGCAAACAAAAGTTATCCGTGGATTTATTCAGCTTCTATTATTTATCATGACATTTTGCATTGGTTTGGGCATGATCGCCGAAATCTTATTCTGGAATGAATTCCATGCAAGATTTAACTTTATTACAATCGATTCTTTAATATATACCAATACAGTATTAAAAGATGTTTGGCACAACTATCATATCATATGGATTACTGCTATCCTTTTAGCTGTGGTTATTGTAGTATATTATCTGCTACAAAAGATATTTTTTAAGGTTTACAATCAACGCTCAACCTATATTTCAAGATTTCCCTATTTACTTATTTATATCATTCTCATAGGCGGATGTTTCCTGCTTGTGGATCAAGACGTACGAGACGTTGTATCAGATGACTCTTATATATGTGAATTGGCGTCAAATGGTCCCTATCAACTCTTTTCGGCATTTAGAAACAACACAATTAACTTCTCTAAATTTTATAACACTTTAGATCCTAAACAAGCTAAAACCATAGTAGCTAAAGATATCATGGAATACAATTCCACCGATGTGGATTCATCTAGATTTGGGGTAGAGCGTAAAATCATAAATAATCCAAAACACTTACGTAAACCCAATTATAACGTGGTACTTATAACCGTTGAAAGCCTAAGTGCAAAGGATATGACATACGCAGGACAAAAAGAAAACATCACTCCCTTTTTAGATACAGTATCTAAACAAAGTTACTTTTTCAACAACTTCTACGCCACAGGCACAAGAACAGTACGAGGCTTGGAAGCCATAACCCTTTCCATGCCCCCAACTCCAGGACGTTCCATTATTAAGCGAATCGGTTACCAATCAAAATGGAACTCTCTAGGGGGAATCTTACATGATAGGGGATACGATAGTGTCTTTTTCTACGGTGGCAAAGGCTTTTTCGATAATCTGAACGCTTTCTTTTTAGGCAACAAATATCGCAAATTCGACGCAAATGACATGCCAGATAGTGAACCAGAAAATGCAAAAACATCATGGGGATATGCTGATGAATTCGTCTTTAAGCACATGATCAATCAAGCAAATAACGATTATAAAAAGCACAAGCCTTTCTTTTTCCATATCATGACAACTTCCAATCATAAACCTTACACCATTCCATCAGGGCGGATCTCTCAAAAGGCTCGCTATGATGCAGGTGGCGTCCTTAACCCTAGACACAGCACAGTAAAATATACAGATTGGGTCATTCATAACTTCATGGATAACGCCAAAAAACAACCGTGGTTTAAAAATACTATTTTCCTTATTCTAGCCGACCATACCAACCACGCATCAGGACACACAACTTTACCTATTTGGCGTTATCATATTCCTTTCATTATTTACGCTCCAAGTATCATAAAACATCCTAGAACCATTAAGACCCTATCATCTCAAGTGGACGTAGCCCCAACCCTTTTAGGAATTCTAGGCTTTAACTACAATTCTACCTTTTTTGGTAAAAATATCCTAAACATGTCCAACCAACAAGGACGTGCTTTCATCTCCACATATCAAAAACTAGGATACATAGATCACAACAACAACCTATCCGTACTAATGCCCAACTTCCACAACATAATCCACCTAACCCCCACCCCCCACCACCCTCTCACCAAACCCCAACAAAAATCCCTCCTAAACCTAACCATATCCTACTACCAAAACGCCAGCGAAGTCTACACCCAACACAAAAAAGACACCAACAACCGCCTACTAAAATAACTCTCCCTATCATAGATCATGATACAAGTATTTATAACATGTTAGACACTAGATTCTAGACACTAGATATTAAAATAAAACAAGATCTTAATGTGAAAAGACTATTCTCATTGAATAATCTGTAATATATAAAGAGCGAATCATGTGGGATAAGGATTCGTATGGGTGTTTATTTGTAATAGTTGAAAATAATCTTGTATTTCAAAGGTTTATAACATTGGGGTTGACAAATATATATACGTTATTGTATAATAAAAAATGAAGGATGTGGAATACATTCTAAATACGAATATTATATGTATTTTAATCATACGTGTATCAACAAATAACCCAATTTATGGGAACGGATACTTTGCATATGAACTTAATTTATTATATGAAAGATCTTTTTGATAAACTCTTCTTGATCCCCATATTGCATATGCTAATTAATTAATGTCTGTCCATAAATGATTTATTAAAAGTACTGATAAAACATATTTTAGCTTGTATTTAGGAATCCACATCCTTACTTTTTTGTTAAATTAATTACTCTTTATCCTTAAAACGGGATGTTAGATGATTAGTTTTTTTTACCAACTAAGTATATAAATGAACAACATATAAATAAAAAAAGGATCACAAAATGCATTTTGATTTTTACTACTATAGATCTCCAAATAGTCAAAGAGTAATGATGGTTCTTGATAAACTTAATAAGTTATATCCTGGCGAAGGACCAACATACGATGTTAAACATATTGACCTTAGAAAAGGCGATAAGGTTGACATGTTATATTCGCCAAAAGGCTATTGCCCTGCTCTATTTGATACTAACGGCTCTAGATACTTTGAAAGTGGAGCGATAATATTACGTCTGTGCGAAATATTTGATGTAAACGGTGCTCTTTTACCACTTGATGACACTAATCCCCATGCCAAGCGTTCGGAAGCTTTATCATGGTTTTTCAACATCACTGCAGATTTCGCCATGAAGTTACAAGGATTAATCATCCCTGCTATCCACGCCAAAAAGGATGAAAAAAGCCAAGTTGCCGAATTCTTAATCCAGACAATTAAAGATACCCTTAAGGAATTCGCCGAATTCTATAACGATCGCCTAGAAGAAACAGGATCATATATTATGGATTCGCCACATCCTACAATTTGCGATTTATCTCTAATGCCATTACTACATACTTTTCTCACCATGGATATGTTAGAAATTAACTTCTCCATTGAAGATTATGAATATCTTAACACTTGGTATAAAAGAATGTTAGAAAACTCATCAGTACAAAAAACATTAGCTTTTAAATAACATTCGTTAGTTAATACAGTATCATAAAACTTTCTACCTTTAGAGCTTTTAGGGTTCTAAGGGTAAAAATATATAAATATATTGAGTTTTTGTTGTTTTATATTGACTACAAAAAATATATATGTTAAAATTTCATTAATTTCATAAATCATAGATACAGGACAAAAAAACATGGAACAAAACAAAAGCATTTTAACAATTTTTTCCGTATATAAAGCACTAACGATCCTAGCGTATATATATATTACGCTTAAATATTTTCCTTATGGCCATATTATTGCTCTATTGGTATCTGTTGTTTTAGTATTGGTAAAAGTTTGGTTTTTAGATAAGCCATTTTTGAAAAAAAGAAGCGAAATTACAAAAATTACCAAAGCGTCGTTAATGTTTTTAGTAATTGCTGATATTAATCTTATTATGATCATTCCTGCGATTTTCGATCTAATAAAAGATGTGATTGTAGCGGGGCTTGTGCAAGATCATTCGGCTAAATCCCATTATGGTACTTATGATATTGTAGCAGCTCACAGTATCGGAATGTTTAGCTCGTGCGTTCTTGTATTATATATTATAGAACAACAGTTTATGAAATATATTAACTTTGAAACCTTTAACTAATATCAAACATTAACACTAAGAAACGACAAGACAAGACACAATATAATACAACGCAACACAACACAACAGATAAATATACACATCTAAAAAATAGGAAAACTACCATGAGAAAAATCCTTATTAGCACAGTAGCCATTCTTTCTTTATCCTCTCTTGGGGCTTGTGATATTCAAATTGAATCATACACTCCTGAAAATCCGCCACCTAGAGCCTTACAATTTTCTCTTCGAGAAGTGGCTCACTATTGTGGCATGAGTAGACGTCAGCTGAAACGCATTCAAACACCATACGGCAATGATTTCAACTGTGTTAAAATGTACGCCGATCAGGGACACGTATCAGCAATGACAATTGTGGGCAAAGCCTATCGCCATGAGGGAATGAGACGCAAAGCTCGATATTATTTATCTCTAGCAAGGCAATACTAATCATATATTTAACTAACTTACATCAAGTAACACCTAAGAATCTAATATAAGAATTTAATATAACAATTTAAGAAGTCATCTAACGAATTATGAAGAAAATACTCACTCTAACCCTATCACTATTATTTGCTATCACATTAACATCTTGCCAACCTGAAGTTCAAGGAGAGTTAACTACTTTTAATCCTGCAGGCAAGATCACACTTTTATCCTTAGTCGAGCAAATGACTCCTAAGGACGTTATGGAAATCTGCAAAATCAAAAAGGGCGATAAACGAGCAACATATTTATATGATCCGCAATTAACATGCCTTAGAGATTTAGCCGATCAAGGAAACATCATCCCGATGTTTACTGTAGCAAATACCGATATGGCCATATACAATAAAACAAAAAATCCCAATGCTCTCCAAGAGGCCGTTTTATATTTAAAGGTTATTGTAGCATTTAGCAAGCTTCCTGAATTCGATTTTAATAATATATCGCAACAAGATAAACTTATCCATAAATATAATCTGCAAAAATTAATACGTATAGTAAATGTGGCATCGCAACTTTTATTTAAAAATAAAAATGCCAACCAAGCCCAACTTTTAAATCTTGACATCAAAGAACTAAAAAGACATATATTAATAACTAAAACCCCAACTAATATCCCACAAAGCTAACATAATAGAAGAGAAAGTAATAGAAGACAAGAGAAAATAATACAAGAGCTAAACCAATAACAAACTAAAAATAAGGCTGAATTATGAAACAATATATTACAATAATAACAATAGCATGCTCGTTCTTTATCACTAATGCGTATGCCAACAGCAAGCCACATCAGATATCTAATCAACAGCTAAAAGAACAATGCGGAATCGGTGCTTCGGATCTTAAAACTCAAGTGGCTTGTGTTAAATCCTTTGCCAATAAAGGACAAGAAAAAGCCCAACTAACTTTAGGCTTACTATATTTCACAGGGAGCGGAGTCGATAAAAATTTAACTATCGGCTTAAAATGGTGGCTCAAAGCAGGATCGTACGGAAATTCACAAACAGAATATAATATCGGTCTTTTACTATTTAAAGGATCGTACGGCATTAAAAAGGATTATAAACAAGCCTTTAAATGGTGGAAAAAGTCCGCAGATCAAAACTTCGCCCCAGCCCAAAACGCTCTAGGTACTCTTTATCAACAAGGATACGGCGTTAAAAAAGATCTTCGCCAATCAGCCATATACTACACAAAAGCCTCTCGCCAAAGATATCCCGAAGCTCAAAACAATATCGGCGTTATGTATATGAAAGGTATAGGCGTTAAACAAGATGATAAAATAGCCTTTAAAGTGCTATTACAATCGGCATATGGTGGCTTTAGTCTTGGAGCTTATAATGTCGGTTATATGTATGCTAACGGTCGTGGTGTGGCTAAAAGCCTAATACGTGCCTATGCGTGGTGGATGGTTGCCGTTAATAGCGGAGCAAGAAACCTAAAACAAGACGATTTCAACACTCTAGCAAAAAACTTCTCAAAAAATCAACTGGAACAAGCGAAAATGCTAGCAGGAACTATCGAACGCCAAATCCAAAAAAATCTTACTTCCAAAAATTATCAACAACAACAAAAACAAAGCCAAAAACAAATCCAACGCCAAAAGATCCAACAAAATAAACCAACAAAAGATCTAGACATAAATTCCGACTATGAAGAACCATACGATGGTTAAACCACACAACCCCGCCTTATATAAGGGGCATATACAGGAAAATATAACGCATACATATATGGATATGGCCATAAAACAAGCACAAAAAGGATCAGCTCAAGAAGAAGTTCCCATAGGTGCAATCATTGTCCACAATCCAACAAATACAATCATAGCCCAAGCCCACAACACATGTAACCAAGAACAAAACCCCACAAAACACGCCGAAATATTAGCCATAGATCAAGCTTGTAAACATTTAAATAGCACATATCTAACAAACTGTACAATATACGTAACCTTAGAACCATGTGCCATGTGTGCCATGGCTCTATCCTACACAAAAATACACAAAATAATATTCGGTGCTTACGATCCCAAAAGTGGCGGAATCGAACACGGTGCCCAAATCTACACCCACCCCCAAACCCACCACAAACCCGAAACCATCGGCGGTATCCAAGAACAAACCTGCAAAACCCTCCTAACCTCCTTCTTCCAATCCAAACGCTAACTTTACCCCCTAACATGTGATCGAACAGACTTTCTACAACATCGCTATGTTCGAGCCGTCTCTCAAGACAACCATCCCAAAAAGGTCGACCAGTTTGATAAGATAGAAAGCGAATGTTTTTGTTTAGAATTCATTATATATGAAAACTATATAGTTAAATTAATCTTTAGATTATATGGGTAAAATATGAAGTCTGCAATTTTTTATCGGTTAAAAATCGCTATAAATTAAGTTCTTAGGAGAATTTATATGATATTAACTTGACAAAAAAGTTAACCAATGTTAAAATTAATTTTAAAAAGAGATTGGGATAATTTTATTAACGGTTTGCGAATGCCAATAGCATATTAAATAAGAATAATCACATTTAAAATTTAATTATCAAATAAGTTCATTAGTAATAAAGGGAAAAAACAAAATGGCTAAATATAACTATAAAGAAGGACAACAAAGAATCCAACAGATTTTAAACGCAACTGATCCAATCGAAGAAGATGACAGCATGTCTAAAGAGAGCGGGTCAACTTGTATTAATGGTCATTATTGTTGGATTAGTAGTGTTTTTGTTAATGTGCGAGATTCTTCAAGTCTTTTTCAAAGTAAAGACGCTTTGCAACTAACTAAAATCATGAGAAGTTTCACATCGGAAGTAATAGAAATATTACGTGGAAATGAAAGTGATAATCTAGTTAAAGAGTTGGGCGTAAGAAATGACTGCGTATATGCAGTCTACTCAACACCTTCAAAATACGATATAGAAGAAGTAGTAGATAGAGTATTTTACGTAAATACCTACATAAAAATGCTTAACACATTACTTTATAGAAATAAAATCAACCATATATTATCTGTTGGCGTCGGCGTTGCTTCTGCTAGGGAATTAGTGGTAAACGCCGAAAGAAAAGGCAACGGCAAAACCAATGCCGTATGGATCGGCGGAACTGTAGAAGACGCTTTCTCCCTTTCAAATATCGGCTCTAGAGATGATGTTTATCCCATAGTAATATCAAACAAAACATACTCAAATATCGGACACGATCACAAAAAACTCTTTAATAGCAACATAACATCCACAGGAAAATTCTACACATCCAACGCCGTATTTGATGAATTTAAAGATTGGATAGATCGTGATATGAAAGTAGAAATAAAATAAAATCCCACCCCATATTAAGATTAAGATGTGAGAAGTTTTATATGTCCACATGTTCCTAGGATAAACATGTTAATAACCCTGTGAACAATTCTTATAACTCTCTATTTTTATTAATATTTGTAACCATTGATTCTTTTTGAATCAATGGTACTTTTATCCCTTTCTCCTGCCTATCAGACTCCTAGCGTGAAGTCTTGACAGACGGTCCGAACATAGCGATGTTGTAGAAAGTTTGTTTGATTCTACTTTAGGGGTGGGGGTGGGTAGGTGTGTTTTATATTGGTATGGATAATGTTGATGTTGTATGTTATTGCCATTCCACATTATAGTAGAACATCACATCACAAAGAAAATATGATTGTGTTATATTGTGTTTATTTTTATAGTTGCTGGCCTAAGGTAGGCATGTAATTAGTATATCTAACGATACTTTAAATATGTTTTAATAAAGTGGCTATTTGTAGATATGACATTAGTTTGTTATAATACACCTAAAGTAACATTATATATACTTACATTATACATATTTTAGGCCTGTAAAAATGAATAGTAGCAATTATATATAATGATCTTTTCTATTTGTAGGAGAAGATATAATATGGATTGAGAGAAATGAGCTAAGATATGTTTTAAATTAGCTCATTTAATGAGTTATTATTCTTCTTGTACTTCTCGTACGACTGTAACTCCGTAGCTTTTTTCTAGGGAGATGATTTTGTCGATGAATAAGTCGTGTAAATCGGCACATTTGAAGTTGTATTTTTCCATTAAAGCGTCTAAATCTAGTTCGTATTTGTCGTGTAGAGCTTGTTCTTTTTTGGAGATTTTTTTCACTTCTTCGGGTTTTGGAGCTGGTTCTTTTTTAGGTTTTTTGTTTTTCTTTAATTTTTGTTCTTCCCTAATTTTTTCCAACTGTTCCAATTTTTCTTCATCGCTCATCTCTCTTGTAGGTTGAGATTCTGCAACTTCTTCTTCTTCCTCTTCTTCTTTTTTATCTAACTTATCGATTTTAAAGAACTTTGTAAGAGTTGACATTTTATCTTTTTGTGCTTGCTCTTTTTGTGCTAGCTCTTCCAGATTTGTTTTATACTCCTGTCTTAACTCTGCTACAACTCCAGCAAATTCGCCATCTAATCTTCTAATATGACCGTCATACTGTTCTTTTAAGGCAACAGTTTTTGCAGTCAATTCGTCCATTAATTTTCCTTTAAGCATTTATATACTCTCCAACTAAAAAATATTGTCATTTGGTTAATGATAACATTAAATATTTAATTTTGTTTTAATTTCTTATAAATAAAATTAGCTTTGTTAAAATCTCAATAAAACATTGATTTCCCCAATAACAACCCTAATTCAAAAAGAAATAATAGCACATTTTTACAAACATAGCAACCAATAAATATTTAATCTCTCCTTTTTTTTATCCCTCCTTAAAGAAATACGAAACACCAACCAATAATTCTTATAAACATACTTACTATATGCCCATTTAAGGCCTAAATAGTTGGCCTGTAATAGTAGGTTAAAGATGAATAAAACAAGAAATAAAAAAGAATATAAAACACATCAACACTATCCATACCGACATTATGCACATTTACCCATCCCCACCCATAAAGTGGGATCGAATAAGCCTTGTGCAACACCGCTATGTTCGGATCGTCTATCAAGACAACCAAACTAAAAAGATATATAAAAGCTATGTTTTATCGTAAGATGACTTCTACGGTTGGGTGGGAAAGCATGTCGTGGGCTAGGGATTTTATGTCGGGGGGGGTTACGTTGTTTACCATTTGTAAGATTTCTTGGGTGGAGAAGATTTTGTTGTGGTGGGTCCATTGGCGGACGATTTGTTCACAGCGAGATCCTGTTGATTCTAGAGCCATGACGATGGCGGATTGGGCTTGTTTTTTTGCTCGTTCTAGTTCTTCGGTGGTTGGTTCTTTTTCGGCGATTTTTTCTAGTTCGTTTTTCATGGAAGATAGGATTGTGTGGCTTTGTTGGGTTTCACATCCTGCATACATTCCGAAGACGCCAAGATCTTCCCAAGCCCATATGAAAGAGTACACACTATAAGCCAAGCCTTGGACTTCTCGGATTTCTTGAAATATACGAGAAGACATTCCTCCACCAAGAATACTACTAAGTAAGGATTGAGCATAAAATTCGCTCTGACGGTATGAATATCCTTTAAAGCCAATGAGAGAGTGGGCTTGTTCTAAGCCTTGTTTTTCTTTTATTAGCTTTCCACCGTTATATATGGCAGGATCTACCGCATGTTTTTTAGTTGTTGAAAGACCAGCGAATTTATTTTCTACCATTGAGACTAAAAGATCATGATCAACATTACCAGTGGCTACCACCACCGCATTATTGGTATTATAATGATCTTCCATATAGCTTTTAATGTGATCTTTAGTAAAGCTTTCTACGGTTTCCTTTATTCCTAGAATTGATCTGCCTATGGGCTGATTATTAAAGGCCTGTTGAGCGAAAAGATCATAAACATAATCGTCAGGATCGTCTATGGATTGCATGATCTCTTGAATAACGACCTTTTGTTCTCTTTCAAGTTCGCTATCTTCAAAGGTGGAGTTTAATAGGATATCTGCCAATAGATCGATTCCAATGTGAAGATCTTCCTTTAAAAGACGCACATAAAAGGCGGTGTTATCTCTTGATGTATAAGCGTTAATATAACCGCCTGTATTTTCAATTTCGTCAACTATTTGTTTGGGAGATCTGCTTTTTGTTCCCTTAAATACCATGTGTTCAACAAAATGAGAAATGCCGTTATATTCTTTTGTCTCACTACGAGAGCCGACATCAAACCATATGCCAGCACTTACGGTTTCTAGAGCTGGCATGTTATGAGAAATAATTGTTAAGCCAGTGTTTAGGCTTGTGATTTGTATACTCATTTAAAATTTTTCCCTTTAATTTTTCAATTTAGTTTTTTCAGTTTAATTTTTCAGTTTATAGCCTGTTTTTAACATGATATACGCCAAAACAAAAAGAAATATATTACATGCTACCAAAATGATAACTCCCATTATTTGGTTGAATTCAGGATCTCCTATCATGCCGTATCTAAAGCCGTTAATGGCATAGTATACGGGATCAGCATGCACAAGAACACGCCATTTTTCAGGTAATTTATTGATGGAATAAAATGTACATGATAAAAAGGTTAAAGGCGTAATCACAAAGTTACTAATTAAAGATAATCTATCGATTTTATTTGCCCAAATAGCTCCTATTAATCCCAATGTGGACATGGCGAATGATCCTGCTAGGGTAAAAAATATTAGGTATCCTAAATGTTCCACGTGAAAATCAAAGTATATTCCTTGGATGATGTAAAAAATAATCGCAATCCCCACTCCTCGAGATGTGGCCCCTAAAACATAAGCAAGTAAAACTTCTAAAGGGGTAAGGGGCGACATTAAAACATCAACAATACTACCTTGCATTTTAGATATCAACATGGAAGATGACGAATTGGCAAAGCTATTTTGTAACATGGACATGGACGCTATCCCAGGAATGATAAATAACGCATATTCACGACTCCCACCTAAAGCAAAAGTAAATACTATCAGATAAAGCAATGATGAAACTATGGGAGCTAAAAATGTTTGACCCCATACTTTTATGTATCTTCTAATTTCCTTTAGTAGTAGCGTATAAAAAGATGTGCCGAAATATGATGTTTTCATTTAGATGATGTTTCCTTGTTAGTAGTTTTCTCTATGAAGATAATTATTAGTTATAATGATCTATTGTAAGTTAAAAAAGAGTAATTTACAAGTGTTTTGATATTTCATCGCTTAAGCCTTCAATGAATTTCTTATCTGATTTGGGGGTTTTCACTAGATAGAAGTTATCAGAATCATACTCATTGGCAAGATTTTTATATTGCATGCCTAATTCAACTAGATTTTCAATATTATCGCTAACAAAAGATATGGGAACAACAATCACAGGGGTTTTATCTTCGCATAGGGTTTTAATAACATCTTTAGTGGCAGGGGCTAGCCAATGCTTGCCTACTGCACTTTGATAACAGTTTTTATAATTTATCTTGTCATTAAATTCAGGGTGTAAAGATAAAACCTTGTTCATTATGGCTTTTGTTGAGCCTATTACTTCTTTTTCATAAGGATCATGACGCTTTTCCACTAGCTTAATAGGTAAACTATGGGCAGAAAATAACACAACTGGATAGGTGCTTTTTTCTTCTAAACATTTGTTAATATTATGAATAACTTCATCAGCATAGAAGTTGACAAACTCTCGGTTTGTGTAGAAACTCTCAATACAATCGATTTTAACATCTTTAATTGATGAATCTGTTATTTGGCGGTTAAATTCATCAACAAAACTACCCGTAGTAGTGGTTGAATAATGTGGATAAAGTGGGAAAACAATCACATGATCAGGCTCAAACTCTGCCAATTCTTCAATCGCTTCTGCTATGGACGGGGTTAGATATCTCATGGCTGTAACAACTTTGAATTCACAATCTTCATGTTTATTTATTAAAGCATCGTGGATGTTGGTTGCTTGCTCTAAGGTTTGTTCAATGTGTGGACTATGACCATCAACCTGCTCGTAAATCGCTTGGGATTTTTCCAGTCGCTTACCTGTGGTCGCAATTTTAGAAACGAACATTCTACCTAATTTGTTTAATCCTGTAACCGCCGAATCCGCAAACATCTCAAGCAAAAAGGCCTTAACATCATCCATACCCTTAGGCGAACCAAAACCACCTACAACAATGGCTATTTTTTTAGATTCTTGATCTATCGATACGTGCTTTTTCATTTCTTCCTCATTGTATTTTGCTTTCATAAATCCCGACCAAAGACTCGGATTTATACTCGCCTGCTGATAAACTTCCCCACCTTGAGACGGTTCTTCTATCTCGCTAGGCTGTGGGTCGGTAGATTGAATCTCGCTAGATTCTGGCTCGCTAGATTCTTGATTGTCTTTCTTGCTTAAACTGTCATCCCCATTATTTAAAAGACTCTCAATCTCTTCCATAGCCACAACCTCAAACGGCTTTTCCTCTGGCTCTTCAGGTGCTGGCGGTTGTTCTGTTGGGATTTCATCAGCTGATGTTGGGTCATCGTCGGCTAGAGCCATTTCTGGGGCGTCTTCTAGGGGTGGCATTTCATCCATAGGGATTTCGTCGGCTGGGGTTGGGTCATCAGCTAGGGCGATTTCTGGGTCATCTTCTAGAGCTGGCATTTCTTCCATAGGGATTTCTTCGGATGATGTTGGGTCATCGGCTAGGGCCATTTCTGGGGTGTCTTCTAGGGGTGGCATTTCGTCCATAGGGATTTCGTCAGCTGGTGCTATATCATCAGTTAGGGCGATTTCTGGGGCGTCTTCTAGAATTGGCGATTCATCCACAGGGATTTCGTCAGCTGGTGTTGGGTCATCAGCTAGGGCCATTTCTGGGGCGTCTTCTAGAGCTGGCATTTCATCCATAGGGATTTCGTCGGCTGGTGTTAGGTCATCAGCTAGAGCGATTTCTGATTCGTCTTCTAGAGCTGGCGATTCGTCCATTGGGGTTTCGTCAGCTGGTGCTATGTCATCAGTTAGGGCGATTTCTGGAGCGTCTTCTAGGATTGGCGATTCGTCCATTGGGATTTCGTCGGCTGGTGTTGGGTCATCAGCTAGAGCGATTTCTGGAGCGTCTTCTAGGGTTGGAACTTCTTCCATTATCATATCATCAGACGCAACACTTTTATTTAAAACCATTTCTGATTCTTCTTCTATTTCTGGCATTTCGTCCATTGGGGTTTCGTCGGCTGGTGTTAGGTCATCAGCTAGAGCGATTTCTGATTCGTCTTCTAGAGCTGGCGATTCGTCCATTGGGGTTTCATCGGATGATGTTAGGTCGTCGGCTAGGGCGATTTCTGATTCGTCTTCGGAGAATGGGGGGTCTTCGGGTAGGTATAGTTTCATGGTGTTTGATGAAACGGATTTTTGGAATTCTAGGGCTTCTTCTGTGATTGGGGCGTTGTGTTTTTCGATTCTTTCTTGTAGTTTTTGAATTATGTTTTCGCTAACTGTTGAGGTTTCATCATCTGATGTTATGTCATCATCGAGAGCAATTTCTTGGTCATCTTCTAGGATTGGAGATTCGTCCATAGGAATTTCGTCGGATGATGTTAGGTCGTCATCGAGAGACATTTCTGGGGCGTCTTCTAGAGCTGGCATTTCTTCCATAGGAATTTCATCGGCTGATGTTAGGTCATCATCGAGAGCGATTTCTGGATCGTCTTCTAGGATTGGGGATTCGTCCATAGGAATTTCGTCGGCTGGTGTTAGGTCATCATCGAGAGCGATTTCTGGATCGTCTTCTAGGATTGGCATTTCATCCATAGGGATTTCGTCAGCTGGTGTTAGATCCTCATCGAGAGCGATTTCTGATTCGTCTTCTAGAGCTGGCATTTCTTCCATAGGGATTTCGTCAGCTGGTGTTAGGTCGTCATCGAGAGCCATTTCTGATTCATCTTCTAGAGCTGGCATTTCATCCATAGGGATTTCGTCGGCTGGTGTTAGGTCATCGTCGAGAGACATTTCTGGGGCGTCTTCTAGAGCTGGCATTTCATCCATAGGGATTTCGTCGGTTGGTGTTAGGTCATCGGCTAGGGCGATTTCTGGGGTGTCTTCTAGAGCTGGCATTTCATCCATAGGGATTTCTTCGTCTGATGTTAGGTCATCATCGAGAGACATTTCTGGGGCGTCTTCTAGAGCTGGCATTTCATCCATAGGGATTTCTTCGTCTGATGTTAGGTCATCATCGAGAGACATTTCTGGGGCGTCTTCTAGGGGTGGCATTTCATCCATAGGGATTTCTTCGGATAATGTTAGGTCATCGTCGAGAGCGATTTCTGATTCGTCTTCTAGAGCTGGCATTTCGTCCATAGGGATTTCTTCGGCTGGTGTTGGGTCATCGTCGAGAGCGATTTCTGATTCGTCTTCTAGAGCTGGCATTTCATCCATTGGGATTTCGTCGGCTGGGGTTAGGTCATCGTCGAGAGACATTTCTGGGGCGTCTTCTAGGGGTGGCATTTCATCCATTGGGATTTCGTCGGCTGATGTTAGGTCGTCATCGAGAGACATTTCTGGGGCGTCTTCTAGAGCTGGCATTTCATCCATAGGGGTTTCGTCGGCTGATGTTGGGTCATCATCAAGAGCGATTTCTTGATCATCTTCTAGAGCTGGCGATTCGTCCATAGGGATTTCGTCGGTTGGTGTTGGGTCATCATCGAGAGACATTTCTGAAGCGTCTTCTAGAGCTGGCATTTCGTCCATAGAGATTTCTTCGGCTGATGTTAGGTCGTCATCGAGAACCATTTCTGATTCGTCTTCTAGAGCTGGCATTTCATCCATTGGGATTTCGTCGGCTGGTGTTAGGTCATCGTCGAGAGACATTTCTTGGTCATCTTCTAGGATTGGAGATTCATCCATTGGGATTTCGTCGGGTGGGGTTAGGTTTTCGATGTCGGTTGCTAGTTCGTCTGCGGTTGGGGGTGTTGAGTCTAGGATTTGGTTTTGTAGGGCTTGGATTGTGTCGTCGCTTGCGAATGGGGTTAAGCTTTCGATTTCGTTGGCTTGGGCGTCGTCGCTTAATGGGATCGAATCTTCTAGAATTTTATTTTGTAAGGCTTGGATTGTGTCATCGCTTACGAATGGAGTTAGGTTCTCTATTTCGTTGGCTTGTTCGTATTCGCTTAATAGAGCTGAATCTTCTAGGATTTGGTTTTGTAAAGATTGGATTGTGTCATCGCTTACGAATGGGGTTAAGCTTTCGATTTCGTTGGCTTGGGCGTCGTCGCTTAATGGGATAGAATCTTCTAGAATTTTATTTTGTAGGGCTTGGATTGTGTCATCGCTTACGAATGGGGTTAGGTTTTCGATTTCATTGGCTTGTTCGTATTCGCTTAATGGAGCTGAATCTTCTAGGATTTGGTTTTGTAAAGATTGGATTACATCATCGCTTACGAATGGGGTTAGGTTTTCGATTTCATTGGCTTGTTCGTATTCGCTTAATGGAGCTGAATCTTCTAGAATTTGGTTTTGTAAAGATTGGATTACATCGTCGCTTACGAATGGAGTTAGGTTTTCGATTTCGTTGGCTTGTTCGTATTCGCTTAATGGAGCTGAATCTTCTAGGATTTGGTTTTGTAAGGCTTGGATTGTGTCATCGCTTACGAATGGAGTTAGGTTCTCTATTTCGCTGGCTTGTTCGTATTCGCTTAATGGGGCTGAATCTTCTAGAATTTGGTTTTGTAAAGATTGGATTACATCATCGCTTACGAATGGAGTTAGGTTCTCTATTTCGCTGGCTTGTTCGTATTCACTTAATGGGGCTGAATCTTCTAGGATTTGGTTTTGTAAGGCTTGGATTGTGTCATCGCTTACGAATGGAGTTAGGTTTTCGATTTCGTTGGCTTGTTCGTATTCGCTTAATGGGGCTGAATCTTCTAGGATTTGGTTTTGTAAAGATTGGATTACATCATCGCTTACGAATGGAGTTAGGTTCTCTATTTCGCTGGCTTGTTCGTATTCGCTTAATGGGGCTGAATCTTCTAGGATTTGGTTTTGTAAAGATTGGATTACATCATCGCTTACGAATGGAGTTAGGTTCTCTATTTCGTTGGCTTGTTCGTATTCGCTTAATGGAGTGTCGCCTTGGGTTGGGGTGGTGGAGTATACTATGTTTTTGAATTTATCTGCAAGGTTGTTTTCGGCGGTGGTTTTTTGTTGGGCGTGTTGTTTTACCGCCTGATCTAAAAGGTGCATGTGTTTATCGGCAAGAGTGCTTTCTTTACCTGTGTGGGCGATATCGTGAACATTGGTTTCAAGATAAGCTTTGATTTTTGATATTATGGTATCTATTTTTTTATCGGAAATTGGTTTTTCTTCGTAAACTATTTCTACTGGCGGTTTAGCTGGTTGGGGCTGTGGAGCAGGTGCAGGATCTGCAGATTGTGCAGATTGTTTTAATTCTTCGGCTTGTAATTTACGTGCTTGTAGTTCGGCTTTTACCAGGGCTATTTCCGCTTGATAACGTCTATCACGGACGATACCGTCGTGAACTTTTTGTGATAAGGCTGGGTTGCTATCGATAATATGGGTAACTTCTTCTATGGTTTCCTTATGAAGTAATTTTTTTTCTTCTTCTTCGATTTTGCCTGCTAGGGGTTTGTAGGCGTCGTAATAATTGTTGATGTTAACATCAGAGGCCTCCAAAGCCTCTTCTAGGACTGGAGTATCTACGTTAAGATCGTAAAAATGGACTCCTGCTTCAATATTTTCAGGAGCTTTTTCTTTAGGTTCTACTTCTAAATCATAGAAATCATCAATATTTACTTTTTTATCAGTCATATAGCCAACTATCTTTTTACACCTTTAACTATTTTTTAAAGCCAAAGATACCTTTTATGCCACTAAAGAACCCAAAGCCTTTTTTTGCTTTGTGTTCTAAAGCTTCATTCACATCGGCAGTAAATATATTAGTGTTAAAAAGATCAACACCAACGTTATCCACCACCGTTTCAACAGGATTATTTTTCATTGTATCATTAATTGACGCATTTTCCAACAAGTTTTTATAACGAACTATTTTTTCTTTAGCGTCCTTACTTAAATGTGATAGATCTACAGACGGTTTTTCATCGGCTATTCCATACATTGGCACAGAAATACTCTGCGAATTTTCTAGGGGTAGAATGGGGTTGTTAATGTTTTCGTCGTCAGATAACTCTTCAGTATATTTAATTTGTTTTACTCCTAAAACTTTCTTAAATCTAAAGCCGATTTTTTCTCTCACATGAGTGTTTGATCTAATGTTGCGTTTTTGCGAGTAGAAATCAATTTTTTCTTTACGGGTGTTTTCTTTTTCGTAATTTACGATAATTTCATCGTTGTAAAAATCATCTATTAGGCTTGCTTTTGTCATTTTATGTTACTTTCTTCCATATAAAATTGTAAGTGTTAAGATTGTTGGTTGTGGAGTGTGATGTGGCGTGAAATACGTGATATGTGATAACTAAAATTTCTTTTTAGCCCAATCGATAGGACCATCGGCACAACCTTGGTAAAACTGTTGGATGTAGGGATTATCTGTGTTTTCGACATCTTGAGAAGTGCCTTGCCATATGATTCTCCCATCCCACAACATGGCGACTCTATCGGCGATCTTTAGGGCGGAATTCATATCATGGGTGATCGTTATTGCAGATGAGCCTAAGTCTTTTGTAACCGAGATGATCAAGTCATTAATCACATTTGCCATGATAGGATCAAGGCCGGTTGTGGGTTCGTCAAACAAGATCACTTCTGGGTTGGTGGCAATGGCTCGAGCAAGGCCTGCTCTTTTTTGCATACCACCCGATAATTCTGACGGATAACTATTGGCTACCAAAGGATCAAGCCCAACTTTTTCCAAGCATTCTATGGCTAATTTCTTAGCGGTAGATTGGGTTACTTGCTTTTTGGCTAACGCTCCAAAGGAAATATTCTCCCAAATGGATAAACTATCAAATAAAGCTCCGCCTTGGAAAAGCATGCCTATTTTTGAGTTGACATCTTCTCGTTTGCGTAAGGATAAATGATCAATACGTTGACCGTCATATAAAATTTCGCCACTGGTGGGTTTTAGTAAACCTAAGATACATTTTAATGTTACTGATTTCCCTGTACCTGATCCGCCAATGATAACTAGAGATTCTCCCTTGTTTACCTTAAGATCAATTCCTTGGAGAATCTTCTTTGAGCCGAAGTGTTTTTTTACGTCTCGTAATTCTATTAGTGGGTTTGTGTTATCTAACATGTTGTGTTACTTCCTTTCATTTTTATACCATAAAGCCAGTAACTATATAGTTACAAAATAATATGGAAATGGAAGAGGCTACAACGGCGTTAGTTGTGGCCTTACCTACACCTTTCGCTCCACCGCTGGAAGATAAACCATGATAACAACTAAGAACAGTAATGATAAAACCAAAACATAATCCCTTTACTATACCAATGGAAAGATCAAGCATAACTAAATTGGAAAGGGTGGCTTGTAAGTATAAACCGATGTTCATATGTAATCTGTAAATTGATACTAAATATCCCCCAAGAACGCCGATGATATCGCCAATGATGATCAAAAGCGGTAGGGCGATAGTTCCTGCTATCACACGTGGGCGGATTAGATACTTCATGGGATTAGTAGAAAGAGTAACTAAAGCGTCAACCTGTTCGGTAACTTTCATTGTTCCTAACTCGGCGGCCATGGATGCTCCGACACGTCCTGCAACCATTAAGCCCGCAAGTACAGGCGATAGCTCTCTAAGTATACCAATGGATACTATGGGAGCTACTAAGCTTTCTGAAGACATACTGCCCATGCCTGATCGTATTTGTAAGGCTAACACCATTCCCGCAAATACAGTAGTTAGGGCTACTACAGGGAGAGAGAAATAACCTATTTCCATAAATTGTGATACTATTTGACGTGGATAATAAGGTGGTATCACTATGCTTAATAATAAATTGGTTAAAAATACCGCAAACTTACCCATACTTTCTAAAAAGCTGATAACAACTTTGCCTATGGTCGCTACAACCACTAGGAAGACGTAAAAAATATTTTTTCTTTGTTTGCTCATTGCTGACATATGTATTTAACCTTTATTCTTTATCTGCGTTGGTATGAATTAACTTGCTTGTGAGAGTTCTCTTCTCACTTGTGAGCGTTCTCACTTATATACTTTCTCACTTATATACTATGATTGTAAAATCGTTTTGTAAATAACTGTGGTTGAGAATCACCTTGTATCCGTAATTTTGTTGGCACATGCTGAAGATCTTTGAAGGATCGGCATAATAAAATCTTTCGTCGTATGTTCGAGATTTGTTAGATAAGAAATTTATCGCAAATCCTAAACGTCCCCATGTGTGAAAATCCTTTAAGGTGTTTTCAATGTAACGTTCCCAAGATTTATTGTCATTTTCGCCCTTAAAGCCAAATAAACCCGATGCAATGATGTAATCTGCATAGCTTTCTATTTTGCCCTTATTCTCAAAGGAAATATTTTTCTCGTTTTGAAAAATATGTTGTGCCTTTGATATGGCTAGCGAGTTGATATCAAGGCCCGTATATGATTGTAAATTCGTCCCTAACTTTTCCTTTAGTGTGTGAACAATATGACCATAAGCACAACCCATTTCCATTACAGATACCTTATTATCTATGTTGGAAAGATTAGAAAAAATATCAAGTAGTGCGTTGTAACGTAATTCTTGAGTTCTCGGATCTCGCCAGCCAACCCCTTGAGCTGTCGAGCCTTTTTTTTTGAATTCTTCCGTAAACCACTCTGTAATATGATCTAAATCTACAGGGGGATTATCATCTTCAGATAAAATCTTACTTAAGATATTCTTCTTTTCTAAAAAGTTTAAATTAAATTTATTCAATGTGGCTTCTTCCAATTAAACTATACTCAATTCCTATGGTAATATTTTATTAATAAATATTAAAAACTAAGTATACCATTATATTATGTCATTTACAATAATATTAATTATTTTTTTATTATTTGTGTGATAGGGGTTGATAGCAATAGTTAAATGAATTCCATAACAACCCAATTCCACACAAAATTCCCACCCTAAAGGATTCTTTTCACTCATAAAATCCCTCCCCCTTTCTAAATAATAATTTAACCTCCCTTATATCCTACCGTTATGGTTTTCCTTTGTGGTTGCCGTTATAAGTTTACCGTTGTAGATTTCCGTGATAGCTTTCCGTGATAGCTTTCCGTTATAGATTTCCGTGATAGCTTTCCGTTATAGATTTCCGTTGTAGCTTTCCTTTATAGTTTTCCGTTATAGATTTCCGTTGTAGTTTTACGTTGTAGATTTCCGTTGTAGTTTTACGTTGTAGATTTCCGTTATAGCTTTCCGTTATAGCTTTCCGTTATAAGTTTACTGTTATGGTTTTCCGTTGTGGTTTATCTTTATGGTTACTGTTCTATCTTATCATCCTATTTTGTTATGCTGGCCTAAATATTAAGCCAGCACAACAAAAAAAACCTAAAAATAACCCCTTTATCACAAACCGCAAACCCTTAAAATTGAGAGAAATGTAGTGAGATGTGCTTATAAACGGTATGCCGTGTACTTAATACCTACACTAGTACCGCTTACAAGTGCAGATAGCCCACCTATCACAATCCTGTAGGATTGGGAGAAATGGGCTAAGGTGTGCCTTAACTTAGGGCGACGTGTACTCACGTCTACATAAGCCCTAAAGTAAGGTACAGATAACCCACCTATCACAATCCGCAAGCTTTAAGATTGGGAGAAATGGGATAAGGTGTGCCTTACCTTAGGGCGACGTGTACTCACGTCTACATAAGCCCTAAGGTAAGGTGCAGATTAGCCCATTTATCCCAATCTTAATTGTAGGAAATTATTGCGGATGAATATAACTCATTTAAGGTATCGGTTGAATTTTGGGTTAGTAGGGCGGTGAATACTTCTTTTTGCATGTTGTTTACGTCTGTGGTTTTGGAAACTGGGGGGATCATTTTTCCTCTTTTGCAGACCATTATTATCATTACGCCATCTGTTATGTTTACTGGTTGGGCTTGGGCTACTTTCATGTTTTGTAGTAGGTTTCTGTATTGGGGTGATAGGCTTGCTATTGGAGTTTCTGGGGCGTATGCTGATTGTTTGCTATTAAGCTTTTTGGCGTAGGAGTCTAGATCGCTACAATTTAGGGAGAAGTTTGTAACTTGGCTTGTTAGTTCTTGTATGGAAGATGCTCCTGATTTTGCTAGCTCTGGCGATTGCATTATTAGGCGATAAAATTGAATGGAATCTACTTTGGTTTTGCTGTTTGATACTGTTGGTTTGGTTGTATCTGTATTTCTTTTGAAGATTGCTATACTATTTTCCAATTGAATTGGTTGGGAAATGCCACCAACTTTTAAATTCTTAACGTCTTGTTTGTAGGATTTTGCTAGGGAATCTAAATGAACTAAGCCTAGATTTCCTTCAAATGCTGATGTGGACGCTTGGGAAAATTTTAAGGCGTACGCTCCAAACTCTCCTTTATGTGATTGTAATTTTGAACGTAATGTTCTGGCGAAACTTAAGGTTGCTTGTTTATCCTTTTCCGATTTAAATTGAAGAACTATTTCGCTTAAATTATAGCGATCTTTTGATTTTGCTAGATCTAACATTTTTTGTTGCATTAGGGTCTTATTTTGCATTATATCGGCTTTAGTTTTTAAGGTCATTACCTTTTCCCATAGGAGTTTTGCGTAAGCTTTTTGTCGGAATGTTTTCATTTTTACATTGTGAGAATTTAAGAATGATCTTATGCCGTTTTTGTATCTTAACTTCTTTACTGTAGATACTAGAAAGTTATCTAAATCCTTTCTTGTGATTGTTATCCCTTTTGATTTCGCATATTGTATTTGTAGATTCTCTACTATTAATGTACGTGTGGTATTTTTTATTAACATACTTTGATTACTGGCAAAGCTGATACCTAACTCTCCTGCGGTGAGTTTTGCTCTGTCTAGAATGTCGGTATTGGTTATGGCTGTGCTATTCACATACACCGCAACTCCCACATGAGTCGATGCTGACGATCTGCCGACAATTAAAATATTTAACGACGCTCCCAAAAAAAGAGATAAAAATGTTGGGATAACTATCTTGTTTATTAATCTTAACTTTGTTTTACTGTGATTCATCTTGTTTACCTTACTTTGATATCTTATAAATGGTTAATGTTGTTGTATATAATCTTGTTTTGTTAGCTTATGGTTTGTTAATTCGTAGTTTTGTAAAGGATAGTATCTAACCCTATTTAAAGTGCTACATTAGCTCATTTTCACGCTCTTATTATACTGACGAATCTTCGTTTTGGATTATTATGGCGAGGCATATGAGAATTGACATGACTGGTATGACGAGAACTCCTAAGGTAATAGGTACGCCTGTGGTAAAAACCATGGCTAAAATGATGTTATTAGAAAAGTATGTTATAAATCCAAATAAAATGCAACCTACAATTGTATAAAATACCGTTCCTTGACGTAAACTCTTACGAGAAAAAGCTCCCGCAACAAATATCATCGACGCATATAAAATCGGCTCTGTGAGCATTTTATAATAATATACTTCGTGTTTACGTGAGGAAAAGCCTGATTTCTTTAAATTGTGGATGAAATCTGGCAATTGCCATAAATTCATAGTTTCAGGATCGGCAAATGCTCCCCTAACTCGAGAAATATTAAAGCTTGTGTCTACTTTTAAGGTTTTGTAAAATCTCTTTCTTTTGGTGGCTGATAACTTATAAGCGTTCTTAAATATCCAAGTTTGTTTTAATAACACCGAACTATCTGCCCCTATCCACTTTGTGATCTTACCATTGTTTACATAAATCATTTCTGGATGTGATAAGGTTAACTTATTATGACGTTGTAAATAATGACGGGCGTGTAAAATAATCAATCCGCCTGCAACATTTCTTTGACGCAACCATAAACCTTTCTCCCCCACATCTAAAGTATCGGATGTTTTATTGATATACTTGAAATTTAAATAGGATCTATACTCTTGTGAAGAAGAAATTAAAACACTAAGTAAAGTTATTTTAAAAATCCCTATTAAAACAGATATTATCAAAATAGGCGAAATAATCTGCCAAATACTCTTGCCAACCGCTCGAGCTATGATCAATTCTGACGTTTTTGTTAGATTATACAAACTTGTAATCGCCGATAACAACACTATAAATGGTAATGTTTGTTGAATTAATACAGGTAAATGAACTCCTACGAATCTCATGGTTAAGGTAATCCCACCGCCTGCTCTTGATACTCGGCGATACTGTTCCATAAAATCAATCATCGACATTAAAAATGTCATAATCAAAAAGCCTATCATAAGATGAAGTAAAAACTTTTTTGCTATGTATAAGTAAAGTTTCATTTTTATTTCTCCTTGATCTTTTTATATCGGTTAGATATATTTATGGCAAAAATAAAAACCGTAAAGGAAATAAAATAAAAAATATCCATGGCGATAACCATATTATATCTTCCTGATTGCGATTTGTTAATAAAAAACAACGATCCCATAAGAAATAATACCATAAAAGAAGAGGAAATTAAAGCCTCGGTTAATTTTCCTCGTCTGTTAAATCCTGTGCTTATCATAAAATAGACAATCACCAAGCCAAATAATAAAGGTAAAGACGAAGTTATTATCCTTTGATTTATTTCAGCAATGTATTTTCCTCTTTTTTCTGTTTTATCATGTAAAACCCCCTGTATAACCTCCTTTGTTGAAAGCTCTCGCATGGCATGAGACCAGCCACTTACTTTTTTAGATCCTAAAAATGTACTCGTATCAAATACCAATTCCTTAAAAACCGCATAGCGTACCGTATTTGTCGTTTTATCGATGAAATCTGCTGTGCCGTCTTGGGCTATTAACTTTAAGGCGTTATCTTCAGAAACTAAAATGCCGTTTTTAGCCGTATAATAAGTGGGCTTGTTTAAATCTTTAGTATCGGCGATAAATAAATCTTTCATGTTGCCATTGTTATCTACCTTTTTAACATACACAACTAGAGAATTATTTATCACGTTAAAAACACCAACCTTTAAGACCGCCTTGGATAAATTATATCTAATCTCCAATTCCAAATCCCTAAACGCTCGAGAAGAATGCGGAGCTCCCCACAAATTCAAAGCCAAAATTAAAAATGAAGTGAAAACTCCAAAGGCTAAAACTGGCTTGCCACGTTGCCAAATGCTCATGCCAATGGCTTGCATTATAACTAATTCCCTATCTTGATTGAACTTGTTATACAAAAATAACGAAACCAAAAACGTCGAAATAGGAAGAATTAAAGACAAAAATCTAGGCATCATAAAAAGTGTTAGCTTTAAAAAAATACTAACAGGAATCCCTCGGTTTACAATATATTGAACAAACCTTAAGGATTGAGACAACCAAACCACCAACAATAATAACAACGTTATACTTAAAAAAAGTAATACCATCTGTTTGGTTAAATGTTTTTGTAATAAATTCATCTGTCTTAATTTAAATTCCACTCTCTATAATATAATCAGACATTATTACACAAAATACAACAAAATACAACAATAAAGTTTATTGTTGTATTTTTTATTGGTTTATACTGCTGGTTCTCTTTTGTTTGGTCTGATTGTCTTGACAGACGGTCATACTCTTTGGGTTTGTCTTGACATACGGTCGTACTCTATTGGCTTTGACTCTTTGGCTTTGATTGTCTATCAAGACAAATAAGCAGAGAGTAAAAAAATGTTATTCCAAAAATGTTAATAAGTATGATATAATCTAGGGATAAAGTTAGAAATAAGAAAAACATGTGGATAAGTATTCACATGAGATCATAAAAAGTATAAAGTTATTAACAACTAAAATCAAAATTTTTAGAATAGTTACAAAAGGTTAAAAGTCTTTAATCACTTACAAACACCGCAACAAAAAACAACAAAAAATAATATATTAAAATATATTATTTTATCTTTAGCAACATTTTATCTTTGTAAAACATCTTTAATTCATATATACTCATATAATCATTTTACATTCAAATAACCACTTTTTTTTAAGGATTAACAAAATATTATGAAATTATTACTTGAAACATTATCTAATAAGCAAGGATTACCAACGCCCATATGGTTCATGAGGCAAGCAGGCAGATATTTACCAGAATATTTAGAGCTAAGAAAAACCACTCCCAACTTCTTAGATTTTTGTTACGATCCTAAAAAAGCGTGCGAAGCTGCATTACAACCTTTAAGAAGATTTGATCTTGACGCATCAATTTTATTTTCCGATATCTTAGTAATTCCCCACGCTTTAGGGCAAGAGGTTACATTCGAAAAAAATATTGGTCCCAAACTTAAGCCCATAACAAAAATAGAAGATTTAAAAAGTTTAAGAAAAAACGAATCCATATTAAATCCCATATTTGAAACAGTATCAAACATCAAGCATAATTTAAAAGATCATCAAGCATTAATCGGCTTCAGCGGTAGTCCATGGACCTTAGCTTGTTATATGATCAACGGTCAAGGTTCAAGAGATTATGCAAATGTTCGAGAAATAGCCCTAAAAGATCCAAACTTTTTTGATTATCTAATGAATACCCTTATTGAAATCATATGTAATTATCTTTCACAGCAAATTCAAGCAGGAGCAGAAGTCATTCAACTATTCGACAGTTGGGCAGGAGTATTAAGCGAAAAATTATTTTTAAAATATTCCTTAGAACCCAATAAGAAAATCATCGCATATCTAAAGAATCGTCATCCGCAAATCCCCATAATCGGATTCCCAAAAGGTGTAGGACAAAATATCCTAGAATTCACAAACCAAACCCAAGCCGACGCCGTAGGATTAGATAGCTCTTTCTCCATAAATTGGATAAACCAAAACCTAAACCACACAGTAACCCAAGGCAATCTAGATAACATAAGCCTACTAGTAGGTGGCGAACAAATGGAACAAGATATCATAAATATCAAAAAAATCAAATCCCCTCACATCTTTAACCTAGGACACGGAATCCTACCAACAACCCCAATAAAAAATGTCGAAAAAATGATTGAAATGGTTAAGGGAATTATATAAATGATTATTTGTTACGGAGATTCTAACACTTGGGGTTATAATCCTTTAGTGGTTAATAGTAGATACAAGGTAGAAGATATTTACACTACCATTTTAAAGAATATATTTATGGAAGAGGGTTTTAAAAGGGTTAAGGTTTTAAACAGGGGGATGCCTGCTCGTTGTGCTAGTTCTGATGTTCTAGAGCCATATAAAGACGGTTACACGCCATTTAAAAACGAGTTTAGCGATTATAACAAGGAAGTTAACTTATTTATTATTATGCTAGGAACAAACGACGTAAAACTCAACAAAACAGCCAAAGAGATTTCGGCAGATATTAAAAAGCTTATGGATATAATCATCGATAATAGTAAGATTAAGAATATTTTAATAATATCGCCGTCGCCATTGAAGAAGTTGGATTACGATAATTTACCGCAAGGTCAGATTCCTTATGATCTTTTTTATAATGATGAAAGCCATGTTCAGACATCGCAAGATTTAGCAAATGAGCTAGAAAATTTATGTGAAAGTTATCAAGATAAAGTACATTTTTTAAACGGTGCTAATTTATGGGAAACCTCCAACCAAGACGGTATTCATTTAGAACCCCATTCCCATAGAAAAATCGCACAAGAGATATATAATTTTTGTATATCTAATAGTATCATTTAGCTTATAATTTAGCCTAAGATTCTTTCCAATAATAAAAATACGTTGTAAATTTAAAGTTAAAGAATCCTTATTTGTTTATATAACATGAAAATAAATAATAAAGATTCTCTAAAAAAAATATATTACACATACGAGCTAAGCCCCCATACACAATCAAAAAAAAGACAACTAAAGGGCAAATAAATAAAATCTATTGACTTTAGTTCTAGAAAGTATTATATTTATATTATGATTTAAAATAACAAAAGGAATTATGACAAATAATTTTACATATATTTAATACATAAATGGGAGTATGTATTGAGTTATATTCATTCAAGGATTTATTATGAATACACATAGGACCCTACATAAAAAAGCTTATCTAATATTTATGATGATGTTAGGTTTAAGCTTAGGATCTTTAACCGCTTGTAGCAGTGGTAACAACAACGTAGAAACAACTAACACATCTGAAATTACGATGGTGAGTAGTGATACCACAAAGACCGCTAGCACAAAAACAGATGAAAACACACAAAAAATAGAACCTGTAAACAAGCATGCAAACTTAAATTATCAATCAAAGAAATTTCATAGTAATAACAAAATGGTATTGCTAGATTCTAAAACGTCAAAAGTTTCTATTCCGATGATAAAACAAGAGTATCTTTATAAGGATGTATCAAAGCTAATTAGCAATAAAGGCAAGCCTGATTATTTTTTAAGAGAAATAAATAGTGGCGTTTTAAGATACACAATTAACAATTGTCCTGTGATATTCTTTGTGGTTCGTGAAAAGCAAAGCAACAGAATTGACAACATAAAATCAGTTTGCGAAAACGAAGAACGAACCGAATAAAACAAATCTATTGACAAACGGATAGATTTTGTTTATAGTGTTACTTATACTAGTTTTATATGCCTCTATGGTGAAATTGGTAGACACGTCAGACTCAAAATCTGATGCTCTTAGAGCGTACCTGTTCGAGTCAGGTTAGAGGCACCATAATTTATGTCATTAGTTATTTTTTAAAATAGTTAATGACTTTTTTTATACATTTCCCATAAAAAGATCATTTTTATTTAGGATGTACTATAATATGACAGATATAACAAGAAATATCAAAAACTTATTAAGCAATATAGCTGAAGTTTGTAAGGCAAATAACATCGATTCTAACCATATTAAAATAATGGCTGTTTCTAAATATCATTCAACGGAAAAAATAAAAATCGCATACGATAATGGATTAAGATTATTTGGCGAAAATAAAGTCCAAGAATATGAAAGTAAATATGACGATTTTAAAAAACATTGTAAAGATGCCAAAATGTATTTAACAGGGAATTTACAATCAAATAAAGTAAAAAAAGCCGTGGATTTATTCGATGGAATAATGTCAATTAATAGTATAAAGTTGGCAAATAAAATTAACTCTCACGCTAGGGATATAAACAAAAAAATAATCGCTTACATTCAAATTAATATAGCTAACGAACAACAAAAAAATGGAGTCTCATTAAATGATTTTGAAAGCTTGTACAACGAAATAAAAACCATGAAAAATATTATTTTACAAGGTATTATGTGCATACCGCCAGCAAAGGAAAATCCACGAGAATACTTTTTACAAATGAACGAAATTAAACAAAAATATAAACTAAAAGAAGTGTCCCAAGGCATGAGCCAAGACTATCAACAAGCCATAACATGTGGTACAAATATGTTACGAATCGGATCTGCAATTTTTGTCTCGTGAAAATAGTATAATAAATTAGATAGATCTAAATAATACACAGGAATATAAAATAGTGTCATAAGACACTTTAGGGATAAAAATGACACCTTTAAAAGATGATGAAGATCAAGAAGTTGATTACATGGCAAAAATGTGGAGACCTGAAACAATTAAGGATTCTTCCGTAAAAATTCGTGAAAAAAAATGCCATAATCACGCCTGCTCAAAAAAAGGAAAGTATAAAGCACCAAAAAAACGTAACCCAACAACCAGCGACGATTATTATTATTTCTGTAAAAAACATGTGGATGAATACATCGAAAATTGGGACTATATGGCAGGATTCGACGAAAACGCCTTTCGCCAATCAAAATTTAGCGACCCGTACGGCCACCGCCCATCATGGCAATTCGGTAGCAGAGAAAAAAGAAAAAAAATGTACGATAAATACACTAAACAAAATTTCGAAGATCATGCCGACTTCTTCAGTAAAGATAAACACTACCAAGAAACAAGACGAGCAACAACAAGAGATAATAAAACCGTAAAAGCCTGCGAAACCATGGAAATTAAATACCCATTCACAAAAGAAGAAATAAAAATCCAATACAAAAAAATGGTAAAAAAGAAACACCCCGACCTAAACCAATCAAACCCCAACGCCGACATAGAATTTAAAGAACTCCAAGAAGCCTACGAATTCTTAACATCATTTTTTATCTAATGTTTATCTTGTTTTAACAGACAGACGCTCCGAGCATAGCGATGTTGCACAAAGTTTCTTCGATCCCACTTTAGGGATGTGGATAGGTAAGTGTGTATTTTTTATTTTGTGGTATTGTAATTGGTTGGATTCATATGAATCATAAAATATGATTTTATAAAAAAATAAATGCTAAGAAGTCATTTTTACTATTTTATTGTATACAATTGTAGATTCTTGAAATTGGAGATATCTTATAATTTTTTTTAATTTGATATTTTCATAATATTATCGTTATAAGATTCGCAAAAAAAATATTTTAAATTTTAAAAGACAAATTTTTTAGCAAAAGAAAATTATTAAATTCGCACTTAGAATAAAAATAAAAAATTACTCCGTTAAATTATTTTTAAAAATCAAAATCAAAAACGCCTTAATAACAAAATTAAAAAAATCTATTTGTAAGTCAAATAAATTTTCTCATATTATAATCGTATAAATAATAAAATTAAAAATCTCCAACCAAAATCAAAAAAAATTTTTATCATTAAAACCGCTCCACCAATAAAAATTAAAAAACACCAATAATTAAAATCGTACCAACAACAAATAAAAAATATTTATCCCTACTCCCCCTACAAAAATAAAATTTTTCTTTTTTTAATTACCCACATAACAACCATCCCACAACTTTATCCGACAATAAAATAAATCCCAGCAACCAGTATAAAATATTACACCACACTAAATCAAAATCCTTAACAAACATTCGCATTTTTTTTATTATCTTATCAGACGGTCGCTCTCTTTGGTTTGGTTGTTGCCCTGCTCGAGCGGAGGTCTTGACAGACGGTCGCCCTGCTCGAGCGGAGGTCTTGACAGACGGTCGCTCTACTCGAGCGTAGGTCTTAACAGACGGTTGCCCTACTCGGGCGTAGGTCTTAACAGACGGTTGCCCTGCTCGGGCGGAGGTCTTGACAGACGGTCCAAACATAGCATGTTTGATCGCATGTTAGAGTTAGGATTTAGGCTGTTTTTTTATAATATATGGTTGTTTTGTATGGTATTTATGAAGATTTTTAGAATGAAAAATAAGATGTACATAAAAAAATATATACATCTTTATTGTTATTTTATATGGTATTTATAAAGATTTTTAGAATGAGAAATAAGATGTACATAAAAAATACATATATCTTTATTGTTATTTTATATGGTATTTATGAAGATTTTTAGAATGAGAAATACATATACCTTAAGCTCATAACTACATCAAAATTATACATACTTACTTATCTACATCCCTAATGTGATCGAAGAAGCTTTGTGCAACATCGCTATGGCCGTCTGTTATAGACAAGGGAACCAAAGAGAGTGAATGTTTATTAAGGTAATGTAAGAGTTATCTTTTTTTTAGGTATGCTAGTAGTAGGGTTAGGGAAGCTGGGGTTACTCCGCTGATTCGCCCTGCTTCGCCTAGGGTTGTTGGGCGGATTTTTTCGAGTTTTGAGACGATTTCGTTAGATAGTCCGCTAACAATTTTATAGTTAAAGTTTTGTGGTATTTTGTGATTTTCTTCTTTTCGGAAGCGTTCTACGTCTCGTATTTGGCGTTCTAAATACCCGGCATATTTGCCTTCTATTTCTATTTGTTCTAGGGTTTTTTTGTCGATATTATTTAATTCTTGCCACATATTTTTTAGACTATCTATGGTAACGCCGTTATAGCTTAGGAGTTCGAAAGCACTACGGCGGACGCCATCGAGTTTTACATTTATATTGAACTTTTGCAGTTGGTTTGGAGTTGCGTTTAGGGATTTTGTTAAGTTTCGAGCTTGAGATATTTTTTCTTTTTTCTCAAGGTATAGCTCCAGACGTTTTTGAGATATCAAGTTGTATTTATTACCTATTTCCGTAAGGCGTTGATCGGCATTATCGGAGCGTAAGAGCAATCTATATTCGGCTCTACTTGTGAACATTCTGTATGGTTCTTTTGTTCCTTTTAGGATAAGATCGTCGACCATAACGCCCATGTACGAGCTTGCACGATCGAGAACGAATATTTTTTCGGATTTTTGAGCTTTTAGGCTAGCGTTTACGCCCGCCCATAATCCTTGGGCGGCTGCTTCTTCGTACCCTGTAGACCCGTTGATCTGACCGGCGAAAAAGAGATTTTTCACGGCTGAAGTTTCTAGTGTTTTTCTTAAACATTGGGGATCAAAGAAATCGTATTCTATGGCATATCCATATGTTTCGATTTCCACATTTTCCAATCCTTTTATGGTTTTGAAAAATTGATCTTGCACATCTTCAGGCAGGGAAGTACTCATGCCGTTGGGATAGATTAGGTTACTATTTAAGCCTTCGGGTTCTAGAAATATTTGGTGGCGGTCTTTATCGGCAAAGCGTGTAATTTTATCTTCGATACTTGGGCAGTAGCGAGGGCCGATTCCTTTTATTTGCCCTGTATATACTCCTGCTTGGTGTAGATTATCTTGAATAATTTTATGGGATTTTTCGTTGGTATAGGTGATATAGCAGGAAATTTGGGGAGTAGTTATTTTATTGGTTAGAAAAGAGAAAGGGGTAATTTCCTCGTCGCCTTTTTGTTCGTCGAGAACGTCCCAATTGATAGAATCTTTTTTTAATCTTGCAGGCGTTCCAGTTTTAAGACGAGCCACAGGCAATCCTAAGCTTTCCAAGGTTTTCGCTAAAGATATTGACGGCTCATCACCCATACGTCCTGCTGGAGTGATTTTTTTCCCCATATGAATTTCCCCACGCAAGAAAGTACCAGCAGTAATTATTACTGATTTCGCATGTATTTTGCCACCGCCTTTTAATATAATTCCTGTTACTTGCTTGGTGGATATTCCATTGGTAGATGTGTCGTTGAGAGATGTTCCATTGGTAGATGTGTCATTGGTAGATGTTTCATCTATAATGAGATCGTCGACACTAGATTCCAGAATATCGAGATTTTCATAATTGCTTAAAATATCTTGCACGGCATTTTTATATAAATCTCTGTCGGCTTGTGCTCGAATACCTTGAACTGCTACGCCCTTTGACTTATTTAATACACGATATTGAATTCCAGCCTGATCAATGGCGATCGACATAACACCGCCAAGAGCGTCAATTTCACGCACCAAATGTCCCTTACCCAATCCGCCAATCGCAGGATTACAAGACATTTCTCCAATCGTGCTAAACTTATGAGTTACCAGTAAAGTTTTAGAACCCGATCTAGCACTCGAAGCACTAGCCTCACAACCTGCATGACCACCACCAACGACAATTACATCATAATTATTTTCTACCATATTATATTCTTTCGTGTATATACTTTTTACAGTTCTTGATTATATAGAGTATAGCATAGTTTTTACCTTTTTACCATAGATAAAAAGATAATAATCAGATTATTTTAGAGTTAGGATTTTAAGTTAAGATATGTCAAGGGTAACATGTTCTCCACCTAGGATGTGCATATGGAAATGTGGAACTTCTTGACCGCCGTCTTTTCCTAAGTTGGTAATGGCACGATAGCCACTATCAGCAACTCCAACTTGATTTGATATTAAATTTAATGATTTAAAGAAATCTACAATTTCTTTATCTGTTGCTTTTTCTGTAAAGTGGTTCACATCCACATAAGATCCCTTAGGAATTACCACGATATGGACTTTTTTTGCAGGATTAATATCTTTAAAAGCCAAAGTAAATTCACTTTCAAAAACCTTATCGCAAGGAATTTCTCCCCTTAAAATTTTAGCGAATATGTTTTGATTATCATAAGTTTTCATTTTATAAATCTCCTAGTTGTTTTGCTTTCCATTAAAAATGTTTTTCACATTCCTTTATTATATATAAAGACTATTAACAAACCATTAAAAATCTATATTTTATAGAAAATGATTCACGTGAAACATTTTGAGAATGGAGTGGCATAAGCTTAAATTTATAGCTGTGAAACTATGAAACATGTAAGGAGAATTTTGTGAGAATTATTAAAATCCATAGAGAAAATGTTTTTTATGAGCTAAAATATTTCTGTTATATTTATAGAAAGAAATCACAGATAAAATAATATATATGTAAACTCATAAGAATAGTTCCATATGCTTGTTAAGATTTTTTCTATATTTTTCAAGATGATTTTAAGATCGTTACGCAAGTGTTTCACGTGAAACAATTGCTATTCCTTTTGATCTATTTTTGTAACGAATATATTATCAATGTCAGATATATAATATTTTTTGTTGGATAAAATATCAAGAACGCATAAGTATTATCAACAACAATCTTTAAATCATTTCGTATATGTTTCACGTGAAACATTCCAAAATAACTACGCTTTTCTCTCTTTTAGAAGCTTAAAAGCGAGCTTTTTCCATGCTACCCCTTAGGTTTCATCTTGATAATCTTAAGAGATCTTATAACTAAGAAAAAAAATCTTTTAAAATATAGAAAATACAAAAGGTTAAAGATGTATTAATTTTTTATAGTTGTTTTTGTTTTTCTTATGAAGTATATTTTATATATAAGAGTAAAATAGCATTTTTTCCCATTTTTATGGTTTGCTGTTTGTTTATTGGGGTGATTACAACTTAACTAAGTTCTTGTATATAATCCTTTTTTGAATAGATTGCGAAAGAATTTAAGATGAATTTTGATGAATTTAGCGAAAAAATTAATTTACCGTTGGCTGTCTACAACAATCTCGAATTGTATGTGGATTTATTGAAGAAGTGGCAAAAATCCATTAATTTAATATCGAAAAACACGATTGATGACATTTGGGATCGTCATATAATTGATAGTGTTCAGCTCGTCAAATGTATTCCGCAGAGTGTCAAGAGCATTTGCGATCTTGGGAGTGGTGGCGGATTTCCTGGGCTGGTTATTGCCATTTCTTGCCCGCAGATCCATATAACTCTTGTTGATTCAGACAAGCGAAAATGTGCTTTTTTAAAGGAAGTTACTCGTAAACTTTCCTTAAAAAATGTAAAAGTTCTTTCGGAGCGAATCCAAGATATAAACGATAATTATGACCTAATAACATCCAGAGCTTTAGCTAAGCTTTCCTTATTAATTGAGTTATCGGCTAATCTTATTCATGATGATTCGCTAGCGTTATTTTTAAAAGGCAACGGCTACAAAGATGAAATAAAAGAGCTGGAGAGCGAAAACCCACTCATGGATCTTCCACTTATAATTGAAGAGATCATTCCAAGTATAACCCATAAGGAGTCGGTTATTATTAGGATGTCGGCAATTGGTTCGCTGGATAAGATTCAAAAAGCAATGGCAGATTAAGCCATATTTTACTCATATTAAATCATATAATATTTCTAAAGAATATAAAATAAAAGGATAGCATATAATGACAAGAATTTTAGCGGTATCAAACCAAAAGGGCGGAGTGGGAAAGACCACAACTGCCATAAATCTAGCTACAACCTTGGCGGCGGTAGATAAAAAAGTTTTGCTTGTGGATTTAGATCCCCAAGGAAATGCTTCTACAGGATTGGGGTTGTCTTTAGCTAATAGGGAAAAGAATCTCTATCATCTGTTGGCGGATCTTGCCACTTTCGATGAAGTTCTCTTTAAAACAGACATACCTAACTTGGATCTTCTACCTGCAGGGCAAGATTTGGCAGCTTTGGAGGTGGAGCTTTCAACTTTAGATGATCCGCAATTTCATGTTAAGAATGTTATCGAACCTTATGCAAACTCCGAAGGATATGATTTTGTTCTTGTGGATTGTCCCCCAGCTTTGGGATTGTTGACCATTAACGCTTTGGTCATGTCTACCGGGGTTTTAGTGCCGTTACAAACGGAATTTTTTGCTCTCGAAGGGGTGGCTCAATTGCTAAAAACCATTGAAGCGGTAAAAGAGAATTTTAATCAAAGACTCACATTACAAGGGATTGTTTTAACAATGTTTGACAAGCGTAATAGACTATCGGTGCAGGTGGAAAACGATGTGCGAAACACCTTTGGCGATCTCGTATATAAAACCGTCATTCCTCGTAATGTGCGAGTAAGCGAGGCCCCAAGCTTTGGTAAACCTGTAATTCTCTACGATATGAAATCTGCAGGAGCTAAAGCATATTTAGATCTCGCACGTGAGGCCATAGATAGAGAAGATGAGAATCTCGCTCATTCTCAATAACTGTATTCAATAACCATATTAAACAACTGTATAAAGAGCGGTGAAAAACTACACCTTATTTTACACGCTCCTTTAATATCTAACAACAATCTTAAGTAGGAATAAATATAATGTCTAATGAAAAACAAAAATTCGGATTAGGTCAAGGTTTGGGATCTTTATTGGGAAACACCACCACGCAAAAAGCTACGGTTGAGCATATTCAAAGTAGCGAAGTTGCGTCAGATAACAGCTATCCCCATACTCTGCCTTTATCCGCCTTAAGACCCAATCAATGGCAACCAAGAAAGCAAATTAACGACGAAGACATCGAAGAGTTAGCAGATTCCATTATCACAAAAGGAGTCTTGCAACCTATTTTAGTTCGTCCGATTACTGATAGTAATGATGAGTACGAAATTGTTGCAGGGGAACGCCGTTGGCGAGCGTCGCAAAAGGCGAATTTAGAAAATATCCCTGTGGTGGTTAAAGAGTTTGACGATAAACAATCAGCAGAAATCGCACTTGTGGAAAATCTCCAACGTGAGGATCTGTCGCCCCTAGATGAAGCTTTAGGATTCGATAAACTTATGAAAAACTTCGGCTATACTCAAGATGTTGTAGCTCAAGGGATTGGGAAATCAAGATCATATGTGGCGAATATGCTAAGACTCTTAACTCTGCCCGATGATGTGAAAGATCTTCTAGATTCAAAACAAATCTCAATGGGTCATGCCAGAGCTTTAATCTCGTCCGAAGATCCCATGGGTTTAGCTAAGGAAATCTTAGAAAACTCCCTAAATGTCCGTGAAACAGAAGAGTTAGTTAAAGCAGATAAGGAACAAAAAGAAAATCAACCCAGCAAAAAAAACACCCCACCAATAGAGGTAAAACTTCCAGAACCAGTACGCTACGCATCAGAAAAAATCTCAACATTCTTCAGTAAAGAAATCAAAATCTCTCACGGAAAAGGCAAAAACCAAGAAGGTGGAACTATCATCATCGAATATAAAACCATAGACGAGTTGGAAAATATCGTAAATAAGTTTGATTCTTAAGGTTCTTGCCTTGATCGGACGATCTAAGCATGGCATATTTAAGATAGGATTTAGGTTGTTTTGTATGATATCTATAGGAATTTTAGGATGTAAAAGTTAAGATCCATATAAAAAATAGGCTATAGTATCAAGTATATTGTGAGTAGAGTATTATATAAATAAAGGACCATAATAAAAGAATATGAGTAACAGAATATGAGTAACAGAACATGAGTAACAGAAAATGAAAAGAATCACAATCACAGCTTTAATATTATCCATATGCACACTGCCAAGTATAACCCTAGCTCATACGGATATAACACATATTGATAAAACACACATTAAAGATCAAGCCATAGAATCATGCTTAAAGGAGAAAACTCCAAATATATGTATGCACAATCTAGCCATAAAAAATAATATCCAAGCTCAAGCAGATTTGGGAATTATGTATTATCATGTTAAAGGTAAGGAAAAACAAAATTATAAACAGGCTTTATATTGGTTCAAAAAATCAGCACTAAAAGGGAATGCTCAAGCTCAAAATAATCTGGGAATTATGTATTATTATGGCTATGGAATAAAACAAGATTATAAAAAAGCCTTATATTGGTTTACAAAATCCCTAAAACAAAACAATTCAGACGCTCAAAATAATATGGGAGAAATGTATTATTTTGGCAATAATGCAGTAAAACAAAATTATAAAACCTCTTTAGATTGGTATAGAAAATCAGCTAAGCAAAATAATTCGGATGCTCAATATCACATAGCTATAATGTATGATAACGGTAACGGAGTAAAACAAGATGAAAAGATCGCTCTGGATTGGTATTTAAAATCTGCAAAAAATGGCAACGCCAACGCTCAATTTCAAATGGGTATTATCTATGATAATGGTAACGGAGTAAAACAAGATTACGTCAAAGCCGCATCTTGGTATTTAAAATCAGCAAAACAAAACAACGCAAAAGCTCAAAATAATCTTGCGATCATCTATAAAAACGGCAAAGGCAGAATAAAAAAAGATATGCTCTTTGCTTTGCAAATGTTTATGCAATCGGCAAAGCTCGGCAATATAACCGCTCAAATTAATTTAGCCAATGAAGAATACAACGGTATAGATATGGAAATAAATTATAAACAAGCCTTATATTGGTATCTAAAAGCCGCTCAAAAAGGCAACGCAGACGCTCAAGCAAACGTAGGATATATGTACAAAACCGCAAGAGGAACAAAACTCAATTATAAAAAAGCTTTCTATTGGTATCTAAAATCTGCAAAACAAGGCAATAAATATGCCGAATTCCACCTAGCCACCCTATACGATTACGGTAACGGCGTAAAACCCAACAAAAAACAAGCCTTATACTGGTACAAAAAATCCGCCAAGCAAGGTATAAAAGACGCTCAAGAGAATATATCTCTCTTAAATATAAACTAATTTTCGCCAATGTCTTATCAGAGCGTCTGAACAAAGCTTGTTCTATTTCATTCTATTCTATTTCATTCCGTGTGGGGTATGTGGATAGCTGTGTGTTTTACATCCTAAGCCTAAGTTAACAACTTAACACAGGTAATATATTTCACAAAGAGAGCAAGAGAGAAAAAAATAATATTTTTTACTCTTGATTATGTGAAAAGAATATTATATAATATATGACTTAAGATATAAGTACGTATAAAATACAAAATATATTAAATATAACAGTTTCTTGGAGTATAGTTTTATGGGAAATAATTGGAATGTGGATAGTTGGCGTAACAAAGTAGGTTTACAAATGCCTACTTACACAGATGAAAAAGAGTTAAATGAAGTTTTAACAGAATTAAAGAGTTTACCGCCTTTGGCGTTTGCAGGTGAAGTCCGCTCTTTAAGGGCTGATCTGGCTAAGGTTGCACATGGTAAAGCTTTTTTACTTCAAGGTGGCGATTGTGCGGAAAGTTTTAAGGAGTTTTCGGCGGAATATGTTAAAGGTACGGTATCTTTGATCTTTAAAATGGCGGTTGTCTTGATGTATGGTACGGGTTTACCTGTGGTTAAGGTTGGGCGTCTTGCTGGTCAGTTCTCAAAGCCGAGATCATCAGATACAGAAACACAAAACGGCGTAGAACTTCCGTCATATCGTGGCGACATTATCAATAGTGTTCCTTTTTCTGCCGAGGCAAGAAAGAACGATCCACAAAGAATGTTACGAGCTTACAATCAATCGGCACAATGTATGAATCTAATGCGTGCTTTTTGTACTGGCGGTTTTGCTGATATTCATAATATCCACAAGTGGAATTCTTCATTCGTTGACGGTCAAAATAACGAACGCTACAGAGATTTAGTAAACGATATTGATCGTGGTATTAAATTCATGGATAGTATGGGTTTAAATTCTTCTACTTCAAGTAATTTAGCGGTTACTACTTTGTACACATCTCATGAAGCTTTACTTCTTCCCTATGAAGAAGCACTAACTCGTAAGGATACCATTACATCAGAAGGTAAAGACTGGGTTAATACATCAGCTCATATGTTATGGATCGGCGAACGTACTCGCCAGTTGGACGGATCTCATTTGGAATTCATGCGTGGTATTATCAATCCTATCGGCTGTAAAATTAGTGATACGATGACTCCTGAAGATTTAATTACTCTTATTGATATCTTAAATCCTGATAATATCCCAGGTAAATTAACTTTAATTACTCGCTTTGGAGCAAATAAAATTGAAGATTATTTGCCTGCCTTAGTGGAAAAAGTTAAAACCGAAGGCAGACACGTTATATGGTCTTGTGATCCTATGCACGGTAATACGGAATCAGCTAGCGGTTATAAAACTCGTAAATTCGAAAACATCGTCAAAGAAATAGCGTCTTTTGTGAAAGTTCATAAGGAAAAAGGCACTCATCCAGGTGGTATCCATTTGGAAATGACTGGGGCAAATGTAACCGAATGTGTTGGCGGATCTTATCAAGTTACCGAGGGCGAGTTGTCTGATCGCTATCATACCCATTGCGATCCACGTTTGAATCATAATCAAGCTTTGGAAATCGCTTTCTGGTTGGCTGAAGCGTTTAACTCTTAATTTTAATATGTAAGCTAATTATAGCAAGATAAATATAGTGAGTTATCTAAAACGTTCTTGTATCGTAATAAGGGGATATCTCTTGGCTTAAGTTAATTATATTATAAATTATTATTATAAATTATTATTATAAAAGGTATCTATAAAGATGATCGCTAAATTACGTGGAAAGCTTGACGAAGTGCTAGAAAATGCCGTTATCTTAGATGTTAATGGCGTAGGATATTTGGTTCATGCTTCATCGAAGACTTTGGCGTCCATGCCGAAAATTGACGAAGAGTTAGTATTGTGGGTGGAAACTATCGTGCGTGAAGATTCTATTACTTTATACGGTTTTTCATCTAAGGCCGATAAGGTGTGGTTTAAGCTCTTAACCACCGTTCAAGGTGTTGGAGCTAAGGTTGGCTTGGCGATTCTTTCGGTTGCTGATTCCGATTCCATGGCTTTGGCGATCTCAAGTGAAGATATTGCCATATTTACCCAAGCTTCTGGAGTGGGGAAAAAGGTCGCAACTAGAATCGTTAGCGAATTAAAAGATAAAGTACAGAAATTATCCCTTGCCCCAACTGTGGGAGCTAAAATCGGCAATGCTACCGTTTTAAGTGCGAATACTAGAAGTATATCCGATTCGGCGTCGGCCTTAATTAATTTGGGCTTTGGTAGAGCCGAAGCCTTAGAGGCTGTTTCTAAAATCGCCAGCGAAAGCGAAACAGATTTGAGCGTGTCCGAACTTATTACCCAAGGTTTATCTCGTTTATCATCCCACGCTAAAGGAGTGTGAGAAAGCTTTCAATTATTTTTTTCATTCTTTTTCATTTTTTTTAACTCTTTTCCACTCTTTTCCACTCTTTTTTAAGCTTGTAAAGTTAAGTTTGTAAAGTTAAGTTTGTAAATTTCTACCATATCTAAATCTTAAGGAATAATTATACCCATGAGCGAAACTGTAGACGATAGCCAAGATATCTATGTAGAAGAGCAAAGCATACGCCCAGCGGTTATCGATGAGTTTATCGGTCAAAAACGTTTGAGAGATAATCTAAGCGTGGCAATTCAAGGATCTAAAGCACGCAATACGGTAATGGATCATGTGGTATTCTTTGGCCCGCCTGGATTGGGAAAAACCACCCTTTCACAAATAGTCGCTCGAGAATTGGGAGTTGGTTTTCGTTCCACAAGTGGTCCGGTTATCGCAAAATCAGGAGATTTAGCAGCTCTGCTAACGAACTTACAGCCGAACGATGTTTTATTTATTGATGAAATTCATCGCCTTAACCCTGCGGTGGAAGAAATTTTGTATCCAGCAATGGAAGATTTCCAACTAGATATTATTATCGGCGAAGGTCCGTCAGCTCGAAGCGTAAAAATCGATCTTCCACCCTTTACCTTGGTGGGAGCTACCACAAGAATGGGCTTGCTTACAACTCCCCTACGTGATCGATTCGGTATTCAAATGAGATTAAATTTCTACGAGGTGGAAGATCTTAAAAAAATCGTCATTCGTTCAGCTCATATTTTTGGGATCGCCGTATCAGATGATGGAGCTATGGAAATCGCCAAACGCAGTAGGGGAACTCCACGTATAGCAGGGCGATTATTACGCCGAGTTTACGACTTCGCCCTAGTGGCAAAACAAGAAATTATCGACCTTAATATTACCAATATCGCCCTTGAAGCCCTAGATGTGGATAGGCTAGGCCTCGACGCCATGGACAGGAAATATATGGCGATGATCGGCGAACACTATAGGGGCGGTCCTGTCGGTATCGACACAATATCCGCCGGCCTTTCCGAACAAAAAGACACCCTAGAAGAAGTTATCGAACCATACCTAATTCAACAAGGCTTACTCAACCGCACCCCACGAGGTCGCATGATAACCGAAAAGGCCTTCAAACACCTAAACATCCCCATTCCTAAACACATCCTAGAGTTTAACAACACAAAACAAATCAATCTATTTAATACAGAAGACAACAAAGAAAATTGATTCGCTTATGTAACTTATATTAACAGGCAGTCGTTCAAATAGAGCGACTGCCTGTTAAGGTATTATATCCAAAGAGTTATTATATCCAAAGAGTGCGAGTGTCTGTCAAGATATCATGTTAAAGAGAGACAAATACATAAGCAAGATTATATGTCGATGTTTTGGGCTTTTAGGGCGTTGGCTTGGATGAAATCACGGCGGGGTTCTACGACGTCGCCCATTAGGGTGGCGAATGTTGTGTCGGCTTCTTCTGTGTGTCCTACTTTTACTTGTAGTAGGGATCTTACGTTTGGATCGAGAGTTGTTTCCCATAGTTGTTCTGGGTTCATTTCTCCTAGTCCTTTGTAGCGTTGGATTTGAATACCTTTTTTACCTGCGTTCATAACGAATGTTAGGATGTCAACCACACCTTTAACGCCGAATGATTTATCGCCTTGAATAATTGTAGCCTCTTCTTGGAGATCGCAAATATTAAGGGTGGCACGTGGATTATTAAAGAACTGTCCTAAATTACGAGCCTCGCCTGATGCCCATATGTGTTTGCCGATTTTATGGCTTTCTTTAATTCCACGGATAGTACGTTCTACGGTAATTGTTTCGCCGTTATCGGTAATTAGAGTATTCCATTTATCCTTTTCGTTGTATATGAATTCTAAGGAATTGAGTTGTTTTTTTAATTTAGTGGCGTGTTCTTCTGTATATACAGTATTTTCCACATTTGTTAGCAGGCCAGCGATTGCCGATTGCTCAATGACGAAAATAGGAGCATGTACAGATAAATTTTTCAAAGCCTCAACGAACTTCGCAGATTCACGAATCAGAGTAATTAATTCGTTTCCGCCAATTTGTCTACCGTCGGCAAGTTTTAGCACAAGATTACTTGTTCCGCTATTAATAAGATACTCTTCCATAGCTTTTTCATCTTTAAGATATACTTCAGATTTACCACGTTTTGCCTTAAATAGGGGCGGTTGGGCGATGTAAAGGTAACCTTTTTCAATGATTTCAGGCATTTGACGATAAAATAGAGTTAATAGTAATGTACGGATGTGCGAACCATCCACATCGGCATCGGTCATAATAATGATTTTATGATAGCGACATTTATCGATATTAAATTCATCACGTCCGATTCCTGTACCTAGGGCAGTGATAAGCGTTCCCACTTCTTGAGAGCCTAACATACGATCGAATCTTGCACGTTCCACATTTAGGATCTTACCTTTTAGTGGTAGAATCGCTTGTGATTTTCTGTGTCTACCTTGTTTGGCAGATCCACCAGCGGAATCCCCTTCGACTATGAATAATTCAGATTTAGCAGGATCTCGCTCTTGACAATCTGCTAATTTACCTGGTAAACTGCTGATATCAAGTACATTTTTTCTTCGAGTTAGCTCACGGGCTTTTCTTGCTGCGTCTCGAGCGGCTGCAGCCTCGGCGATTTTACTCACTAGGTTTTTAGCTTCTGACGGATGTTCTTCAAACCATTCGGCAAGTTTTTCCGAAAGCACACTCTCCACCACCGGACGAACTTCCGATGAAACAAGCTTGCCTTTAGTTTGTGATGAGAATTTCGGATCAGGAACTTTAACCGATAACACACAGGTTAAGCCCTCTCTAATATCTTCGCCTGTAACTACTACTTTGGCTTTTTTTAGTAATCCAGTAGCTTGAATGTAGTTATTTACGGTTCTGGTTAATCCTGCACGGAAACCAGCCAAGTGAGTACCGCCGTCTCCTTGGGGAATGTTATTGGTGAAACATACTACATTCTCATGATAACTATCATTCCATTCTAAAGCGATTTCACAACCAATATCGTTTTTAGTACTCATCATAGCGATAGGATTGGGAATTAGTGGAGTTTTATTTCTATCTAAGAAATTAACAAAGGCTTCTATTCCGCCATCATAATGAAGTTGGGTATTGATGATTTCTGCGGGTCTTTCATCTATTAGACGAAGATTAACACCAGAATTTAAAAAAGCTAACTCTCTTAGACGATGTTCTAAAGTTGGGTAATCGTATTCTGTTTGTGTGAATATTTCGTGAGATACCCAAAAGCGAATTTCTGTTCCTGTTAAGGGATTACCATTTTCACGCAAGGGAGCATCGCCAACTTCTTCTAGATGTTTAGAGCAATCGCCCCCTTTAAATTCTGCCGAATATTGTTTGCCATTTCGCCAAATTGTTAAAGCTAGCTTATCGGATAAGGCATTCACCACAGAAACACCCACACCATGCAATCCGCCTGATACTTTATAGGAATTATTATCAAATTTACCACCTGCATGAAGTTGGGTCATGATCACTTCGGCAGCGGATACCCCTTCTTCAGCGTGGATATCAACAGGAATACCACGCCCATTATCTCGCACAGTAACCGAGCCATCAGCATGGATAATAACTTTAACTTCATCCGCATGGCCTGCTAAAGCTTCATCAATGGAATTATCAACAACTTCGTATACCATATGATGTAAGCCTGTACCATCATCAGTATCACCAATGTACATACCTGGACGTTTTCTAACAGCCTCTAAGCCTCTTAATACTTTAATTGAATCCGCACCGTATGATTGATTATCTTCAGACATAAATATTCCTTGTAAGTTTGTTTTTATAATAATATGCTTAAATTATAAAAAGCTTAAATTATAAAAATTAAGTGAAATGTTAAGTAAATGGGTTAAGGGGTGGAAAACTACTAAAATGAGTGCTTTTTCACATCCCTTAGGTTGTGTCTCTAACAACCTTTAGTTGTTAACATAATAATACTATTTGACACATTTTAAAAGTACTTTTTTTAATTTTCAAACAAAAAGATTTACTTATTCTTTTATGTTTTATGTATCTATTTGTATTGATTAAATATTTACCTACAAAGTTCTTGAAATATTTCTCTCTTAAAACTGGGATTTTATGGGTTTATATTTTTTAATAAAAGATAGTAAAAAACAAGCCAATACAACACCCATACACAAGCCCCATTTAAGAAAGCTAAAATGAGTGCTTTTTCCCACCTTTTTTTAGTGTAGAGTTCTTTTTTGAGAGCGTATCAAGAGAACTTTATGTAAGTATTTTTCTGCGGATGTTGTGCGGATATTATCCCTTTGATCTCCGTCTTCTATGCGGAAGTATTTGTATCTTAGTTTTAGATAATCAATATATATATCCAACTGTTCAGAATTTAGCTTTTTAATGATGTCAATGGGGATAATGTCGCCCTTTTGCAGATATTCGTAGAAAGTTTGATCTCGCACTCCGCCAAAGTGATAATGACCGCCTGTGCTAGAGTTCTTTCTTGGATATAGGAAAATTTCTTGCTTAGTTCCGATAAATTGGCGATATCTAGGAAGTTGAAGAATTATCTTTAGAGCCATGATTACCGCTTGATTGGTGGAATCGTATTTGCGTTTTAAAAGTAGATAGTCAATATATGTTCTTAATTCATCATCGTCAAGAGCTTGGATCTCCTTATTGGGAATTAGCTTGTTAGAGCGTAATACGCCGTAGAAATAATCAATATTTAAGACCAAACGTCTTTTTGTGCTAGGAGTTTTATTCTTAGCAAGCGGGCTAGTAGGACGGTCGCCAATGGGGTGCATGCGTTTTGATAAAGTATCAACCATAATCGAGATGTGCGATCTTAAGGAGCTTAATTTCGGCATATCTCGGAGGATTCTTAAAGATGAGAGAGCGTTTTTATTTTGATTAGCCTGATACATACTCGCCAAATAAGTGGCGTATGTGTTGGCTTGATCTATGGTTAAATCGTGTAGATCGGTGGTTTTAATTAGTCCGTTTGTTTGCAAAACAGAATGAAATTTTAGTTCTGTCATCGCCCATGTTGTTGATATGTTAGAACCATATCCCATAGTTAGCCCTAAAGTTAACCCTATAAGTAATTTTATTCCTTTGTTCATCTTCTTAAGAAATCCTACTTGTTTTTAGCTTGTTTGTCTTTTAATTGGGTAATAAATAGATCTATAAAATCACCCATGCCATTTTTTTCGCCGTCCTTTTTCGCTTGATCTGCGAGAGCGAAAGCCTTATCAAAGTCGCCCATTTCGGCGAATATCTTAGCTTTACCCACATAGGCGGTTATGATTGGTTTTATGCTTAAGGATGTATCGAAAAGTTTTAAGGCTTCATCGAGCTTTCCAGCGTTTGCTTTGGCGGTTGCTTCATCCACATAATCAAGAGCTTTTTCGTAAATTATTTCATTTTCACTTAAGTCTCTTTTAATCTTTTTGTTCATATTAGTTAATATCCTTATAAATTTTAGAAAGTTTCACTAAATTAGTTATTTGAAAATAACACAAAATCAAGAAAAATACAAGCTTTTATTATAATCATTGATTTTTACTTTTAAGATGTGTTATAATTTATCCCAACATACAATAATAGGCTTGTAAGTAAGGTGTTATATAAAGACTTATGAACGGACTTGTAAAAACGGTTGTTTTTTCACATATCTCCAGTTACATAAGAAATTATATGACAAACTATTTTACAATCAATACTAATTTAAGGTTAGAGTTTTATATACATATGACAAAAAAAATAAAGATATTATCATTGCTTGTAACTATGGTTACAACTGTTGTTCTTTCTTCTTGTGTTACTCAAAGAGACTTCTCACAAATGAGCGAAGAAGAGTTATACGAAGGCGGATCTAGAAATTATACACATGGAGCTTATGATAAATCAGTAGACTATTTTAACGCCTTACAGAGATTATATCCTTATTCGCCTTTGGCTGATCAATCCCTATTACTTTCTGCTGACGCTCGTTATTATGCGGGTAAATATCCGCTAGCGTTGGTTTTATATACCAGTTATAGCAAACTCAATCCAGAAAGTAAAAATACTCCTTATGCTTATTACATGCGTGGTATGTCTTACTACAATGTGGTAAGTGATATCTATAGAGATCAAACGGTAACAAGAACCGCCATTGACGCTTTTGAAGAAGTAATTCAACGTTTTCCCAATTCGGTATTTGCAAGAAAAGCCCATATTAAGGTAGATCTGTTGTTTGATATCTTAGCAGGGAAAGAATTATCTGTGGGCAGATACTATCAGAATCAGAAAAATTGCTTACCTGCCATTAATCGCTATAAGGAAATCGCAGAAAATTATAGCTCAAGCATATACATTCCTGAAGCTTTATATAGAATGTCTGAATGTCAAATATATTTAGGATTAAATGATGAAGCTTTCAAAACCATTAAGGTTTTAGGCTATAATTATAACGATAGTTCGTGGTATAATAAGGCTTATAAATTATTAGTAGTGAAACATCTGTTGAATAAAACCGTAAAAAAACCCAAGAATAAATCGCAATCATAATAGCAATCGTAATCGTAACAATTTCCAACCAAGCCCATAATTACAAGACAAGATAGTTAAAACAAAAAAGTTAAGAGAGACATAAGTGTATGTTATTAAACTTAAATATAAATAATATAGTTCTTATTAAAAGTTTATCCTTAGATTTTAAGAATGGCTTGAGTGTTTTGTCGGGCGAAACTGGAGCGGGTAAATCTATCTTGCTTGATAGTCTTGGTTTAATTACAGGGGCTAGGGCTGAAGTGCGTCTTATTAAGGCAGGGACGGAAAAAGGAATGGTTAGTGCTTTGTTTGTTCTGCCTAAAGATCATGAAGTATATGAGAAGATCAACGATCTAGGTATCCCACTTGATTCGCAAACTTTGGAGATAAACATCAGAAGAGAACTCTCAAAAACTGGATCTCGTGCGTGGATAAATGACACTTTAGTTAATATGACATCCTTAAAAAACATAACTCACGGCTTGATCGAAATTCATGGACAGTTCGATACTCAAGAGTTATTTGACGCTAAAACCCATAGGGATTTACTGGATAAATATGGGAATTATCCCCAGTTAACTGATAAGGTTTCATACCTATATAAGGCTTGGAAAAAGATATCTAAGGAGTTAGTAGAAACCCAAAAGCAAGCCGAAGAATCTGCTCTTGAAGAAGAGTTCTTGCGTTATTCCCTAGAAGAGCTTGAGAAGTTCAATCCCAAACAGGGCGAAGAAGAAGAATTAGCCAAGCAAAGATCTCTTTTACAGCATACGGAAAAGCTTATTGAAGGCATTAATAAAGCCACTCGTGAGATATCAGGAAGTAAGGGAGCAGAAGGGCAAATTCGTTCCGCTTTAAGATCCATGCAAAATGTAGCAGAGCGTGCAGAAAACAAGCTCGATGATATTATAGAGACATTGGATTCGGCTGCGGAAAGTATCGCCGAAGTGCAAAATATGATCAATCATACTATCAATAGTTTAGATGTTAACCCTCACGCCTTAGAACATACTGAAGAGCGTTTATTTGCCATGCGATCGTTGGCACGTAAGCACAATGTAAGTCCCTTTGATCTGCCCAAGCTTATGGATGAATTCGCCGAGAAGATCACTAACATCGAACACGGAGAAGAGATCATCGCCAAGTTAGTTATGGAAGAGCAACAAGCAAGATTTAATTTTCTTGATATGGCAAAAGAGTTGACAACCGAAAGGAAAAATGCAGGCTTACAATTGGTACAAGATATCAAAAAAGAGCTAAAACCGTTAAAATTAGAAAATGCTAACTTTCGTGTGGCTTTTACCATGAAAGAAGAAAAATCTTGGAATAAAAACGGTTGCGAAGATATCACATTTGAAGTTCAAACCAATCCAGGATCTGATTTTGGCTTAATTGGCAAGGTGGCATCAGGTGGCGAGCTTTCGAGATTCGTTTTAGCTATCAAATCCGTATTATTAAAGCAAGGATCTTTAGGCACAATGATTTTCGATGAAGTTGATAGCGGAGTCGGTGGTGCTACAGCCATGGCGGTGGGGAATTGTTTGTATAAATTAGGGCAGAAAACCCAAGTAATGACAATTACCCATTCCCCCCAAGTGGCGGCCATGGGTACAACTCACTATAGAGTTGAGAAAAGCCAAAGCAAAGACGATACCATAACCAAAGTACACATATTAGATGAGGATCAACAACTTCAAGAAATAGCTCGCATGATATCAGGCGAAAGCATAACCCAAGAATCCCTTGCTGCAGCGAAAAACTTACTCAATTCAAAACTTGAACCATAATATTAACATAAACATCAACATCAAACCTCATAGGATAGAATTTATGCACTCGGAATTATTACAATCCCTACTTGATAACAACAATCTTGATCACGAGACTATTGACAATCTTAAGCCTATAAATGGTAGAAGTTTAGCCAAGGAAATCAATGGAATTTTAGAGCAAGCCAACAAGGATTATTATCTAAATGATAGCCCAACAATCTCCGATAGTCAATATGATAAGCTTAGATCATTACTGGAAAAAATAGTAGATAAATTTAAGGATCGTTACGGATCTTTAACTAAGTTATCCGCATTAACTACAGTCGGAGCTACGGTTAGCGAATCAGCTGGCGAATCCAGTAAAAGAAAAAGCTTTAAAAAGATTGTTCATAAAAAGCCCATGTTATCCCTATCCAACGCCTTTTCCAATGAAGACATGCTCGCATTCCGCCTTAGGGTAAAAAAAACCCTGTCAACAGAGACAAAAGTATCAGCTGATAGTGATTTATTTTCAAGTGATAATCTATCTGTTGATAGTCTATCGGTTGATAGTTTATCTGTTGATAGTAGTGATGAAATAGCAGAGCATACGGGATTTTATGCCGAGCCTAAAATTGACGGTTTATCCATATCTCTTAGATACGAAAAAGGGATTTTAGTATCTGCTTCAACTCGTGGCGACGGTGCTATCGGCGAAGATGTTACAGAAAACATCATGACTATCGCCGAATTACCAAAAACCATTTCCCATAATATCCCTGAAGTTTTAGAAGTACGTGGGGAAGTGTATATGAGCAAGGAAGATTTTCTTAATCTTAACGAGCTTATGGAGAAAAATGGCTCAAAAAAAGTCTTTGCCAACCCTAGAAATTCTGCAGCTGGGAGTTTACGTAATTTAGATGTGGAAATAACCAAAACACGCAAATTAAGCCTTTTTATTTACGCTTTAGGAGAAGTCATATGCGAAAACTCATCCCAAGACTCATCTCAAGATACATCTCAAGATAGATCCCAAGCTAATTTATGGAAAACTCAACAACAAATTATTGAAAAGCTATCAAGTTGGGGCTTTCCCACCAATATACAGCAAAATAAATTATGCAAAAGCATGGCGGAAGTAGAAGAATATTACCAACATTTGGCAAGTATCCGCTCGCATTTAGGTTACGATATTGACGGTATTGTCTACAAAGTAAACGATTTACACGCTCAACAGATCATCGGCGAATCAGGTAGAGTCCCAAACTGGGCCATTGCCCGCAAATTTCCTGCCGAGCAAGCTTTTACCATAGTAAAAGCCATTGATGTCCAAGTGGGAAAGGTCGGAGCGATTACCCCAGTTGCTCGCTTAGAACCCATAAACGTCGGCGGTGTTATCGTTTCAAACGCCACCTTACACAATAAGGACGAAATTAAACGCTTAGATATCCGCATTGGCGACATGGTAACTATCCAACGTGCAGGCGACGTCATACCGCAAATTGTCGAAGTAAAAAAAGAACACCGCCAAACCAACGGCGGAGAAGAAAACTTCCCCCAATTCGAATTCCCCAAAAACTGTCCATCATGTAACAGCCCCCTTGTGGAAGACGAAGAAGAAGTGGCCATACGTTGTAAGAATCCCCAATGTGAGGCTCAAGTACAAGCCATTTTAAAATATTTCGTCTCTCGCCCCGCCTTAGATATCGAAGGCTTAGGCGGTAGCAAAATAGAACAATTATACGAATTAGGAGTAATTAAATCCCTAAAAGATATCTTCACCATGGAAAACCACAAGCCCCTACTCTTAAGCCAAGACGGTTGGGGCGAAAAATCCGTAAATAAACTACTTAGTGCCGTTAATGATAAGAAAACAGTAGCCTTAAATAAGTTCATCGGTGCTTTAAGTATCCCTATGATTGGAGCTTCCAACTCCCTATTACTTGCCAACCACGCCCAATCCTTAAGTGAGCTATTTAAGATCCTTGATGACGTGGTCGACACCCAAGATTCCGACAATCTCCAAGCTTTAATCAACATCGACGGTTTCGGCTCGCAAGTAGTCGGAAGCATTTTCACCTACTGGCAAACCAACCGAGCAGAAATCAAAGACCTCTCAACATACTTAAATATTACCCCTATGCCCCAAACCCCCAAAAGCGAACAAACCCTAACAGGTAAAACCGTCGTATTCACTGGCAAACTAACCCACATCACCCGAGACCAAGCAAAAGCCCAAGCCCAATCCCTAGGGGCAAAAGTAACCTCCACCATCTCCAAAAAAACCGACCTCCTAATCATCGGCGAAAACGCTGGCAGTAAAAAAACCAAAGCCCAAACCCTAGGCATAAAAACAATCTCCGAATCCGAATGGCTGGAACTTATATAAATGATTGCTGATCTCTTTAGTTGGTTTGTCCCTTGACAGACAGTCGCACGCTTTGGGCAGAACTCTTGATATACAGGCCAACTATTTAGGCCTGTAATAGTGAGATATGCAACGTAAAAACAATAGCTTAATGTAAAATAGGCATTTTGATTGATGGCCAACATTATGAGTTAAAAATACAGCCTTTATAAAGGTTAGTATTGTATGTATATACACATAATATCCAGTACATTAAAAAACATCATAAATAGATGTTTATGATGTTTTTGTAAGCTAAAGTATATCTTGACACATAATTATTTTCAAGCATATAAAAACCAACTGGCATACAAGGTATATACGTATACTAATATACTTACACATGGACATTTTATAAAGATAATGTCTGTTAAGTTAGAGTATATTATTAATTTTACAGATTGTTATAATTATGTTTAGTTTGAATTATTTCTTTAATAATTCCAATAAAGTACTAATTATTAATTCTAGCATTTCCTTTGAAGAGATTTCTTCTGTGGTAACATGGTGAGAGTATAACGCCCCAATTGCCATAGAGATTACAACTTCAATATTTTGAACAGATCTAAAAGTACCTTCGTCTATACCACGCAATATGATGGTTTCTAGGGTTTTTCTTCTAGGAACTAGTACATTACTTCTTATGTGTCCTATAAGTTCAGGATTCTGTTTTTCTGCAGCACTTAAAATATTGTAGAATGATATAACCGACGAGGGAAATTCTTCAATATGAGTAGCAAGAGTATTTACCCAAATAGCCAAATTTTCTTCAAGAGATTTATCTTCAGAATAGTAGTGAGTTTCTTGAATTGAAAAAACAGCATCATGGATTAAGTCTTTTTTAGTACTCCAACGTCTATAAATAGTTGGCTTAGTAATATGGCAACGTTTGGCAATAGCCTCAATATTACAACTTTTAAGACCTTTCTTAGTGATCTCAATAATTGTAGATTTCAAAACCTTATCATTCAAGTGAGGATCTGTAGGGCGACCTCGTTTTCTTTTTTCCATAATTAATAGTATCCTTATGGTTTGTTTACTATATTATAATGGATGTTACTAGCTAATATGATTTGCTCTACGCAATATATATACGCTCGTGTATCCTATTATATATATATGATAAAATAAACAGTTTTAAAAGTCAAGTTTTTTATTTAATATTATTCCAAATTTTTTATAATAAAAATAGTTTAAGAGCTAATAACTTAGCTTATTAGCTCTTGTTAGCCATAGTTATTTCGTGTTTTACATGCTATTGATATATGTTAATAAAACAAAGTTAAATAAATATTATGTTATATTTTTGTATTAGAGTGAATGAATTACATCCCCAATTTAGTATATGCCAATGTTAGTAAGATGATTCCCAAAAGAACCCTATAGATTACAAATAAGGTAAAGTTTGATTTTTTTAGCCAATCCATTAGGAAATCCACCGCAATAATTGCCACAATGAACGAAACTGCCACCCCTATTAGAGTTGTAGTATTTAGTAGCTCTTTGCCTTCTTGGTGTACGTGTATGCCCTCAAGCAAACCAGAGCCGATAATTGTAGGAATGGAAATCAACATGGAATACTTCGCCGATTCGTCTCTATCAACAGAAAGGAAGCGAGCCATGGTCATTGTTGTACCTGATCTTGAAGAGCCTGGGATAATGGCAAATACTTGAGCTATACCTATAAGAATCGCATCTTTAATACTAAAGTCTTTAATTTTGCGTTGGGATGAGAAAAATTTATCCGAAACCCACAATAAGATCCCAAAAATAATGCTAGTTGATCCGAGAATCTTTAAACTACTGGTACTTTCTGGATAGTAATGACTATATATATAGCCAAATATCACGATAGGGATAGTTGAAATTATAATCCAAATGGCTAGCAAACCCTCGGAGCTACGTTGTCCCACAAATAATTTAAAGAATCCTATGGTGATTTTTATGCAATCCTTATGGAAATAAATGATAATAGCCAACAAAGTACCCATATGTAAAGCTACATCAAAGGCGAATCCTAAATTGGCATCTGCCCAATGAAATATTTTAGGAACGAGAACAAGGTGAGCCGAACTACTAATAGGTAAAAATTCTGTAATACCTTGAATTATGCCTAGAACTATAGCGTGTAACATAATAATTATTCTTTCAGTGATTTTTATACTTGTAAAAAAACGTTATATAATATATATTTCAAAGTATATAAAGAAAAGTTTAAAAAATTGTTAAAAATTTGTGTGAGAGTCATGATTCAAGAGAATACCAAAAAGAAAAAAGATACCGCCCTAGTAAAAATGATATTAGATGCCATTCCTTCTGTCCTATTTTTTATAGTATATTTTAAGTTTGGTATCTATAAGGCCACTGGGGTTTTAGTTATATCCATAGTCATTACCACCATAGTAACCATAAAGGTAACAGGCAAGTTTTCCCCTTATGGATTCTTTATCGCCCTGATTGCTTTAGTGGGTGGCGGATTAACTCTCTATCTTAAGGATGAGACCTTTATTAAAATGAAAGTTACGGTAATCGAAACCTTTATGGCTTTAGTCTTACTGGGCGGATACGTGAGAAAAAAATATTTTATCCAATCCATTTTCTCCTTAATGGGCGACTTTACCGAATCAGAAGCAAGAAAACTAACAAGATCTGCCAGTATCGTCTTACTTTGTATTGCAGGATGTAACGAACTCATATGGCGAAACTTCTCAACCGACACATGGATAATGTTCAAAACTTTCGGCATTCCCATTTGCACCATGCTTTTTATCATTCTTAACATAAAAACCATGCTCAAAGCAGGCGAACGCAAGGAGGCAAACAAAGAGCTAGGGTCAGCGAACCCCAAGGAGTTAGCGAACTCCAAGGAGTTAGCAGACCCCAAATCAGCAAAGACGCAAGAAACAGATTCCACAGAGACAAATAAAAAGGGAGATAATACTTCCGCTCATGAGTCTGTTAGTTCTGGCTCTGTTGGTCCTAGGAATCCGTGGGATGTTGATTCGGAAGAGTCTGACAATAACTCATAAAGCCGAGTTTTATAAAAGTCGTGTCTCATAAAGCCAAGACTTATAAAAGCCAAGATTCATAAAATCCGAAACTCATAAAAATCATAATATCTTGTAATTTATCATAGGAATAAAAATAACATACTAAAATATAAAAATAATAATAACTTATAAAAGTTAATGTATTCAAGGTATTAGCCCAAGGGTTTAGAAAATAAAAAATTAACACTTGAAAAAATGTATAATATTTAGTACACTACATAGCATAGTTGTAGTTTATAATCGTTTTGTGATTATTAGCTACTTAAATTGTTATTACAGGACATTTGTTTTGTAGTTTGTTTTGTAATAACAATTTTTAATTTTCATAACGAATTTAATCTAAGTGTAAACGAGGAAAGTAATGGAATATACATCTGAAGTACAAAATATGTGCCCACTAACATTGGCAGAAGGTCATGGACCTTCGCCGATTCCTGAAGAAGGAAAGTGGGTTGAATCGAAACAAATCTCTGATATCTCTGGTTTATCTCATGGTGTTGGTGGTTGTGCACCACGTCAAGGTGCGTCAAAGTTAACTCTAAATGTTAAAAATGGTATTATTGAAGAAGCTCTAATCGAAACAATCGGTTGTTCTGGAATGACTCACTCGGCGGCTATGGCTGGCGAAATCTTACCAGGCAAAACTTTGTTAGAAGCTTTAAACACAGATTTAGTCTGTGATGCTATCATGGTAGCAATGAAAGACATTTTCCAACAATTGGCATATGGTCGTTCTCAAACCGCCTTTTCTGAAGGTGGTTTACCTATTGGTGCAGGTCTTGAAGATCTTGGTAAAGGTCTACGTTCTATGGTTGGTACAGTTCATTCAACACGTGAAAAAGGTGCTCGCTGGTTAGAATTAACAGATGGTTACATCGTTGAGCTTGGTCTTGATAAGAATAAAGAAACTATCGGTTATAAATTCTTACGTATTGGCCCTATGCTTGAAGCTATCAAAGCGGGTAAAGATCCGAAAGAAGCTTACGAAAGTAACCTTGCAACATATGGTCAGTTCGACAACGCTGTTGAAACCATTGACCCACGTCATAAGTAATAGAGGAGATTATATATTATGTCTGATAATAAAGAATTGTTTGAATCTTACGGTCGTCGTATTTCTAAAATCGAACCAATTTTAAAAGAATTAGGATTCTCTTCTATCGAAGAAACTCTTGATTATTGTAAAGAAAAGGGCGTTGATCCTTATCAAATTACAGAAGAAACCCAAAATATTGCTTTTGAGAATGCTAAATGGGCTTACACATTAGGAGCGGCTATTGCTCTTAAATCTGGTGTAAAAACCGCAGCTGAAGCAGCAGAAAAAATCGGTGAAGGCTTACAAGCTTTTTGTATTCCAGGTTCTGTAGCTGATAGTCGTAAAGTTGGTATTGGTCATGGTAATTTAGGTGCTATGTTACTTCGTGAAGAAGCAGAATGTTTCGCTTTCCTAGCTGGTCACGAATCTTTCGCTGCTGCCGAGGGTGCGATTAAAGTAGCTCTAAACGCTAACAAAGCACGTAAGCAACCATTACGTGTGGTTCTTAATGGTCTTGGTAAAGATGCCGCTTACATTATCGCTCGTGTTAACGGATTCACATATGTGGAAACTAAATACGATTATACTACAGGCGTTTTAAGCGTAGTTAAAGAACGTAAATTCTCTGACGGTCCTCGTGCTGATATTAAATGTTACGGTGCTAAAGACGTTCGTGAGGGCGTTGCGATTATGCAAGAAGCTAAAGTTAATGTTTCTATTACTGGTAACTCAACAAACCCAACACGTTTCCAACATCCTGTTGCAGGTATTTACAAAAAGCTTTCTCAAGCAGACGGCTTTAAATACTTCTCTGTAGCATCAGGTGGCGGTACTGGTCGTACTCTACACCCTGATAACGTTGGTGCTGGTCCTTCTTCTTACGGTTTAACAGATACTATGGGTCGTATGCACTGCGACGCACAATTCGCTGGTTCATCTTCTGTACCTGCTCACGTGGAAATGATGGGCTTAATCGGTATGGGTAACAACCCAATGGTAGGTTGTACCGTAGCCGTAGCCGTAGCCGTAGAACAAGCAACTAAATAATATAACAAACATTAGTTTGTATTATTTATAACCTGTCTCTATGCAGATAAAAAGATCATGATATTAATTTATCATGATCTTTTTTATATATACTTTTAATATATAAAACCTATTTAAAGTATATATAAAAGTAGGCCGAGAATAATAAAACACAATAGACTCTACACATAAAAACTTTTGCATATGAAAACTCTTGCATATGAAAATATGAACATGACCCAAATAACTTGGGATCGAATAAGTTTTGTGCAACATCGCTATGTTTGGCCCGTCTGGCAAGACTTCCGCCCGAATAGGGCAACTGTCTGTTAAGACGCTAAATCAATCAATCAAGCTATTCAGTAGGGGTAAAGGGTTTATAGCAGTCTTTACAAGCACATATGTAGAGGTTTTTGCCGACTTCAAAGCGACTGTTTCCGCCTTTGGTTCGCATGGTGTAGTCTGCCATTTTGTTGTTGCAGATTTGGCAACGGCGTTTGTAGTATATTTCATGGTCTATTAGGGGTAATAGGGCTTTGTAGGTTTCGAATTGTTCGGTCATGTAGTCGGTGTCTAGCATGCCTATATGGATGTTTTTATTTTGTTTTAGGTTGGTTATCCAGTGGATGAAGTCGTTGCCTGTGAAGAAGTGGGCTTCGTCGATTATTATGGTGTCGAATTTATCGGTGTCGAATTCGGTGGTGATTTCGCCAGTGGTGGGGATAAGGTTGGCGATTATTGATTGTCCATTTCTTGAGCTTATTTCGTTACTTTCTTCTTTTAGGTAGGGTTTTACGGCGGTAACTCTATGTTTTTGTAGGGCTTTTAAATGATATAGATTTATTAATGCTGCCGATTTTCCTGATCCCATAGGGCCGATGTGTAAAGTTATCATAAGCTATTCTTCCTTGTGCTTTTGTAATTATTGGTTATTGGTTATTAGATGTATATTACTATATAATAGATTAGATCTCAAGATATTTTTATAAATAATTACAGATAAAAGATTAAGAGAAAAATCGTAAGATGTACCTTGGGCGACGTGTACTCACGTCTACATAAGTTCTAGTTTAAAGTGCAGATTAGTTCTACTCACGTCTACATAAGCTCTAGTTTAAGGTGCAGATTAGTCCATTTATCACAATCCTATTTTGTGCCTGTACTGCCGAATCCTTGATCATTTCTAAGGGTTTCATTTAGGATGTTTACTTGTTTTATGTGGGCTTGGCTCACTGGGGCGATGACCATTTGGGCGATGCGTTCGCCACGGTTTATGGTAAAATCTTGAGAGCCTAAATTAATGAGTATGATTTTGATTTCGCCACGATAATCGGCGTCGATTGTGCCTGGGGAATTGAGAACGGTAATGCCGTGCTTAAAGGCAAGGCCGGAGCGTGGGCGAATCTGTGCTTCGAATCCTTTGGGGATGGCTACAGATAAACCAGTGGGAACGATGATTCGCTCCATGGGTTTGAGAAGAATCGGCTCGCTTTGAAGATTGGCGGATCTTAAATCCATACCTGCACTTAATTCCGTTTCATATTTGGGTAATTCCAAACCTATGGCATGTTCTAGGGTTTTGATTTCTAAAGTTAGCATGTGTTTTTTTCTCCTTATGATTTTTTATAAAATTAATTTTAATAACAAAACGGCGATTATTATTAATATGAGATTGGAAATAAAATTATTCTTGCCATATTTATGATGTTTACTTTTTTCGCTTAATTTTTTGTTAAGATTCTCGGATAGCTCGTTGATATTTGATATCATGGCTTTACTTTCAAGTAATGACGCATAAAGTTCGGATTTAACTTCCTTGGCGATATTTTTAGGAGATTGTTTTTCTTTTATGAAATCCATAATGATCGGCTCGGCTAAAAGCCACATATTAACGTTGGGATTTAACTTTCGCCCTACCCCTTCGGTAACAAGCATGGTTTTTTGTAATTGTAAAAGTTGGGGTTGGGTTTCCATATTAAATTGTTCTGTTATCTTAAACATTTGAGTTAAAAGCTTGGCGATAGAAATTTCTTCTTGCGGTAATTCAAGAATCGGTAAGGCGATACTGCGTAATGCTTGGGCGAAATCGTCAATATTGGTATCTTTTGGCACCCACCCAGCGTCATAATGGGCTTGAGCCGAGGCTTTATAATCATTTTTCAACGTACCTGCGAACGATTTCAAAAGATTCACGCTTGTATCTTTGGATAAACGGCAACATATACCGAAATCTAGCAAGCCTATATCTCCTGATTCGGTGATTAAGACGTTACCTGGATGTAAATCAGCATGAAAAAATCCATCTCGATAGATCATTTTAAAAATCATTTCCGCAAGATTCTTTAAAACAGAATCAGGGGTAAGATTGAATTTTTTTATGGCTAGTAAATTATCAATACGCTCGCCTGCGATATATTCTTGGGTTAGAACGTTCTTACTCACTAAAAGCCAATGTATTTTAGGGATTTTAACACCCGAATCATTGGCGAAATTTTCTGCCATTTCGTAACATGCTGATCCCTCAAGACGTAAATCAAGTTCTCTATATACGGTGCGTTCGATTTCGTTTATGCTTTCTTGAAAGCGTAATCTCTGGGTTTTGGCAGGGGATACGCATTCGATAACTTTAGCAACCCAACGGATTGTTTTAAATTCACTACGAAACTTTTCTTCCACCTTAGGGCGGATAACTTTGATGATAACTTGATCGCCCTGAATGGTCGTAGCTCTATGGACTTGAGCAATGGAGGCCGCAGCAATGGGAATCTCTTCGATACTTCTGTATAATTCTGTTACAGGTTTTCCGAGATCCTTTTCAATGATTCTTTTGATCTTTTTAAAGGATATATAAGTAACATTATCATGCAGATTGGCTAAATATTCGGCGATGTCGTCTCCTACGATATCGGGTCTGGTGGCTAACACTTGCCCGAATTTGATACTAAAAGGAGATATGCTCTCTAACATCATTGTCAAACGTTTACCAATGTGTTCATGCTTAAATTTGCGTTTTTTTGGTATGGGGATTAATCTAATAAGAGTGTAAACCATAGGCGATACATTGGTCTGTTTTAGTATGGGAGCTACGTTATATCGCTTGATTTTCACTAGAATTTTTACAAGATACCCTATTTTATTAAATGATAAAAGCATTATTCTTTCATCCCCCAATGAATAGCACAAATACCGCCAGTTTGATTCTTAAAGCCGACGTTTTTAAAGCCTGCCTTTGTGATCATGTGAGCGAATTCCTCTTGTGGGGGGAATTGGCGAATGGATTCGGCTAGATAACGGTAAGAATCTTCATCCTTTGCCACGAACTTACCGATTTTTGGTAAGATATTAAAAGAATATGTATCATATAACTTATCAAGCACAGGGGCTTCAACCTTGGAAAATTCTAGGCAGAAAAAACGTCCACCAGGTTTTAGGACTCTGTAAGCTTCATTTAAAGCTTCTTGAATTTCGGTAACATTGCGGATACAAAAAGAAATGGTATAGGCAGAAAATGTCTCATCTTCAAAGGGTAATTCTTGAGCATTTTCGCACATCCATTCCATATTAGAAACTATACCCTTATTTAAAGCTCGTTTTTTCCCTTCTTCAAGCATATTCTCATTAATATCAAGGACAGTTACCTTAGCTAGCCCTTTGGTCTTCTTGTGGATCTTAAAAGCTATATCTCCAGTACCACCACCCACATCTAGAACATTATCCTTTTCACGTGGATGTAATAGGCGGACAAACTCTTCTTTCCATACTCTATGCAAGCCACCACTCATGATATCATTCATGAGATCGTATTTGGATGCTACACTATTAAAGACATCTTTTACTAGCTTTTCCTTATCACTACTAAATATTTCCTTAAAGCCGAAATGGGTTTTTTTATCTGACATGATCTATAATCTTTCTTTGTTTGGTGTTTGGTGGGGATTGTTTGATGTGGGTTGTTAAGTGGGGATTGTTAAGTGTTATTTTATGAGATACTGTACGGAATCTTTGGGGGATTCTTTTGAGTTCTTATTAGAAGTGTTCTTATTGGAAGTATTCTTGCTAGAATCTTCTTTGGGGGAATCTCCTGTGGTAGCATTATCTTTTGTCGAATCTGTCTTGTTAGAAGTTGGCTTGCTAGCAACTGCCTTGCTAGAAACTGCCTTGCTAGCAGGATTCTTCGGCGTTGTATTTGCTTTGGAAGAATCTTGCTTGCTATCTGTGGTTGTGGACGGGTTCTGATCTGTGGGAATTGTCTGCGAATAGTCATCAGTGGCATGAATGGTATCGAGATCCGTAGGCAGGGTAATTTTTAAAATGCGTTGGCGTTCTTTTATGTATGGTTTGGGCAGACCGTAAATGATATAGGTAATGATATCTTTTACCTGATCTTCCTTAAGCATACCGGCGAAAGAAGGCATTTTACTATCCTTTTGTATTAGCGAGCTAAAGAGAATCTTTTTTGCAATATTATTACTTGATAACTTCCACACATTACCGAATTGATTTAAAGGTGGAGCGTTATCTGATCCCTTTTCGTCGGTCTCCAATTCGCCATGACAAGAATAGCAATATCTATGATATAGGGATTCTCCGTTAGCATATTTGTGTTCTCCGTATATTTCGGCGGATGATGCGTCTATTAGGATGTTATCTTGCGGTTTTATGGTAATTTTATTCTTAAAGACTAATGCTAAAATTCCTAACAAAGCTATAGTAATAAGCACAATCCAAAAACGTTTAGTTAATATCATTAGAAAGTTACTCCTTGAACTTGTTTGTAAATGGCTAAAGCCGTATGATCTGATAATGTGGAAACAAAATCTAAGGTTTCCATGATGATTTCGTAGCGATTTATCCCTTTTTTATCGGGCGACTTTATAAGAGTGCGTAAAACCGCTTCATTCTTGGGAATGGGGACTTCATTTTCTTCTCTATCGATTATGGCAGTGCAAACTAAATTTAATATTTCCCCAATTATGCCAAAGGTTGCTATTTCAATATATCTACCGCCACCCATACGAGCATGAAAGATATAATCTCGAGCATAATTTTTACAGGCCGTTAGATATACTTCATATTCTGTACCTTTTAAAAGATCTCCTTGAAAAGTCCCTGCTAGGATTTCATTTTCATGATCGATAAACTTTTTAATTGTTCTTGATACCATATTATGTATGGCTTTACTACGTAAGAATCCTAACTTCTCTTCTTGATCCTTTTCTTGATACCAAGGTGAAGACTTTATTACTTCCACTTGAGCAGTAATGTTATCATATTTGGTGATATCCACACTTAAAGGCAGTAATAGAGCCTCTACATTATCAAAATCTACTACATTAATAGTAACACCGTCTTCTAAATCGGCGATACTATAGCAGATGTCATCGGCGGCCTCTGTAAGATAAACCAGTGGATGACGCACCCACAATCCCGTATCATGAGCCTTGATTAATCCTGTGGTTTGGGCGATATCTTCAAATACTTCTCGCTCTGTTTGAAAGATACCGATTTTTTTACTGCAGATATTACTCTCATCTTCTGGACGAACATAAGATGAAAGCCTCGGATATTTAACAAATGTTCCCAAAGTCGCATATGTTAAGCGAAATCCACCATAATTTTTATACATGCCTAAGTTGTTGAGAATCCTAAAGCCATGGGCGTTACCGTCGAAATGTAAGAGATCCGCCTTTTGTGTGTCCGAAATTTCCGAGCGGGATTTCTGATCCTTATTTAAATGATCCATAACCCAGGCTTTAATAGTTTCTTCTCCTTGATGTCCGAACGGGGGATTGCCAATATCATGAGCTAAACAAGCTCCTTGAATGATATAGCCGAAATCCATTTTAGTAATGTCTCGCTCTTGGAGTTTGGGATTGTTCTTAATGATATGATCGCCCACTCCCATTCCTAAAGATCTACCAACGGACGCCACTTCAATGGAATGAGTTAAGCGAGAGCGTACTCTCGCCTCTTTATTTAGCGGATGTACTTGGGTTTTATCTTGTAATGTGCGGAAGAAGTTGGAAAAGGTAATGCGATCAATATCAAGCAAAAACGGCGAGCTATCGTGCATTTTTTCATTTTCAGAAAGTGGATTGAAATCATACCTTGATGTACTAATGAGTTTATTCCAATCCATGATTGATTCGTTGTTGTTAACCATTATTTTTAATTCTTCTCTTGTTATTTGTCTAGATCTTGTTGTGTGTTCTTTTATTGCAATTTAGCGTTGGTTTTAATATGAAATTAAGTGTGATATTAAGTATGAAATTAAATATGAAATTAAGTGTGAGATAATCTAAGTATGGGATTTAATACAGGATAATTGTGTAAGATAATCCCTATCCACACCACAAGGGCAATAATGATAGCAAAAAATACCGCACACGACCCCATATCCTTAGCACATCCTGATAACTCATGACGCTCTAACCCTATACGATCCACCACCGCCTCAATGGCAGAGTTTATCAGCTCAATTATTATAACTAATAATATGGATGATATCATAAGAATATATTGCAGATAATTTTTACCCAAAATAAAACTAACAACCACAGCAACACCTAACACAAACGTCTCTTGACGCACCGCCGACTCCCGTATAAACGCCCATCGATACCCCTTAAACGAATATCTAAACGCTTTTACAATACGTATAAACCCCGTACTTTTAAGCTTTACCTTGTTATTGTTATTACTATTCCCATGACCCCTATCACTCATACTCTTCCACTCACTCTCCTAGCTTATTCTTTTTTACTCGTTAATTCATCTATAAACTCACCTATAAATTGAACAATAAAAATATCATTTGCCTAGAGTATATCATGATTATATTACTATTACTAGAAAAATTAACTATAATTTATCTATTACTTAAGAAAATAATAAAATACCATCTTTTTTCCACCTTATTACACATTCGTTTCGCTATCGATACATTTACTTGAAATGTATAAAAATAAATAGCATATAAACTTCCTAATTATTTAGCTTTACGGAAACGTTGTTGTTAGAGGGGGATGGTGTGGGGTGGATGGTGTGGGTGTGGGGGGGGTGGGTTGTGGTGGGGGTGAAGCCGAGGGTGGGGAGGGTGGTTTTTATGGGGGTGTTTTTGGGGGTGGGGATGTAGGATATGGTTAGGGGTTTGTTTAGGTCGGTAAGGAAGGAGGTTAGGAAGGCGTTTTCTACTTGTTTGCCCATGGCTCTACAGCTCATGAGAAAAGTGTCTATATTATATATTTGTTTGTTGGTTTTATCGATTATGGCAAGGATGACGATTCCGTATTCGCCGAATTTGTCTTTTACTGATCCAGTATAGATAGTATGATCAGGGGAAGCTATGAAGTTTGTGATATCTTGTTCGGAATAGCGTTTGGTGGAGAAGTTGAATTGGTTGGTTTTTTGGGTGAGTTGGGCGATTCTTGGGATGTGGTCTGTATTATCCTTAAAGATTTCCAACTCTATATTTAAGGATTTTATATAATCATCAAAAGTAGTAAAGGATTTTTGTGCGTTGAAGCGTTGTTTGTTTTGTTGATATTGGGCGGTTTTATGGATATCTTCTTCAGATAGAGAATATTTACTAAAATAATCAGCGTCAACCTTAGAGATGAAATCTAGCATATCTTCGGGATTTTTTGGGAAATCTGGGACGATAGCGTCGGTATTAGTTTTAACAAGTTCTCTTTCCATGGGATTATCGTCAAGAAAGACCAAACTATCTTCGCCGATGTTCAGTTCTTGAGCTATTTCTTTGATGTTTTGATCCTTTAAGTTCCAATTAACCTTATGGACGATAAAATCATCCCAAGCGAATTGAATATCGCCATGTTTATCAAAAACTTCTTTGGCGTCCTGTTCGTTGTTTTTGGAACATATGGCCAGTAGGATGCCTTTATCTTTGATTTTCTTAATTTCCTTTTGCAGATTCTTAAAGGCTAAGCCATTTTTTTCGTTAGATAAAGCTATGCCATTGATACCGTCTTCACCAATAACTCCGCCCCACATGGTATTATCAAGATCAAGGACTAAGCATTTAGCGGTTTGATTTAAAATATATTTAATAGTATTTTGAATTTGCTTAGCAATTAGATTATTACCAAGTTTTGTATAGCGTAATTTGGCAAAAACCCATGTGCTATTATTAAAGATATCTTTTGTGCCATGTTCTTCAATTATGCTTAGAATATCAACAATAAAGATTTTCTTATTATCTACGGCAAGTTTTTCTAGGAATAGATTTATTTCCAACTGTAATCCTTTTGCGGATAATTTTTTGTTATAATTATCCATACTATTTACCAAATTAGGAAAATATACATTGGTAAAAAGCACATAACTATTGGCAAAATTCAGCTTAATATTTTGTACTAATAGGGATAAATGTTCTTTGATCTCTTGAACATCGCCCACATTTAACAGTTCTTCGCCGTCTAGATCTATGACGATATATTCAGGGTCGTAAGCAAGTAATCCGCTTGTAGGAGCAGATACATCAAACATATATTGATTGTATTCTCCCGTAAAGATCTGCCCATTGCCTGATATCTTTTTATAGGCGTGAGCTATGAAATTAACTGTTTTATTGCTAATAAATCCTATCTTCATGGTGCTATATAATCCTGCTTTAATGTGTAAAAGTTGTTGTTATTATACTAATAAGTATATACATTTAAGAGGAAAATACAAGTATTTTTTTCTGCTGTCAATAAATTAATTGACTAAGTTTACAAACATGTTACAATAATATAAGGAATGGTTCATATTCCTTAACATGCAATTAACTATTAATTTGATTGTATGAATTTGAGTAATTTAATTCAGGGGGCGTCATAAAGGATGCGTATAGATAACGAAATAAAGTTAGACTTTAAAGATGTACTTTTTAGACCGAAAAGATCAACACTAGCTTCAAGGTCTGATGTAAATCTTGAGCGTACATATAAGTTTTTACATTCAAAAAAATCGTGGCGTGGAATACCGATAATTTCTGCTAATATGGATACTGTCGGAAGTATTCCCATAGCCCATGAGCTAGGCAAAGAGGGATGTTTAACGGCTTTGCATAAGTTTTATACCATAGAAGAGTTAGTGGATTTTTGGACGGATAGTGATGAGAAGATTTTGCAAAATGTCTTTTATAGTATCGGTATTGTGCAAAAGGATGTGGATAAACTAGCAGAAGTTACAAGAATTCTTAAGGATAAATTTCCCCAGAATGAAAATAGACAGATTCAAAATATTTGTATCGATGTTGCCAACGGTTATTCGGAAAACTTTTCCACATTTATCAAAAAATTTAGAAAAGAAAATCCAACACTTACCATAATGGCGGGGAATGTTGTTACTGGCGAAATGGTGGAAGAACTTGTGTTGTGTGGTGCTGATATTGTTAAGATCGGCATTGGTCCAGGTTCTGTCTGTACCACAAGAAAGATGACTGGGGTTGGTTATCCGCAACTTTCGGCAATTATCGAATGTGCTGATGCGGCCCACGGTTTAGGAGCGTTAGTGTGTGGCGATGGTGGTTGTACCACTCCTGGGGATGTGGCTAAGGCTTTCGGCGGTGGTGCAGATTTCGTCATGCTTGGCGGTATGTTGGCAGGACACAACGAATGTAACGGCGTACTTCATGCTGACGGTAAAGAAGCCCCACGCACAGCCGATGGTTCGCCTAATTGGGATAAAATTCCAAATAATGCCACCTTAACCATGAGATTCTACGGTATGAGCAGTAAAGAGGCCATGAATACGCACATGGGCGGAGTCAAGAAATATCGAGCATCCGAAGGGAAATCCGTAGAAGTTCCCTACCGTGGAGCGGTACATGATACTATTCTTGAAATATTAGGCGGAGTCCGTTCCACTTGTACCTATGTGGGAGCTAAACGCTTAAAAGAGTTATCTAAAAGAACAACCTTTATAAGAGTAACCCAACAAATAAATGAGATTTTTGGTAAATCATAAGGGTAAGGGCATGCAAAATGAACTAATATACATCTTATATCTTGATTAGTTTGAGTTGATTTTTCCTACCCTTAAGGTTTTGTATTAAGTTGGAGCTAAGGTTTTATCTTAATTTAGGGGCTAAGGTGGGGATGTTGGTATTTTAGTATTTTGTCTGATAAAAATGGTTGTAATGTAATTAAAATAGCATTTGAATATGTATTGCATATTTAAATGCTATTTTTTTCTTTTATTCTTGACAAGATCAATTTTTTATGCTATATTTTAATTACAATATAATTTTAGATTTCCTTTGTTGTGATAATTCGTATCATGGCAAGTTAAAAGTGGAAAGGATCAACATTATGACAACGTTAAAAAATCCAGTAGAAAATAGCTCAATGGAAAAAAATCCAACAGATCAAGATTTTAGTAAACAGTATTCAGCAAAACAACATCCAACAAATAAAGTATTTAGCTTTTTACGTAAGAATTTCGTAGTTGGGAGTAATTTTATGTCAATATTTTCTATGATGATGAATACGGTAGTTGCTCAATCAACTAGCTTTTATTTATAACTAAAACTTACATAAGGATCAAGATTATGAAGATTTCGCAGATTAAATTCATATGGTTAATAAAACATTTAATAATAAAATATTTCGCAATAAGTGGAGAGTGTATGTGTACATTTCCTACTATTATGATGTGTACTCATGTAGCATAAATCCTTATGAAACATAAAACCTTATGGAACATAAAGCCTTATGGAACATGAAACATAAATCATATGAACATTTTTACTTAAAAAAGATGTAATATTGCAAGAATAATTATGTATAAACATTTGTATATACATAACCATTAACAGAACAGAATAAAATAAAAGGAATCATAATCATGAAACTTTCACAGAGTAAATTTTTACATGGAATCTTAATAGGTACAGCGGTATTAAGTTATTCACTTGTAATAAATCAAGCCATAGCGAAAACAAACCCAATTAAAAAGGATACGGTAAGATTCATCAATGAAGATGAAGTTAAGACCTTAAATCCTTACTTTAACACAGGCGATCAAGCTATTAATATTTCGCAAAATATTTTTACTGGTCTAGTAACTGCCGACGAGAATGGGAAGAAAATACCAGGTATCGCCAAAAGTTGGGGCGTTAGTAAGAATGGCAAAACATATACCTTTCATCTAAGAAATAATCTCAAATGGTCTGACGGTACAAGCTATAATGCTCACGATATTGTTGAGAGTTTTCTTTATGCTTTAGATCCGAAAACCGCATCAACCAATGTACCTCCTTTGTTAGCTCCTGTAAAAGGGGCAACTGCTTATAATAGTAATAAAGGTTCAAGATCAGCAGTGGGCATTAAGGCAGTGAATCCGCACACGGTACAAATTACGCTCATTCAACCAACCGCATATTTTTTATCTAGCTTAGAGAATTCGCAAATGGTGCCATTACCGTTAAAAGTCATGAAAAAATACGGTAAATCATGGATGAGAACGCATTTTGTCGGCAATGGGCCTTATAAGGTGGCAGAATTTAAGTATCTTAATCATTTAAAGCTTGTGAGAAACAAGTATTTTTACGATCAAAAGGGTATCACAATTAATAATGTCTTCTTTTATCCTGTGGCAAATAGAGACACCGCTTTAAATATGATGATCACAGGTAAAGCCGATATTATGCAACGATTCGCTTCAAATCAAATATCACTTATTAACAAACATATTCCTAAGTTTTTAAATTCAGGTCCGATCATGGCCATTTATCAATATGTCTTTAATACTACAAGACCGCCATTTAATAATAAGGATGTACGCTTAGCCATATCTATGGTGATTAATAGAAAGATTATAACTAACAAGATCTTAAAAACAGGGGAAACACCTGCTTATAATCTTATTCCTAGTAAGACAGAAAATTATTTGCCAGGTGCTAAATCCTATTGGGCGAAGTTATCTTATGCTGGACGCATAAAAGAAGCCAAACGCTTACTTGCTAAGGCAGGATACACCGCAAAACATCCTTTACAATTTACCTTAAGTTATAATACTACTTCAGATAACGCCCATATTGCAGTAGCTGCAAGATCCATGATGATGGCTAAGCATTTACCTGTAAAAATGAAAATCGCAACTGCCGAATGGAAATCACACATTGAAAATATTGACAAAGGTAATTTCGATATGGCCCGTATAGGTCAAGGTGGATATAATGATCCCTTTGCTATCTTAAGATTATTTGTCTCGGAAAAACATCATTTTATTAATCATTCTCGCTATTCCAATAAAAAGTACGATGATCTCATCATTAAAGCCAACAAGCTAACAGACTTTAAAAAACGAGCTAAATTATTACAACAAGCCGAACAAATCATTCTTGATGATTCGCCAAGTGCTGTCTTATATTTCTTCGCATCTAAAGATCTATCTAACCCTAACTTATCGGGCTATGTTGTTAATCCACCAGAAGATCACCCGATCCGCTTTATGCACTGGAAATAATGCTAGAAAAATACATGAAAAACACATGAAAAATACATAAGGGAAAAAATATTTTTTATGAATGCTTTTTCCAGTAAATTTTAGCAAGATACTTTTAAAAATCAAGTACTTTTAATTAATAAAAGGCTTGATTTTTATTTGCGTAAATTCTGTAAAGAAATTCCATAGCTAGCATATTTCCGCAAAAAACCATAGACATTTGTATAATATGTGATATCATAATAAAAGAGTTGAAAAAAAAATGAACTAAATACAAAATATTAAGTGAAAATTATATAGTAAAGTATTACTATATAAACAGTATAAAGCAAAACATATAAAATAACATATAAGCGAGATATTTTTATAGGATAAAGTTAACTAGGATAAAATTAATATGGACAAATTTAAGCTAAAAGGGATAGTCAGTCGAATGAGGTTTAGTCTTATGATGATCAGCCTTATGACGGTCAGTCTTATGATGATCAGTCTTATGACTGCTACTGCTCATGCTACTACTATTATTAATGGTTCAGGATCTTCCTTTCAAGCTCAATTGCAACAGGTATGGGCGTATTTTTACAATAACGAAAATAGGGTAAAAGTCAATTACCAATCGGTGGGAAGTTCCAGCGGTATTAAGCAAACCTTAAGTACCATTGTTGATTTCGGCGGAACGGACGCTCCGCTTAACTTAAAAGAATTAAGCAAGAGTAATCTTTACCAACTGCCCCTTGTGGCAGGGGGGATTATTCCTGTAACTAACATTGAGGGAATCCATACAGCCATAAGGCTTAATGGTAAGATTCTCGCAGGCATATATATGGGAACACTCAAAACATGGGATAATAAGGAAATTCAAAAGCTTAACCCTAAGATTAAGCTTCCCCATAAGGATATCATAACCATTCACAGATCCGACGGTTCAGGAACTACCTTTAATTTTACCGCCTATTTATCATCTGTAAGCCCCAAATGGAAATCCAGCTACGGCACACATAAATCTCTTGATTGGATTAATGGTATTGGCGGTAACGGTAATCCAGGCGTGGCCTCTTCGGTGCAAAGCACGAAAAATTCCATTGGTTATGTGGAACTTTCCTACGTGGAAAAGGGTGTGAAAAATCATCAGTTCTTAGATGTGATCATGGAAAACCAAGCCCACGAATTCGTAAAAGCCACAAGCGAAAGCATTGCCGATACCATAAGCAATTATCAATGGCAAAAAAGCGTAAACGGTTGGTTTTTAGATAGCGAAAACCTAAAAATTAATCCGAGCAAAAAATCATGGCCCATATGTGCAGTATCTTTTATTATCCTTAAACGGAATAACCCATATATCACAGACATAGGAAAATACATCATAAACGCCCTAAACGAAAAAGGGGCATCATATCCCGCAAAGGTTGGCTTAACGCCCCTGTCCCCCCAATTATCTAAAGAAATAACCGCATTCATTAAGAAGAACTTTACACTATCTAACAAATAATTATCCCATAAGAATAACAACATATGAAACACTTGATTAAAAAATACAATCGTAACGATAAAATAAGCAAGATTCTCACAAAAGGATCAGGCATGTTATTTTTACTTATCGTTATTACACTATTTGCGGTACTGCTTATCCAGTCGTACCCAGTGATTCATCATGTGGGGATTTTAGATCTCTTTACCAATAGTGCATGGCAACCCAACCATAATCATTTTGGTATTATCATACCCTTAACAGGAACATTACTCACTACGCTTATTGCTGGGGTTATTGCCATTCCTGTCGGTATCGGCACGGCCTTATTTATTTCCGAATACTGTCCCTTTAAAATTCGTGCTATCTTAAGTATAGCCATTGAGCTACTGGCAGCTATTCCTTCGATTGTTTACGGCTTATGGGGTTATAAATCCTTAGCTCCTTTTTCTGCCAACTATATCCAACCGCTAATTACTAACACCTTAGGCAAACTTCCTTTCGTAGGATCGTTTTTCTCATCAGCAGACGCCATAGGCACATCGGCATTTGTTGCAGGTTTAGTCCTTGCGATTATGATTATCCCGTTTATTGCCAGTTTCACACGGGATTCCCTTAATCAAGTCCCAGCGGTTATCCGAGAGAGTGCTTTCGCTTTAGGAGCAACCCATTACGAAGTAGTCCGAGATGTCATGCTCCCTTTCGCCATGCGTGGCTTAATGACAGGCATAATAATGGCCATAGGGCGTGCCTTAGGCGAAACCATGGCCGTGGCTTATGTTATTGGTAATTCTCCCCATTGGATCAATAATATATTCCAACCCTTTGCCACTATCACATCGACCATTACTGCCGAATTTAAAGAGGCTTCAGGCGTTCACATTTCAGGATTATTATTCTTAGCTTTGATTCTCTTAATCGTAAACACTATCACCATTCTACTAGCCAAACGCTATGCAAATAAAAGGAGTAAAGTATAATGTCGAGCCTACACTTAAGAAAGCTTAAAAGCTTTATTTTTCTCATATTTTGTTTAGTTAGTGCAAGTATTGCTTTGTTCTTTTTGCTATTTATCTTATATGAAGTAATAAAAAACGGCTTACAAGCCTTTAACATCGCCCTATTTAGCGAGGATTTCAAACCTGCATTCTTAGGCGGTGGTGGTTTGCGTCATGCTTTAGTTGGACAATTCCTTATGACCATAGTAGCCTCTATCATTGGGATTCCCTTAGGGATAGCAGGTGGTATCTACGTCGCCGAATACGGCAAAGGCACACGCACGGCGAAATTACTTTCTAATATATCCGATATGGCCATATCCGTACCAAGTATTATCGTAGGCACATTTATTTTCGGTCTAATTGTTATGCCCTTTCACGGATTCAGCGGATGGGCAGGTACGATCTCGCTAATTATTCTACTCTTGCCAATCATCATCAGATCCACAGAAGAAAACATCAACCAAGTATCGCCCCTACTTAGAGAAACCGCTTACGCTCTCGGTGCTCCAAGATATCTTGTAATAAAAGACGTAGTTCTCAAATCGGCAAAACAAGGGATAATTACTGGAGTAATTCTCGCCATATCCCGCATTGCAGGGGAAACCGCCCCCCTTTTATTTACTTCGGCAAACTTTTCTCAACTTACCTTTGATATGTCCAACGTTATCCCAAGTTTAACCATTACCATATACGATTACACAAATTTACCCGATCAAGTATATTTAAATCTCGCATGGTCTGGCTCTTTACTGGTAACAATTGTGATTTTATTCATTAATATTCTCGCTCGATACATCTTTACAAAGAAATAACACTCCTTATACTTCATATTACACAACTTACTCCTTACAACTCATTAACAAAAGAAAAGACTTAAACATCATGACAAATAGCATAATAGAATTTAAAAATCTAGATTTTTCCTACAAGCAAAATCAAGTAGTATTTAACATCAACGCCATAATAAGAGAAAATCAAGTAACCGCTTTTATCGGTCCGTCAGGATGTGGAAAATCGACTATTTTACGTTGTATCAATCGCATTCATGATTTATACGACTATCCAGTCTATGGAGGCGAAATTCTCTTCCACGGCGAAGATATCCTAAAGGAAAAGGATCTCATCACCCTACGCACAAGGATCGGCATGGTATTCCAAAAACCAACCGCCTTTCCCATTTCCATATATGAAAATGTCGCTTATGGTTTACGCATGAAAGGGATTAAAGATAAAAAGATCTTAGATGAAAAAGTCGAACTAGCCCTAAGAAATTCCGCTCTCTGGGATTTCGCCAAAGATAAATTAAAACAACTCGGCACAGAACTTTCAGGTGGTCAACAACAACGGCTATGTATAGCAAGAGCCTTAGCTCCCGAACCAGAAGTGATCTTATTTGACGAACCAACATCCGCACTTGATCCCGTATCCACCGCACAGATCGAAAACTTCATCCAAACCATAAAGAAAAAAGTAACCGTTGTAATCGTAACCCACAGCATGCAACAAGCCGCACGTATTTCCGATAGAACCGCCTTTTTTCTCGACGGTGAACTCTTGGAATGCGACACCACCGACAATATATTTACCAACCCACAAGATCAACGCACCGAGGATTATATTTCTGGTAGATTCTAAAAAATACCACAAAAACATAGACATTTCATAAAAATTATGCTAATATGGATCATATATAACAAAATTAAGCTTACGAATCAACTATTTTAATCATAGCTTCAACATTAAAGAAAAACATAGGATATCCCATGAGACACATCATAAAAAAATTCGATAAAAATTTCAATAAAGTCCATAAGCAGATTTTATCAATGGTCTTAATTTGCCAAGAACAAATGAATCTTATTTTAGAAGTTATCGCCTTTAATGACGAAGAGAAACGTGAACAAGTACGAATATTAGAACGTGAATCCGACGCTCTCGAAGAAACCGTAACTAAAGAAATAACCACATTCATCGCTCGTCAACAACCCATGGCCGGCGATCTGCGTGTGCTACTTTCTTCCTTACACATGGCAAGATCTCTCGAACGCATCGCCGATAACTGCCGAACCCTAGGACGCTTAGGCGGTCATATCAAACAAGAATACGATGGCAAAATCCCCAGAAAACAACTCCGTGAAATGATCGAACACCTAAATAATCAACTCCAACTATTCTACACCGCCTTCGAAGAAGAAACCCTCGACACCCTTAAAGAAATCGCCATCTCCGATAACGACCTTGATAACATGTTCGAATCCCTATTTAGTAGCTACCTAGAATACATGATCGAACACCCCGACACCATCCAACTCAACACCAGACTACTCTTCGCAGGCAAAAACCTCGAACGCATCGGCGACCACATCACCCACCTCGCCCAAAACGCCTACTACGCCATAACCGGCGACAACATCCAACACATCCTCGAAAACCAACCCCAAAACAAAGAAATGTAAACCACAAAATAAAATAAGCTAAGCTAAGATATGCCCTAAATTAGAAATAATTTAGGGCATATCTTAGCTTATTTTGTGCGTTTCTTTCTAAAGAGTTTTGTTAGTTTGTTGTAGAGGATGTGGGTGTAGTAGCGGCGGAGGGTTAGGGGGGGGAGGAGTTTGGTTTCGATTAGGGTGGCGATTTTGAAGACGGGGCTACGGTGGAGGCTTTTTATTAGGTGGGGGTGGGGGATGTGTTCTAGGAGATAGTTAAAGGCTTGGTAATATAGATCTTCAGAGAGTTTGCCACGTTGGAGGTTGCTGATTAGGTAGTAGGATTGTTGGATATAGCGATTGTTGTAGTCTTCTCGGAGGTGGGAGTAGAGAGATTTTTTGTTGAGTAAGTTTTTGATTTCGTTCATTACTATGATGATATCGTCTGCTCGTTTTTTAAATGTGGCAAAGGAAAAATCGTTGGTCATGCTGGCGGTATTTAGGAAGTAGTTATATAAGGGAGCGTTAATTAAGGAAACCGATTGAGCTTGCAAAAAGGCGTAAGAATTAAAGAGTAAATCTTCCGATTGATTTACTGATGAGCTAACTTCTAAGATCTGTGAATCCATAAGGATTTGTTTTTTATAGAGTTTGTTCCATACGCAGTGTCTGATTTCTTCCTTATAAATGGCGTTTGTAACTTCTTTGTTGCCGTGGATCTGGGATTTATCGTTGCTAAGATTGGGAGTGGATTTCATTTTATTGCGATTGTTTTTGGCGTAATAAAATCCTGATACGGCGATATCACTATCATTTTTAGTGATAGTATGATGTAGTTTGGCTAAATACTGCGATTCTAACCAATCATCGGAGTCAACAAAGCATATATACGGGGTTTTCGCCTTGCTTAATGCTGTTAAGCGAGATTGAAAGAGTCCTTTATTTTGTTCGTGTCTTATAAGGGTAATTTTGTTCTTCTCGTAGGATTCTATGATCTCGTTTACAGATTCCTGATGGTGGTTACATGGAGAATTGTCATCTACTATGATAATTTCGTAATCCTTAAAGGATTGTTTAAAGATACTATTTAGACATCGCTCTAAGTATTGTTCGCTATTATATAAAGGGATGGCTATGGTAATTGTGTTCATAGGTGGATGTTCTCTAGTAACTAGGTAATGTTTTAGTAGCTTTTTAAAACTTTAAGGATGTCATCGTGCATATCGTTTCGCTTTAGGGCTTCGGCGATGTTCGCTTCGAGAAAGCCGATTTTTGAGCCACAATCAAAGCGTTGGCCTTCGAATGAGTATCCGTATAGATCGATGTTGCTTAGGGATTTGGAAATGGCGTCAGTGAGTTGAATTTCGCCCCCAACTCCTGCTTGCTGATCGCTTAAGATGTTAAAGATTTCAGGTTGTAAAATGTATCTACCGATTACCGCATGGGTAGACGGAGCGTCTTCTTGCTTGGGTTTTTCTACGATACCTTTAGCGTGGAATGTTCTGTTGTCTTCAGACATGATATCAAGTACGCCATATTTGGATATTTCTTTGATGTCCACTTCTTCGGTGGCAAGCATGTTGCCCCCTGTGGTTTCCCATGCGTCAACCATTTGTTTTAGGCAACCTTTTTTGTAGCCATGGATGAAATCATCGGCAAGTAATACCGCAAATGGTTCGTTGCCTACCCATTCTTTAGCACAATATACCGCATGACCTAAGCCATTGGGTTCTTGTTGACGTGTGTAAATGATGCTACCAGGTTGGGGCAAGGCTTTTTCTAATTCTTCCAATACCTTATACTTTTTACGATCTTGTAAGATAGCTGTTAGCTCGAATGATTTATCAAAGTAATCTTCCAAGCTCGCCTTTCCCCTACCTGTTACGAAGATGAATTGTTCGATCCCTGCTTCTTTGGCTTCATTAACCGCATATTGGATTAAAGGTTGATCTACAATGGTTAGCATTTCTTTGGGGATAGATTTTGTAACTGGTAAAAATCTTGTACCCAATCCGCCCACAGGGAACACCGCTTTTTTAATTTTTGTCATGGGGATATCTCTTATTATACTTATATATTCATAGTGTTAATCATATGATAACATATTGATAATCATATATCAAGCAAATAAAAGAACATAATATAATACAATACAACAGTGTGAAAGATATCCACTTGATATTTAGCCCCAAAGTTTAGGTTAAACTTTGGGGCTAAAGGTTAGGTATATATTAGCTAATATTACTAATAATTATTTCTTTCTTGCTTCTTTGACAGAAGTTGGGATGTGAATTTTACCTGCTATGATTTTTTTGGTAGCTAGGGCTACTTGGTTTTGGACAGCTTTAGGAACAATTTTACTAAAAGAATGATAAGGAGCTAAGCCTACACCTTTATCTTTTAAGCCAACGTTTAGAGATTTAGGTAATGCTTTACCTTTGTATGAAATGGCGATTGCTTGATATACTGATGTGGTAATGTTTTTCATAGCAGATGTTAGAATAGTATTAGGAGCGACTGCGTTTTGATCTTGATCTACGCCGATGGCTAAAATATGATGTTGTTTAGCACTACTAATAGCTCCTAAGCCAGCACTTCCTGCCAGTGGGAATACAATATCAGTTCCTTTGCTGATTAAAGCGTCGGTTGCGGCTTTACCTTTTGACGGATCGCTAAAGCTACCGATAGTTGTGGTTAAAACCTTAATTTTAGGATCTACAGAGTGAACCCCAGCAATAAAGCCTGCCACGTAGGTTTCCACTGGTGGGATATCCATTCCTAGAACAGCTCCAACAACTTTTTTTCTATTAAGTTTTTTAGATTTGCTACTATATTTATAGGTCATATTACCCGCAACTATACCAGCTAAATAGCCCACTTCTTCGGTTCTGTAAGTGATACCTGAAAGATTTTTTAGTTTTGTGCTTGATGTATCGCTATCCACAATCACAAATTGACTTTTAGGATAGTTTGCGGCTACTTCTTGGATAGCGTCGCCCATTAGGTATCCTACACCTAGAATGAAGTTGTTACCGTCATCGGCTGCACCGCTTAGATTGGTAACGAAATCGCTTTGTGCTTTTGATTGTGTTACATTAATTGTTACACCTAATTTAGAATGAGCCATTTTTAAGCCTGCGTAAGCACCATCATTAAAAGATTTATCGCCTATTCCGCCTGTATCAGTAACCATTACCGATGTAAATTTTTTAGCATAAGTATTGCTTGCAAGTAATCCACTAGATATCATAGTAGCCGAGATCAAAGAGTTTAATAATATTTTCTTCATTGTAGTAAGACCTTAAATTATATTTATTCCATAAAAAAACCTGATATTGAGAATTGTAACCATTTCTTGAAAAAGATAGTTTAAAGACTAAAATTACAAGATAAACCATTAAAATTTAAGTATTTATATTTTAATTGTTAAGAATTCGTTAATATCATCCTAGAGACTACTATATTTTGCATTAAGAATCAAGAAAATTACTTAGTATACGAAAAATATAAGAAAAAAATATGCTTTAACTCTAAGGTTAAAGCATATTTTTTTCTTGTATCATATATACTTGCTAGCTTACATTGATAGGGTAAATTTTAATAAAGTTAACTTTATTTTTAAAAATTATCTATTTAGGTATTGTAGTAGGTATTTTGATTTTGTGATGAATAATATCGGCAGTGGCTTTTTTTACTTGATTGTTAACATCAGCAGGAATAATCTTGCTTAGTTTGTGGAATCCTGAAATTTTCACGCCCTTATTAGCCAAGCTAAATTCTAGATTATGCGGTAATTTCTTGCCAGCATAAGACATTTGGATAGTTTGGAATACCGAGCTTGAGATGTCTTTTTCTGCCGAGAATAAAATTGTATTCGGAGCAATATGAGCTTGATCCACATCAACGCCAATCGCTAAAACTCCATGTTGTTTAGCACTATTGATCGCACCAAGACCCGCTTTTCCTGCCACTTGGAAGATAATATCAGCTCCCTTGCTGATCAAAGCGTCGGTTGCGGCTTTACCTTTGGATTGATCGGTAAATGAATCAAGATTAGTAGTTAAAACCTTAATGGTAGGATCTACAGAATGAGCTCCAGCAATGTAGCCAGCTACGTAAGTTTCCACAGGCGGGATCTTCATTCCCAAGACCGCACCAATTACCTTTTTAGCATTAAGCTTTTTAGATTTATTATGATATTTATATGTCATATTCGCCGCAACTATACCCGCTAAATATCCAGCCTCTTCGGTTTTATAAGTGATACCTGTTAAGTTCTTTAATTTAGATTTAGACATGTCGAAATCAACAATGGCGAATTGGGTTTTAGGATAGTTTGCTGCAACTTCTTTAATGGCGTCCGCCATAAGGAAACCTACGCCCAAAACAAAGTTGGCGTTATTATCGTTTACCGCACCTTCCAAGTTCGGCACATAATCATTTTGCTTTTTAGAAGGAGTAGCATGGACAGTAATACCCATTTTAGATTTTGCCAACAACATCCCCGCATATGCACCATCATTAAAAGATCCGTCTCCCAAACCGCCAGTATCAACCACCGTTACCGCAGTATATTTTTTAGCCTGTGCTTCCGAGTTCATAGCGAAAATGAGTGATAATAAAAACGAAGTTCCCACAAGTGTGCTTAAAGTTTTTAATGTGGTTAAAATTTTGTTCATAGTCATAATTCCATAGTTCCTTAAATGTTATGTAATGATTATATACTAAAGATTCTTATTTATGATTAATGTGATAAAAATAATATATTAACTATTTTATAAAATAAGATTTCATATGTTGACCATGTTAACATAAATTTAACTAATAAGCAAATAAAAAAATAGGGGCGTGGGGTGGGGTGTGAAAAAGCACGCATTGTCGCAGTTTTTAGGTGATATTTATAAGTGATTTTTATAAATGATTTTTATGAATGATTTTTATAAGCGGTCTTTATGTAAGGGGGGTTATAATATATTTAGCCATTTGTTTTTGTTTCTTTCTTCTTTGATTTGTTCTTCGATGGCTTGGATTATGGGTGGGACTTCGGCAAGATCTTTTTCTTGGAGGAAGTTTTTTAGGGTTGTTACTGCTTGGAGATTATTTTCAAGTTGGAGTTTGTCTTGTTCTTCTTTTTCTTGGGAGTTGGCGTCTTTTAGGGCGATAGTTAGCCAGACAAAGGCTTGTACTACGTCTTGTTTTACCTCTGCTAAGCCGTTTAGGTAAAATTGAGATCGGCGATAATATGCAGAAACGATTCCCAATTGTGAGGCTCTTTTTATTAGATTATAAGAAGTTTTTAGATCTTGTAGATTGTCGTCAGTGAAGTAGAATTCCCCTAGATCGTTATAAGCGTGAGGATAGTCGAGATCTTGGGCTATGCTCATATTTTTTAGATATTCCGCTTGATTTTGTTTTGTTCCCACTCCTGTTTTATAGCATAAGGCCAGTTGATAAAAGCTCGGAGCATGACCTTTTATGGCACTGTCCTTTATGAGAGAAAAGCCTTTTTTAAGATTCTGTTGCAAGTCTTTACCTGCAATATATAACAAACCTAAGCTCAATTGAGCAGGAGCGTATTCGTGATCTGCGAGAATCTGCAACATTTCAAGAGAGCTTTCTTTGTGATTCGCATAGTTTAGTTCAGCGACAATATTAATAGCAACTTGATTGCCTTTCTTAGCTTCTTCTTGCCATTTGCTGATATCTTCACCGCATAAGAATTTTAATTTAGTAAGATTTTGTTCTATTGTTTCCCAAGTTAGCCTTTTAATTATCATTCTACGGAAAAATTTCTTTATCATAATGGGTTAGTACCTATCTTTTTATTTGTGTTGACATTCTAATATAAATGCAATATTCTTATATTGTTCTTGTTGTGTTCTATTGCTGGAACTTAAAAGGAACATTGTAAAATTACTTTAATTCATTGGAAATAAGATTGCTTGCATAGATTCTAGTTTTTTTATTTCGTAATTATTGTATCATTTTTTTATAAAAAAAGAAAGGACGTATTTTTATGACATTATTTCAATATAAAAACGAAGAACAACCCTTTGAAAATGCTAGTGAGGCTTGGTTCTGGTATTGTAATTCTCAAAATGCTCGTTACAATTGTAGTAATCTAGCCAATGATCATTATACTACCATTGTTCGCCCTTGCGATCCCGATGATATTTATTTATGTGTGGCCCGTCTGATTGCCGAAGGTGAGATCTCGCAAGATCAAGTAATGGTTCTTGTGAAATATGGCGAATATCAATTCTCGCCACCTGCCAACGATAACGGAGATCTAACAAGCGAATCTAAATTGTGGGATTCGGCGATGAAAACCATTGAGAAGACTCTAAGAGCAAAAAAAATTATATTGTAAATCAAGAGCTAACAACAAAAAGAACAAATAGAGAATAAAAACTCTTGACTTTCTTGTTTTGTTCTTGTATGATATAAGAGTGTTAGGGAAAGCTATAACTAAATATACTAACGCAAAGTAAAAGACAAATCTAATCTATTTAAGATTCTTTATGGTTACTATGAGACCGTAAAAGGTAACAGTTTTTTATTTGTGTGTTAAGTATATAAGTTTATTTCTAATCTATTTCGAATCCTTTAAGAGCCTCCATTTAGTAATGATTCATTTGCAGAAGTATTTTAGGAAGACAAATCCTAACACAATAACATCCCATAATGGTATCCCACGCCATGAAATAAGATCTTTAACTTTACAATTAGTTGAGGATCTTTTTTATTGTTTTGTGAAAATTAGCCAGTATGTATTTACATAGTGAAAAATATTCCACACTATACCACACTACATTTTATTTTATATTTAGCATTATGTAAATACATACTAGCTAATTTTCACAATCTTTAAAAACACGAAAGGAAATAGCATGAAACATGAGAAATCCTTGGAGTTTTATATTAAGAAATATACTATTGCCAATGATAATAAGCAGAAATGGAAAAGTTATTGGGAGGATTGTTATAAGTTCGCTTTGCCGAGTAAATCCGAATTAGCTTTTGAAAATAGTAGCCTGATTTATGACGCTACCGCATGCGATTGTAGTGAGAATCTTGCGTCTTCCTTAAGTTCGGCGTTAACGCCCACATGGGGACGGTGGTTTAGTGCTGATCTTTTGATTCCAGAAGATCAGCAAGATAAAGAAACTTTGAATAAACTAAACAATGAAATAAGCAGTGAGAAGATAGAGAAGACTTTATCTTCTCATTTTTTATATTCTAATTTTAGCTTGGAGATTCATCAAGCTTATCTTGATTTAGTTGTGGCTGGTACTGCGGTTATGATGTTTGAAGAAAATGATCCTGGAGAATCTTCAGCTTTTAGTTTTCGCACTCTGCCCTTAAAGGATGTAGTTCTTGAAGAAAACTCTAAAGGCTTGATTAACAATTTATATTATGCCTGTGAGTTTTCCTATGATCAACTAAGAGAGCAATGGCGAGATTATGTGATTGATGATGATCTTAAGGAAAAATGTTTGCAAGATCCGAGCTTAAGATTTTCCCTATTACAGGCCATAGGCGAGTTGGAAAATGGAGCTTATGAAGTTCTTACCATTTTAAGATCTGATCCGTGTGGCGATCTTGATGAGCCGTATTTATTAAGTAGAAAGGTTTTAAATAGTTGTCCATTTATTGCCTTTCGTTGGTTGAAAGCGTCAGGCGAAGTTTATGGACGCTCGCCGATTATGAAAGTCTTACCTGATATCAAGACATTAAATAAGGCCGTAGAACTTACCTTAAAAAATGCTTCCCTTGCGGTAACAGGCATATGGTTGGCAGATGATGACGGAGTTTTAAACCCGTCGACAGTACGGCTAGTCCCTGGGGCTATCATTCCAAAAGCCATAGGATCTTCGGGCTTAACGCCTTTGAAGTCGGCGGGTAATTTTGATGTATCGCAATTGATCATTTCCGATCTGCGAACACGCATAAAGGAAGCTTTATTGGTTAATTATTTTAGTAGTAACACAGTGGCTCAAACAGCCACCGAAGTTTTACAAAAATCAAGCGATATCTCAAGAATCTTAGGAGCTACCTTTGCTCGTTTACAAACCGAGTTACTCATGCCCTTGTTAAAGCGTGCATGGGATATTCTCGAAAAACGTGGCGAAGTGCCAACCTTAAGTTATGGACATCACGATCTCGAAAGAGTATCCATTAGCTTAAGTCCCGTAACTGTAGGATCACAAGAATGGAAGAAAAATAAAGCACGTGATATTTTATTATGGCTTTCTTCTGTTTCCTCCCTAGGAGTTAAGATTCATGACGTGATGGATATTAACAAAATTGTTGATAATCTTGCCGAATCTTACGGCGTAGATAAACAATTCATCCTTGCAAACACTGATAGCGGTCAGACTGATACTAATCCAAGTGATAATAATCCAAGTGATAATAATCAGGCTAATACAAATCAGCAAGATAACAATCCAAGCGATAGTAATGGTTTGCACAGGGTAGCCCAGAGTAGCGGATCACAAGGAACACCGCAAACAGTGGGGGCTTTTAATGGATCAAGAACATAACAAGGAGAATAAAAATGTTACCACTTCTAATAGTACTACTATTAATGGCAATAACCGTCCTCTTCACAATTTAGATGAGATCCATAATTCTCTAGTGAGAATCTTTTCATCTCAAGACGGTAAAAAGATTCTAAATTATTGGCAATCATCAATTCTAGAGCGTTCCCTAGGGAGTGATACAAATGTGAATCATATGTATTATCACGCAGGAGAACGCAACTTTATTTTAAAAATCAAAAGGATACTTAATAATGACAAATAACGAAAACCCTATGGATAAAGGTAATAATCCCTCAAATGATCTTGATAACAATCAAGATCAAAACTCGCAAGTGGATTCCAAAGCCGTAAACAATAGCGAATCACCAAGCGATCAACAAGATAATGCCATGGAAAGTGATAAAGAGAACAAAGCAACAGATTATGACACCAGTGATCTAATCAAATATCTCGAAAGCAATGACTTCACCAAAGCACAACAAGAAATTGTTATAACCATCATAAATCAACTAGTGCCACATTTAGCCAGTGAAATGGTCGATCATTTCAAGCAAGATAATCATCTAAAACGCTTAGAACAACATTTCGGCGATCCCAAACGTTGGCAAGTGATTCGCTCCCAGCTAAAAAAGTGGGGTAAAGCCAATCTAGATCCAAAAACCTACAACGCCCTAGCCTCATCATTTGACGGCATACTTTCCATGCACAAGCTAATGACAGGGGAATCCGAAAACAACACCATAAAAACAGGTAACAGCGAAGACTCAATCCTAAGCGAAGACCAGCTACTACAAATGATGAAAGACCCCAAATACTGGAAGACCAAAGATCCCCAATTTATAGCAAAGGTAAAGGCAGGTTTCCAAAAAATCTACGACTAGGATTGGGGTAAATGGGCTAATCTGCACTTGGAAGCGGTACTAGTGTAAGCATTAAGTACACGTCGCCCTAAGGTAAGGCACACCTTATCCCATTTCTCCCAATCCTGCGGATTTGGGATCGTGATAAATGGGCTAATCTGCACCTTACTTTAGGGCTTATGTAGACGTGAATACACGTCGCCCTAAGGTAAGGCACATCGCACGACCTTTCTCCCAATCCTGCGGATCGGAGTAAGTGGGGTAATCTGTATTTGGGAGTGGTACTAGTGTAGGCATTTAGTACACGGCGTACCGCTTACAAGTATGTTTTAGTTAGTTTTTCTTGATTTTATGGATTTGAGTGGGGTAAAGTGGGCTAGTTTGTGCCTGATTAGGTATATTTTGGCTTATTTTCCCACTTTTGATTATTTGAAAGGTAATTAATTTATGGATAATCTTTTATTAATAGTCTCGCATTGTGTGAGTCTTATTTTTTATAGCCATGTTAGCCATGGTATCGAGCATATACTTAATAAAGTATGGTGCTATTTTTTTTAATCTTAAGGTTTGTAAAAGGGTCTGTAAAAGATCCTTTATATTTTAACTTTATTTTTTCACATTTCACATTTTACATTAACACACATAAGGATATAAACATATGACAAACTCTATTGCTAAATCGTTTTCCAAGCATTATCAAGCGGAAGTTATTTTACAGTTTCAACAAATGGGATCTCGTTTACGTAACACCGTAAGATCGCAAAACAATGTTCGTGGAGCGTCGACCACTTTCCAAAAAATTGGGGTTGCTCAAGCTACAACTAAAGGACGTGATAGTCAGATCTCGCCGATGAATGTTAGTCATGAGAGCGTTGAATGTATGCTTGAAGACTACTATGCTGGCGATTGGGTTGATAAATTAGATCAACTTAAACAAAATCATGACGAATTGCAAGCCTTGGCAAAAACAGGAGCTTACGCCTTAGGACGTAAAACCGATGAGCTTATCATTAAGGCCCTATCGAAAGTTGCTCCCCTTAATACAGGAGCAACAACAACAGGTATGACCCTAGATAAAGCTCTAGAATGTTTTGAAGAAGCTGGCAACTCGAACATCCCAGATGATGGACAATCTTTTGTAATTGTTGGCTGGCGTCAGTGGGCCGAGTTGTTGCAAATTCCACAGTTTGCCAGCACAGATTACATTAGTGATGATCAACTACCATTTAGTGGTATTCAAGCTAAACGCTGGCTTGGAGCATTATGGATGCCCAATTCTGATCTTCCGTTAAAGGGTAATGTTAGAACATGCTATTGGTATCATAAACATGCGGTAGGACATGCAATCGGTCAAGAAATCACAACCGATATCACATGGCATGGCGACCGTGCGTCGCACTTTGTGAATTCTATGATGTCCCAAGGTGCTGTAGCAATTGAACAAAATGGCATTATCGCTTTCGATTGTAAAGAAGCTTAATTCTTTCATAGTTTTCCCTAACACACACCTTACACCTTACATCCCCTTACACCTTACACCCCCTTACACCTTAAACATCCCCATTATTAAACAATTATTATTTATAAGGAATTTACCCCCATGAAAGATACTCACAATTTATCAGTATTAGCCTATTCAAATGGTTTCGCTTTATGGTTATTTAAATCGGATCTTGATGAAGCTACCTTTAAAACATCTTTAACAAAAGAGTTTTCACAGGTTAGTTATATGTTAAGCAAGAATGATGAAATCGTCGTGATAACAAGTGATGATAAACATATTAATGTTGTTGTAACATCCGTAGATCGTAAAAATAAAAGCGTTGTCGTAGCTTTAAAACCTTAAAGTTCTTCACTAACACAAGAGCCATGATAATCTTCACAAATTATCATGGCTTGACATATGAAAGATATTAACAGATGAACAATCTTACAAATCTCGATATTAACCCCGTATATTTATGTTCTCAAGCCTTAATCATGCTCGGAGCATTGCCCATTAATTCCTTTGATGAAGGAAGTGTAGAATCCGAAGTAGCCTCTACTTTGTTTGCTACCATTTATAACCGTCTCTTAAGTGCGTCCAATTGGAGCTTTAGCGAGGCCCAAGCTTGTTTGCAAAATCCCCAAGCAAGGGACATATCAGGAAAATATAGCTATAGCCTGCCCTATAATTTATTGCGTTTGCAATCGGTTGGCTATCACGATCCTAAAGAGAATCGCACAGATTACGAACTTGTGGGCAAATGGCTTAAGATCGATTCGCAAAAGGTTGCCATATCATACTTCGCTCGTGTGGATTGTAGCGATTTACCTGATTGGTTTATCTATACAGTGGTTACCACTTTAGCCAGCGAATTTTGCTTGCCAATTACAGGTAGTCCAAGCCGTACCAACGAACTCCGTGCCATCGCCCTTAAAGCCCTAGAAGACGCCAAATTACTCGACAAACGCCAAGAACCCAACAAATCCCTAGATGCAGGTTACGAACTCATAGACGTACGTTAAACTGCTGACTAAATACTTTTTTATTTTCTCACTTTCTCATTCTCACTTTCTCATAACATTTTAGATATAAGGATATTATTATCATGCCTAGATATTTTGAACAAAAAACATCTTTTAGTTCTGGTCAGGTTTCGCCCGATTTAATTGGTCGGAGTGGAATCAAAGCTCACAATGAGGGCATGCTAGAATTGAAAAATGTCTATATTAAACCGTCAGGAGCAATTCAAAGACGATACGGAACATTTTTTGTCTCTAACTTTTCTTCCCATGCTCGTTTAGTACCGTTTTCCATGGGTGGGATTCGTGGTTTAATCGGTATTACCATGGAAGGGCTTTGGATCAATGAAGAAAACGGTATTGTTGTAGAATATGAAATGGATCATTTAAGCGAATTAGTAGTCGATCAGTTATCCATTACCTATAACGATAGTCGCATATATATTGCCAATCCGAATTCTCCTTTGATGTACATTGAGTTTAACCCCATGTATCTTGACGCTAGCACCTTAAAAAAACGTTGGGTTTTTAAAGAGTTAGAGTTCGAAACACGTGGATTTCGCACATTAGAACCCACACGCAAAGCCCCTAAAGGCACAACTCTTACCTTAAGCGATACCCAGACCATAGACTCCCAAAGCAAAGTTCCCATATATAAGATCACATCCAACACGCCATTTTTCATCTATCGTCATACCAACTCCAACACGTTCATATATTCTAAGGATGATTGTTCCTTTCAAATATATGAATATATTGATCCCTATACCGTTCACGCCTTGTTTCAAGGAGATCTTAAGGGTAAAACTAGTTTAAATGATACGGAGTGGGATTATTCGGCTTTTTCCAATGCTTACGGATATCCTGCAGTGGTGGGCTTTCATCAAGGACGCTTAGTCTTATCAGGCAATAGCGAAGCTTTATCCACAATATGGTTTTCAAAAAGTGGCAATCCTGAATCCTTTGATTACGGTACAGGTTTAGACGATGAAGCTATCGATGTTAACCTTGCCGATGGGCAAATGAATATTGTGAAATCTTTAGTTTCATCCACTAATTTAATTGTCTTTACCACTAATGGGGTTTGGTCGATTACAGGATCTCCGATTACGCCGACAAATACCAGTTATAGTCTACTCACAAGCATTCCTACCTTTTCTTCTGTTCAACCTTTGCAAATGGAAAACAGTTTTATTTATGTTGGTGGAGATTCGAATATTTATCAGCTAACGCCCTCTCTTGATGGTTTATTTAATGCTACTAATTTATCCTATGTCTGCGGAGATCTCATTAAGAATCCCCGAGATATGTGCTATGATTCAAGACATTCCTTATTACAAGTAGTTAATGAAGATGGAACTCTTGCGGTTATGTCCTACTATAAGGATTCGCAAACGGTGGCTTGGTCCACATGGGAAACTAAAGGCAAATATTACGGCATAGCTAGGGTTAATGAAACAATGTATTATTGTATTATTCGCTCCATGGTTAATCTTGAAGTGGGAGGCGAGAATCTTAAGCTAGATTGCCTATGTTCGCCCTATTCCTTAAACGAGAATATGCCTGTTGTTCAAACATACATTAAGAAGATGTTAAGCCATAGCCAAAATTGGGAGATTCCCGTATATGAAACTGACTTTCAATATAATTCCTTAGGTTCGCTTAATCTCGATTATTATAGCCCTGACGATAGCCAAAATGATTTACTCTACCAAGGTAAATATTTAGGCTTATCCTATGATGTCTCAATAAAACCCCTGCCCGTTTCTGGTGCAGTGGCTGGAGCAAGCGTTCAAGGGGGAAGATTAAGAGTAGTATCGGCGACCTTTAGATTACAAAATACTTCCCTTTTATCCATAGAAAAAGAGAATAATAAAAGTTATAACGTCCCTTTAAATTATCTCGAAAAAAACCCCAATAGCCAAAACGTCGAATATAGCGGAGATGTGAAAGTCAGCTTACTTGGATGGAAAAAAGGTGCATATAAACCCTCATGGCACATCAAAATTAGCGAACCTACGAACTTCTGCCTAATATCAGTTAACACTAATATAATGGCTTCCAGTTAAGAGCGTAACTCTCATCAATCATAAATCAATAAAACCAACAAAACCAACATTAATTTTTAGGAGAAATATTATGAGCAACTATAATACAATGGTCAACGATGTATTAAATGAATACAGTGTAAGCTATACAGCAGACGGGATTAATAATAACTTTTATTTTCCTTTCCATGAATTATATATGGATCACATTCAAGTATTTGTAAATTCTGTTTTGCAATATCCCTTTGATTCTCGAGCAGGATATTCGGTAAAAGCCCCTTATACGGTACAAGGGGGATTTATTACCTTTAACAATATCCCTAAAGCAGGCAGTAAAATTTTAATTTGCGAGAATGTAGCCTTTAAAAAGATTGTGAATTTCTTTGCCTCGTCATCTTTTACCGCAAAGGATCTGAATGCAGAGTTTGACAATATCTATAAAATTCTAGGAATCTTAAATGCCAACAGCATAAAAACCCTACGTATTTACAATAGCGATTCCGTTCAAGATCTAGCAGATTTACAAGACGGCGTAATCATGAAAAATGGCAAAGACGTTATCACAAAAAACTTTGATGTAGATAACATAATGGCTAAATTAGACGACGTTTCCCATAAATACGACGATATCAAAGTCCTATTAATTACCGCCTTTAATAAACTATCCTCTAGCGGTGGCGGGACTGTGATAAAAAATGCTCTAGTATCGCAAAACAACTTAAACGATGTAATAGATATTAAAGAAGCTCGTAAAAATCTCGGTTTAGGCGATGTAGCCACCCTAAATCAAATAACATCCGCCCAAGTCGATGATTCCCTAGTAAAGCAAAATTTAGCCAACATATCAGATACCGCTTTAGCACGCCAGAATCTCGGCTTAAGCGATCTAGCCACAGTTTCCCAAGCGGATTTAATAGTGCTAATAGACCAAAAGATAAACGACGGATTCACAGTCCCAGTCATATCCGTAGGTATTTATAGCGTCAATAAAGATATAGATATGAAAGTTGATCTACATTCCGATAGTTACCAACAAATCCAAATCGCCAGCCATACCTTTCTTTCATCCCAACAAGATCTCCTATTCGTAGATGATAATAATTACTCCATGCACATAGGAGTAAGTGGCACATATACCATAAATGGCTTTATTAGTATGCACGGAGCTTATAACGTAGTAGCAAAAATAGAAGCAAGACAGCAATCAGATTCGGCTCTAGTAGATAGTTTTGTCTCAAATCACATTAATTCCAACCTAAAATATTCAAGCCCAGGAGTCTGCATGTTCAACGAAATTCTTATAGTAAACGAACCCGTAACACTCCGCTTATTTCTAATGGGCGATAACTCTAAAAACAGTAGCCTAATGCTAGACTCTCCCCTAGACACCGACTATGTAGGTAAGTTCACCATCCAAAAAATTCTCAACTAGTTAGGATTGTGATAAATGGGCTAATTAGGATTGTGATAAATGGGCTAATATGCACCTTAAACTAGGGCTTATGTAGACGTGAGTACACGTCGCCCTAGTTTAAGGCACATCTTATCCCATTTCTCCCAATCCTAAGGGATAGTGTTAAATAAGTTAGGGTGGATTTTGGATTGGGGCTTATGTAGACGTGAGTACACGGCGTACCGCTTACAGGCACATCTTAGCCCATTTCTCCCAATCCTAAGGGTTGCGGATTGGGATAAATGGGGTAATCTGTGTTTTATGAATTATAACTCAAGGAACTACTAAGGATAAAAGGAGGTTAAATGTATTGTTTGAATTTTTATGATTTTATGTATGAGTGGTATGAACAACAAGATCTCTTGCCCATACCGCCACATCATAGTAAGATATCAGCATGGTTGGATGAAGATCTAAGCCATGCAAGGAAGTTACTCATGGCCTTTCGTGGAGCAGGTAAATCGACGGTGGTTGGTTTGTTTTGTGCTTGGTTGTTGGCAAGAGATCCCAATTGTCGGATTTTAATTATCGGAGCAGAGTTAAATTTAGCTAAGAAAATGCTTTCCAACACAAAAAGAATCATAGAAAGTCATGAGGCTTGTCAGTTTTTAATTCCAGAAAAGAAAGAAATATGGTCCAATGAGCAAATTATAGTTAATCGTACAAAAGAATGGAGAGATCCGTCATTACTGGCTCGTGGTGTTAGATCCAACATTACAGGCACAAGAGCCGAATGGATCATATGCGACGATGTGGAAGTGAAAACCACTTGCGATACTGCACGAAAAAGAGAGAATCTCCGAGATCTCTTAAGTGAGTGTGAATATATTCTCACACCAACAGGATCGCAATTATATGTTGGGACGCCCCACACATCCCAATCCATATATGCCAACGAAAACACCGTATTATATGAAGAGAATCAACCCTTTTTATCTGGCTATAACCGTTTAGTAATTCCCCTAATTAATGAGCATGGGAAAAGTGCATGGGAACGACATTTCAGCATGGAACGTATAAGCCAACTTCGTCAAGCCAACGGCGAGGCCAAGTTTAAAACTCAAATGCTATTGCAATTCGTAGATTATAGCGAGGCTACTCTTAATTCATCCTTACTTGGTATTTATAATGAAGATCCACAAGTATATATTAGCAATAACGCTACAAATTACACTTTATTTTCCCAGCAACTCATGGGGGTATCTTGCTGGTGGGATCCGTCTTTGGGCTTATCTGGGGGCGACGGTAGTGCGGTGGCGATTGTCTTCCATGGGGAAAACGGAGCTAATTTCATTCATCGAGTCCATTACATATCCTTTAAAAAGGATGTTTCCAATTCTATCCAACATCAGATTATGGAAGTGGGGAGCTTAATAAGTCAATATCGTTTACCGTCCATTCACATAGAGCAAAATGGAGTTGGCGGATTCATACCGTCTTTATTGCGTGAACATTTGGCTAAATTGGGAATTGCTTGCTCGGTGGTGGCGGTTCATAACACTAAGAATAAACAAGAAAGGATAATCTCAAATATGGGCGAGCGTTTATATGCAGGTAAGATATTTATTCATGAACATCTACAAAAAAGCCGATTTATGGAAGAGATCCAAATGTGGAACATGAAAGATAAATACGCCAAAGACGACGGACTCGACGCCGTATCAGGATGTTTAAGCTTAGCCCCCATGCCTTCACAAGTATCTAAGACCATGAGCAAAGATAAAAATGGTTTCATTGCCCCCAAAAAAACCTACAAAAGCACCCAAGCCCATAACTCTCAAGTCATCGCCCCCACCAATTTTACCCCCCTTTAGGATTGCTAAAATTCTCTAAGATGTGGATATGCTTGAAAGTATGTGCTTGAGTATGATCTTGAGTATGCTCTTTAGTAAGTTATTTTGAGTTTTTCTGGTAGGCTTGATCCATATGTTCTTGACAGTAAGGCGAATCAGAAATAGACGGCTCGCCACAGAAATGGAATTCGTAATCATCAGGATCGCCGATGGGCCAGTGGCACTGGCTGGATTTTATGTTATGTAATTGAATTCCTTTGCGTTTTTCTTTGATCTTCTGGCTTTTCTTAAAGGCTTGGATGTCAATGGACACATGAATCTTAGATTTATCACGTGGTTTATTTTCGATTATCTCAAGTTCATGTTGTGGAAGACTATCCATTAACATGGATTGTATATTCTTACTTTCAGCAAAGGATTTCTTTTTTGGCGGACGTGGAACGATATCAGGATGTTCAGTTTTATGATGATGTTCTTTTTTAGCCTTTTCGACAATTTTAGGCTCTTCTTTGGGCGGTTGTTGTTCTTTTTCCTTTTCCTTTTCCTTTTCTTTAGGAGCGGATTTCTTAGGGCTTTGTGATTCTTTAGCACTAGGAGGATTCTTAGATGAAAGCTGACGTTTAGTTAAATTCAAGCGGTGGACTTTACCCACGACCGAATTTTTAGTAACGCCTAAAAGTTCGCCAATTTCTACAGTTGGTAAACCTTGCGACCAAAGTTTTTTCAGTTGTTCAACACGTTCGGAAGTCCAAGTATTATTAGGGGGAAGAGCTGTCATTCGTACATTGCCTTATGCTAAGTGTGAAAATAAGTGTGATATATATTATATCATAAAAAAAGACTATCACAAGCCTTTTTTTGTGTTTTTTATCTTTTTTCCTAAGGCATTGAGTTTTTAGATCTTTAACCAATAGATATTCAAGGAGTATGTAATATGTAATATCTCATTTTAATGGCTGGATTGTTGCCATTTTTATCCACTACCAACAATCATTTTTATTAATTTTTCCAAAAAGTACAGGAGAATATATTATGGCTGATTTTTTTTCAAGTTTTAGTTCAGGTTTAGGAAACGCCCTAAGTGGTGCTTTAGCAGGTCTGATAGTTAACACACTCACAGACAAAAACGACAACAAAAAACAAGCAAAAGATTATTATCAGGAACGACGAGACCAAGAAAAACGTCAAGAGAAACGCCAAGCAGAATTGCGTCAGTTTGTCGACCGAGCTAATCTCGCACAAGATAATTTATTAACAAGCATTAATAAATCCAACGATCTACTAGAACGCAAGTACGATCAAACACGCAAGGAGAATCTAGATAGTTCCAAAAAACGTCTAGCCACTATCCGAGCTTATGCAGGTCTGCACGGTACAGCAGGAACAAACGCCATTCGCAACCAGTTGGAAAACGTTCAAGACCAAAACAACGACAAGATCTCCGATCTTAAATATAACATTAAACATCAAATAGACGCCAACGCCGACAAGTTTAAAAGCTTCATGGCCAATCAGAAGTTAGATTATAAAGGACTGCTTCTGTAAAAAGTAGCGTAAAAAAGCACTTACTTCCGTCTCTTTTATCCTGCGTCCTTAAGTGGGGCTTATGTAAACCTGTTAAAAAAATCTTGCTTATCTTTCATATTCATAATATAATTATGTTTATGAAAGATAACTAAAGATATTTAAAGGAGATTTTATAATGTCCCAATCCAAATCCCTATTATTGCAGATATTAGAAGAAGTTGGCAAAACTAACAATTATGAGATCGAAAATCTTGATGAGATATCAGGATACTTAATGAAAGTCATTGATATCAAAAGTAATAAAAGTTTTATCACTTCGGCGGGGGATTGTTGTGCTTATCCTTTAAATAGTGCCACATCATACGGATTATCGAAGGATAAAACCCATACAATCAACATTTTACGCAGAGCCAATCTTCGCACACCACAGGGAGATTATTTCTTTCTAACCGATAAATATAGTGCCGTAAGAGGCAACGGCAAAACCCTACTCGATAGCCAAGATTATGCCAATTCCCTAGGATATCCCCTAATAGTCAAACCAAATAAAGGGAGCTTAGGTAAAGATATAGCACTTGTAAATAACGATGTTCAATTGGAAAAAGCCTTACTTAAAGTAAAAGAAAGCGAACCACTAGCACGTATAGAAGAGTTTATCGCAGGCGATGAAATGCGTATCTTTGTTTTTGATGATAAAATTCAATTCTCATATCTACGCACAAGACCAAAACTCACAGGCAACGGTATAGCCACCATTGGCGAATTATTAGCTAAGATAAATAATAATCTTTATCTATCAGGTAATTCAAGCATAGCAGAAGATGACGCTTGGCTCTTAAATTCGTTAAAATCCAAAAATTTAAGCTTAAATTCTGTCTTAAAACAAGGGCAAACCATAGAATATACAGTAAGAGCAAACCTCCACGGTGGTGGCGAAGTGGAAGAATTCATCTTCGAACCCCCACAAGAAATCCAAGACATCGCCATACAAGCAACAAAACTCCTAAATTTAAGAATCGCAGGCATAGACATAATCCTCCCTAAAGGAATCGCAGACCCTAAGAATTACTATATTTTAGAAATTAACGGCAATCCATGGATCTCATCCCTATACAACAGCCCCCACAGAAATAAAGTATATGAGTTATGGGCAGATGTCTGCAATAAATATTTCGGACCGTGTTAAATATGTAAAACAGTCTTAATATCGTCTATGGGTAAAAGGAACAGAGAGTATATTACTAGGGTTAGACCCATGATGATGTTAAATATTTGGGCGTTGCGTTTACTGGTTAGGAATTTGGAAAGAACAGAACCAAAGATGATCCAAGTATTGCCAGTAACCAAAATAGCCGAAAGTGTTACCACAAATAAGAAAACATAAGTATCTAATATGTTAGATTTATGATAAATACTCGCAATGGAAAAGGCGATCATAATGGCTTTTATGTTAGAAAATTGTAGCAATGTTAAAGTAAACATACTTAAGGGTTTATTTTTTGTAGATCTTTTATTATCTTTTAGCGTAGATTTGCTTAAGGCCATCTTACAGCCAAGATAGATTAAAAACATAACTCCTAAAACCGAAACAATCACATGAACAGTTTTATACTTGTTAAAAAGACTAGTAAAGCCAAAAATAGCAGTAAGTAAAAAGACGTTAATACCGATGATAACAGGTATGAGTAATCTTATGGTTCTTTTGTAGCCGAAATTTAATCCTGCATTTGCGAGTATTATATTGTTAGGTCCTGGAGTGATTGCCATGATGAAATAACAGAACACAGCTCCGCTGAATCCCGTCCATAAGGTTGGCGATAATAAATCCATACTTTTCTCACTTTTATGTTGTTGCATATTTTTATTATATATCAGTAATGATAATAACACATTATACACAAGCATACAAGGTATTTTTATATGTCTGACTTTTTTACTGTAATTATAGTATGTTAGTTGGCTCTTAAGAAAGATTTAAAAAAGTTTTAATGTCGTCTATGGGTAGAAGTGAGAGAGAATATACAACTAAAGTTAAACCCATAACAATATTAAATATCTTGGCATTTCTCGGATTCTTTAGGAATCTTGCAAGAATAGAACCAAATAGTATCCAAACATTACCAGCAAGAACAATCGCTATAAGAGTAACAGCAGAAAGAAAAATATAAGTATCAAGCATGGTATCTTTATGATACAAGCTGGCAAGAGAAACCCCTACTATCATGGATTTAATGTTGGAAAACTGGAATAATATCATGGTTATTACACTAAGGGGTTTTTGCTGGCTAGTGCTATTGGTCTTGTTGCTCTTATTAGCCTTATTAGTACTGTTATCTGTATTATCAGTGTTATCAGTATTGTCAGCATTGAGGTTAGTGGTTTTAGTCATAGCCATTTTAATACCAAGATAGACTAAAAACATCACTCCTAATATGCTGATTATCACATGTATTATTTTGTAAGTATTAAAGATGTGGGAAAAGCCTAGAATTGCTAGGAGCAAGAAGAGATTAACCCCAATCATAATCCCAATGATTAGCTTAACAGTTTTCCTATAGCCAAAATTTAGCCCAGCATTCGCAAGGATGAGATTATTAGGACCGGGTGTGCTTGCCATAATTAAATAATACACAAACGCCCCGCTAAAACTCGCCCATATGTTTGGAGAAAATAAATCCATATGTGTATCCCTATACTTATTTTAATTTTTGCTCTTAACTTTTGCTCTTAACTTTTGATATCAATCCCTGATCCCAATTTCTGATCTTAATACTTAATAAAATTAAAACTTTACTCTTGATTGAAAGGCGGTTGAGATTGTACCTTCGTCTAAATAATCCAGTTCGCCACCAAAGGGGATTCCCACCGCAGGACGAGATATCTTAAGCTCTAACTTTTTTAGCTCTTCTGATATTAAATATGCGGTAGTCTGCCCGTCCATGGTAGCAGGTAGGGCGATGATGATTTCTTTTACCACATCATTACTTGCTCGTGTTATTAATTGCTCAATTCTAAGATCTTCCACATTTACCCCATTTAACGCCGAAAGAACCCCACCGAGAACATGATATAACCCCTTAAAGGTTTTACTACGCTCTAAGGCCCATATATCGGCAACATCGGCTACTACACAAATAATACTTTGATCTCGTGTTTTATCCACACATATGGGACAGCTTTCCCCTATGGTTATATTGCCACACTCTTCACAGATAGAAACATTTTCCGCCACCTTTAACATTTGCTTAGCTAAAGGTTTCATTAAAGCATCATTTTGTTTAAGCAGTTGTAAAATCATACGATTGGAAGAACGCTTGCCTAGACCTGGTAAATGAGTCAGCAATCTTGCCAATTCTTCTAGTTCTTTATTGTGATTCATGTTGTGAGAATATGCTTTCTTGATTGTGTTCTTTTAAAAGGGCAGTTCTAGACCGGGGATGTTTAATCCGCCTGTTACTTCTTTCATCTTATCGCCTTTAACTTTTTCGGCATTTTCTAAAGCGTTATTGATTCCTGCCATGATGAGATCTTCTAACATTTCCTTATCGTCCACACTTATAATTGTTGGATCAAGATTCAAATGAGTCATTTTACCATTGGCTGTCATGGAAACTTTAACCAGACCACCACCAGCCAGACCTTCGACAATGGTGGATTCTAATTCTTCTTGCATTTCTGCCATTTTGCCTTTCATTTGGCTAGCTTGTTTCATGATTTTTGCAAAATTCATCATGGTAAAATCTCCTTGTAAAATACTGTTATCTTCTTATAAATCTAATGAGTATTTATTATAATACAAAAAAAAGCTTGAGTTAGCAACAAATAAATTATATATTATACAAAGCGATTATTTTTTACAGATAAAAGAAACGGATTCCTAATGCCTCAATTGATAGCCTACGTATTTCATTTTCTCTTACTTATCTTGGGATTTTACAAGTACTTGTTAATAGCTTCTGTTATTTCCAGTTGGTTGTTAGCTTTTAACATTATTAATACCAATAGCGAAGTAGTAAGAAGGATTCTCTATATTCTTCATAGGGCTACCGATCCGATTCTCTCTCCTATCCGCAGATTCTTGCCAGCATTTGGAGGCATAGACTTCTCCCCCTTATTGGCGTTTTTTCTCTTGGGATTAATAGAAATCGGTTTGAGTTCTATCGGTAATTTCTTGATCAACTCTTTTATATAGATGATTTTAATATACGCTGTAATATATAAGAATTGATAAAATTATAACAGAATCAAGCACAGAAACGAAATGAAAGACTTTTACATATGTTATACAAAATAATAATAGAATTTATATCTGATTACTTGCATATTCTCATGGGCATAGATATCATACTTTTTTGTGTTGTTCTTATGTTATTTAAAAAATCCTTTGAGTCTCTTTCGGAAAAATTGATAAAAAACAAAATAGGTCTTTTAGGCGAATTGCGAGTACTTAACGAATTAAAATCCTTGGAATTACCGCTCTTACATGATGTTTACATCCCCATGGCCAATTCAGCGAATCCCACACAAATCGATATTCTAGTGCGATTCTATGATTCTATCTTAGTAGTAGAAGTTAAAAACATCGGCGGATACATCAAAGGCAAGCTTACAGATCCCAAATGGTTATCCACTAAAGGACGAAGTAAACACGCCTTTTATAATCCGATCATGCAAAATAATGTACATTGTCATGGTGTTACCGTGATCGGCGACAATCGTATTAAATTACAAAGTGCAATAGTCTTTTGTGGCAATGTGAAATTCGGCGAATCTATGCCGAGCAATGTTTTCACTTTAAAATCTTTCATGGAATACGTGCGAATCCTAAAAAAAGCCCAACGTCCTAAACGTACCATATTTGGTCATAAAACATCCTTTATTGTGGAAGAAACATGGGCCGCTATCCGATCAGGTCAAGGATGGTTCAATAAAAGAAAACTAATCAAGCAACACAAAGCTACTACAATCAAGAAATACTATCAGAAAATAACCGCTCTAAAGAAATTATGCGTTTATTTGGCGATATTTATAGCTTTTCTTATTTTAACCTATCTCCAATATACAGGATTCATAACTCCTTATATAGATCTGATAGTGAAATATATTAATATCGTAATTCAGTATTTTGTAGCTTTATATCATAGTTTCGCATAGTTATGAATGATAACAAAAACATCCTAAAAGCTCCCAAAATCAAAAGCCCCATTGATGAAACTATCACAAGCCAGCGTATTGATAAATGGCTACATCATGCCAGATTCTTCAAAACAAGATCCCTAGCTAGTAGTAAATGCAAAGGCGGAATTATAAAGATCAACGGAGTTACCACAAAGAAAAGTTCCACCACTCTACAAGTGGGCGACATGCTAAGCTTTTTCAAAAGCGACAAGGACTATGTAATCGAAGTCCTAGCCTTCGCCAAATCTCGCCTAGGAGCAAAATGGGCCATAGATCTCTACAAAGACCACTCCCCAACCCCCACCCCATGCGAAAAAGAAAAAACTACTCCCCTATTCACTCGAGAACGTGGCACTGGTCGCCCCACTAAAAAACAAGCCCGAGACATTCGTAAGCTACTGAATACTTGGCACAATAGCGATTGGGACAATAGCGAATCAATCCAGAATGATAAGGAAATTTAAATCAGATTTAAACATTGATAAAATATCTAATAATAGAAAAAAAATATGCTATTATCAAGTAAAAACCTAAAGACAATTAATTTTAATTGACATAATAGTATTATAACAACAGATTCCCATGAATATAATCGCTTTAATATATTAAATTTGATCTAAAATAAAATATATATTGTATTTTAGATTAAAATATTGTATATTGAATATATCGTAATTAATTAACATTGAATATTGAAAATATAAGGAATAACTAAAATGTTTAAAGATATTATCAAAAATAACGTATATCCCAACTTTATCGACGGTAAATGGGTAACTACAGAACAAACTATCGACGTTATATCGCCCATTGACGGTAAACTAGTGGGCAAAACATCAGCAATGTCGCAAGATGATGTTGATAGAGCCACCGCAAGCAATCTTGAGGCCTATAAAACATGGCGAAATACTGATCTTATGGAACGTGGCGAAATTATCATTAAAGCAGCGGATATCTTAGAAGAAAATGCGGAGATGATTTCCGATATCATGGTAACCGAAATTGCCAAAGGGAAAAAGGACGCTCTTAAAGAAATAGTACGTACTGCATTTATTATGCGTCAAACGGTTGAATATGGGAAACAGTTATATAATAAAATCCTGCGTGGTGATGAAACTACACCAGGGGCAAAAAATACCATATGCGTAACAAGAAGAGATCCTTTAGGAATCGTTCTTTCCATTGCTCCTTTTAACTATCCTGTGAATTTATCAGGTTCGAAATTAGCTCCTGCGTTAATGACAGGGAACGTTGTTCTATTTAAGCCACCATCACAAGGGGCTATCTCGGCACTTCATTTGGTGCGAGCTTTCGAACTTGCAGGCGTACCAAAAGGCGTAATTAATACTGCCATGGGTCGTGGGAGTGTCATCGGCGATTATCTAGGATCTCATAAGGATGTACGTATGATCAACCTAACAGCGTCATCAGATGTGGGGCATACGGTGGCTAAGGCCTCGGGCATGGTAAGTATGATCATGGAACTAGGGGGGAAAGATCCTGCTATCGTGCTAGAAGATGCGGATATGGACTTAACTGTCTCGCAAATTGTCGGCGGAGCGTTCTCGTATTCTGGTCAACGTTGTACAGCGGTTAAGCGTGTGTTTGTCTTAGATCATATGGCGGATGATCTAGCTAAAAGATTAAAGGCAAAAGTCGAAACTCTAACCGTAGGCAGCCCGTGGGATAATTGCACAGTTACCCACGTAATCAACGAAAAATCAGCAGATTTCATCATGAGCCTAGTGGAAGACGCTAAAGCCAAAGGAGCAACAATCCTAACAGGCGATAAACGTGAGGGAAACCTAATCCAGCCAACCCTAATCGATCACGTTACTACAGATATGAAAATTGCATGGGAAGAACCATTTGGCCCTGTTTTACCTATCATTCGTGTTAAATCTATCGAAGAGGCTATCGAACTTTCTAACCAATCGGAATTCGGCTTACAAGCTTCTGTATTCACAAGAGATATCAACAAAGCCATGACTATTGCTGATAGATTAGAGGCAGGATCTGTCCAAATCAACAACGCCCCATCCCGTGGCCCCGACCACTTCCCATTCTCTGGCGTAAAAAATTCAGGAATCGGCGTTCAAGGTATCCAATACAGCCTTGAGGCCATGACCCAAGTTAAAGCCACAATCCTAAATATCAAGTCATCAGATTTATAGATACTTATAGATATTTACAGATAAACATAAGATCATGAATGTTAGTTCATGATCTTATTGTTGCTTAAAGTGTATGTAAAGTAGTGTTATGCATACTTATATTATATCTATGTTTAGGCCAGCAAATAAAATAACCAGCACAGTATAACAGAGCATAGCACATCACAGCACAGTACAGTACAGTACAGTACAGCATAACATATGATATCGTATCATATCGTATCGTATCGTATCGTATCACATCCCCCTTATTTATCGTGGTTCTTATTTAGGGTGTAGATTGAGTATATGATTATGAATGAGATTGTTACTAGGATAATCGAATTAATATGAGCGGAGTGGAAGTTTAGTTGTTCGATGTCGTCGAATATGGCGATTGATGCCACTTGGGTTTTGGCGGGGATGTTTCCGCCTATAATAAGGACTAAGCCGAATTCTCCCATGGTGTGGCCTATGCCGAGGATTAGGGCGGATATATAGGCACGAAAGCATAGGGGGACGATAATAAAGCGTAGGATCTGGAGTTTGGTGGCACTTAGCATATGGGCTTCTTCGAAGTATCCCTTATGTAGGTCGGCGAACGAGTTGTATATGGGTTGGAAAACGAATGGCAGATTAAATATAATAGATACAACAACTAATCCTTGAAAACTAAAGGCGAGATGAAGAAAGCTTAATATTCCGTTGTTACCTAAAAGCAGTAGCAAGTAAAATCCCAAGACAGTCGGCGGTAAAACAAGGGGTAGGCTTATGAATGTTTTTAGGATGTTTTTTCCCTTAAAATTCTTAAAGCTGATTAAACATGCCAAAGGGGTTACTATAATGATTGTTATTATGGTAGTTACTAGGGCAAGTTTTAAGCTTAAAATTAGGGCGGTGAAATCAAACATCTTTATTACTTTTTACCTTACTTTGCTTTGCTTCATTTTACTTCACTTCACTTTATTTCATTTCATTTTACTTTAATTTTACTTTATTTTACATGTTCTTTAGGGATTACATAGCCATTATGTTGTATTATCTTGATTATGGTTGGCTTGTGCATGAAATCAATGACTTTATGGGCTAGGGTGTTATTTTTTAAGATAACCGCATATTGTAAAATGGGATTATAGCCGTCATTTAGAATCTTATATTGGCTGGTAGGGATTTTTTTTGTGATAATACTGGAATAAGCCACAAAGCCACTATTGACATTTCCCATATAGACAGCGGAAAAGGTTAAGCTGATGTTACTACGTAATACAGTGTGATTTTTAATGGTGTTCATATTAATCTTTAAAGCGTTGCTAATATATTCTTTGGATGCCAAGCCGTAAGGAGCTTTTTTCGGATTCGCCATAACAAAAGCGTCCTTAAGCAGGGTATTTTTTATGCTGGCGTTGGTAAATGCTTTCTTATTTTTATGATAGCTATAATATACTAACTTCCCTTGAGCATAGGCAAAGGGCTTTTCCATATTCTTAAAGTGTTTTTTACTTTTTGCGTATATGTAAGTGGGTTTTTGTTGATCGGCACTGAAGAACAAATCAATATCTGCTCCATTTTGTATCTGTGCAGTTAGGACGGTAGAACTTCCCTTTATGATTGTGAAATTGATGTTATGATCTTCGGCGTGTAGTTTATCGGTAATGGTTTTTATGGTACTGTAAAAATTACTTGCTACTCCAATGGTTAAAGTTTGCGACAAACCAATACTCGGCAATCCTAAGATTACTACAGTTGACGCTAAAGCTAAAATTCTGTTATTATGTTTCATTTTGATAAATTCCTTTTGATAAGTTCCTGTTAATTAGTGAGTATATGGTCAGTAGGGAGAGAGCGATCACATAAAATAAAAATTCGTATTGTATGCCTGATATGATAAATCCTACAGTTCTTGTTAATATGGGCGATGAGAACATCCCCAAATAAGTAGCTGAAAGACCAATTGAAGTATATACATGGGCATTTTCCTTATATTTTGCTGATGTAATGATTCTAAAGTTAATTTCCGATGAAAGCAAGCCCCAACATATACCAGAAAGACAAAAGGCCAGATAGAAAGCGTATAAATTAATGAAGAATACAGGAATGGATAAGGCTATCACTTGTAAGATAATTTTTACGCTAATACTATAACTTTTTAGCCAAGCATTAATTTTCACAGTACTCAAAGCTCCTACGGTTGCCGATATGCCTGATATGGCAATACATATACCAGCAATATCCGAATCTCCTAGGTGGAAATTCTTTAAGTATAGAGAGGCATGGCTTATAAATGCGTAGTATCCGCCTGATATGAGTAAGATAGCAATGGATAAAAATATCGCTTTACGGTTAAATTTCTCTGTCATTTCCCCTTTTTTCTTGGGTGGGAGCGGTGGAAGAATAAAAATCACAAGAAAGAAAACCACAATCGCCAAGCCATAAATGGCAAAGGCATATTGCCAACTGGTATGCTTGACCAAATAGCCAATGAATATGGATGAAATGGTTATGGATGAATTACTAAAAGCTTTAGCATAAGCCGTATACTTTTGCTTGTTGCCTGCGGGCAGTAAGATAGCTATTAAAGATAAGGTATAAGGTGTTATCAATCCCACACTCAAGCCAAAAACAAACCTAGCTATAAGCATTACATAGATATTAGTGATAAACATGGACGCCAATCCCACAAGAGCGTAACTCAAAAGACCCCAGAGTATAATATATTTAGCATTGATCTTGCTACCGATATACATGGAGATTAAACTTCCTGGAATCTGTGCCAAGGATGTGGAAGATAAAATCAATTGAATCAAAGTAGTATCATGCACATGTAAAGCATTTTTCATGAGAGTTAAGGCTGGAGCTATGGCGGTATTACTTATCACAACTACGATAGTAAGAGCTAATACTAAGGAAAATTTAAGAGCGTTATTATGGTGAGTGTTATTTTTTTTGTCTGTAATCATAATTTAAAGGATCTTAGTTGCCTGTTACACTCTTGACGACCGTAAGAGACGATGGTATCACTACAGTTTTCACTAAAGATCCTGACATCATATACCAACCGTCGATCAATACAAAGTAAATGATTTTAAAGGGAAGTGAAATCACTACAGGCGGTAACATCATCATACCCATGGCCATAAGTACCGAAGCTACTACCATATCGATAACCAAAAAAGGAATGAACATCAAGAAACCCGCCTCAAATCCACGCTTGATTTCCGATATCATATAAGAGGGAATTACTACATAAAAGGGTAAATCTAGCTTTTTGATTTTAGGATCAACTTTCGCCATGCCAGAAAATAACGATAAATCCTTATCTCGAGTGTTGGCAATCATGAACTTACGGAATGGCTCGGATGTGGCCTTAATTCCTTCCATTTCCGTAAGATCGCCCTCTATCATCGGCGAGATTCCAGTGGTCCAAGAAGACTGTAAGACAGGCATCATAGCGAATATGGTTAAAAATAACGCCAAAGAAGCTAAAACCTGTGTCGGTGGTGATTGTTGTACTCCCATGGCCGTACGCAATAAACCAAAGATAATAATAAAGCGAGTAAAACATGTACACATCAACATAATACTAGGAGCTACAGATAAAACCGTTAATAAGCCCAATAATTGGATCATTCTTGAGGCTGTTGATCCTTGCCCATAAACATCTTTACCCAAATCAAAACTCACAGTTTGAGCCAAAGCAGGATGAGATATTAAGGTTAAAGCAATAGCCACCACACATGTAAGCATAAGATATAAACCCATACGAGATAGCTTTTTTAATCTTTTAATAAATGATTTCATTTTTTATAGATTCCCCATTAGTTTTTCATTAGTAATCATAATTATAATCTAAAATATACAAAAGTAAAGAATTATTTTTAGAAAAGAGCATGAAAAAGCATTCATTGTAGAGATTTTAAGCCATACTCTTTGATAGTGTTTTTATATGTGTTCATTTTCATATGTGATGTGTTCATTCTCATATGTGTTTATATTTGTATGAGTTTCTACTATTTTTTGAGTTCGTCCTGTATGGCAGTGTTGAAGTTAATGGGGGTAGGATCGTGTTTGATGTTTTGTTCGACAACTGTAACTCTACCTTGGGAGTTTATGGCAAGTAAATGTTCATTTTTATCTCGGCGGACAAGTACAAGTTTGGTTTTGGTATCTACTCCTATGGAATCCATGATCTCCAAACGATGGCCAGGACTTTTTCTGTTGGAAAGGCGTTTTGTGATTCCCAGTTTTTTTAAGATATAAAATCCACCCCACATGACGCCGATCATTACCACTAAAATAATCAGCATATTCACATACGCTCCTAAGGTTATGAAATCCGTATTCGTATGCTTTAAAACAGGCGACGGATGAAATCCTTTAGCTTCTACAGTTTTATGTATCTGTTTATTATGTATCTGTTTGTGTGCGTTTGTCTGCGTATGGTTAGTGGCTTGCGTATTGCTCTTCTGTGTTGGATTGCCCATTGTTTAAGATCCTGATCCTTATGTGATTGGTTGATGTGATATTATAATCTTTTTTTGCCATATGCTTTTTTTGCTTTGGCGTTGGTGGCTTTAGTGTTGGATTTTTTGGATGTTTCCGAATCTATTACTCCTTGAATACGTTTTTCGAGAATGGTTGTATATTCTAAAATACTTGCTACAATATTTGAAAGGATTATCTTTTGATCCATATTCAAGGTGGGAATGGTTTTTTTTACCAAAGCACAATATTTTTGTACTGCGGTCATGATCATGGTAAAGTTGAAAGTTTTATCGGCTTGCGGTTGGTTTATGGCCTCATTTAAGGATAATTCCAACGCTCGCCCTTGCTGGACTAAAGTTATTAGATCGCTCTCATTACTCATTATATATACCTATCTCTCTATAAATTTATTCTTAGCTTGATGATCTATTACAGATAGTATATCATTATCGCTATTTTCATTCGTATTTTCCTTTGCTTGAGAATTCTTCTCTTTCATGAGCATGGCGGTTTTGTATCCTTTAACTTGGTTTTGCATTTCGCCCTTAAGGATCTGATTAAAATCCAAGAGCGGAGCATTGATCCCGCTTTCCCTATAAAGATAAAAGATAATTTCTGCCACGGCCTCAAAGGCTTGGGGTGGAATATACTGCCCAATTTCCAAAGCAGATAAAACTTCCGTAAGATCAGGATCTTGCTTGACTTTGATTCCCAATTTAAAAGCATTATCTATGAGTATCTTAGCAGATTCGCCCATGGCCGATTGATTAACTTGTGGTAATAATTCCTCTCCTTCATAAACGATCCCTACGGCTTTCATATTATCCGTATTAGTTTTTAAGATAAGAGTATCATCATCTTTAATGTAAATGTGATTCTGGGTTGATTTTTTCATCTTATTTATTTCATCTTAGCTTATGAGAATCCTAAAGCGATCAAGCGATCAAACATGCTATTGCCTAGGGCTAATATTTGATGTATCATAAATGGTAACATAAGTAATAACGCAGTGAAGATCCCAAAAATTTTAGGAATAAATGTTAATGTTTGTTCTTGAATTGATGTGATCGTCTGAAATATGGATACAACCAAACCGATGATCAAGCCCACAAATAATATAGGACCACCGACTTTTAGAATCGTTATAAAAGCCTCACGTCCGATATCAATAATTACGGTATCATTCATATTATATTCCTTAGGTGTATTGCTATGGATTTAAGTTAATGTTTTCCATATGTATTATAAGAAAAAAATTGTTAATAAAAAATTTATATAATTTTGTTATTGTAGAATCATATAAAGTTTGTCATAATAATATTATTGTACTAGATTAGAATGCTAAATACAAGATCAAATCATAAATTATTTTCTTAAGAGATAATTATAAATGATATGGCATAAGAATTGCATATAATCTTGCATAAGACAATGATATTTAGATATTATTCATATAACAAATTTTTAGATATAAAAGGAGGAAAATATGGCACTTGGTGGATTATTAATGTTCGATGCGTTAGTAACTAAGCGTAATTATCTGGAAAAACGTAACACAACCGTTACAGAAAATATTGCTAATGTAAATACTCCCGGATATATTGAACACGATATAGGCAAGTTTAATTTCAAAGCCGATGTTTTAAATTCAAACGCTTATAAAGGGCAAGTCGTGATGACTAACGGCCGCCACTTCAATAAGTTGTTACATCTTCCAGATGGAATACCAGAATCAAAGCATATCAAATCAGCTTATGAAAGTAAACCGACAGGGAATAACGTATCTTTAGAAGAACAAGCAGCCCTAGCAGGTCAAATATCAGTTAATCATGATCTAATGACGAGCTTATATAAAAAACAAATCCAACTCTATCAGATGGTATTGAAATAGGCAAATTTAGTTACATAAGAAAAGTAACTAGCTAATTCATAAATAAGAGTAAGTGATACAATCAAGAATGATAAAATCACTTTGTAATTAATAACAAAAAATAATTTTTAGGTGTAATAAATATGTTTAGTCAAGGCGTACAAGATAATTCAATCCGTGGTATGTATATTGCTACTTCAGGCATTAAGGTTCAAAGTGCAAGAATGCGAGTGATATCAGAGAATATCGCCAACGCAAACACTTTAGCCATAAAAAAAGGCGGATTGCCTTATGCAAGAAAAACAATTACATTTCAAGATAAGTTAAATAAAGCTTTAGGTGTGGATCTTGTGAGAGTTCGTAAGATCAATCAAAATAAAGATCCAAGCCAATTTAAAAAACGCTATGAGCCAAGTAATCCAGTGGCCGACAAAGATGGCTACGTTCTAGCTCCTAACGTTAGTAGCCTAGTGGAAATTACCGACATGCAAGAGGCAATGCGTTCCTACACAGCGAATCTAAACATGGTTAAGAATTCAAAAACCATGCTAAATCAACTAATTGGCTTGCTAAAAACCTAAAAGCTCAAACTAACAGATTAAGAGAACGAGGAAGAGAATCCTCAAAGAAATCCAAACAGGTTAAAATTATCTTAAGATTTTAGCCTATTCTCAAAGAAATATTGAATATTTAAGAGAAAATTAATATTTATATGCTATACTTTTAGAATCAAATATGATATACTTGATGACAATTAAGAATATTCAAAAGAAATAACAAATAAGGAAAGTAACATGGCTTATACTTCAGGACTTGGCGGAGCAGCATCAGCATACGGTAACGCCAACCAATTAAAAGAAAAATTACCCACACGCCAAGGATATGAAAAATCTATCCTAGAAGACGGCAAGACCGTATCTAAAGGCCCAAGTTTCACCTCCTATCTAGAAGGTGCATTCCAAAACGTCCAAGACGTAACCCACAGATCCGAAAGAATGTCAATTGCCGCCGCCGCAGGTAAAGCAAACCTATCAGACGTAGTCCAAGCAGTGAATGACGCAAGTATCACCCTGCAAACCGTAACCGCCGTACGTGATAAAGTTATCCAGTCTTACCAACAAATCGCACGTATGCCATTGTAGGATCTTTCTCACAATCTTACGGCTTTTGTGAGTGGGGATATTGAGTTTTAGCCCGTTTGTGCGATTCTAGGGAGTTGTTTGAATGGGTGTTCATGTAATATACGAATGGGAAAGAATTTCTTATGGTAGATATTTTGTTGGCGTTTAGGCAGGAGTCGGTTTCTTTGATGTTTGAGGAATTGATTACCAGTCTAACGGATTTTGATGTGTTCACGTTTCCCCAAGGGGATAACTTATTGCAAGATCATTTTGATGTACTAATCGTTGAGCCAGAAATTCAAGATGTAAAAGAAATTATAAAAAAAGCCAATACAATTTTATGGGCAGGCCTAAAGCCAAAGCATATAACCATAGGTAGCGAAATGCCCGTGCCAATCAATTATAAAAAACTCATAGCCTTTCTAGAGAAAAAAGTAAAGCAAAACAATCGTATGCTCCGCACAGGAGTTTTCCTAGATATGGAATCCCAACTAATATCAATAATGACTCTCGAAGACAACATAAAAAATAACGACAATAACACAAATAACGATATAGACGAAAACAATAACATTCAACTAACAGAAAAAGAAACCCTACTACTTGATTTTTTACTAAATAATCCAAAAGGCGTATCTCGTAGTCTAATCCTAAAAGAAGTATGGGGCTACGATGAAGACGCAGAAACCAAAACAGTAGAGACCCACATCTCCAAACTCCGCAACAAACTAGAAAATAACCTAGCCCACATAACAATTAAAGTTTCCGATTCCAAATATCAACTTTTCACCGAATCCCAAACCTAATTGCAAAACATACTTGATTTTTTCATATTTATATTTTATACTGTCTATAATTTTTAATATAAAACATAAACATGAAAGGCACTCCAATGGAAACCGATAAAACACTATCATCCACCGAATTATCAAAAAACAAAGAAGAAGACCACGCAGTAATTCACGCAAGAATGGTAGTAATTTTTAGAAAAGTAATGCTATGTTTCGCCATAGTAATAATCCTAATTACCGCCCTTTTCGTCTATTTCGCCAACCTCACCCTATACATTTCCCTAGCCCTATTCGCCTTTTCCCTATTTCTACCCGCTTTTATCTATAAAATTAGCATAGGGACAATCCGCACCTACCCCCTAGACTAATTAGGATTGGGAGAAATGGGCTAATCTGCACCTTAAACTAGGGCTTATGTAGACGTGAGTACACGTCGCCCTAGTTTAAGGTGCAGATTAGCCCATTTCTCCCAATCCTGCGGATTGTGATAATTGGGCTGATCTGTACCTTACTTTAGGGCTTATGTAGACGTGAGTACACGTCGCCCTAAGTTAAGGCACATCTTAGCCCATTTCTCCCAATCCTAAGGCTTGCGGATTGTGATGAGTGGGCTAATCTGCACTTTAAACTAGGGTTTGTTGTGTTGTGTTGTGGTTGTTTGTCAAGAGATTATACCGTACTAGATCTTGATTTTTATTCTTTTGTATGCTACATTTAACAATAGCACAACCTAGACTACAGGGGAATTGTCAATGTCGAAGTTATTGGAAGTAAATAATTTAAATGTAAGTTTTCGCACTTTACTTAGTAAGAAGCATGTACTTAAAAATATATCTTTAGATGTTTATAAAAATGAAGTTTTAGCCATAGTAGGCGAGAGTGGGTCGGGGAAGTCGGTAACTATTAAGTCTATTATGGGGATTGCAGGCACTAACGCCACTAGTAAGGGCGAGATAAAGTTCATTGCTAAGGATTCCGATTGTGGTGAGCGTCCTAAGGGCGAGAGTATTCAGATTAAAGAAGAAGAAGAAAAAGAAGATCCCAACAAGTATCTAGATATTTTAAAGCTTTCCCGTTCTCAAGCTCAACATTTACGTGGGAGTGAGATATCTATGATTTTCCAAGATCCCATGACGTCCTTAAACCCTGTATTTACTGTAGGTAATCAAATTGCCGAAGTTATAAGAGAACACCAAGGAAAGAACAGCAAGCAAGCCATGGAAGAGGCTGGTAATTTATTGGATCTTGTACGAGTTCCTGGTGGAAGAAAGATTTTGAAATCCTATCCTCATCAATTATCTGGCGGTATGCGTCAAAGAGTGGTTATTGCCATGGCGTTAGCGTGTAAGCCTAAGTTACTCATAGCCGACGAGCCGACAACTGCTCTTGATGTTACCATTCAAGCCCAAATTCTCGGATTAATCAAAGAGTTACAAAAGGAATTATGTATGGGCGTAATTTTTGTAACTCACGATATGGGAGTAGTAGCCGAAATTGCTGACCGTGTAGCGGTTATGTATAAGGGCGAGATCGTGGAAACCAATAGCGTTAAGGAAGTTTTTACCGCTCCGCAACATCCGTACACCCAAGCACTTCTTAAATCTGCTCCCAAGTTGGGAAGTATGGCAGGACGAGACTTACCCCATTCTTTTCCTGTACTTAATATGGAAGAGAGCCTTAAAAGTACAAGCGATGATCCCATTTTGGAAATCGCAGGAAATAAAGTTGATTATGGGCAGAAGCCATTACTTACGGTTAATGATTTAAGCGTAACTTTTAACATCGCAAAAAATTTCTTTGGACGCCCACAAAAACAAATTCATGCCGTAAGAAATATTTCCTTTGATCTCTTTCAGGGCGAAACCGTAGGGATAGTAGGAGAAAGCGGATCAGGTAAATCCACCATAGGCAACGCCATTTTAGGATTATTACCACTCAACGCCTGCGGTGATATTTCCTATGATAACATCGATCTTTTACGAGAAAGAAACGATCATCGAGATCGCATTTATCAAGATATATCTTTTGTCTTTCAAGATCCCATGGCCTCCCTTAATCCACGTGTAACCATTGGCAGATCCATTGAAGAACCGCTAAAAATTCACACTAATTTATCCCCAAGCGAACGTTTTAAAAAAGTACAAACACTTCTTAAAAAGGTTGGGATAGATCCAAGTCTATTTAATCACTACCCCCATGAATTTTCTGGGGGAATGCTCCAACGTGTGAATATAGCAAGAGCCTTATCCACAGATCCGAAAATTATTATTGCCGATGAATCAGTATCAGCCTTAGACGTATCAGTCCAAGCTACCGTATTAAATCTGATGATGGAATTACAAAAGGAATTAAAAGTCTCATTCATCTTCATCTCCCACGATATGGCCGTGATTGAGCGTGTGTGTCATCGTGTCTTAGTCATGACCAAGGGGCAGTTGGTAGAAGTCGGCACTCGCAAGGATATTTTTGAAGATACAAGACATTGCTACACTAAAAAGCTTTTAAACGCCATCCCGATCATGGATTTCAACAGCCCGAAAAAAACTTTCGAACTTCTCACTGACGATATTTCCGATCCCATATATCCAGTTGGCGTCAAGCCCCCACAAGTTTCTATGGTTAATGTTTCCAATTCCCACATGTACGCAAAGGCTCAATAAAAATAGCCCTTATATACTTACTCTTGGGCTAGATAAAATAATTGTTAATTATTAAAACCTATTGATGTTAACTATCTTTTATATTAAAGATAAATTTAAAAATGAAAAAAAAGTTGCAAAAAATACGCATTTGTACTACACTTATATTTAGTTGCTAGGAAATGAGTTAGATTTAAACTAGTATCCCATGGATAAAGGCTTTGAAATTTATATTCTAGCAAATGATATTTAAACCAAACTAATTTATTTGAGAATTATTATGAGAAATATATATAAGACATCCCTTACAGCTTTAGCCCTAACAACCTTATTAATGGGTTGTAGCGAAAAAGCTCAAGAGAATAAGAATGTTACAATCGCAATCGATAGTACAACTACCACTTTAGATCCGCAAAATGCAACCGTAGGTAATGATATGTCCATTGCTCGTAGTGCTTACGAATCACTATTTGCTTTCAATTCGGATATGAAAGTAATACCCCAATTAGCTACAGATTACAAGATCAACGATAACGCCGATGTATATACAATTAATTTACATCCAAATATTAAATTTACTGACGGCTCTCCATTTAACGCCACCGCAGTAAAAGCCAACTTCGATAGAGAGTTAACACATCAATTAAAACGCTCTAATGTGGTTAGTAATGTGAAAAGTGTAGAAGTTGTTAGTGATCTAGTTGTGGCTATTCATTTAAAGTCGCCATCAACAACATTTATAAATTCCTTAGCACACGTTTCGCAAGTTATGGAAAGTCCTAAATTATTAACTCATGATGATACATATATCAGAAGTCATCCAGTGGGTACAGGGAGATTTATTTTCAAATCGTGGGAAAACGGTTCTAAAATTGTCTTTACAAAAAATCCAAACTATTGGGGCGAAGATAAAGCAGAAGTTGATTCTATTACCTTTAAGCCAGTCCCAGAAAATGGTGCGAGAGTATCGATGTTGAAATCAGGTCAAGCACAAGTTATTTATCCGCTTCCAGTTGAAACCATGGATACAATCAAAAAAGATGAGAAACTATCAACCATAGCCGTACCGTCTATCATGATTCGCTATTTTGCCATGAATACACACGTGAAACCATTTTCCGACGTACGAGTACGCCAAGCCTTAAACTATGCCTTTGATAAAACATCATATATTAAAGTAGTTTATAATGGTCATGCAAAACCTATGCAATCAGTATTGCCAACAAAAATCGAGGGTTTCAAAGCTCAAGCACCATATTCATATAATGTGGATAAAGCAAAAGCCCTATTGAAAAAAGCAGGCTACGCAAATGGTTTCAAAACTACCATATGGTCTAAAGATGACACCCGCTCAATGAACGGTGCACAATTCTTACAACAGCAATTAAGCATGCTAAACATTAAAGCCGACATCTCTCCTATGGATTCATCTTCCCATTATGCTCGTGCAAGAGGATTAAAGAACAAGCCAGAACAAAATGTAATTATTCAAGCAGCTTGGTCAGCCTCTTCAGCTACTGCCGATTGGTCAATCCGTCCGTTATTATATTCCGATCCAGCCCAAGCAACAGCAAACTTCTCTTTATACAATAATCCTAGTATTGATACTCAATTAATCACAGGCTTAAAAACAGTAGACAAAGATAAGAAAACAGATATATACAACAACATCCAAAAAACCCTATGGCAAGACGCCCCTTGGATATTTGGTGCTACAGATACATCTTACCTAGCTAAATCTAAGAACCTATCAGGCGTTAGCTTGCTACCTGATAATACACTAGTTATCGGTGCAGTAAAATACACCAAGTAATTAGGGATGTGAAAAATAGCTATTAGGCACTTAAAATAGGGCTAAAGTAAACAAGAGTACATGTCGCCCCATTTAAAGCACCTACTAACTATTTTTCCCTATCCCTAAGTGTTGGGATGTGAAAAATAGTTTAGACACTTAAAATAGGGCAACATGTTTACCTTAGCCCCATTTAAAGCACCTACTAACTATTTTTCCTTATCTCTAAGTGTTGGGGTGTGGAAAACAGGCATTAGCTTTTATTAAACTTTAAAATAATTTAATAAAATCTTGATATATTGTAAAATTAGGGTTATAATTATTTATATATATGATTATGTATATAATGTAATATTATAACCCTAATTGATATTTAAAAATTATAAATTAATAAAAAAGAAAAGAATAGAATAGAAGAAAGGAGATAGAAGATGTTTAAGTACATTATTAAGCGTTTGCTTGGAATGATAGTTGTAATGTTTTTTGTCTCTGTTGTTGTTTTTTTCTTTATTCATTTATTACCAGGCGATCCTGCACAGGTTATCGCAGGGCCCGAGGCTACGGATGCGGATATTCAAAACATTAGAATATCCTTAGGTTTGGATAAATCCTTATTTTATCAATATTGCCATTTCATTACAAACCTGCTTTCCTTAAATTTAGGCACGTCAATTTCCTACGATAAACCAGTATGGGATATTTTAGAAAAAAGATATCCAGTATCGTTAACCTTAGCATGTTGTAGTTTATGGTTTATTCCTGTGGGGATTCTAATAGGAGTACTATCAGCAGTATATAAAAACAAATTTATTGACTATATGGCCATGACTTTCGCCATTTCAGGCATATCAATACCCGATTTCTGGTTAGGATTGTTATTAATGATCGTATTTTCTTCCGAACTCGGTTGGTTTAATTCCACAGGATACGACTCACTTAAAGATATGGTCTTACCTGCCATAACCCTAGGAACTATAGGCACAGCAATTATAGCTCGTTTTACTCGTTCGGCGTTTTTAGATATCTTATCGGAAAACTACATCAACACCGCACGAGCTAAAGGCCTACGAGAAACCCAAGTAATTTGGAAACACTCCTTTAAAAATGCCGTACTACCGATTATTACGGTGGTAGGTCTCCAAGTGGGCGGACTCATGGGCGGATCGATCGTGGTTGAGCGTATATTTAGCCTACCAGGTCTTGGCTCGCTTTTACTGGATGCGGTAAACAGTCGAGATTATCCGATTATCCAAGTGCTATTGTTATTGTATTCATTTCATTTTATTGTTATTAATTTCATGGTTGATGTGCTGTACATAGTAATAAACCCCCAAATTAGACTAAAATAAAGAAAGGATTACTTATGGAAAACAAACAAATATCCCCTTTTACTCTCTTTTTATTGCGATTCAAAAAGCAAAAGCCTGCCATATTAGCCTTAATTATCCTTTTGCTCATTTTAGCTATCGCCATATTTGCCCCACTCTTAGCCCCTTACGATTATACAACTCCCAACTATAGCAACAGATTATTAAGCCCGTCATTTAGCCATTTTGCAGGCACAGATAATACAGGAAGAGATGTTTTTAGTCGCCTATTATTCGGAGCGAGAGTCTCTCTAAGTATCGGCTTTATTTCCGTAACCATGGGTATGGTAGTGGGAACAGTCTTAGGGATAATAGCAGGATTCGTCGGAGGGGTCTTCGATAGTATAGTCATGCGTATAGCCGATGTTCTCTTCGCCTTTCCCAGTATCTTACTAGCTATAGGCATTGTCGCAGTGTTAGGACAAGGAATCGTAAACGTGATTCTTGCCATAGCCATATTTAGCTCGCCAGTATTTGCAAGAATCGTCCGTGGTAGTACTCTAGCCATTCGCAACACCCAATACATAAAAGCCGCCGAAACCATGGGAGCAAGCAAAAGACGTATTATGTTCATTCATATTTTCCCAGGAACAATAAGTAGTATCTTAGTATATTTTACCATGAGAATCGGCACATCAATCCTAACAGCCGCAGGTCTAAGCTACCTAGGTTTAGGAGCAAAAGAACCATCACCAGAATGGGGAGCAATGCTCGCCTCCGGCCGTGATCTCATGTATGGCCACCCCTATTTAACCATATTCCCCGGTATCGCCATATTTATAACCGTCCTATCATTTAACATCCTAGGCGATGGTCTCCGCTCCGCCCTAGACCCCAAAGATTAAAGGGCTGGGAAAAAGCACTCATTCAGCGTCCTTAAGCCATGCTTATGTAGGCGTGTAGTACACGACGCATGTCTTAAGGACGCTGACTAAGCACTTTTTCCCAGCCCTTAGGTGGGCTTGTGTAGGTGTGTAAGTACTTTTCCTATTTTAGACCAATAGAGCTTAAATTTTAAAGAGAGAGAGATAACATCATGAGTGATAACAAAGTGCAGAATGTGGATTTACCTAAAGGCTACCAACTATATTTATTTGATGAACTGCCAAGTACTAACGACCATCTTAAAGAGTTGGCAGATAGTGGCTATGCTCATAAAAGTATCGTTTGTGCCAGATCGCAAAGCAAAGGTAAGGGACGTTTGGGCAGATCTTGGGTATCAGCTAAGGGGAATCTCTTTATAAGTTATTTGTTTCGCCCTGATGTTACCTTAGAAAAAGCAGGAGAGTTATCTTTTGTAGCCTCTCTAGCGGTGGCGAATGTGTTATCTAAGTTTACGGATAAAGTAGCATGCAAATGGCCCAATGACATCTTAATAAATCGTAAAAAAGTATCAGGAGTTTTGTTGGAAACAAAATTAAATGGAGAAAATAATCTTGAATATATCGTCATGGGAATTGGCATAAATTTACGCACAAACCCCACAGATACCCCCTATCAAGCGACGAATCTTAATGACGAACTCGGAGGAAAATTTAATACTGATCTATTAAAAATAATAGAACTATTGACAAATGAAATCGAAACAGTGTATACTATATGGAATAATGAATCGTTATCAAGTATATTAGATAATTTAAGAAGATATATGATAGGAATTGGCGAAAAAATAGAAATACGTCGCCCTACTGGTAATGATAAAGGTATTTTGTTAAATATAACAGACAAAGGTTTATTGGTTTTAGAAAAAACCAATGGCGAAATTGAAGAAATATCCGTAGGCGATGTTTTTTGGCAATAAAATTTGTTTCTTATATAATATTAACCTAATAGCTAACAACATTAATATGATTATAAATAAGATATCTGTAAAAAGTAATTAATATGTTTATAATTAAAAAATGGTATATGCAAATAAGTGTATATACTGTTGAAAATAAGGATATGTAAAATCTTGATTTTAAAATATCAAAATTTTATGTAAGGATAAATGTATATGTAGTATGGTGCTATTTTAATATACATACGTGATTGTGCAAAACATTTCTTAAGAATTATGGGTTTTTAAGCGATGTAATAGAATTGTGTTCTTTAACATCTTACTATTTTGTCATTTTAAATTACTTGGAATAAGTAATGGGGATGTTTAGTATAATCACTAAAGATAATAACTGAAGTATCAAGCTTGTGGGTTTTCTATCAAAAGTGATAGCAGAAAAACCAATAGGCATGATTTTGTAAAAAAGAAAGTCGACAACAATGTCAAATAGTAAAGAAAAAGAGTTTGTATATTTACCTTTAGGTGGATGTGGCGAAATTGGTATGAATCTAGGGTTGTACGGATACGGCGAACCTGAAAAAGAAAAATGGTTAATGGTTGATTGCGGTATTACTTTTGGCGATCCGTCATTATATCCAGGGGTCGACGTGATGACCGCTGATACAACATTCATCGAAGCACCTGATAATATTAAGAATCTAGAAGGTATTGTTATCACTCATGGCCATGAAGATCACATCGGTGGTTTACCATATTTATGGTCTAAATTTAAGGTAAATATTTACGCTACTCCGTTTACATTGGAACTAATTCGCTCTAAATTCGAAGATGTGGAATTAATCGACGAAGTAACTCCATTCCTAAAAGAAGTGGATATTAATGGCTCAAGACAAGTTGGCGATTTCAAAGTAACATGGATAGGCTTTACTCACTCTATTTTAGAGCCAACATCTTTACTTATTGAAGTTTCATGCGGTAAGGCCTTGCATACTGGGGATTGGAAGTTCGATGATCAACCTATGGTAGGTAAACCTGTGGACCGCTCGGCGTTTTCGGCGTTAGCTCCGCTAAAAATTGACGCTATTTTCGGTGATTCAACAAATGTCAGCTCGGTAGAACCTGCAGGGAGTGAGGGCGAAATCGAAAAGGATTTACTAACTCTAGTAAAAGCTCAAGAACAAAAAATCATCGTAACTTTCTTCGCCTCTAACTTGGCTCGTTTGGATACCGTAGCAAAAATTGCCGATAAATCAGGAAGAAAATTAGTTCTTCTAGGGCGTTCAATGTGGCGTATGTATAATGTGGCGAAAAAACTCGGTTATCTTGAAGGCATGCCCCAACCGCTGGACGATAACTCTCTAGAAGACTACAAAGAAAGCGAATTACTTGTAGCTTGTACAGGTAGCCAAGGCGAACCACGTGCGGCCCTATCTCGTATGGCTCGTGGTAATCATCCAAGAGTATCCTTTAATCCAGGCGATACTGTGATCTTCTCATCAAGAGTTATTCCCGGCAATGAAACATCAATCAATAGAATCTACAACTCTTTAGCTAGATTGGAAGTGAAATTCATTAAGCCAACCGAAGCACATATCCACGTATCTGGTCATCCGTCTCGTACGGAAATCGAAGAGCTTTATACTCTGGTAAAACCTCGTGCGATTGTGCCAGTACATGGCGAATATATCCATTTACAAAAACATATGCACTTGGCGGAAACTATGGGCTTTGAGTCTACCCTAATCGAAAATGGCGACATCGTAAAAATCGCCCCTGGTAAATTGGAAGTGGTGGACAAAGTCGACGAACAGTATATCGGACGTTATGGGCGTGAAGGTAACCGTATGTTAAAACTTAATGGCGATGTAATGTTATCACGCCGTAGAGCTTTATATAAGGGTGCTATTACCATTTCTGTAGTCGTAGATTATAACGGAAAACTGCGTGCCGAACCTGAAATTACAAGCTCTGGCGTTTTCGATTATGAAACAGATAAGGAACTACTTAAAGAATTCCACGAACGTATCACTAAACATCTACGCAAAAACGTAAAAGAAACCCTAAATTCTCCAAGAACCCTAAAAGAAAATCTCCGCTCATACATGAGAAGATTCCTACATCATCATTTAGATTTACGTCCTGTAATTAGCGTTCACCTGCTAAAAATCGCCGTAAGATAGTAATTTATAATGCAAAAAAGATTAGCCATATTTATGGTTAATCTTTTTTTTGCTTACAGGCGTCTAGCTAAGATGTAAAAAAAACAGACTAATTTTATTGTATAAAATTAGTCTGTTTGCGTTAGATCTGGAATAATAGTGTAGTGTGTTTATTGCCCTGTGATCTATGGGTTAAGCTTATGAGTTTGAGCTATTAGTGAGATAGGTCGTAAGCTTCTTTGGCTTTTTTCTTGATAGAGTCGAAGTCTTTATTTTTTTCTTCGTCGGCTGTTACTAACCAAGTACCACCACAACATAGTACATTAGGTTGGCTTAGATAGTCTTTAAGGTTATGGGTTTTAACTCCGCCTGTAGGACAGAATTTAATAGAAGATAGAGGACCATTAATTCCTTTTAGAACGTTAATACCGCCTGCAGCTTCAGCAGGGAAGAATTTTAGGAAGTCGTAACCGATAGATTTAGCTACAATTACTTCAGATGCAGTAACACAACCAGGTAAGAATGGTAAATCGATTTTTTTAGCGTGTTCTAGCAGTTCCACTGTACCACCTGGGCTTACGGCGAAATCTAGATTTAAGCTTTTTAGTTTATCCAGCTCTTCGGTAGTTGTAACAGTACCAGCACCTACGATACTTGTTGGGATTGCTTTTTTAATTGCTACCATAGCGTCCCATGCTTCAGGTGTTCTTAATGTGATTTCTAGCACATTTAAGCCACCATCTACCAATGCTTGAGCGATACCTACAGCAGTTTCAACATTATTTAATGCTAATACAGGTACAACTTTTGCACTTAGGCAACTTTTTTTCATATCTTCAAATTTTTGACTAATCATAATAGATCCTTATATATTATTGTGTGTGTTACTGATCTCATGAATTGGAATTCGTGAGATCAATTATTATTTGTCATGTTGGCATGCTTTAATTATAAGCATGCCAAACTTACCTTATGCCCCATACGGTTGTATGGTTAATATGGTTAAAATTTCGGCATAACGTCTTTATTGATTAAAGCACCCTTATGTAGAATTACAGTACTAGCAAGCTTGTGAGCTTGTTGGATTGATTCATGGGGAGTCTTACCGTCTAATCTACCTGCTAGATAACCACCAGCAAAAGAATCGCCTGCGGCAGTTGTGTCTACTACCTTGTCGATTTTGCTTAGAGTAACTTCTTCTACTTTACCGTTTAAGCAATATGTTACTAATCCGCCACCGTTTTTAATAACAATTTCTTCTACGCCAACGCCTTTATAGTAGTTAATGCAATCGGCATTGGTTTTAAATTCAGGCATTAGAATTTGTTCATCATCAAAGCTAGGCATAACTGTTGTAGCTATTGAAGTGAATCTTTTATAACATTCGCTTGCATGCTTTGGAGATTTCCAACCTGCTTTACGGTAGTTATTATCAATGATGATTTTACCGCCGTTTGCTTTGTATGTTGTTAAAAATTCGTGGAATTTATTTAAGGCTTGTTCCGAATATAAAGATAAGGTAATAAGAGAGAAATAAATATTATCAAATTTAGCTAATTTTTTGAAGTAATCTTCAGCACCGTCGAATTCAAATAATCTACGAGCAGGCGATTGACTACGCCAAAATTCAAATGTACGTTCGCCTGTATCGTCGTTAGTTATGATATATAACCCAGGTAATTCGTTATCAATGCGTTTTACTAGGGATGTATCTACATTTTCATCATTCCATAGATCTAACATTTTTTGACTGTACATATCTTGCCCTAAAGCTGTAGCATATGATACTTTTCCGCCTAAACGTGCTAAATATACTGATGTGTTTAAGGTATCCCCACCAAATGATAGTTGATAATGGGGTAAACCATTTTCGCTATTACAGTCTACGGATGCGAGTTCAATCATACACTCGCCAATGCTAGCAATACTTTGCATAGTGTTATCCTTGTTGTTAAGGTTAGTTCTTGTTTGTTTTTTTTATTAATTATAAAGTTGTGAAAAGAGAATAACTCTCTACATTCCAACACCACTATTAAAGAGTGGGAAAAAGTGCTTTTTCACGCTCTTTATTATAAAAAGTCATCTCTTCTAGGATTGAACATATCAATTAAAGTACCAGCTTCTAAGCATACAGCACCGTGAAGTAGATCTTTAGGAGCGATGAAAGCGTCGCCTGCTTTAAGGATTACTTTTTTACCGTCCACTTCTGCTTCAAACTTGCCCGATTGTACGTAACCGATTTGATCGTGAATGTCGTGAATGTGAGCAGTACCGATTGCTCCTTTTTCGAATTTTACTTCGCAAGCCATTAAGCCTTCTGTATGACCAATAATTTTACGTTTAATACCGTCGCCTAGATCGTTGTATTCTACGTCATCTGCAATGAAAAAATGTTTCATGTTGTGTCTTCCTTGTTGTTTTATATTGTGTATAATATTGTGTGTAATGTTTTGTCTTATCATATACTACGTATATTGTTAACGTATGAATTATACAACATAATATTTTATATGTCAATATTAATGTTGTATAATTTTATTTATTTGTCATACGTATTATACGGGCGTATTATATGGGGTGTACAAAAGATTTTAGTATGCACCTTAAAATTATGGCTAATCTAAGCAATGACTAATCTTAAGGCAGATTTTGCAATCTTTTTTTACAATCTTTTTCCACCCTTTATTATTAGGATTGATGTTTTATGATCTTATGGCTACCTTGCCAAGAGAAATGCTGATTTTTTTCCGAGATGATACTATGTTGAGTATTATCATCCACATTATCGATGTTACTAACCATAACAGTATATCTAACGCCTGATTTTAATCTAATACATACGATAGTACCTTGTTCATTTGTTGCTAACATGTGAGTAATATCGATCTTAGAGAAAGAATTTTGAGCCACTTCTTGAGCTTCATCGAACATACCATGACTTTCTAAAACACTGGCGAAAGCGTGAGTTTTACCTGTTTGTCTTAGGATAATGTAAGGTTCTGGACGTAAATGATCTTCAGGGTCATTAGCTCCGATAGTTCCGTATATTACTTTAGTGTTGTTGGTAACAGATGAATTGATAGAGTAGAATCTACCCTCATGTAACCATGTATAACCAAAGTTCACACGTGGATCGCCTGTACCTTCACGCCATAAATGTTGATAGCCAAAGCCGTCGCCCGCTGGAGTAAGTTGAGTATTAGACGCAGCTTTAGGGAAATTATATTCCACCGCTTGACCTAGATAATGAAATGGTAAATCGTATGTGTGATTTGCTTTAGAGATGATTTTAAAGATATCAATTAAAATCGGATGTTCAAACTCTTCGTAATCTTCAAATAAGATTACAGATCTCTGCATATCGCAACCGTCAGCATATTCGCTAGTTTTCGCACTCATTAATTGAGCTTTAGGATCTGACGTGTTAAAGATATGACATTTACCGTCGTGCTTTTCGGCGGTTCTACCGTTGGCGAAGTGATGTGTGGCTTTATCAACAACGATTGTATTATGTGCTACTGTATGTTTGGCATAACTAAAGTTTTCAGGTGCATAAGTACCCTCATACTTTTGAGTTAGATTCGCCCATCTTGCACAGCCGTAATCTGTTAAGACGCTACTATCATTCATGTTAACCATGATAGATAAGCCGTCATAGTGTCCATGTTCTCGCATACCGTGAGTACCGTAACTCATTAGCACACGATATTCTTTGCCATTGCCGTCTTTAGAGCGTAAAACGCCGATAGCTCCAGCAGTTCCGCTTTTCCCTGCTTTGATCTCACAACTTTCAGGAGCTTTATATTCTAAGCATTTACCTTTAGTTTTAAGATCTTCTAAAGCATTCGAAATATTAAGACCTGCAATATTGATCATAACTTCATCTTGTTTTTGTGCGATCCATAATAGTTTATCATCAGCACCATAACGACAGTAAATTAATGCAGTGGCATATAAGAAACCCACACACGGGCCACCAACTTCATAGATAGATGTTGATCTATAAGCATCATTTAAGCTTGGTAGTTGACCGTCGTTTAAAACCATATCCATCATAGAATATAATGTTTTCTTGATGATTTGATCTCTGTATTCAAAGATCTTGTAATCAGGGCAATGACGCTCTAAAGCTTCAGCAAATAAATACATAGGCCATAGGGCGAATCTTAGATAGTAAGGACCTTCTTCATAGTAGCCATCTGGCGATAATAGATTGTCAAGTTGTGCTCTAAATCCACCTGTTTTACTATCAAGTTTTAGTCCTTTTACAGCTTTTTCCACATAATCATCCTTACCCATGATGATCCCTGCAATACCAACACAACCCACAGCCCAAATACCATGATTATGGATGATATCGAATCTATCGCTATTGGTTTCAATCATTAATTCACAAATGGGAGTAATAACTTTTTCTTCTATAGCTTTTTGTTTTTCTTCAGATAAGTAATTTTTCAGATAACTATAACCTTCAACAACACGAATCAACCACATTTGTTCATTTAGAATTTGGTGGAACATGCGTCCTGGAGGGTTTTGGGTTAGAGTTTTAGCGAAAGGTAATTGTAAGTATTTTTCCACATACATATCCAATAGTGCTTCAGCTTGTTTAGCGTATTTTTCATCTTTTAGAATTTTGTATATTTTAGCCCAAGTTTGGATCTTAACAGCATTACACATGTGTGTTGTATGCTCATATCCGCCCGCTGCACCATTTTTTGGGACGATTAGATCATCCTTAAGATAAGTATCGCCGTTTGCTTGTAGTTGAATGAATGATTTTCCCATTAAACTGCTTTTATTGGAAATGGCTTCTTTAATTTTTGAAGCTTCTTCATCTGTGATAAAAATTGAATTTGTCATGATTATGATATGTCTTTCTTTTTATGGTCAAATAGTTGAAATATGTGAAATAATTGAATTATGTTTAATATGTCGAATAAATCAAAATATGTATAACGTACATACTATAACATAAAATTATAGCAAATGCAACATTATACATACTTATTAAAATGATTTATTTAGATTCGGCTTTGTCAAAAGTCTTCTTTGAGGCGATGAATAAGCCAACACCGATAACAAACACAATAGCTCCACAAAGGACAAATGCTAAACGTCCGTAAGTGTTATTATGGATCAAGCATAGTAACATGAT
>NQOV01000001.1 GCA_002632265.1 Rhodospirillaceae bacterium MC!
ATCTTCGATAAGGTTTATGGCGTATTAGAAAGTTATAAAATCGGCGGTACGGAAGTCTTAAACGAAGGCTTTAAGGAAAACTTCTTTAGAGCTCCAACCGATAACGATGAAAAAGGTTGGTTCTTAAGAAATGATGCACCGTCAGGCGAATGGCGTAAGCTTGGTTTGGATCTGTTAGTACGTAATGTAACAGATGTAAAAGTCAACAAAACCGCCACATCTGTCGATATCGAAGTGAAAGCAAACTTTGCACGAGCAGGTAGATATATCACTTTTGAAACTACAGTTATTTACAAAATCTTTAAGGACGGCGTAATCGATGTAAAAGTGGAATTCGATCCTAAATTATTGGATAATCCATTAACTCAAGTGGATAATCTACCAAGAATGGGCTTAACTCTTAAAACTCAAGCAAACTTTGAGAATTTCTCTTGGTTTGGTCGTGGACCTCAAGAAAGTTATGTTGATAGAAAAGAAAGTGCTATAGTTGGCTTATATAATGGTACGGTTGATCAATTATTTGAGAATTACATTCTACCGCAAGAAAATGGCAATAAAACTGATACACGTTGGGCGAAAATCAGCAATAATAAGAATATCGGCTTACTATTTAAAGCCAAAGGCACATCGACATTCGATGTGAGTGTACATCATTACACCACTGCAGATCTAACCAATGCTAAACACACGTACGAGTTAAACAAAAGAAAGGAAACTATTATCAATATAGACTTTGCTCAATCAGGTATCGGAAACGGTAGTTGTATCCAAAACGGACCAGAGGCTAATTATTTAGATAAGTATACCTTAAAAGCGGTTAAATCTATTCTTGAATTTACCATTCTACCAAGTAAAGGCGGTGAATAACAAGCTAAATTCCTAATCTAATATCTTATATCTCATATCCTTAAGCTTAAATGTGTGGGGGGAAATGTGTGGGTGTGTATTTTCATGCCCTTTAATAAGATATTTTACTTGACAATATAGGATTTTTAGTATAAAATGAAATATACTACAATTTAGTATATAATAACATAAGAAAATTAAAGGAAAAAAACATGCCAAAACAATCAATTATCATAATGACAGACACTCAAAGAACAGACATGTTAGGTTGCTACGGCAATTCTGATATGATAACTGTTAACCTAGATGAGCTTGCAAGTGAGGGGGCTATGTATACCAATGGTTATACTTGTACTCCAGTTTGTGGGCCAGCACGTTCGGGGTTATTTACGGGAATCTTTCCCCATAGTAATGGCAGTTGGACGAACAATCAGCCCTTAGGAGCTAACATAAAAACCATAGGCCAGCGTTTGTCAGATCAAGGGGTCAAATGTGGATACATCGGTAAGTGGCATTTGGACGGCTCGGATTATTTCGGTTTAGGTAAGTGTCCTGAAGGTTGGGATCCTGATTATTGGTATGATATGCGTAACTATCTTGAAGAGTTAACTGACGAAGAACGCCTACTTTCAAGACAAATGGATTCTAGTAATGCCGATTGGTTTACTAAAGAATTTACTTATGGTTACAGATGTTCTAAAAGAGCAATGGAGTTCATAGAAAAATATAAGGATGAAGATTTCTTGTTGGTTTTATCTTATGATGAACCACATCATCCGAGCTTGTGTCCGCCTGAATATTTCAATAAATATGAAGATTACATCATACAGAAAAATAAAATCAATACCAAAGATACCTTAGAAGATAAACCCGCACATCATAAAGTATGGGCTAAGGTAAATAAAGATTTAGATGGTCCAAATGCTATCTTAAAGGTGGTTAACTATGCCATAGGTTGTAACTATTTCATAGATGAAGAGATCGGATCTGTAAAAAAGACTATTGATAAACATGTGCCTGATTCTATGGTGTTTTATACTAGTGATCATGGTTTCCATGCCATGTCGCACGGTTTAACCAATAAAGGTGCGACCATGTATGAAGAAAATGTCAATATTCCTTTCATCATTAAATGGAAAGATCATATTAAAGCCAATCAAACCATAGATCATCCAGTATCGCACATTAATATATGCCCTACAGTAATGGATTATTTCTGTGGATACGTTCCAAAAACCATGGACGGTAAAAGCTTACTTCCGCATTTAAAGGATCAAAGCATACGCACTAATGAGTATATTTTCTCTGAATTCGGTCGCTACGAGGGCGAACATGACGGATTCGGCGGATTCCAACCAATTAGATGTTCCATGGACGGCCGTTATAAATTAGTAGTTAATCTGCTAACTTCTGATGAATTCTACGATCTTCAAGAAGATCCCGAAGAGATGAACAACTTAATCAATGACGAAAGTTCGGCAGTAGTTAAAGAAAAGTATCGCCTACATGACGCTTTACTAGACTGGCTAAATGACACAAGAGATCCATTCCGTGGCTACTACTGGCACAATCGCCCATGGCGAAAAGACGCTCCCGAAGAAACATGGGAATATACCGCCATGACTCGCCAACCCGAAGAAGATGAAAGATACGAACCACGTCAGCTAGATTATAGTACGGGTTTAGTGATGGATCTTCCCGTACGAGGCAAAAAAGGCTAGGATTGTGAAAAATTGGCTAATATGCACCTTTAATTAGGGATGATGTATAGTTTGAATATACTCGCTCTAATTTAAGGTGGATTTTAGGTTGTTTTCTCAAGTTTTGGGAATATATAGTGTATAAATAATATACAAAAGGAAAGATAAGGACATGAAATTAGGTGTATGTTATTATCCTGAACATTGGTCAAAAGACCAGTGGCATGATGATATTAAAAAAATGAAACAAATAGGTATTTCTACAGTTCGTATATTTGAATTTACGTGGGGATTAGTTGAAAGTGAAGAAAATAAATATGATTTTACCTTGTTAAATGAGGTTATGGATTTACTAGAAAAAAATAACATTAATGTTATTATGTGTACTCCAACCGCAAGTTTACCACCGTGGTTAGTTGTGAAGTATCCTGAAGTGCGAGCTTATACGGATGTGAATACGCCTATGGTATCAGGTACAAGAAGAAATTATTCTTTTTCCAGTGAAAAGTATCGTGAATTCTCTCGTAAGATTACAAAAGCTTATGCCGAGAATTTTAAGGACTATAAAAATATTGTAGGGTGGCAGACAGATAATGAATATGGTGGCTTGAGTTATTCCCCTGAAGATCTTTTAGCTTTTAGAAAATGGCTACAAGCTAAATATAAAAGCTTAGATAATCTAAATAAGGCATGGGGTTCGGAGTTTTGGTCGTTAATTTACGGCTCGTTTGATGAAATAGAATTTCCTGCTCCACGTTGTGCGAATCCTACACAAGTCTTAGATTTTCACCGTTTTCATGCGGATAATGTAACATCTTTTAATAAAGAGCAAGTGGATATTATAAACTCATATTATAAGGATATCCCTGTAACTCATAACTTTATGGTGGCATTCCCTTATGTTAATCAGTTCGATTTAATGGCTGATTTGGATGTCCCTAGTATAGATTTTTATCCTTTAGGTGTATATTCCAATGAAACTAATCTAAATCCCTCTTTACTTGTAGAGCAAAGCCAATTTAGACGTGGATTTTATACAATGCAAGGCTTTACCTTTGATCTAACCCGTGGAGTTGGTAATGGTAAATTTTGGATCTTAGAACATCAAGCAGGGCCAATCAATTGGGCCCAGCATAATCCTGTACCGCAAGACGGCATGATCAGACTATGGGGAATCGAAGGAATCGCCCATGGGGCAACCTTGCTTTCTCCCTTTAGATGGCGACAGTGTTTGGCAGGCTTTGAGGCGTTCCATTCTGGTTTACTGTTACCAAGTGGCGATATTGCTCAAGGTGGCGTAGAATATACCCAAATTAGTCAAGATATCAAAAAACTAGAACAGGCAGGTTTTAAGCAGGATTGTACATCGGAGGTTGCTTTTATCTATGATTATGATTCTCTGTGGGCGTTTATGTCGCAAAGTCAGAGTATTAGTGTTGATAAGCTAACTATCTTTCATCGATACTATGAGGCCTTTATTAATTTAGGGGCTAATGTGGATGTTATTTCATCCAAGCATGATCTTTCTTCTTATAAAGTGGTGGTATTAACTCAAAGTATGTTAGCTAATCCAACCTTAATTAAGAACTTACAGAACTTTAAGGGTCAGATTATTTTATCGCCTAGAACATTTAGTAGAGAAGAAGATCTACACATCCCAGAAGAGTTACCACTTGTAGGTATTGAAAATCTGATAGATGTGAAAATTCTCCAACTGGAAACATTCGCTCCCTATGTGAAAGAGACAATTATTTATAAGGATCAAGAATATACTTCAACTCTTTATCGAGAACACATTCAAACCAATCAAAAGGTAGTTGCAGAATTTAAATCTGATGAGTTTAGGGGCGGAAGTCCTGCGGTGGTACGAAATAATAATTTAACTTATATTACTTGTATGCCTGAAAATTCCATGCTGGTGGAACTCTTCTCGGATGTGTGTAAGGATTTAGATATTAGAATCTTACCTCACAGATTACCGCAACATCTGAAAATGAGAAGATCGGGAGAATTCGTATTTTTCTTTAACTATGCAAAAGAAAGCTTAGATGTGAGTAAGTTCATTAATTCCAAAAATTACGATGTAATTATCGGCGAGCAAACTACAGAGATCAAATCTGCAGGAGTCTTGGCTATAAAATATAAATAAACATAAACATTTTCATATATACTTTAATTCACATATATTTTAAAGGAGTAAAACAATGAGTAAAAAACCTAATGTATTATTCATCTTGATTGATGATATGGGCTGGAAAGATCTAAGTTGTTACGGCAGTGATTTTTATGAAACCCCAAATATCGATAGTATCGCCAAAAACGGTATGAAATTCTTACAAGCTTATAGTACTTGTCCAGTATGTTCGCCTGCTCGTGCTAGTATTATGACTGGTAAATATCCTGCACGTGTGGGCATAACCGATTGGATAGATTTTGCGGAAAAGCCATCACATCCATTACAAGGTATGCTTATGGACGCTCCCTATAAAAAGGGTTTGCCGAGTGATGAATATACTATCGCCAAAGCTTTCCAAGATAATGGCTATAATACTTGGCATGTGGGCAAATGGCATTTGGGGGAAAAGGGCAAGAGTCCTTTGGAGTTTGGTTTCGATGTTAATATCGGCGGTTGCGATGTGGGATCGCCTGGACCAAGCGGATACTTTAGCCCATGGGAGACTATTTCGGCCTTAAAAGATGTGGATGTCCCTAAAGATACTTACTTAACAGATTACTTAGGAGATCAAGCTAGTGATCTCATTAGGAATTTGAAGAGCGATCAATCATTTTTTATGCACATGTCTTTTTATGCGGTACACACTCCCATTCAAGCTAAGCAAGAAAAGCTTGATAAATATACGAAAAAAGCCAAAGATATGGGCTTGGATAAAATCGATCCATTTACCGTAGGCGGTAAAGGTACAACCATAGATAAACAGGATCGAGATATTATCCGCCGTACTGTTCAATCTGATGTTGCATATGCAGGCTTGATCGATAGTCTTGATGAAAACATCGGTAAAATACTAACCGCCTTAAAGGAAAAAAATCTCTTAGAAGATACTATTATTGTTTTCACATCCGATAATGGCGGATTAGCCACATCTGAAGGCTGTCCCACATCTAATTTACCTTTAAGTGAGGGTAAAGGCTGGATGTATGAAGGCGGTACAAGAGAACCTATGATGATTCAATGGCAAGGCAAAATTAAGCCCCATGAAAATACTAAGAACTACGTAACAGGTACTGATTTCTATCCGACATTATTGGAACTTGCAGGCTTGGATTTAGTGGAAAATCAACATGTGGACGGCAAAAGCTTTGCCCCTTTACTAACCGCAAACATAAGCGAAAATGATTTCGAACGTGGGGCCATTTATTGGCACTATCCACACTATGGAAATCAAGGGGGATCTCCTGCCAGTAGCGTACGTGAGAATGATATGAAACTAATATATTTCTATGAAGACCATCACGCAGAACTATACAATGTGGTAAGCGATATTGAAGAACGCCATGACATCGCTAAGGAAAATCCCGAACTCGTGAAAAAGCTAGTTGCTATGATCCAAACATGGATGATAGAAACCAAAGCTCTTACTCCTGAAAAAAATCCCAACTTTAAAACATGGCAGGGAAGAACTGTAGGTTACCATAGTCTGGAAAATAACTATAAGGTTTAAGTGATTGTTATATATAAGCACATGTTATAATTAAATAACATGTGCTTATGAAACATCTGGCTTATGAAATATAGTATTTATGCAACATTGGGTAGGATGTTGTGTTCTGGATGTTCTTGGTTGTTGTTGTTGTTTGTGAGTAGGGTTTTGGTGTAATTTTTTAATGTGCTTTTTGTAACTAGCACTACGCCATTTTCGGTAACTTCGAAAAAACGTTTGTCCATTTCATGATCTATACCGATGTTTGTACCTGCAGGGAGTTGGCAATCGATCCCAATAATCGCTTTCTTTATGGTACAATTGCGTTCTATAATCACATTTGGCATGATCACAGAATGATCCACTCGAGATCCTGAATGGACGTAAACTCCATAGGAAATCACAGATTTTTTAACTACAGCTCCAGAAACAATAACTCGAGAAGATATCAAGGAATCCAAGGCTAGACCACGGCGTCGGTTTTCATCAAATACGAACTTGGCAGGCAGTGAAAATTCTTGTTTAGAGAAAATTCGCCAGTTTTCATCGTAAAAGTTAAAATCTGGAATAACATCCGTAAGGGCAATGTTGGCTTTCCAGTATCCGTCAACTGTTCCCACGTCTTTCCAATAGGCAACTTGAGAGCCAGAATATACGCATGATGTGGAAAATCTATGAGCCAGTAGGGATTTTTCTTTTACCAATAACGGTAAAATATCCTTACCAAAATCATGGCTACTTTGTTCGTTTAAGGTATCATGCTCTAAGATATCAAGTAAAGTATCGGCATTAAAGATATAGTTACCTTGAGAGGCAAATGTCATATCTTGATTGTTGGGGATTCGTGGGGGATCTTTAGGCTTTTCTAGGAAGTTAGTAACCATGTCGTTACTATCAACATCCACACAGCCAAAGGCCTTAGCGTCTGCATGGGGAACTTCCAAACAGGAAACCGTACATTTAGCACCAGATTCTATATGATCATTTAACATGATACTAAAATCTTGCTTATAAATATGATCTCCTGATAAAATCATAACATATTTAGGCTTGTGAGATTTAATATAGCGTGCATTTTGATAAATGGCGTCAGCCGTACCGCAATACCATTTGGAATCTTTGTTTTTTTGTTCGGCAGGTAACATCTCAATGAATTCGTTTAGACTGGTATTTAAAATATCCCAACCGTTATTCACATGGTGCATTAGGCTATGAGCTTGATATTGCGTAACTAAAGAAATTCTTCTGAATCCAGAATTAATACAGTTTGATAAGGGGAAATCAATTAATTTAAACTGTCCGCCAAAGGTAATTGCTGGCTTACTTTCATATTTTGTTAAACCGCCCAAACGTGTACCACGCCCACCTGCTAAGATTATCACAAGAGTCTCTCTTATGGCTGAATTTAAATTTTCTTTATTGATAGACATAACTTTAATCCTTACAATTATTCACTTAATTTATATACTACGATTTTGTGTAAATTAAAGGGATGTGAAAAATAAGCTAAAATGTGCTTTCCCCAAACCCCAAAGGAGTGCTTTTTCAAGCCCCTTAATTAGAGTGTTTTTTCTAAATCGCTTACATACATGTATTTATTATTTTGTTACTTTCAAGGTGATCATAACAAAAAAAGTATAATGCTCTTGTTTTTTTAATAGTTATATGATACTATGATCAATATTTAATAAAACGACTCTTAATAGATTCTTTATATTCAAGGAAAAATTTATGAAAATTAAATTTAAATCTTTAGTTTTAACATCGGCGACTTTGTTAGCTATGTCTAGCTTTAATGTATCTTACGCACAAACTAAAGCTAAGAAACCATTAACCCCAATTCAAGAAGAACAACAAACCTACGAAATGCTAAGCCTGTTCGGGCAAGTGTTAGATCTGGTAAAAACAAGTTACGTTAAAAAAGTAGATACTCGTATCTTGATTGAGGGTGCTTTAAAAGGTATGATCAGTGCCTTAGATCCCCATTCTTTTTATGTGGATGAGAAATCTTTTAACAAAGTGGAAAACGATGCTAAAGGTCAATTTGGCGGAATCGGTATTCGTTTTATTTTTGAAGATAAAACCATTAAAGTTATGACTGTAATGGATAATACTCCAGCGTCAAAAGTTCATTTAAAATCGAAAGATCTCATTGTTGGTATCGATAATAAATCAGTACGCACAATGGAAGAGGCGGACATCATAAAAGCCATGCGTGGTAAAGCAGGAAGTAAGGTTGTTCTTACGGTGGTAAGGAATAATAAAAAGCCCTTTAATACTACGTTAACACGTGCTATCATTAAGGATTATCCTACTGTTTCTAAACTAATTGATAATGATGTTGCCTATTTGCGAATCAACAGTTTTAATATGCAAACTAAAAGCGGTTTAGATACGGCCATTAAAAATGTGAGAAAGTTCGCTCAAACTAAACATACTAAAATCACAGGATACATTCTAGATCTTAGAAATAATCCAGGTGGTTTAGTTAATCAAGCGGTTAAGGTTGCCGATACTTTCTTAGACGGTGGTGAGATCGTTTCCACTCGTGGGCGTCTGGATAATAAGGGCAAGCCTGTTGATCAATCTAATTTCATGAGCTATAGTGCCACTAAAGGTGATGAGCTAAACGGTGCTCCGTTGATTGTCTTGGTTAATGGCGGTACAGCCTCGGCAGCGGAAATCGTAACAGGGGCCTTACATGATCATCGCCGTGCTATTGTTCTTGGTCGTACAACTTTCGGTAAGGGGATCGTTCAAGCCACACTGCCGTTACTAAATGGTAAGTATGGCGGAATTCGTTTGACTGTATCAAGATATTACACTCCTGCAGGTAGTTCAATCCAACAAGTGGGGATCACTCCTGATATTATGGTTAAGCAAGCCAAGGTTGAAGAATATAATTATGGAGCGTCAATTCACGAATCAGATCTTAAAAACACCATTAAGAACACCAATAAAGAAGATCAAGATAAGGCGGACCAAGAAAAAGCCAATCGTAAAAAACAGCTAGATAAATCCAAATCCACAACTAAGGAAGATACTTCACCCGTATCCGAGCGAGATTATTTATATGATAAGGATATAAATGTGGATTATCAATTGACCAGAAGTGTAGATTTAATCCATTCTATGAAGTTTATGAAAGATTATAACCAAAAGACTATCGCCATGAACGCAAAGAAAAAGAAGACGCTAGCCAAATCTAAAACCAAGGTTAATGCTAAAACCAATACTAATACTAAAAAAGTTACGAGAAAAAAATAATTAAAATTAAGGAGTTGAGATAATGTTTGCCAAGTTAATTAAATGGATTGTTGTAGGAATCGTTTTAATTGCCGTTATAGCTGGTGGGATCTTGTTTTTTTTATCATCAAAAAAGCCGAAAGAAGCCCCTGTTTATAGGACTGCCATTCCGAAGAGTGCTTTTACTAAAAAGAATTCTAAAGAACATCGTGCTACTGGTTCGATGACAATTAGTCCGAATGCTATTTCCGATAATGTCTTATCAGGGGTAGCCGATGAGAAACGCATAAAGCCGTTGCCATCTGCTCCCATTCGCAAGATTACCCAAAATACAGACACTGGGAGCATTCCAGTAATCGCAAAAGACGGCTCAAAGCCATGGCGTTTATATGCACAGCCTTATAAATTTAAAAATTCACATCCTAAGGTGGCGATTGTGCTTGGTCCTATCGGATTATCGCAAACGGGCTTTAAGCTGGCAGTGGATAAAATGCCATTGGAAGTAACATTTATTTTAAGTTCCTATTCTCATAATATCTTCACTAAATCAAAAATGATCCGTGTAAAAGGGCATGAGTTTTTAATTGAATTCCCAACAGAATCAGGAAGTTATGATCGTGATTCTGGCCCGAAAACTCTAAGACACACACAGAATCCCACTCAATTGTTAGACGCTATGAATGTTTTACTATCTTCTACCACTGGTTATATGGGAGCGGCGTTAATGTATGGCGATAGTTTCGTATCCAATAGATCCAAGTTGCATATTGTTGTATCTGAATTAAACTCTCGTGGCTTGTTAACATTCGATGACGGATCAGCAGGTACTCGCAGTATGTTAAAAGTATTAGCAGTAAAAGCCTTAGCTCCTTATGCGGAAACAGATCAATCTTTAAAATCCACTCAAACATCTGCAGAAGTTGAGAAACATCTAAAACAAGCATACGCTAAACTTGTTAGTGGTAAAAATCAAGTGATCTTAGTAGAACCACAACCAAGACTTATGCAAATGGTAATCAATTGGATTTCACTTCATGGAGGCAGAAAAACAAATGGTAGTTTTGAGCTAGTTCCTTTGAGTGCGATTTCTCACAATAGAAGTTAAATCTTTCTTTAAATCAAAGGTTTATTTCTTATGTCAATGTTAAAAGCCAACGAGGTCGATTCTCGTTTAAAGAGTAAAAATATTCCTGATAATATCTGTACATTTTTAGTATATGGTAAAGATGTTGGCATGATCGGGATTCGTGTAAAATCCATTATTGATATCTTAAAAAGCTTTAACGATAACACCACAGTTACTAAAATTACCCTAGATGAAATTTCTCAAGATCCTCATTTATTGTTGGATTCTCTGTATACTATCCCCATGTTTGGCGATAAACAAATTATCCACGTGCGAGCCTATGGATCGGATATTCGTAAATTTAACAAAACCCTAAAGGTATGGCTCGCAGAAGGGAACTCATCCATTGCCCATTTAGTCATAGAAGCTCGTGATATTGCAAAAACCACCGAACTCCATAAATTAATAACAAAAGATGATCAATCCATGGGTTTCCCATGCTATGCCGATACAGTGCAGTCTCTAGGATATTTCATAAACGATTATCTAAAGTCGCATAATTTTAACATTCAAAATGAAGCACGTATCAAAATCTTAGAATTTTTAGGTAGTGATCGCCAAATGACCATAAATGAGCTAGAAAAACTCATAACATACATGGGCGAAGGACGTAACACAATAACGCTAGAAGATGTTCTAGCCTGCGTAATGCCCTCATCAAATATGGGCCAGCAAGATATAATAAACGCCACCCTAATGGGGAATTATCAAACCCTAGAAAAAGCCCTAAATAAATACTACAAAGAAAATACCTCCGATGTTTCAATCCCCCTAATGCGTATGTTCTTCTCAAGCCTAGAGCGACTATATACAGCAGTAATCCAACTTAAAAGTGGCAGTAACGTGCGATCCGTATCCATGAGAAACGGCTTATTTAATATGGACTCTATAATAATCCAATGGAGCAAACGCCCCGAATACATTCTAAAAACCATAGCCAAAATAGTAGAATGCGAACAAGATTGCATGAAAATCCAACTAAAAATCAACCACCAAATAGTTCACAGACACCTAATCGGCATAGCAAAGCTCGCCAAAAACCTACAACGCATATAAAAAGGATCGTGATAAATGGGCTAATATGCACCTTACCTTAGGGCTTATGTAGACGTGAGTACACGTCGCCCTAAGTTAAGGTGCATCTTATCCCATTTCTCCCAATCCTTGGGCTTGCGGTGGGGGATGAGTGGGCTAATCTGCACCTTACCTTAGGGCTTATGTAGACGTGAGTACACGTCGCCCTAAGTTAAGGTACATCTTATCCCATTTCTCCCAATCCTTGGGCTTGCGGTGGGGGATGAGTGGGCTAATCTGACCTTATCTTAGGTCTTATGTAGACGTGAGTACATGTCGCCCTAATTAAAGGCACATCTTATCCCATTTCTCCCAATCCTTGGGCTTGCGGTGGGGGATGAGTGGGCTAATCTGCACCTTACCTTAGGGCTTATGTAGACGTGAGTACACGTCGCCCTAAGGTAAGGCACATCTTATCCCATTTCTCCCAATCCTTGGGCTTGCGGTGGGGGATGAGTGGGCTAATCTGACCTTATCTTAGGTCTTATGTAGACGTGAGTACATGTCGCCCTAATTAAAGGCACATTTTATCCCATTTCTCCCAATCCTGCGGATCGTGATAAGTGGGTTAATCTGCACTTGCTAGCGGTACTAGTGTAAGCATTAAGTACACGGACGGCGTACCGCTTGCAAGCACACCTTAGCTCATTTCTCCCGATCCTTGGGATTATGGATTGTGATCTAGGGGTTAAGATGTATCTTAAAGAATTTTATAACTGTTTATAAGGAATGAGAATTATGGCTGTAAAACCTAAAATTAAAGCGACAAAGCGTATGTTGAAAGCGGATGTTGAAGAGATGTTTCGTCGTTTTAAGGAAGATAATCCAGAGCCTAAAAGTGATCTAGAATATACCAATACTTATACTTTATTAGTGGCGGTTACCTTATCGGCTCAAGCTACTGACGTAAGTGTTAACAAAGCAACGAAAGATCTTTTTAAGATTGTCGCTACTCCTGAAGATATGGTAAAACTTGGCGAAGAGAAGTTAATTGAGTATATTAGATCCATAGGCTTATATAAAACAAAAGCGAAGAATGTTATTAAAACCGCTTACGCATTGATCGAAGACCATAAAAGCCAAGTACCCAATGATAGCAAGGCCTTACAGAAATTGGCAGGGGTAGGGCGTAAAACTGCAAATGTAGTACAAAATGTAGCTTTTGGCGAACCCACCATTGCGGTTGATACTCATATTTTTAGATTAAGTAATCGCTTAGGCTTAGCCAAAGGATCGGATGTGTTAGCAGTGGAGCAGGGACTCGCAAAAGTCATCCCTAGCCCCTATGTGCAAGATTCTCATCATTGGTTGATATTACATGGGCGTTATGTTTGCAAAGCACGTAAACCAGTTTGTGAAAACTGTATTATTTATGACTTATGCAATAGCCATGAGAAAATTCACTTAGATAATCTTAAGCTAGGCTTTTAGTTTAGATTTTTGTTGTTGTTGCAATTTCTCTTGAGCTTTGGCTTTTTCTTCGTCGTCTAACACTACCATAGCCATATCTAAAATATTAGAGGCCTCTATATGCCCTAAGAATCGAGCGGTTTTTGAGATTTTGTATAATGTTAAATTAAGATCTGAAATGTCATTGTTTTGAGTATTGCGATCCTTAAGATGTGTATATTTTTCAATTTTCATGGAATTATGCCTTTTTGAAGTTGGTTTATGGTTTGCGATATTGTGTATGATGTCTTTAGGCAACAAATGGCTTGTTGTCATCTTTATAGTTATCGTTTTTGTTGTCGTATTCTTCGTATTTGAACTTATGGAAGGCAATTACATTGCTTTCTTGTTTATCGCTAGGATTTTCTATCAACTCCATAGCTAAGCTTATAAGTTTCACAGCATTTACGTATCCGAGTTTTTTCGCTTCCAATGCAGTTTTGCATAATTCAATGGTTAGCGGGTTCACGTCGTCAGATTGATAATTTATCATGATTAATCTCCTTAAGATTAAAATTATTATTATTATTGGATAATCATTGTTATCTACATTATTCATTGTAGCGACTCTTACAAGAAAAAACCGCAAAAAAGATTTAAAACGTTTTAAATTCCATATTCTACGCTATTTTTAAAAAAAATAAAGATCTTGAAAAATGCGAATCTTTCCTATATAATCACATATGAAGTAAATAGAATGGGAGGATTAATTATGAAAAAAATCGGAATCATTGGAGCAGGAGCTTGGGGAACAGCTCTAGCCTGTATGGCCGAGCGTAATGGCTTGGAAACTCATATATGGGCCTTTGAAAAAGATGTGGTAGAAGATATTAACTTAAATCATCATAATAAATATATATCTGATTTTCCTGTGAAAAATATCACTGCACATTCTGATTTTAATTTTCTTCAAGATGTGGATTTCATTTTAGTTGTAACTCCATCGCAATTTACAAGATCAATTCTCCAACAAGCAAAAAATCACATAAAAGAGACAATTCCTGTAATTACCTGTTGTAAAGGCATAGAAGATACTAGCTACCTACTACCAACTCAAATTATAGACGAGATTTTACCAAATAACATCACAGGAGTCTTAACAGGCCCTACATTCGCTTACGATGCCATGGCAGGTCTACCAATCGCCGCTTGTATTGCTTGCGATAATGAAAAGATCCGTAATGATATTTCTCAAGCCTATTCGGGTAATAACTTCCGTTTGTATCCTTTAGAAGATAAAATTGGGGCCCAAGTGGGCGGAGCATTAAAAAATGTTATCGCCATTGGCTCGGGTATAGTTACAGGGAAAAAACTAGGCGATAACGCCCGTGCAGCACTAGTAACAAGATCCCTTAGCGAAATGAAAAAACTCACCATAAAAATCGGTGGCAAACCAGAGACATTAATGTCCCTTGCAGGCATAGGCGATTTAATGTTGACAGCCTATTCCCAACAGTCTCGCAATTGCTCTCTAGGTACGGCCATAGGTCAAGGAAGATCCTTAGATGATATCCTATCAGAACGTATTTCCGTAGCCGAAGGAGTAGCCACCGCCAAATCTGTCTCTGAACTAGCCCACAATCTTAAAATCGATATGCCCATCTGTTTTGCCGTTGAGAGTATCATACATCAAAAACACAATATCGATGATGTGATGAAAAGATTGTTATCCCGTCCCATACCAAAAACTAGCTAAGGATTGTGATGATCTGTATCTTAACTTAAAGACTAATGTAGGTATGCTTTGAGGTGTGTATGGGCTTATTTTTCATATACTTTAAATATTTATATTTTCTAATTGAAAACTCATAAAAAAAGTGTTACATTATAGAATATTGAGAAGTTAAATTAAAAGAGATAAAAATAAGGGGTTAAAGCCATGAAGACGATCAAGATTAAAGATCTAGGTACAGAACCAGTTGATGACGCAACCTTAATATCATCAATGACAATGCTAACCGCCATTCAAGTCCATAAAAAAGGCGATGTTGGTAAGGCGGCAACTATTTATTCCAATGTTTTAAAACACAATTCTGAAAGCTCGGATGCCTCTTGTCTGCTAGGTATGGCCGCTTACGATAACGGTATGTACGACGAAGCCGAAAAATTAATGCGTAAGGCTACCGAGTTAGATCCTAATAATCCAGATTATCAATTACAAATCGGCAGGGTCTACAACAAGCAAGGGAAAAAAGATCTTGCACTTGAAGCCTTTAGTAAGGCAATAGTAACTGCTCCACGTCCTGATGCGTTCATCGATATGGGCGATATGGCTTTTGCTGAAGAAAAATTCGAGCAAGCGGAAAATTGCTATAAACAAGCCATTTCCATGGCTCCAGATGAGCATTCTTATTATTATAAGTTAGCTGATTACTATCAAAAGATCAAGAAAATCGATCTTGCCATTGAAACATGGGGAATCGCTTTAACTTATGCGGTGGATGATAACTATCAACGCTTTATGTTAGTGCGTTTGTGTTTGCAAAATAAATATAAACGTCAAGCATTAGAGCATATTTCTGTATTAATCGCCAATAAGGATGATTTAACTCCACAAGTGCAATTGTTACTTGCTCCCATTTGTCATAATTTAGAAGATTACGAGGGAGCGGCCCTATTATGGCAAGCGGTAATTAATCGCACTCCACAACGTAGCGATCTATACTTAAAAGTTGGCGATTCATATTATAAGATAAAAAAATACGATTCGGCTATTATTGCTTATCGTTTATATCTTGATGAGTATGATTATGCCCCTAAAGTATATAAAAAGCTTGCAAAAGCCTTATTTAATGTGGGTCATGCCAATGAGGCCTTTGAATGTATGCGTATTGCCATTGATCAAGGAAATAATCAACCTGAATTCTTCATTACTCTTGCTACTATGTATCAAAAAATGGAGAATTATGATCAAGCTTTATCCGTATTATATGAGGCGGATAAACTTAATCCCAATAACGAAAAAATTCTCAATCTTATTGAGATCTTTAAACAATTGGTTTCTAAAGCAAAAGAACCAGATAACCAAAAAGCTAAAGTTAAAGCTAAACCAAAAGTTAAAGCGAAAACTAAAGCTAAATTACAACCTCATGGTAAACCTATCGGAACAAAAATGAAACAATCGGCTAAGGCGAATGTCTACGATCTGCTATTGTCTCAAGTGGGTCAATCGAGCGAAAGTATAGAGCCAAAAGCTCGAGCTAAACCTAAGCCTAAACCCAAAAGACAAATGGCAAGAAAACCACGTAAACCCGCTCCTAATCAAGAGAGTAAAGGGAGTAGATTGGATTCTAATATCTTAGATAAACTTAACAGAGTGGAAAATTCTAAGAATCAGGATATGAAACAGAAAAACATTAAGCAAGCTCAACCTAAAGTTAAAGCCAAACCTAGTAATAAAGCAAATGACATCCCTAAGGTTGGCACTCCCAATATAGCCAATAACAAATCCTTTAAAACTTCCACTAAAAAGGATCAGGGCTTAAGCTTGGATGTGCTAAAGGATATCTTGCAAGATAATAAAGATAACCAATCAGAACAAACAAGCCAAAGAGAACGCCTAGCTATGGATCTTTCAAATAAAATGAAATCATCAAAAGATCAAAAAATCCCAAGAAAAGTAGTAACAGAAGCCTACAATCATACTAATTTCCAAGGATATGACGATGATGAAGATGACGACGAGTAATATATATTTTACAATAAATGGTTGAATATATCTATAGAATATGTTATGCTAAGATAATGGATTTACTATTTAAATAACATGGAGGTGTATAATGACAACAATAAATATTGCTATAGTTGGCTTGGGGACTGTTGGATCTGGTTTAGTAACTATTCTAAATGAAAATGCAGATCATATTTTAAAGCATACAAATGTAACAGTAAAGTGCGTTTCCGTTATAGATCGTTCCGATAAAAATAAAGGAATCTTGCCGAAATCCGTTGAGCATTTTGGTAAAGATCCGCTAGATATCCCTGATAACTATGATGTTCTAGTGGAAACAATGGGCGGTACAGATTTAGCCTTTCATGTGTGCAAAATGGCACTCTCAAAAGGAAAAAGCGTTGTTACTGCCAATAAGGCCATGCTGGCACTCCATGGGAAAGAATTGGCAGAAATCGCCGAAAAAAATAATGCTCAATTGAGAATTGAAGCCTCTATCGGTGGTGGTATTCCTGTTGTTAAGACCATAAAAGAAACTTTTGTTTGTTCGCCTATTACGAAAGTCGAAGGAATTCTAAATGGCTCATGTAATTATATTTTAACACAAATGGAAAGCAAAAACATATCCTATGAAGACGCTCTAAAAGACGCTCAAGCTAAAGGATACGCTGAAAGTAACCCATCTCTAGATGTGGACGGAATCGATACCGCTCACAAGATCAATGTTCTTGCTAAGTTGGCATTTGGGCAAGATATTAAAATGGAAGATATGGGAATAACAGGTATTTCCCATATAACCCTTGATGATGTTAACATTCTTAAACGCTTGGGAATGAAAATTAAGCTAATAGCTACAACTAAAAAAGTTGATGATGAGCATTGTATATGCAATGTGAGACCCACAATCGTTTGTGAAACTCGTCCATTTTCCGATGTAAATGGTACTATGAATCTAGTTAAGATGTATAATGATACTCTTGAAGAAATGGCTCTTATCGGGCATGGTGCAGGAATGAAACCTACAGGCAATGCCATATTATGCGACATTCTAGATATTGCACAAGGTGGATATCATCATACTTTTTCCCATAATGCTAGCGATATAAAAGACGCAAAAACTGTCGCTGATACTAGTAGTTTACACTATTTAGTACGATTAAATAAGAAGATTGATGATGATTTAATAGAAAAAGAGTTTGTTGAAAATAATATTGCCTATGCTTTAACAATATCTTTAAATCCTGAATCGATAAATGAGCTATTTAAAGGTAATATATACTACGAATTACACGAACCGCTACAAAAACTACATAAAAAAGATAGATCATAAAAAAAATTATTTGACTTTTAGAATCATCTGTGTTAGGATACTAATTAATCAATAAATTTAATACATAATGTGAAGTAGATGGCGTTATTACTTAAATAAGTGAGATCTGTGATGCAAAATAAATGAAAATTTATTTGTAGCATTGGTTTAGCTTATAATAAAAAAAGAAAAGCGGAAATCAAAAAATATTGTGTTATTTATATAGAATATAAAAATTATAGAACTGTGGTTTATTTAGGGTCTTAAATATTAGCAATAATTAATTTAAGGCAATAAATTATACTATACACTGAAATACTAAAAATTAATATGGTATTTGTGTTGTGGTATAAAGTGAGTCATTTTATTATTTTTTGTTTAGTACATATGTTTGTAAAACAATAAGAATAAAATGGCGAAATTTAAACACTCTAACTCTATTATCTTATTTATTAAATGAGAATAATAGGGGTAGGGTGTTTTTTTTGATATCTATCTTATTATACAAAACTTATAAAAAAGGAGTATAAGCTTTCAAGGCTTTTGTAAGTATAACATGAAAAATAATTCAAAAGAGTTTGCTAAACCCAATTATGTTACGGATCGATTAAAGAGTAAAACTCGTTTAATGCACTCTAAAAATATTGTAAAGTTTGGCTTTGATTTTCATCCGCAAGTTTCCATAGTATCAGGATTACTAGTGTTGCTATTTGTGGGGATAACCATATATTCACCGCAAAAAACTGGGATTTTTTTAGCTCAAGTAAAAACGCTCATTACAACAAAATTTAATTGGTTTTTTATCTTAAGTGCGAATGCTAGTTTGGTTTATCCCATATATTTAATGTTTAGTAAGCTTGGCGATGTAAAATTAGGCGGACCGGAAGCGAAACCAGAATATAAAAATTTTGCTTGGTATTCTATGCTTTTAAGTGCTGGTATGGGCATCGGACTAATGTTCTATAGTGTAGCCGAACCACTGTTACATTTTCATCATCTGCCACCAATGATAGATAAATCCACAGCAGGATCTGCCTTGGGAATTACCTTTTATCATTGGGGATTGCACCCGTGGGGAATGTATACTCTTGTTGGGCTTTCTTTGGCATTTTTCCATTATAATCGTGGTTTGCCCCTTTCTTTACGTTCGGCATTTTATCCTATCTTTAAGAACTATGTTTTTGGTTGGGTAGGGGACGCTATCGACATATTAGCGGTAATCTCATGCTTATTTGGTCTTGCTACATCTTTAGGATTGGGAGCACAACAGATAAACGCAGGTTTACATTACATCTTCGGCATTCCACAAACACCACTTATCCAATTGATAATTATTGTTTTAATTACCATTGTTGCGACTATCTCTGTTGTATCAGGTGTGAGTAATGGCGTGCGAATACTTTCCGAATTAAATATCCGTGTGGCGTTTATCTTTATGATACTGATTCTTGTGTTAGGGCCGACAATTTTCATTTTACGTAGTTTTAATAATGGCTTGGGCTATTATCTTAACAATATTGTTTCCATTAGCTTTTTCACTCAAAATAAGGGAGAATGGCAGGGTACTTGGACTATTTTCTATTGGGCTTGGTGGATATCATGGTCGCCATTTGTGGGGATCTTCATTGCACGTATTTCCAAAGGACGTACAGTGCGAGAATTCGTAAGTGCTATTTTGATTGTGCCAACTTTGTTAAGTTTTATTTGGATGTCAACCTTTGGCGGAACATCGTTATTTCTTTCGCACGTATCGAACACGTTAATTACCGCAGTGGATAAGGATCTATCCACATCACTATTTGCGATGATCCACCTACTTAACATCCCGATGTATTTGAAAATAGCCTTGTGTGTGGTTGGTACGTTCTTGATTATTGCCTTTTTCATCACATCATCGGATTCAGGATCGTTGGTGGTAGATAGTTTAACATCAGGCGGAAAAACCACTTCGCCCACATTTCAGCGTATATTTTGGGCAAGCTTACAAGGAGCGGTAGCCATGACTCTCTTAATGATCGGCGGGAAAAAAGCCTTGGTTACTTTGCAAACTGGGGTTATTATATCTGGTCTGCCCTTTGCGGTCGTGCTACTTGCTATGATATATAGCTTGCAAAAGGGCCTTAATAAAGACTTAAATAAGCTCAAGAACTATCGTCAAGATAAGCTTGCCAATAAGCTCTTTAATAAGAAAATTATTCAAGATCAGGAAAATCCTAAAATAACAGATAAGTTATTAAAGGCAAAAAAGGCCACAACATCCAAAGTTAAAGCCAAAGTTACAGCACTCAAGCCGAAAAGTAAAAAGTAAGCTTTAAGTAATAACAACTCTCTTACATTATTTTAAGAGAGTTGTTGCTTTTTTCTTATTCTTTTTCTTTTTCTAACTTCTAACTTCTAACTTCCTATTCTCGTTTCTTAAAAGAACAGAAATAAAAAAAAGATATGAATATAACTTCATATCTTTTTTATATATGGTGCGAGTGGCCGGACTCGAACCGGCACGCTATTGCTAGCGAGGGATTTTAAGTCCCTTGCGTCTACCAATTCCGCCACACTCGCTTAAATCATGTTACACATCATTTGAGCCATATTCAATAGTACTTAGTATATTTTAGAATTGGTAGAAATAAAATACATACTATTATAATTACTAACAAATACAGCTTTAGATATCTTTTAATAAGTAGGGGCTACAAATTATATAAGCCCCAGCTTAAATGATAATAAATTATCTGGGGATATCTAAAATACAAAAATAAAAAAAAATTAATCTTTTATATAATGGTGCGAGTGGCCGGACTCGAACCGGCACGCTATTGCTAGCGAGGGATTTTAAGTCCCTTGCGTCTACCAATTCCGCCACACTCGCTTAAATATGTAATCCTATTATGTGAAATAATAAGAGACAAATCAAGTATTTGTTAATATGCCTATTAGACACTATTTTTATCAGATTGTCAAATATTTTTTTTGCTTTTAGTGAATGGCAAAATTAAACACATGATTTTATACAATTTATTTTATAAAAATAACAGATGAGAATAATATATAAGAATCACTTGAATTTAGAAAGGCTAAAACTTCCTTTGATCTGGAAAAAAAACTTGATATCTAAGAGGAATTATGATAAATATTAACCATTATATTCAAATGCTTAGAGATTAACATTTTATTATGAATTTCATGTTACAATACAATATAATATAATATATCTAACATAATAGAAATAAAATAATTAATGAAAGAAGAACTCATGGATAAAATTATTGTTAAAGGCGGGCAAACCTTAGAGGGTAAAATCAAAATTAGCGGAGCGAAAAATGCCTCGTTGCCTTTGTTGTGCTGTCCGTTATTAACTAATGATAAGGTAACTTTTACCAATGTGCCAGAGTTGGGCGATATTAGAAATATCAATTTATTATTAGAATGTTTAGGTGTGGAAGTTACCCAGTTGGATTCTGCTAAAAATGCAGGCAACTTAGGGCATGCTTTTTCCTTTGAAACTAAAGAAGATAAGCACAATGCTCCCTATGAGCTAGTGAGTAAAATGCGAGCGTCTATTTTAGTTTTAGGGCCGTTACTTGCGAGAATAGGTCAGGCTCGTGTATCTTTGCCTGGTGGGTGTGCCATTGGGGCGAGACCTGTGGATCTGCATATTAAATCTATGGAGGCCTTAGGAGCAGAAATAGAATTGGATAACGGATACCTAATCGCCAAAGCTCCCAACGGTTTAAAAGGGAATAAAATTACCTTTCCTTTTCCCTCTGTTGGAGCTACAGAGAACGCTATCATGGCAGCAACATTGGCAGAGGGCGAAACAATCATCAATAACGCAGCTCAAGAGCCTGAAATTATAGATCTTGGAAATTGTCTTGTATCTATGGGAGCGAAAATTAAGGGGATCGGCACAAGTAAAATTACGATTAATGGTGTGAAAAAACTTCATGGATGTGAACATAGAGTGTTATCTGATCGTATAGAAACAGGAACATATGCCATTGCAGCAGCCATTACAGGTGGGGAAATTCTGTTGGAAAATACATCATATGGATTGTTAGAAAGCACTTTTGAGACTCTTAAAAAGTGTAATATCGATATAATACAAACGGATGAAGGTCTTTTAGTTAGCGGAAGAAAAAAGCTTATTGCTCAAAATATTATTACCGAACCACAACCAGGTTTTCCCACAGATATGCAGGCACAATATATGGCCTTAATGCTAAAAGTAAACGGCGTAGCCACCATTAAGGAACAAATTTTCGAAAATAGATTCATGCACGTTCCAGAGTTTGTCCGCATGGGAGCGAATATTTCACTCTTGGGTAATACGGCGATTGTTACAGGTGGCGTACAGTTAAAAGGGGCTAAAGTTATGGCTACTGATCTTCGTGCGTCCGTATCTTTAGTATTGGCAGGATTGATCGCCGATGGTGAAACTATCGTAACTGATGTACATCATCTAGATAGGGGCTACGCAAATTTAGAAGACAGATTGTCTTCATGTGGAGCTATTATTAAACGAGTAAAAGATACTTGTCAAAAGTAAATACTATTTTAAATGGAACACTTAAAAGATAATGACTCAAGAACTTATTCTAGCCTCACAATCGCCACAACGTAAAGATCTACTTATACAAGCTGGTCTTGAATTTAAAATTATTCCTGCGAACATCGATGAAAGCTTGAATAAAAAGGAAAAAGCTACTGCATATGTTAAGCGTATGGCCTTGGAAAAAGCTCAAAAGGTCTATCATAATCTTCATAATGATACTGATAATGATGATAAAATCTGTGAGAATACTTATATTGTTTCGGCTGATACTGTGATCGCTACAGGGCATGGTATTTTCGCCAAACCCACAGATAGAGAAGACGCAAGAAAAATGCTTACTTTCTTAAGTGGTAGATCTCATACAGTCCGTACGGGCATATGTGTTATATCGCCCACAGGGGAGATTGTGAATAGGGAAGTATCAAGCAAGGTAAAGTTTAAACACTTAAACAAAGGCGAGATCATAGAGTACTTAAATACCAACCAATGGCAAGGAAAAGCAGGAGCTTATGCCATTCAATCCCAAGCAAGTTTTTTTATACGTCAAATTATTGGGAGTTATAGTAATATAGTTGGTTTGCCGTTACATGAATTATATAATATCCTTAAAGGTTTAGGATATAAAGGTTTTTTTCCACCAAGTATTAAATAAAAAAAGATCACATTCTTTAAGGAAAAGAATGTGATCTTTTTTAAGCTTAAGTAAAGGGAGAGAGAAATAAGAATTCTCTCTAGCTTTATCTTTACAACAATTAACGTTTCGAGAATTGGAATGAACGACGAGCTTTGCGACGACCATATTTTTTACGTTCTACAACACGAGAATCACGAGTTAGGAAACCCGCTTTTTTAAGGGCAGGACGTAAAGCAGGATCAAATAAATTTAATGCTTTTGAGATACCGTGTCTGATAGCTCCAGCTTGACCCGATAAGCCACCACCAACAACAGTAGCGAAAACATCAAATTGATCTTTTGTTTCTGTTTCAATAAAAGGTTGTAATGTTACCATTTGTAAAACAGGACGGCGGAAATAAGCAGTCATATCCTTACCGTTGATCACAATTTTACCTGTACCAGCTTTAATCCATACACGTGCTATAGCGTTTTTACGCTTACCAGTAGCATAAGAACGACCAAGTTTATCTTTAACAGGTTCTCTTGGAGTTTCAACAGCTACTAAAGCTTCTTGTAAATCACTCATAATTTAAAAACTCCTAAATTAGCGTTTATTTTTTGGGTTCATACTTGCAACATCCAACACTAGAGGTTTTTGCCCCTCATGTGGATGTTCTGTACCAGCATAAACATGTAATTTTTTCATTTGAGTACGACCTAATGTGTTACGAGATATCATGCGTTCTACCGCTTTGATTAAAACACGTTCAGGATAAGCACCCTCTAAAACTTGGCGAGCAGTACGGAATTTAATTCCGCCCACATAACCTGTGTGCCAATAGTAACGTTTTTGAGCGTGTTTACGACCCGTTAAACGTACTTTTTCAGCATTGATAACCACCACATGATCTCCACAATCTTGGTTGGGAGTGAAAATGGGCTTATGTTTACCACGTAGACGCATAGCGATGATGGAAGCTAAACGACCTAAAGTAAGACCTTCAGCATCAATTATTAACCAATCACGCTTGATATCCGATGGCTTAGCAGAATAAGTTGTCATTATTTTATACCTATTATTCATATAAGATTTGAATCAAACAAAAATATACCTAAAAAACTTTTTAGGTTTTGTAACTTATGATGATAATATATTATAATTAACGTTATGTCAAGCACTTTTATTTACGCTAAAACAAGCACTTAGATATATGGTATTATAATACCATATATCTAAGTGCTTGTTTTTTCTTATTCTTCGTTTGTTAAGGATTCGCTATTGACTTTATTTCTTTTGAAATGTATACTATTTTCATTTTACATAAGGAAACATATCACATGACAGATAAAAAATCGCCTGAATATCTAAAAGAAAACCATATCATTCAAGATGATGAAGAGTATAAAGGGGCTTATCCCACTTGATAGATCTTTAAAGGTAACATCAGACATCAATTTTCTCAATAACAAATTTCCCATATGGAATTTTAATTTGAACATATTAATGCTCATTCTTGTTATTGGCGTATTGCTAACTGCACTAGTGTTGTATGTTTTTCCTGAATATCTTATTATATTATTTGCACATGGATTCCATATGGTATTAGCATTGGAGTTCATACGTTTAAAAAGTGCAAAAAAGATAATAAATACATATATTAAGAATTCTCATTTTTTTGTAACATCCCATAAAATATATTTTAATTACAATCTAAATAATTCGCCACCCTTTAAATGTACAAATATAGTTATAAAAAATATTCTTTTTGGAATTTTTTTAGTATTAGTCTTTGCAATTCTAGACGTATATACAGTAATGCTCAATGCAAAGATCACTTATCATGGTAATGATATCATAGGGAAAGTTATAGAGGATATAGCAACATACACATCACACATATCGCACTTATATGAAATGTTAGATGAAGTTTTGAAAAATCCTGTAGTGATTCTTGCAGGCATTACAGTATCTGGAATTATAAGTATGATTTTGACTATAAGAAAGATTTTTAAGGAATACAATTATTATTATAGTCAAAACACATATTTTAGTTCTCCCCTTAATGGTCCGTATGTATCTTATAATATGGATGATTTACTAAAAATCAACATTCTACATATAACCGTATATTATGAGAAATACAGAAAATTTGGTACGATTACTAAAACCCACACTACGCATTTATACGATTTAAAATTCACATTTGCTGATGCAATATATATAATCCCTAAAGTAGATCCTAAATTTATAGAGCAAATAAAACTATGTGGTATGTTTAAAGCTGATATAATTGGCGAAACTGAATATAAAGATGACGGTGCATTGTTACATGGCGGGAGGTGAAAAAGCCCTAGTTTAGCTTAAGGGGTGTGAAAAATACACCCATACATAAGTATGCCTTAAGAGATTTGGATGAGAGCCTTGGATGAGTGCTTTTTCACATCCCTTTAGCTTATGAATAGTTCATCATCGGTATGTTCTCGGATGATATCTTCGAGCCAAATAATGCGAGATTGTAGGATCTCGTGTTCTTCTTTGTAATGTTCGTAATCTTTATGTTGATCGAGCCACATAAGGCGGTCATATACTATGTCTTTGTATCTTTTACCGCTTATTATCTTATTTTCGTTATCTAGAACATGGAAAAATTTATAATGGATTGAAAGTTCGATCCAAAATTCGTCGTTTCCGCTATTATCTGTATAGGTGGGTAGGGAATTGTTAAGGAAGTTCATAAGATAATCTTCACCAACTGGAGAAAGGTGGAGTTTTTCTATGTCGTTGGTTATGGTGCTGAAAACTAATTCTTGCTTTTTTATGAGTTCTAGGATGTTGATATCTTTAAAGTGGGGGAGTTTTCGTCCTATTAGTTGGAAGATCTTAAATATGGCTAGCTCGATGTGAGAAGATTCCATGGCGGTATCTTCTAGCAGGCCGCAGGCTACTACAGAAATTAAATGCTCGGTTTTTAACATATATCATCCCAAATAAGTTTATAATCGTGGACTAGTTTTTCTATCATTTCATCCGTATGTAAGGGAGTAGGAGCGAAACGTAATCTCTCTTCGCCCTTTGCTACGGTAGGATAATTGATAGGTTGGACGTAATGGCCATTACGTGCCATTAGCTCATCGGCTAATTTTCTTGCTAGAAATGGATCTCGAATCATCACAGGGACAATATGAGAAACAGACGGCAATAATTCTACACCGATTTTCTTGAATTCATCCTTAAGCTTTTGAGCTTGCTTTTGATGTGCGGTTCGTAATTCCTTATGATCCATTAAATATGTTACTGACGCTATACATCCGCTGGCGATAATTGGGGGCATGGATGTGGAAAATATAAAGGCGTTACCGAATGATCTCACACATTCGACAACTTCCGAATCTCCTGCAATAAATCCACCTACTAAGCCGACACCTTTGGCAAATGTTCCTTGAATAATGGTTAGGCGATCCCTTACATTATCACGTTCACAAATCCCGCTCCCTGTTTCGCCATACATTCCTACGGCGTGGACTTCATCAATATACGTCATGGCTTGATATTTATCAGCAAGATCGCATATTTCTTTTATGGGAGCGATATCGCCATCCATGGAATATACGGACTCAAAGGCGATTAACTTGGGTTTATCTAGGGGATAGCTTTTAAGAACTCGTTCGAGATCTTCCATATTGTTATGTTTAAAGATAGTTTTTTCCGAGCGTCCTGCCTTAATGCCTTCTATCATGGAATTATGGTTCTTTTCATCGCTAATAATTACGATATCCTGAAAGACTTTAGCAAAGGAAGACAGAGCCGCTAAGTTTGCGGTATATCCTGATGTAAAGGTTAAAGCTGATTCTCGCTTGTACCATGTGGCCACTAACTTTTCTAGCTCTATATGATAATGGTTAGTACCTGAAATGTTGCGAGTACCACCTGCACCGCCTCCACATTCGTCTAAAGCCTTGTGCATGGCTTGTAATACTACCGAGTTCTGCCCCATGCCCATGTAATCGTTGGCACACCAACTTATTACTTCTACGATAGAGCCGTCATCTTTATACATATCGGCTTTTGGGAATTTTCCTACCTTGCGTTTAAGATCGGCAAATATGCGGAAATTTCCGTCTGCTTTTAATGTTTTTATTTTTTCTTTAAAAAAGTTATTGTAATTCATGCTTAATACCTTTAATATATTTAGTGAAAGGATGTGAAAAGGTTAATATATATCTTAACTCATTTTTACATTCCTTTATTGATATGAATCTATTATAGCATAATATAATAAAATTGCAACGGCTTAAAAAATACAAAGAATAATCATGAACCATAATTCCAACATTTCCGCTAAAAATATCGTCTGGGTAATTACAGACGCAAGACCAGGGAATAACTCGCAGGTATATGGAATTGCTAAATTTCTTGGGGAAAGTTATAAAGAGATCAATATATCTTATAATAAGTTGGTAAAATTACCGAATCTATTCTTGGGTAGTTCCTTAAAAGCTATTGATCGCACATCTAAAAAGCTCATAGGCGAGATGTTACAAGATGTAATCCATAAGAAAACGCCAGCTCCTAACTATGTCATCAGTGCAGGGCGGAGATCGGCTTGTGTTTCATCTTATATGAAAAAGTATCTTATGGAACATCTTAATGAGCGTGATAATGATAGCGATAATGATAGAGATCATGATGGCGAGAAGAATTATAGAGTAAAGAACTGTCATATTATGCACCCTAATCTAAGCTTTAAGCTCTTCGATTTAGTTGTGTTGTTTACTCATGATAACAATCCCCATAGTAATGATGAGAATGTGATTGAGGTTGTATCTTCGCCAAATATCATAACGGATGATGTTATGGCAGAATATAAAGACCTATGGCAAGAAAAATTTAAGGAGTATGATAAGCCTATCATTGGGGTTCTCATGGGGGGATCAACCAAAAGCCAAGAATTTAGCTTGCAAGATGTTATCAATTTAGCTAATAAGTTAAATCAAGAGGCGGAACGTCTTAAGGCGAGCGTCTTAATTACCACATCACGCCGAACTCCGAAAGAGGCCATTAGTATCTTTAATAAGCACATAAGCCAACCTAAATACATATACGAATGGACGCCAAGCAATCATGAGGAAAATCCTTACAAGGGAATTCTTGCCTTAAGTGATTATCTGGTAGTTACTGGAGATTCTATTTCCATGTGTTCGGAAGCTTGTGGCACTCAAGCAAAGGGAGTATATATATATTCAAGTAGTAATATATCTTCCCAAAAACATATGAGAATGCACAAGAATATCTTTGAAAAGGATCTGGCACGGGATTTTATGGATAATCAGTTAGAATATTGGGAACGTTCCATGTATAATAGTTCCTTAGAAATAGCTAATAAGTTACGTGGGGCGGGTTAAAGATCGTAATATGTACCTTTTTTTATACCTTTTCCCACCATTAAATCAAGGAGATAATAACATGAATACTAATAACAATCACAATAACAATAACAACCAACTTCCGCTTATAGTTGGGATATCAGGAGCGAGCGGGGCGATTTACGGTGTTAGATTGTTGGAAATTCTGCAAAAGTTAAATATTGATAGTCATTTAGTTATCAGCGAAAGCGGAGAGCGTACTATCAAGAGCGAAACGCCATATGATATCTCATACGTCCATTCGCTAGCAAGTGAGATTCACGATATCCATAACATCGGAGCAAGTATAGCGAGTGGATCATTTAAAACACAAGGAATGATCATTGCCCCATGTTCTATCACGACATTATCTGCCGTGGCAAATAGTTTTAATCATAATCTTTTAATACGTGCAAGTGATGTATGCTTAAAAGAAAAGCGTAATCTCTTGATGATGATACGAGAAACCCCACTACATCAAGGACATTTGGAACTTATGGCCAAGGTTGCATCCTATGGAGCAACTATCATACCGCCAGTACCTGCCTTTTATCATCTGCCTAAAACAATTGACGATGTGATCAATCATACCATAGGAAAATGTTTAGATCAATTGAAGATTGAGCATAATATTTATCAAGAATGGCAAGGTTAAAGTTAGTTTTTTCACAGCACTTAATATTATACTTGACATTATAAAATCATCCTTTTGTATGATGATAGCCAACTTATTTACTATAACATCAAAAAAAAATAATTTAAAAAATGCTATAAATTTAAAGTAGTTATGAAAAATTAGTTTGGTATACAATTTATTAATCTTGATTTTTGTTTTCTTATTATGTATAATCTTAAAAGTATTGGTTATATGAATGTAATTTTTTTAGTAGGAGGGAAATACCTATGGCTAGCGATAAAAATAAAGACGGTTCTGCAAATGACAACCCTAAATATGAACAAATAGCAAAAGAAATTGCTTTAAAAATATTTAATAATGAGTTTGATACCAAAGAACCATTACCAAACGAACAGGAAATGCAAAAAATGTTCGATGTGGGTAGAAGTACCATTCGTGATAGCATCAAACATCTGAAATCTAAGGGAATCATTGTAACAAAAACAAAGATAGGAACAACCATATGCCCTATAAATGATTGGAATTATCTCGACGCTCAATTAATCGAGTGGATTATGGAATCTCCACTTAAAGATAAAGTGCAAGCTCACTTTTTAGTATTAAGAAAGCTGATAGAACCTGAAGTCTCATCTCTTTCGGCGGTACTCTTGTCTGATGATCAATTAACCGAGCTATCTGAAGTATGGAAGCTAATGGAAGAGATCGAAAAGGATTTCGATCATGCCAAATGGGTGGAAAATGATTTAAAATTCCATGAGATCATATATAATGGCTCAAGTAACTTGCTATTTATTTCATTTTTCAAAATTTATAAGGTGATATGGTTTAGTACTCTCTCGCAGGCCTCAAACTATGGCGACACTTGTTATATGCACCATAGAGCCATTTATAATGCTCTTATGGAACGAGATCCAAGAAAAGCAAAAAATTCAAGCATTATGCACTTGGAACATTCTACTTTATAAGTGGAAAATGAGCGTTATATAGTAATTTATATAACGCTATTTTTTTATCTTTAATTTACAAATATATAATCCTTGACAATCCCTTAAAAAGATATTATATTTACATAGAATGAAAATAAGATAAACATAAACATAAACATAAACATATGGTGTTTATGGGCTAAAAACTTAAGGATATTTGCTATAATGAATAAAAATGATGACTATTACCCTAGACTTCAAGCCATAATAAATCTTTTAAGAGATCAATCTGATAATGATGATGAACAAAAAGTAGAATTATCAGATGAGAAAGAAGAAGAACAACAACAACAAGAAAGCGAACAGCAAGAAACCAAGCAAGAAGAAAGCGAAAAAGAAGATGTTAAAGATTTAATCTTTAAAGAAGAAGATGAAAAAAGATTAGAACGTATCAGCAAGGCCAATGACGCTTCGGATAGAAGAAGAGTAATAGCTGAAGAGTTCGAAAAAGTCATTGTTGAGTTTTTAGAGGATTATCCTGATTCGCCTGAAGCTTATTTCTTAGTGGGAAGACAGGCTTTTCTTAATTATTCTTTTGTTGTTGCTTGGGAATCCTTTAATAAGGCTTGGGAGTTGGATCAAACTGTCTTAGAATATGCCGATGCCATTGCCGTTTTATCTTCGCATTTGGGTAAAATAAAGGAAGGAGCATTTTTTGCCAAGTTATCTTTAATTTTAGAACCGCACCAACATTTAAAATATTTGACCATTAAAAAATTAACGGATTATAAATTATCACTATTCCAAATATATGAGACAACATCGAATTTTACATCGATGTTACATCCCTTTAGTATGGGCGAATACTCTAAAGTTATCAATATCTTAGAATCAGAAATTCAAATCAATGACAAACACGCTCTTTCATACTATTATTTAGGATTTAGTTACTATAAATTAGGTCATTATCATATAGCTCTTAATCATATTCGTACTGCTTATCTATTGGAAGATGAGAACTCGGGATATTTGCCACTTTTAACCGAAGTGTGTTTAAGATTGCACATGTACAATGAAGCTTACGGATATTTAGCAGAACTAGAAGATGTTAATAAGAGCGGTAAAATGATCGCACAAGTATTAAAACAAAAATACTTGATCATGAATAATGCTTATGATGACAGTAAAGCATTAACTAAAAGCTTATGGCATAACATTAAAGAAATCGAAAAATTAAAAGATAATAAAAAACAATTACCTGATTATCTCATGACTCCTTATACGAATGTCTATGCTAGGATCGGAGTTATGATCAATAGTTCGAGCGTGAGCGATACTATTAGCACCTTAATTTCCACACCTGATAGATTTCATACAATTATCTATGATGTGGATGACGCTAAGGAGAGAGAGAAATCAATTCTCGGCAATAATGTTATAGATTATAAAAATCTTTTTGAGTTAGATGATCGCTCTGCGGCAATGACCATACGTGGCGAGGCTTTAGATATATTAATTGACGCAACTGATTATTCCACCAATGGATCGTATACAAAATACGCATATGACGATGTTGCATCCCTTAAATTATCGTGGTTATCTCATTTGGAAAAGCCGTTTATTGACGGAATACTATATTCGGATAATCATAATAAATTAGATAGTTACTTTAAAACTGCCAAGAAAAAGCCCTATAAAATTAGGAATGCGATATCATTACCCATTCCTACAATGTTCGCAACTGTAAAAGAACCACCAGCATTTACAAATGGTTATATTAATCTTGGAGTGGTGGCAACAAGAGAAAATCTAACACCGTTATTTTTATCGCAATTAAGTATTATTTTACGTAAAATATCATTTGTAAATATTAATTTTGGCTATAATGATCTTTTAACAGAAAGTTATAAGGATGAATTAATTACATACTTTGCAGGCTTAAAATTACATAAGAGAATCAGCTTTTCCCATTCTTCCAAACAGGATACGCCAGAAAACTATAATCCTAAAATTGAATTCCTTAGGGGAATCGATATCTTTCTAAATGGTGGTAAAACAGATATAGACGCCATTTCCTATTCGCTATTCTCTGGCGTTCCAAGTTTTTGTTTGCTTGACGGATCTGGGGAAAGTGTAATTGCAGTTAGTACTTTATCTTCGGCGAATGCTGATAAAGATAGAGTCTTTGATAGTATTGATGATTGCATTAAAGAAATGCTTAACATTATCGAAGATCCTGAAGTATTAGCAAAAATTCGAGCTGACTTAATTCAATCCATTCCCAATTCTTTGTTGTTTAATTCACATGTGAATAAAAATACCTTTTGGGAAGATATATACGCCATTAGCCAATCCGTTGATTCTAAGTATCATAAAATATCTTAGAATACTTTGTACAAGATCAGACATTGAAATATTTATAGCATGTCATAATCTATTGTTGCCCAAGTTTCATTCTGATGGGAGGTTAGGGCAGAGTTTATAATGGTCATGGTTGTGTAGCCGTGTTTGATTGAGATGTATGAATCGTAATCTGTACAGGTTTTGTTTTGTATGGCTTTGCCGTAGCCTTGGTATAGGCGTGTGAAATAGTTATCGCAGTTGGGGGTATTGTAGGATTTTGTTTTAAGATTTTCTTCATCTAGTTTTAGGTGGAGATCGGTTTTGCCAAAAACTGATGTTACGATTTTAAGTGAGCCTTTAGATCCCATTACTTCGATGAGTTTATTTTCATCGCAGGCTAGAGCTGATACGGTTAGGAACATCGATCCTACAACATTGTTACCATAATCCATGATGATAGCGTCGGTATCGTCGCATTCTCGCCCTTTGACTGTTTTGACTAAGTTTGCAAAAATTCGTTTGGGTGGTTTGCCCATTATATAACTGGAATATTGAAAGGCATGAGCGCCAACATCGCTAATGTTACCAGCTACACCATATTCTTTTTTAAATCGCCAACTGAATTTATGGGCTGGATGTGTGGGGTCATTTTCCAGTAATTTAAAGCCTAGATCATAGACAGTCTTATAAAGAATTGATCTTACTTCTCCAATTTCGCCACTGGCTACTATATTTTTAGCGTCTTCGATGTAATCTGATCCGTTCCATGTGAAAGTTACACCGAATAATAAATTATTCTTTTTCGATAATTCCCACAGAGTGCGAGCTTCTTCCGTATGGATCGTTACAGGTTTATCACATATAACGTGCATACCCTTTTCTAAGGCATATTTTGCTTGTTCGAAGTGGGATCTGTCTGGAGTGGCTATAACAATAACTCTAGCACCGTCCTTTTTTGTTATTTCTGTATCGATCATCTTTTTGTAATCATCGTAGCAATTTTCTTCGTCTACGGCGATTTCTTTTGCTAGCTTAATGGTCTTGTCTATGGTTTGGGAAAAACAACCTGCAACCAATTCAAAATAGTTACTGGATTTTAATCCGTGTCGATGTGAATTGCCAATCATCGAGCCGATTCCACCGCCTACCATACAGGCTTTAATTTTACTAATGTTATTTGTGTTTGTATTTGTATTCATGTTCATGTTGCTCTCTTTTTATTTAATATAATATGTTTTAAGTTTAAATGGGGTAAAGTTATTGAGTTCCCTATGGGAGATGTTCTCTGCTATATTCTCTGCTATATTCTCTTCTAGTGTGTTAACTTCTTTTGTGATTTTTAAACTATCAGATAAGTTAATATCACAAATACCACGTTTACCATATGGTTCATAAGCTCTTAAGATAAGCCCTTGTTTATCTTCCGCCTGTTTTAAAGCACATAAATTTAGCTCAATCCCTTTAAGGGTTACAAACTGTTTAGATACGCTATCTTTGGCAGAAGTTGGCTTGAAGATAAGAGGATCGTTAACAATAATCGAATTAGTAACAACTCCGTTATCAACATCAGACCAAGCCCCATTATGCGGATATAAAGAGTGAGTAAATTCTTGCTCGCCCTCATCACAGATAGGATCGGGAAAGGTTGGACCACGGACGAAACTTGCTCCAATTACATTTTCAGTTACAGAAAAACCATATTTATCTTTAGTGATTAAGCTTACACCGAAACCCGTTTCGCTAAGATCAACAAACTTATGAGCCGAGCCTTCAAACTTAGCTCTGTCCCAAGGAGTATTCTCTTCGGTTGAACGTCTGATAACGCCAATGGCTTGATCGTAAGTGGCATAATCCGTATGGACATCAATGGGGAATTCCGAACGCAAGAAACGACGGCGATCATTCCAATTGATTTTAGTTTTTATATCTAAACGAGCAGAATTTGACCATAGGATATATGTTTGTTCTATATAACTATTATGGATCTTACGTGAAACTTTAATGGCAATACGCATTTTTCCCTTTTCAATTAATTCTATGGATTTTACATCTGTAATTAGCTCTTCGCTTAATTTATAGTTGGCTTCCATATCCCAAGCGTCGTAGGTTCTTGGGCGTTCGAAATAGCATTTCAATTGATTGGCAGGAGCAGAAAGAGACTCTCTATTTCTGATCTTATCAAATAAGGAGCTGATACGCCCTGATTCATCGATTGTTACTTTTATGAAGTCATTTTCTAGCGTGTTTTTAGTGGCAATTAGTTTGCCTTTTGCTAGATTATCTTCAGATGTGGGAATGAATTTAGCTTCTAAACCTGATATTTTACTATCCAGAGCGATTATGTAGCCGTCCGTCGTTTTTTCGCTATTTTCTATTTTATCTGGAGAAACCAATTGTAAGCCGTTGATTTCATTTAAATGTTGATTAACAACAAACACACCTTTTTTATCTCCACTTTCGCATATGGATTTGCTTAGGTTATCTAAGGCAGTATGGATTTTAGCTTGAGAATTATCAATAACCGTAGTTAATTCCTTATCTGTTTGAGCGTAAACTTCGCCGATAGAACTCCCTGGCAAGGCGTCGTGAAATTGATTTCTTAGGAGGAATTTCCAATCTCGGCTCATATCGATAATTGGAGTTTTATTTTGGATGTAATCTAAGGTTTGTAAGGTTTCGGCGTTAACTAGAGCGTGTTCGGAAAGTCTGTTTTTCTTCTTCATAGCTGATTGACTAGTTAAAGTAGCACGATGATATTCTAGATATATTTCCCCTGTCCATGTATTAAAGTTTCTTGTTTTTGCCTCGCTTTCAAGATTAGACATGAACTCTTGAACTTTACCTGTGCGAACTTCAGGAATGGCAGGCATTTTATTGATCTGTTCAATCTCTTCGATTTGCTGATAGGAAGGACCGCCACCGCCATCGCCAAAGCCAAATGATGCTATAGTTTCATCATACATGCTTTTATTTTGGAAGTTTTGCCATACTTCATTGATACAAGTGGCATTAATAGGCATGTTATAGCCTTCAAATACGTTGAAAGTGTGAACAAAGACCTTATCTCCGTTATCGCCTTTCCACCAGAACATATTATCGGTCATTTTGTTGGCTTCGTTCCAATTTACTTTTATGGTTACCATATTAGTTAATCCTGCTGATTTAAATAGTTGTGGTAACGAGCCAGAAAATCCGAATGTATCAGGTAGCCAAGCGGTAGAGCATTTTACATTGAATTTATCCATGAAATATTGCTGACCGTATAAGAATTGACGGTTGAAAGCTTCAGCAGATGGCATATTAGTATCTGTTTCCACCCACATACCGCCAATTAATTCGATCTGACCAGATTTTACTTTGGATCTTACATCTTCAAATAGTTCGCTGTTCTGCTCTTCGATGTGTTCCAGTAAGGCCGCTTGCGATTGATTGTAGATAAAGTTTTTATATTTATTTGCTAGCATATTTACAGAACTCATTGTTCTTTGGATTTTACGTTCTGATTCAGTTTGTGGCCATAGCCATACGTAATCCAAATGAGCATGACCAGAAACCATGACTTTACCCGATTTGGGGAATTTAGCTTTAAGCTCTTTTAATTCCTTGGTTAACCATTTAAAAGAAGACTCTACAGATTGTATATGCTGATCTTCTAAGGGTTCTAGCATGCCCTTATTTCTTGATTGTGCGGGTAATTGCCAAATACCTTCTTGTTCTCCATGGAAGTTATCGGTTAAATAAGTTCCTTTTTCACGCATGAGATTTCGGCTAGAATTTACTATTCTAGGCAAGAAGTTTTCTGTTTTTGTGGGCCAATCCAAATGAGCTAACAGATATTCCAAGCGTTCCATTAATTCTTCTTGGATCTCTGGACGGTTATCTAAAGCTTTTGCGGTTGTTATGGTTGTTCGCATTAGTTTTAGTAGTTCGTAGAGTTTAGGTTCTAGTAGGATAATTCTTGCTTCTTTTAAATGTGTATCACGTTTGGGGATACCAAAAAGATCCCTAGCAACAGATTCCACTTTGATACTAAATTCATTAGTATCTAAGATAACCGTATGATGAAAGGGGTTAAGGCCGCAAGATGTGTATGAGCCGTCATTATAGCTTATTGTAGCCAAACTTTCGCCATCTGTATCAAGATAAAGGCGTGTGTTTTCAAGATCCCAATGGTTGGGGATTTTTATTTTAGCTATGGTTTCGAAAATAACCAAGTCATCAGAGCCAGGCCACTTATCTCCTAGTTTTATATGTAGATCTTTAATGTTGTCATTTTTAGAAGAGAATTTCCAATCTGGTATGTCAATACTTTCTCGATCTAGCCAGTAAGCTAATTCATCGATCCATGATAGTACATGATCAAATCTTAAATTCATGTTGCGGTATTTTTCGGCATAGTTTTTCATTTTAAACTCCTTAGTTTAATTGCGATTTTTAAGATAGTGTTAGGTTATTCCCTTACAGATCTTAGAATGATCCAAGAAACTAAAACAGATATATGGACAATGTTTATTCCACGTATTTTATTTTGTTTTGTTTTATTTGTGTGTGTATGTATGTGTAATTGTCAGATGTCAACTACAATATTTACTATACCATGGAGTAAAAGCTAAATGCAAGATGTTTCATAGAGAGTGGTGATTTTTTTGAGCAAAATATGATTATTTTCATTTGATTTTGATTAAACTATCTTGTTTTTTATGTTTTTAGTTTCTTATATTGTGATGTTTTAGATGATAAAATGGCGATAAAACAATTAATTATATGGCTATAGTGTGAGTTAGTATGATATAATCAATAAATGTTAAAAATCTCTTAACTTATTGTTAAGAGCATGTTAATATAATAAAAGAGATATGAAATAATTTTACAAATAATATATATGGTCTTAGAATGAAAAATAGTGAAATAATAACAGTTACTTTAAATCCTGCGATAGATTTAACTTTAAGTTTAAAGGAATTTAATGTGGGTCATGTAAATATAGTTCAAAGTGAAATCAGTAATCCTGGGGGAAAGGGGGTAAATGTCTCTTATTATTTGAGTTTACAAGGTTATCACTCGCAAGCTTTGGGGTTTCTAGGAGCGGATAATGTTGGGATATTTAATGGGTTTTTTGCTCGTAATAGAATTGATCATAACTTTATCTTAGTAAATGGGAAAACTCGAACTAATATAAAAATAGCCGATAATAAAAATGCTCATGTTACTGATGTTAATAGCTCCAGTTTTTTAGTAACAGAGCAGAATAAACAGGATTTTAAGGCAAAGCTTTTGCAAGTGAAAAATAGCAAATCTATTTTCGTTTTAGCGGGCAGTCTTCCTAAAGGGGTGGAAGATGGCTTTTATAGTGATCTTTTAGTCCACTTAAAGGATAATAAGGTCATTCTAGATACATCAGGAAATGCCTTAAAGCATGTGATTAATTCGCCTTATCTGCCCTATGCTATTAAGCCCAATGAGTACGAACTGGCTCAAGCAATGGATTGCGACGTAAGAGATTTTATCGATGAATATAATATCTTAAAAGCAATAGAGGATCTTAAGCATAAGGGGATAGCCTTGGTTGTGGTTTCCTTAGGAGAAAGGGGAATGATTTTCTCTCATAAGGATTGCACATATAGAGTTCGCCCTGTAGTCCAGCAGGTTAAATCTACTGTGGGGGCAGGGGATGCTTTGGTGAGTGGGTTGGCTTTAGCCTTAGAGCATAATCTCACAGATGAAGAAACAATTCTCTTATGCACATCTCTTTCCATGGGAGCGGTTGGTGTGTTGGGGATTGGGTTACCTGATAAAGATATCTTAAACGATTTACGCTCTCATATGGACATTCAACGCTTTTAAGTAGAAACATAAGCAGAAAAAAAATAAGCAGAAAAATAAGTATAAAAAGAAAAAAGACATGGGGTATGATCTCATGTCTTTTCTTTTATACTTTGCTTATTTTACATTTCACATTTATGTTAAGTAGGGTTACTTTTTCATAGATTGTAAGAATGATTGCACAGTGGTTTCTAGGTTGTGGGTTTCTTCGCCTAGTTCGTGTGATGATTGTAGGACGCTATTTGATGATGAGTTAACTTCGGAAGAGCCTGATTTTACTTCTGTAATACCTGATGAGATCTCTTGTGCTCCTATGCGGATAGTTTCCATACTGTGGTTGATTTCGCCCATTGTTGTTGTTTGTTGTTCGATAGCAGAAGAGATCGCTCCGTAGCGTTCTGATGTTTTTTGAATAACGGCAACAATTTTCTTAACGGCTACAGAGGCCTCTGTAGTTTCCCCTTGGACTGTTTCGATCTGTGAGCGGATTTCTTCGGTAGCTTTAGCGGTTTGAGCCGCTAGGTTTTTCACTTCCGACGCCACAACAGCGAAACCTTTACCAGCGTCGCCCGCACGAGCGGCCTCGATGGTAGCATTAAGAGCTAGTAAGTTAGTTTGATCGGCGATATCTGTAATCAAGCTTACAACTTCGGAGATCTTGCCAACTGATTGTACTAGTGTTTCAATTGTATCAACGGTTTTTTCTCCTTCAACCGCACCTTTTTGGGCGTTGATAGCACCTTCGGAAATGGTTTGGCTAACTTCTTGAATCGATGAGTGCATCTCTTCGGCTGACGTTGCCACACGGTCGATATTTTCTGATGAAGTATTCGCCGATTGTGTAATGGAAATGGCACGCTCTTCCGAAGTACTCGCCAAGGTTGACATGGTGTTGGCGGTTTCTTTCATGGAATTCGATGAGTTTGTAAATAGTTGAATCACATTTGAAATATCGCCCTCAAATACGGCAATACGTTGTAATAGATCTTTTTTAGCCTCTTCTTCAACACGTTTAAGATTAACTTCCTGTTGTGCCTCGGCTTCTTTGGCTGATTGTAGTTGGGCTCTAAAAATTTCAATTTGCGAGGCAATTCTACCAATTGACGGATTATAATCAGATTGATGAACTTCTTCTGATAAATCGCCCTTAGCCATTTTTGCCACATGTGATGTGATTTTGTTAATTTCGCTTACAACATCAATTGTAATTAAGACTATAAATATAACTAAAATTAATGCTGAAATACCAATTGAAAGGATAATGCCATAACTATATGTATTTAATCTTTTATGTACGTTTATGGCGTCTTGTGTTAGAATGGCAGCCATAAGCGACCAATGCCATACTTTTGTTCTATATACATAACTTGTTTTTTGTGCGTTATCATCCCAAAGATAATCCACAGATGCTCCTTTATCTGGATCAGAAGCTTTTGCGGCCGTTAATAGCTTTCTAAGGGCGGTTGGATGTACGCCAGTTCCTTTTGTTTCATCAGTCTTATGATCTGTAATGGTTGGATGGGCTAGAATATGACCTGCGTCATCCATAACATAAACATAGTGAGTAGAGTCAAAGGCCATTCTGTTGATCATACTCATGGCGATTTGTTGAGCAACTTTTCTTGTTAATATCCCTTGAGTTTCCAACTCTTCCAAGCGTTCTACGGATCTTTGTGCTGTAAGTACCATATATTTAGGCGTGTTCTTTTTCGTTTCCATGTAGTTGTTCATTACAACATTAATTTGCTTTGATGACATTAGATTTACTACAAATATCGTCCCAAAACCAATAACTGATAAGATTAAGATGAGTAAAAAGGCGGCTTTGATTGAAAGAAATTTTAACATGAAAATTGTATCCTTGAAATTAAATATATTGAAAAAAATTTACTCATATATTTTTGCATTCTTGCATTTGGGTATTTTAATATTTTAGCAACTGTCTACGTTTACAACTGTTTCAAAAAAAATATCACTCAAAAATACTTTCTTGTATTTCCATATGAGTCATAATATTGTAACAATAAAACTAATGTGGTTTACGGTTGAGCTTTAACATACGCATTCATTCTATTGCTTGTGTGATTTATATCATAGCATAATATAGTACGAAAATCTTTAAAAATTGTTAAAATATCTTATATCATCTTATGTATGGCGTGCTTGCTATTATGTTAATTATGTTAAGTATATGGATTATAATCATAATTTCCTATTGTAAATTTATATATTATATCACCAATATTTTTTGTAAAAAGTTGTTTATATAATTTAATAAATAGAATCTCTCATCATTTTTATTTAGTTATCTTTGGTTGGCCAGAAAGAATCTATATTTCAAAAGTTTACTTTATTTACTTTCTAAGTTTGTAATAATATTATAACTTGACATAGCTCTATTTTTTGCTTATGGATTAAATATACAAGTTGTATTTCATATTTATCTTATCCCATATGTTATCTTATATGCTATATATTTACAATCTTTGTTTGAGCATAAAGGATCTATATTTCAAAAGTTTACTTTATATGTTAATAGCGTTAATAATTTATTAAACTTTCTTTGATAGAATGGATGATGTTATAGGGATAATAATAACTAAGCATATAGAGATGATCATACGTTCTTGTTGCACACTAGCATATATATGCAAACTATGTCTTAATTCATGTTACATGTATTAAGTTATGATCTTATATTATTTTAAGGAGATAATAATATGACACTTCCTACAGATATTGGAGCGTTTCACTTCGTTGGGATAGGTGGAATTGGCATGAGCGGAATAGCCGAGTTACTTGTGAATTTAGGCTATAAGGTTCAAGGTAGTGATATTGCAGAAAATGCTAATGTTATACGTATGCGTGAAAAGGGGATCAAGGTTTTCATAGGACACGCAGAAGAAAACGTAGATCAAGCTCGAGTTGTTGTTGTATCTACAGCAGTTAAAAAAAATAATCCTGAAGTTTTATCGGCACGAAGTTCTCGTATTCCAGTGATTCATAGATCTGAAATGCTTGCGGAACTTATGCGACTGAAATCATCAATTGCGGTTGGTGGTACTCATGGGAAAACTACTACCACATCTTTAGTCTCGGCGGTTTTAGACGCTGGTGGGCAAGATCCTACGGTAATTAATGGCGGAATCATTAATACATATGGCTCGAATGCTCGTATGGGTAGTGGTGAGTGGTTAGTCGCCGAGGCCGATGAATCTGACGGATCATTTTTAAGATTACCGGCAGAAGTTGCTATCGTAACAAATATTGATCCTGAACATCTAGATCATTACGGTAGTTTCGATGCCTTACGAAAAGCTTTTGATAACTTCATCCAATCAATTCCCTTTTATGGCTTTGCCGCCGTGTGTTTCGATAATCAAGAAGGGCAAGCCTTAGTTGGGCGTATTAATGATAGAGAAGTAATTACTTATGGTTTCAATCGTCAATCTATGGTACGAGTGGAAAATGTTAAGGCTATAGATGACGGTGTAACCTATGATGTGGTTCTTGATTTATCTAAAGAAAAAAGAATGCTAAAAAATGTATTCTTACCGATGTTTGGCGAACATAATATCTTAAATTCACTAGCGGCGATTACCGTTGGCGTGCGTTTGGGATTATCTGATCAATCAATTAAAGACGGTTTAAAGAATTTTAAAGGGGTAAAACGCAGATTTACCCTTACTGGAGAAGTGGATGGTATCCGTATTATAGATGATTATGGTCATCATCCTACAGAAATATCAGCAGTATTAAAGGCCGCTAGATCGGCAGTGCGTGATAAAAAACTAATCGCAATTGTTCAACCGCACAGATACTCAAGATTACGAGATTTATTTGTGGAATTTAGTACATGCTTTGATGAAGCGGATACGGTTCTTGTTACTGATGTTTATCCCGCAGGAGAACAGCCTATTAAGGATATAAATAAGTTATCATTGGCTACAAGTATCGCCAAATACGGTCATAAAAGCGTACAAGCTTTGGAAAGCCATGATGACATTCCTAAATGGGTCAATGAGAATTGTAATAAAGGCGATATGGTTGTGTTCTTAGGTGCAGGATCAATCTCACTATGGGCAAATGAATTACCAGATCAATTAAGCAATCTCAAAAATATGGGAAAAGCTGGCTAATAATATAGATGAAAATATAGATAATTATCAAGAATGACAAAGAGTAATTTAATATCAATTCCTGAATTTACAGATATCGCAGGCATAAGAGAAAATATCAAGATAGCCCCATTTACTTGGTTTAGAGTAGGTGGGAGTGTTCGTATATTGTTCCGTCCTAAATCTGAAGAAGATCTTAAGAAGTTTTTACAAATCAACGCTAAAAGCAAGAATAAAATGGATATTCTACCCTTAGGTGTTGGCTCGAATGTTCTCATACGTGATAAGGGAATTAATGGAATTGTCATTAAGCTTTCAAGTAAGTTTTCTGAAATTAAGATCTTGGATGACGGTAAAATATATGCTGGGGCCAGTGCGTTAATGCCTACAGTAGCTTTATTTGCGAGAGATCATTCTCAAGCAGGTCTTGAATTCTTAAGTGGGATTCCAGGCACGGTCGGCGGTGGTCTGCGTATGAATGCAGGATCTTATGGGAGTGATCATAATAGCGTTATTGAGAGCGTGATCGCCTATACCCCACAGGGAGAACGCAAAGAATTATCCCTAGCACAGATGGGATACTCTTACAGACATACGGATATAGCTAAGGATTGGATTTTCATTGGTTGTATCTATAAAACTACAAAAGGCGATAAGGATGTCATAAGTAAACGCATAGAGGAAATTAAACAAGCAAGAGAAAATTCGCAACCCATACGAGCAAAAACAGGCGGATCAACCTTTGCTAATCCCACTGGTATGAGTGCTTGGAAGTTAATAGATGATGTTGGTATGCGTGGCTTTAAGATCAATGACGCCCAAATCAGTGAAAAGCATTGTAATTTCCTAGTTAATAACGGCAATGCTACGGCAAAAGATCTTGAAGATCTCGGCAATCAAGCTAAAGAGCGTATAAAAGAAAAGTTTGATATCGATCTTAAATGGGAAATCCAAATTTTAGGGATAAAAGGGGGATAAAAAAGCATTTTGTATCTCTTATTAAACTTAAAATTTTAAATGTGCGAGCTAAATATAACAACATAACATAAGGAAGAGACCATATGAAAGTATTATTATTAAAAGGTGGGTTTTCATCGGAAAGAGAGATCTCTTTAATTACTGCCGATTCCTGTTTGCTTGCTTTAAAAGAATTGGGGCATGATGTTGTAGAATATGATCTTACACGAGATATTAAAGATTTTATCATCTGTATCGAGCGTGAAAAACCCCATGTTGTCTTTAATGCTTTGCACGGTAAATGGGGGGAAGATGGTTGCATTCAAGGAGTCTTAAATATTATGGGTGTGCCTTATACTCATTCTAATGTTTGTGCGTCGTCCGTAGCTATGGATAAGGATATGACTAAGAAAATAGCACGTTCTATCTCTATGGATCTTGCTAAAAGTATCACCATAAAAGCTAAAGAGATTACAAAAGAGCATATGTTGCCAATTCCATATGTGATCAAGCCTGCTTGTGATGGCTCTTCTTGTGGTATTTATATTGTTACCGAGCAAAGCCAAAATCCTAAGACAATAGCTCAAGATTATGATCCTGAAGAGATCATAATGCTTGAAGAGTACATCCAAGGTAGAGAATTAACTGTAGGAGTTCTGAATGGTCAAGCCTTAGCCGTAACCGAGATCAAAAGCGATACACATGAGTTCTTCGATTTTAAAGCAAAATATACAAAAGGAGAGGCGGAATATATCTTGCCTGCTCAATTGGATCAAGATATCTATGAACAGGCTTTACATATGGCACAGCGTTTACATAATGAACTCAATTGTACAGGAGTAACCAGAACTGATTTCCGCTATGACGAAGAAAATAAACGCCTTGTAATGTTAGAGCTAAATAATCAACCAGGTATGACAAGTTTATCTTTAGTACCTAAGCAAGCCGAGTATGTAAATATCCCATTTAGCGAGCTAATAAAAATTATTATCGATACAGCATTAATTAAATAATTTACTAGTGTATATTGCATATTAATAAAAGAATCACTATATATATTGTAATGACTTAATATAATATCTGCTCAAATAATCAATATTTACTTGTCTTTATATATATGAATCCATATGATTTAGTGAGATTTTTTTATTTAAAAATCTTTGATCATTAAAAAGATCTTGAAAATATATATAAATGTGTTATAGTATATTACGATTGTGAATTTTTACATGATGATAGGAATTTTTTACCGTTGCAGAACTGTAAAATAAGATTTGGGTATTGTATTAAATTTTATTAACGAATAAGATAAGGTTAAAAAATATGTTTAAACGTATTATGTTGTGTGGTGTTTCTTTGGCTATTATGGGGGTTTCATTACCTTCAATTTCAAACGCTTTGACGGTCAAAGAAGCAATTGTCGCAGCACAAACATACAATGCTAAATTGAAAGCTGCAGATTCTGAATTAAGTAAAAATAAAACAATGGCTTTTCAATCTGTAACGCCATGGTTACCTATGGTAACTTACATCCGTAGTAAAACCATGAACGCAAAACTGGGAGATTATACTTACGCAAGTAATCAACGCCCGAGTGATCAAACCGTATCCATATCAGAGAATCTGTTTAATGGTGGGCAAGATCTAAGTAGCTTATTGGCGGCAAAATCCACTTATGACGCAAGCGTAATGCAATATAATTCAAAAAGAGAGCAAGTGTTTTTTAATACAATTCAAGCTTATATGGATCTTAAAAGAGATATTGATAGCTTAAATGTGGCAAAATCAACAGAGAATACTCTTTCACAACATTATAAAGTTACTAAAGTGCGTTATACTGCAGGGGCTGCCACTAAAACCGATCTCGCACAAGCTCATGCTCGTTGGGCCTCGGCTCAAGCGGCGTCTTTTGCGAGCCAAGGGAATGTAGAAAAATCTCGTGCTGTACTCTATAAGATTACAGGTATTAAGGAAGTGGGGACTTTAGAATATCCGCCATTGCCTGATATTCCTGCAACTTTTTCGGTAGTTGTTAACACGGCTTTTCAATATAACCGTGGATTAAAAATCCAAGAGGCTACTAAAAAATCTACAGAGTATCAAATACTAAAAGCAGGAGGATCTTTTCTTCCTACTGTGAGTTTGGAATATATGTGGCATAAGGGTACGGCTGATGAACATTTTCAAGGTCCTCAAGAGTGTTACGAGAATGGTATGTGTGTAAATTCTTTGCATGAAGCTACCGCACAAAGCTTGAAATTAAATTTCACTTGGGCGTTATTTGCTCAAGGAAATCGTTTCTTTGGTTTGAAAATGGCGATTAATGGGGCGAGTGAAATGGAAAGCAATTTGCTTGACGCTCATCGTTCGGTTGCCGAGGCTATTTCGGAAGCTTGGACCAATTATAAATCGGCACAAGTGCAAATTACAGCCTATGAAGAGGCAGTTAAGGCTCAAAGTGAAAGTTTAAAAGGTGTGAGACAACAATCTAGATCAGGTACTAGAACATTAACCGATGTCCTAGATAGCGAAAGAGACCTAGATAGTGCACAACAAAACTTAGTAGTGGCAAAGCATAATGAGATCGTTGCAGCCTATTTATTATTATTACAAATGGGCATGTTGAATGAAAATTCCGTAAAATAACTAATTAGTTAATTAAATAATATATATTTAAGTTTTTGATTATATGTGAAAATTAGCTAATTAGTAAGTAGAAAAAAGATATTTTTTTTAATCTTAACTATTTATTAATCACTTGTGTAGTAGTCTTAGTACTATTAAGTGATCTAAAATAAGAGATTATTACTTGAGTTATAAATGTTTTGAGTAAAAGTATAGGGAACATTAAATGAGTGATTTAGAACAAGCTGATGACGAACCATCAATGGAAGATATTTTATCTTCCATACGTAAGATACTATCTGATTCTGATGAAGAAGAAGAAGAAGTTGAAGTGCCATCATCAGATCCTGCACCTGCACCTGCTTCTGCTCCTCAAAGCGAGCCAGAGCCTGCACCTGCACCTGCTGAACCGATTAGAGTTCCTGAACCTGAACCAGAGCCTGAACCGATTCCAGAGCCTGAACCTGAACCGATTCCAGAGCCTGAACCCGAACCAATTCCAGAGCCTGAACCTGAACCGATTCCAGAGCCTGAACCCGAGCCAGAACCTGAACCTGAACCCGAGCCAGAGCCTGAACCAATTCCAGAACCGCCAAAGCCTAAACCTAAGCCTAAGCCAATTCCTGAATCGGTTGCAGCAGAACCTGAACCAGAACCGATTCCAGAGCCAGAACCTGAACCCGAGCCAATCCCTGAGCCTGAACCTGAACCTGAACCAATTCCGGAGCCTGAACCTGTGTTTGAACCTGAACCCGAGCCTGAATCTATCTTTGAAGAACCGACAGGCGTTGTAAATTTAAGTGAAGAAATGGCCGTAAGAGCTGCCCCTTCTAGTAAGTTAATAACCAACAATACATCTGATGTAAGTTCGGATATACTAGCTAATCTAGCAAAAGCTATTTTAGATCATAAGGATATGGGTCTTGGTCGTTCGCAAATCACTATTGAAGGTATGGTACGTGAGATGTTGAATCCGCTATTAGAAGAGTGGCTAAACAGAAACTTACCGTATATCATTGAACGTCTAGTTAAGAAAGAAATCACAGACATGATCGCACGTGCTGAACGTATTGATTATGACCGTTATAATGGTGATATCTAACAGACTAGATCACAACTTAAATACAACCTTACATTATTAAGTAAATAATTAAGGTTGTATTTTTATTTTAAAGTAATGATTTAATCAAATAAAAGGAAGAGTTATATTAGAATGGAAGCTTATCTTGCATTATTGGAGTGGCTACAAACTATGGGAGTACGTGATATCATAGCAAATGATATTGCGAGTATTTTCGAGCGTAGCACACCGAAAGAGCAAGAAAAGATCCAGCAAAATCAAACTCGAACCATTACTCCCAAGCCTAAGCCTGCAAGTTTGGAAGAAAGCACAAGTATAAATACGCAAAAGCTTATGGAAGAAGTAAAAATTAAAGTATCTGAATGTAAAACCTTAGAAGAGCTGGAAAACTATGTTCATACCTTTAAATCTCTTGATATTTGCCACTCTGCCAAATCTCCTGTATTTTATGCTGGTATCAATGATTTAAATCCTGATATTTTAGTTATTGGCGACATCCCTGAAGATGAAGACGACAAAACAGGCAAAACCTTTATGGGGAGATCAGGCAAGTTAATGGATAAAATCCTTTATTCTATCGCTTGTGATCGTGATAGTAATGTGCGATTAACTACCGCCGTTAATTGGCGTCCTGCTGGTGGTTTAGATGTTACTGATCAAGTGTTATTAGTCTGTAAGCCGATCTTAGAGCGTCATATTGAATTGTTAAAGCCTAAATTCATTTTAGCCACTGGTAAAACTGTCTATAATTTACTCTTTGATGAAAAGAAAACCTTAAGCCAAGCCCTAAGAAAGAAACATACTTACATAACCGCCGATAACGATGAAATTCCAACTTTTATCATCTATCATCCAACACATATGATAAACACGCCACAATCGAAAGCTTTGGCATGGAATACCATGTTAAAGCTCAAAAAAGAGCTAGAAAAATAATAGTTATATAACAGCCATATATAAGGGATCTCATATGTTTGAAAATCACAACAAGAAATTGCCGAGTTTAACTCAAGTAGTAAAGAATCATGATCTATTCGCTAAAAAAAGTTTAGGGCAAAATTTCTTATTGGATTATAACATATGTTACAAGATCGGCGGATTAACTGGAGATCTTACAGGTAAAACTGTCATAGAAATCGGTTGCGGACCTGGTGGCTTAACTCGTGCCATTTTAGAACACGGAGCTAAAAAACTCTACGCCATTGAATATGACCCCAGAGCAGTTAAAATCGCCGAAGAGATCCAATCTGCATGGGGAGTGAAAGAAAGCGGAATGGAAGAAAGTGAGCATAAGCTTTCTATAATCCAAGAGGACGCTTTAAAAGTAAAAGTTCACGAATTAGGCACAGCCCCAAGGAAGATCATTGCCAACTTGCCCTATAATATATCTGTGGTATTGTTGGCAGAGTGGCTAAAGAATATCTCTAGCTTTGAATCCTTAACTTTAATGTTTCAAAAGGAAGTTGCCAAGCGAATAGTAGCACAGCCGAAATCAAAAGCTTATGGGCGTGTGTCCATACTTTGTCAATGGTTATGCGATGTTCATATCCCCATGGAGCTAAAACCTGAAGTATTTACCCCACCACCCAAGGTCGATAGTGCTATCGTCCATTTTATCCCCCTTAGCGAGCCAAGATATAACGCCGATTTCCACAAACTCGACACAGTCCTACGCACCGCATTCGGACAGCGTAGAAAAATGTTAAGACAATCCCTAAAAAACCTAAATGAGAATATTTCCCACACTCTCGAATCCATAAACATCAAACCCACCGCCCGCCCTGAAGAGCTATCAATCGAAGAGTTTTGCAAAATAGCAAATGTATTATAATATCTTAAAAGTGTAGAATTATATTTAAATGTATGTTATAATGAATTTTTAAGATTTTATATACAGTAAAAGGAACATTAAACTTATGCCATTATTTAGCGAAAAAAATGGGGTTTTACAAGTTGTAAAACCTACAGGATTTAAATTGGAAAAAGAATTACAAACCTTAGTTGAAAATAATTTGGAAGAAATATTTAGTTGTAAATTTGTAGCTAGCGAATTTAGCACAGGCGACATTCATTCTGGTAGAATCGACACCTTAGCCATTTCCGAAGAAGATAATCCAGTTATTATCGAATATAAGGCTAGGGAATCATCTAGCTTGCTTAATCAATCGCTTTTTTATCTTGCATGGTTACAAGATCATAAGGGCGATTTTGCTATGGCTGTAAAGAAAAAATTTCCGTCCATGGAAGTTGATTGGAGTAACATACGAATTATTTGTATTGCTCCAGGTTATGCCAAATATGATTTGCATGCCGTAAAAACAATGACATCTGCCCCTATAGAACTGTGGAAGTATAAAGTTTATGAAAATAACATGCTTAATATGGAAAAAATATTTGGTAATGATAAAGCTAAATCAGTTAAATCTAAAAATGTTCATACAAATGTAGTTGTAAATGAAACCAATGAAGATCACGAAGTTGTTAGTTATACGTATGAGCAACACTATAATAATTTAGGTAATAGCCAAATTAAAGAACTCATAGATGAAATTAGAGATTATATTATTAGTTTAAATGTTGATGTTGAAGAGTTACCACGAAAATTTTATATTGCTTATAAAACATCGAAGAATTTTTGTTGTATAGCACTTAATAAAGAGAAACCTCGTATGTGGTTAAAGTTTCTTGATAAAAATTTATCAAAATATCAAGAACATGGGAAAGATGTTACAGCAATAGGACATCATGGCACAGGTAATTTTGAAATTCGACTAAATGAAGATACAAACATGGAAACCCTAAAGGAAATGATCAAAGTATCATTTGAAAATATCGGCGGATAAAATAAAAAAAAGCTCAATATCTTATTTTAAGATATTGAGCTTTTGAAGAATTATCCTGTGAGATTATCCTTGTCTTTTTGCGAATCTTTCGATTTGTTGGGTTAGTGGAGCGATGTTCACATTTAATCTTTCTAGTGCGTCTTCTGTTTTTTTGTTGAATAGATACATATCACTAGGATTAAATTCAATTTTAATTTTATCGCCATACTGGGTATCAATTGTTGATACTGTTTTGATGATAAAGCCTTCGCCTTTTGCTAAAGGTGTGTTAAAGTGAATGTATGATGTTTCACCTAAATGTTCCACAACCAAAGCACTACCAGCGATTTGCGGATTGCCAGAACCCTCAACGGCTAATCTTACATGTTCTGGACGAATACCCACTACGATATCATCGCCAGCTTTTACGGTAGTTCCCACACATGGAACAATGGCGGTTTGATCATTTTTTAGTTTAACTTCAACTGTTTTATCTGTAGAGTTTAATACTGTACCGTCTAAGAAGTTCATTTTAGGCGAACCAATGAAACTACCCACAAATAAGTTTTTAGGATGGTAGTAAAGTTCAAGCGGTGTACCGACTTGCATAACGTGTCCTAATTTTAGCACCACAATTTTATCGGCTAAAGTCATCGCTTCTACCTGATCGTGTGTTACGTATACGATAGTTGATTCTAATTCCTTATGTAATTGAGCTAATTCTACACGCATATGCACACGTAAAGACGCATCTAAGTTAGATAATGGCTCATCGAATAAAAACACTTCTGGTCTACGAGTTAAAGAACGACCAATAGCCACACGTTGACGTTGACCACCTGAAAGTTCTTTTGGTTTTCTATCAAGTAGATCTTCCAATTGTAAAGATTTCGCAGTCTCTTCGATACGTTGTGCGATTTCTGTTTTAGATTTCTTAGCAAGTTTTAAGCCGAAAGCCATATTGTCCCTTACTGTCATATGTGGATAAAGTGCATATGATTGGAAAACCATACCAATACCACGATCTGACGGCTGAACATCGTTCATTAATTTATCGCCAATGAAAAACTCACCGCTTGTAATATCTTCCAAACCTGCGATTAAACGTAGTAATGTAGATTTACCACAACCTGAAGGCCCTACGAATACGCAGAATTCGCCATCTTGTACTTCTAAATCCACATCGTGAATAACGTGTGTCTTTTTATCGAAAATTTTATTGATTTTTTCTAGTTTTAATGTTGCCATTTTGAAACATCCTTTATTTTGTTATTTTAATATTATTCGAAAAGATTATAATTAATCTTACTCATTACTAACAATAACATATACTTTCATAAAAAGATAGTGTATAATATTCATTGTATGATGTATTTAATTCACATCTAAATTTATATAATACCAATAAGGAAAATAATATGGATAAATTACTATTACAATTCAAAGCCATAGTTGAAGATAAAAATATGAGCAAAGCGTCTGAAAGATTGTATATTGATCGCTCAACTTTATCAAAAAATATGGATTCGTTGGAGAAAAAGCTCAATATATTACTTTTAAAACGAACAAATAAGGGCGTTAATATCACAAATGAGGGAATGATTCTCTATAAAAGCATTTGCGAAATGAACATCACTTACGAAAATACACTCAATGAAATAAAATCCTTAAGTATTCACAACAACATCTTAAATATCGGCTCGGATTTAGCAATTAATTACAATGTGTTACTAAATACTATCGCCAGAGTACAAGAGGACTATCCGCAAATGGTTATCCATGTAAAACAAGGAACGTCATTAGATATGGCAAATGAGATTCTAAATAATGAGATTGATATCTTTATGGGGTCAGTCAGTGCTAAAAGTAGTAATATCGCCACGTTAGTTATTAATGAGTTTGACAGAATCGAATACGGTCTTTTCCTTAATAACGATAATTTATTGCTAAGAGAAAGCCATATAGATAAAGCATTCTTAAATGATATGGATATTTTTAACTGGTATTCGTTAAATAATTCCGATATCTTACATGAGTTCTTAGCTAAACATAAACTAAAACCCCATATGAAATTCACATCTGCCGATATTAATATGCTCTTAAATGTGGCTAAGGTTGATCATAAAGCGTGCGTTTTACTGCCCATGGAGTTAATGAATCTCGCAAGTGATCACAATTTAGGGATCTATAAGCCTTTTGATTTAACCTTGGAAGTGGCGACAGGAATTATATATAAAAATATAAATCAGAAACAAAGTTTGAAAATTTTTCTTAATAAACTCTTTTAAGTAAATATCCCTTTATGTGATATTCTTTGAATTAATATTGATAAATACTTTTTTTTGTGATAATATAACGAATATGACAAAAATCAAAGAATCAAGGTATCTTAATGGACATGAAAAAATATATTAAAACTTTATCTATAATTTCGCTCTTGATAAGTGTTACTCTAATATTTAGTGAAAATGTGAGTGCAAAACGCAATAGAACCATTCCTGTATCATTGAGCGATAATATTACTGATCGTATTGATACGGAAAGCACTATCTTTAAACAAGCAACTAAAAATCTTGGGATAAAGTTGGCGATTACATGGTCTCATGATAATGATTTAAGACAAATATCGCAAATTAATACATTAGTATCTAGAAAACCTAATTCCATTATTATCGGAACAAATAGCAATTCTAATATAATGAGATATAGACTAAATCTATTACAAAATGATAACATCAAAGTATTACAATATGATAGCGTGGTAAATGGCTTTACTCCTGATATCTTATTTACCTTTAATTATGAGGCTCTAGGGCGTAATCTTGCATTTGAGGCTTTGAAGAATTATGATAAAGGGAATATCTTGATTTTAATGTCTAAAGATAAGAAATTGCGAAGTATGTTAGTGGTTCGTGGCTTTTTAAGTGTGGTATCATCAAAAACATACGAAAATAACAAAACTCCAGAAGTGAAAGTGGTAGAGGTAAGCGACGAGCTACGCCCTGTAATTTCGACCTTAACAAGTTCTTTATCTAAGAACCATATTTCTATCGTTCTTTCTCTTTCATCAAAAATATCTAAGGCGATTGCTGATGTTAATCAAAATAGCTTACTTGAGTTAAGTGATCTAACCCTAATAGGTGTGGGATACAGATATCAGAGTTTACTACAAGCAATGCAACAAAGTAAATATAAACACATCATTTTAGGATATACTCCTTATAAAAATCTGTCTTATGCTACTGTATACACATTTTACTATAATTCCTATATTAAGAATTATAAACTTAAATTAAAAAATATAAACTATAACGGAAAGAAAATACCTGCCTATCTCATTCCCGCAACAGTAATAACAGACGAAAATAAAACCGCACTCGCAGGACTGCAATAATTACTTTTTTCGTAAAGAAAATAAATTATATAGAAAAAGCTTGTGTTTTTCTTTTTTACGTATTATAATAACTTAATAGTATATTAATAACAGATTAATATAATTTTGATCTTTGTAATTGAAAGGTAGGATTAAGATAATGGCTCAAAAAAAACGTATTGGTGTGTTGACATCAGGTGGAGATTGTTCGGGTTTAAACGCTGCTATTCGTGCGGTTGTGCTTAGAGCAGATGAATTAGGTTGGGAAGTATACGGAATTAACGACGGTACAGGCGGTTTATTAGAGCGTCCCATGAAGTATAAGCATTTGAAAGCCAACAGTATCTTGGAAACAATCTCTATGGAAGGTGGGTCTTACTTGCGTTCTATCAATAAGGGCGATCCTTTCGCATTCCCAATGCCAGACGGTACTAAAAAAGATAGAGTGGATGAGATCGCTGCAGGGGCAAAAGAGCTTGGTTTATCGGCTTTAATCACTATCGGTGGCGATGGTTCTATGGATATCGTTGGTCGCATTTGTGATCGTTCGGGCTTGGATTTCATAGGTATACCTAAAACTATTGACGGCGACGCTCCATTCTCGGAAGCAATGATCGGCTTTGATACTGCTATCAGACAAGTTGTTGACGCTATCGACGCAACAAGAACAACCGCAGCATCTCATAATCGTTGTATCGTTACGGAAACTATGGGGCGTGGTGCTGGGCATTTAGCTTTACATGCAGGCTTGGCCGCTGGTGCTGATGTTATCCTATTACCAGAACAAGAATACGATTTCGATAAGGTAAAGGCAAAATTAGAAGATGTAGCTCAAAAGCGTAATTATGCGGTGGTAGTAGTAGCCGAAGCAGCTCAAGAAAAACATTCAGAGCAAAAAGTAATCGGTCATAATATCGACGGAACTCCAGTGTTTGGCGGTGCAGCTCGTACTTTGGCAGATAGAATCGTTGAATCAGGTGCTTGGGGCGATACTCGTTATCAAGCCTTAGGACATACCCAACGTGGCGGTAAACCAACTCAAACAGATCGCCTATATGGTGCTATCTTTGGAGTGGCTGCCGTTGATCTCATTAACGAAGGCAAAACCAACCGCATGGTGTGTATACGTAATGGTAAACTGGACAGTGTTTCACTGGAAGAAGTTCTTAATATTAAAGAATATCCTAACGTTAAACTTGATACAGATTTATACTTTAACACTGCTAAGCGTTTAGGTATTTGTTTGGGTTAAGATAAAGATAAAATAAACTTATTCGTTTATTTACTTCTTAAAATCTACAGCTAAAAAAGATAGATAGTGTTTTACATTCTCTATCTTTTTTTACTGCGTGTAATGTGATTGATCGGATTAATCTCCATAAAAATTAAAAAACTGTTGTATATTAAACAAAAGTAATGTATAATAAATAATACGAAAGTGAAAACACAAAGTAAAAATACAAAAGTAAAGAAGATGTCTTATAATGATCATATTTAAAAATTTTAACTTAAGTTATGGCGAGAAAGTTATATTTAACAATTTTAATCTAAGAATAGCAGATAAGGATAAGATTCTCTTTACTGCTCCGTCAGGTGGAGGGAAATCTTCCTTGATAAAATCTTTGTTAGGATTCGAAAAGCTCGAAGATGAAAATACAATTCTCTATAATGATACTCCGTTAACCATAGCTAACTTACTAAAATTAAGAGAGCATATCGCTTATGTGAGTCAAGATGTAGATTTACGAGAAGAGATATTAGGAGATCTGTTAAAGGAGATTTTTAATTATAAAATCAATCATCATTGTAAATATAACGAGCAGAAGTTCATAGATCTTGCAAGCTTTTTTAATTTGGATTCAATAGTGCTAACTAAAAATGTAAATCAGCTTTCAGGCGGAGAAAGGCAAAGGGTAGGTATAATTATATCCCTACTGTTAGAGCGAGAAATTCTCATCCTCGATGAGCCAACATCGGCACTAGATAAAGGATTGAAAAATAAAGTAGTAGATTACATCCTTGATCTAGATAAAACAGTAATAATCATATCCCATGATGATGAATGGCATACTCATCACGCCATTCAAAAAATCTCATGGTAAAGGGGTGTAAAAGCACTCATTCAGCGTCCTTAAGTGGGGCTTATGTAAGCGTGTAAGTACACGACGCCCCACTTAAGAACGCTGACTAAGTACTTTTACCACCCTTTGGAGCTTTTGGAGGGTAAAAGCACTCATTTTAGCGTTCTTAAGTGGGGCTTATGTAAGCGTGTTAGTACGCTCCATAATCTATGTAAGCGTGTAGTACAGGCTCTCCATTTTAATCATTGAAATTCAAAACAAAAAATAAGGAAAATACACATGAATCAGGTTTATCAAGAAATATCTTATTATGGTTTAGCTTTAATCTTAATCCCTATGTTGATTGTCTTTGGCGTTAATCACTATTTGCGACTGTTTACTATCAATAAAAAAATGGCCATAGGTTTGGTTCGTGCTTTTGTCCAATTATCTTTGATTGGGATTGTTTTAACATATATTTTTAAAGCAAATAGTACTTATGTGAATCTTGCCTATTATGCCTTTATGTTGGTGGTGGCTTCCTATTCTTCCTTATCGAGTACTAAGCTTTCCATACGTAAGAATATTATACCTATATTTATCAGTATGTTAATTGCTACATTTTTCATGTTGATCTTTTTTAATATGTTTGTAGTGAAGTTAAACAATGTCTTTCAAGCTCAATATTTTGTAATTCTAAATGGTATGATGTTAGGAGCTTGCTTAAATGGGAGCGTGCTGGCAATCAATCGCTTTTATGATTCCATTGTTGAGAACGAGAAAAAATATTATTACGGCTTATGTTTTAGTAATAATCGTTTGGAGGCCTTAAAGCCATATTTTAGAGAATCTATTGTTATAGTTTTAAAGCCGTCCATTGCCAATTTGGAAATATTGGGTTTAGTGGCCTTACCTGGTACTCTTACAGGGCAGATCTTGGCTGGTAGTTCGCCACTTTCGGCGGTGAAATATCAAATTGCTATCGCCTTTACTATGCCCATTATTAAGTATATAGCCACTGTTTTAGCTCTCTTTCTGACCGCCATGATCAATTTTGATAAGACTGGCAGACTAAATCTTAAGTAAGTAAGGGGCGTGAAAAAGCACTCATTCAGTCGTTTTTCTCATTCCTTAGTAGTATTTTAAAAAATAGTATTTTAAAAAAATATTGTTGTTGACAAAGATATTTTTCTCTGATACAATAGCAAAATGTAAAGAGTAGCATATGTACATTTGAATCTCAGCTTGCAAACATATGCGTTTTAATACTTAGCTAAAGAGAGAAATTTATTTTGATATATGACTTATATCATGTTTCATGTTACAGACAAGTAAATTATATTTACGCTTTTCTTAAATTAAGCTTTGTAGTTAAAATTACTCGATTTTTATTTTTATAGACATTTGGAGTTATTATGACACAATCTACTATTTTAGGATATCCCCGCATAGGGAAAAAAAGAGAATTAAAATTCACCCTTGAAAAATATTGGCGTGGCGAGTTAACGGAAAAAGATGTTATCGCCGTTGCTAACGAATCAAAACAATACAATTTAGATACTCAAAAATCAGCAGGAATCGACGTTTTACCATTTAATGATTTTGCTTATTATGATCAGATCCTAACTCACACAGTTTTAATTAATGCCTTACCTAAGCGTTATAAGGATCTTGAAAATGTTTCTTATTTAGAGCGATATTTTGCCGCTGCTCGTGGTATCAAAGGGAATTCCGACGTTACTGCCATGGAAATGACAAAATGGTTTGATACAAACTATCATTACATCGTACCGCAACTAGATAAAGATCAAGATTTTTCAATCGCTTATGAAGATATCTTTAATGAATATAAAGAGCGTAAAGCACAAGGATATAATTTACGTCCTGTTATTGTTGGTCCTGTAACATATTTGAGTATTTCTAAATCTCACAATTGTGATCCGTTGGATTTAATTGAGAAAATTATCCCTGTTTATTTAGATATCCTAGCTAAATTCAAAAGTGCAGGAGCTGAAACAATCCAAATCGATGAGCCGATTCTTGCTTTAGATCTTTCGAGCAAACAAAAATCCGCTTTTAAAACCGCATACGCTAAATTATCAAAGGGCGATCTGCCTATCTTCCTAGCTACTTATTTTGAAGGCTTAAGAGATAATACAGATCTTGCTTTATCTTTAGGTGTGGAAACTCTTCATGTGGATCTTGTGCGTTCGCCGTCGCAGTTGGATGATGTGTTGGCTAAGATAGATAGTAAGTTAAATCTTTCTTTAGGTGTGGTTAATGGTCGTAACATTTGGAAAAATGACATTGAAACATCCATTGATCTAGTGGAAAAAGCAGTGGCGAAAATTGGTAAAGAGCGTATAAGTGTGGCTAGTTCTTGTTCTTTATTGCATACGCCTTATGATTTAGATTTTGAAGAGAAATTAGAGGCAGATCTTAAGGACGGCTTGGCATTTTCTAAACAGAAACTATCTGAAATTGCAATTATTACTAAAGCCATTAATAATGGCCGTGATTCTGTGAAAGCGGAAATCGATGCTTGTAAGAAATCCATAGAACGCCGTAAAAATTCTTCATTGATTAATAATAAAGCAGTGCAAGAACGTGTTAAGAATTTCGTTCCTAAGGACGCACAACGTCATAGCCCTTTTGATGTTCGTATTAAAGCTCAACAAGACCGTTTAAATTTACCCGCTTTTCCAACTACAACAATTGGATCATTACCACAAACTATCGACGTTCGTAAGAAACGCCTTGCCAATCGTAAGGGCGAGTTGTCGAATGCCGAATATAATGAGTTCATTAAGCAACAGATCCAAGATTCTGTTAAATTCCAAGAAAGTATTGATCTTGATGTCTTAGTACATGGGGAATTCGAACGTAATGATATGGTGGAATACTTCGGCGAAAATATTAATGGTATGGCTTTCTCGGGTTTCGGTTGGGTGCAATCATATGGTTCTCGTTGTGTGAAACCGCCTGTAATTTTCGGCGATATCGACCGTGCTAAGGCGATTACTGTGGAATGGACAAAATATTCGCAATCATTAACAAAATTACCTATGAAAGCCATGCTTACAGGGCCTATTACTATGTTAAAATGGTCTTTTGTGCGTGAAGATATCCCATTGCGTGATATTTGCTTGCAAATGGCGTATGCTTTACGTGATGAAGTGAACGAGCTAGCAGAAGAAGGGATTGCTGTAATTCAAATTGATGAGCCTGCCATTCGTGAGGGTCTGCCACTGCGTAAGGCTGATCAAGCAGAATACATCGAATCTTCTATTCAATGTTATCGTGTGTCTTCGTCAGGTGTTGCCGATGATGTGCAAATCCATTCTCACATGTGTTATTCTGAATTTAACGATATTATGCCTGCAATTATTGCCATGGATTCCGATGTGCTATCAATCGAGGCCTCTAGAAGTCAGTTAGATATTATGGAAATTTTCCAAGAACATAAGTATCCGCAAGAAATCGGCTTGGGTGTGTATGATATCCATTCGCCACGCATTCCTACAGAAGAAGAAATGGCAAATGTTCTAAATGCTGCACGTAAATATTTAGGCGATCATCAAATATGGGTTAATCCAGATTGTGGCTTAAAAACACGTGGATGGGCAGAGGTTAAACCTGCACTTGAATCAATGGTTAAAGTAGCTAAAAAATTACGTCAAGAAGTAAAATAAGTTGCTAATATCATAACATATAAGTAAACGAAAGTAAGAAGTTATTTGATTAGATCCCTATGGGAGCATTTAGATAACTTCTTATTATTTAAGAAAGGTTGAATGTATCATGGTAAATTTTAGTTATGAAGTGTTCCCACCAGTTTCCGAAGATAAACAAGATGAGTTTATAGCTACTGTAAAAAATTTAAGTTCCTACAATCCGAAATTTATATCCGTAACATGCACCGCAAAAGATAGAAAAGATACATCTACTTTAAAGGTGTTAGAGGCGTTAAAAAAAGAAATATCTACCCCTTTGGCGGTTCATTTAATATGTTCAAATAAAACCAAAGAAGAAGTGCGAGAAATGGCCCTACACTATTGGGAAATGGGCGTACGCCATATTATAGCCCTAAGGGGCGATGCTCCTGTAGGCGAGAAATACGTCCCTAAAGAAGATGGTTACGGATACGCTAATGAATTAGTCCAAGCCTTAAAAGAATTAAGAGATTTTAAAATCAGCGTTGCAGGTTATCCAGAAACCCATTATGAATCCCTTAACATTCAATCGGATATTGACTATTTAAAAGCCAAAGTGGACGCAGGGGCAGATAACATCATATCCCAATTCTTTTTTGATCCTGAAGTCTTTTTACGCTTTAGGGATAGAGTGGTAAAAGCAGGAATCGAAGTGCCTATCTTACCAGGAATTCTGCCCATATTGAATTTCAAAGGCCTAATCAAATTCGCTACCCGTTGCCAAACCAACGTGCCAAGCTTTTTACATGATATGTTTAAAGACTTCCATAAGGATAGCCTAGATCATAAACTTCTTGCCATGAACGTACTTTCCCACCAAATAACCAAACTAATGTCTGAAGGTGTAGAAGACTATCATTTATATTCTCTAAACCAATCGGAAATAGTAACTCATGCTTCCCACTGGTTAAAGACCGCCTTCTAAATGGGTGTGTAATACTTGTGTAAGATAAAAAAGACAGATTATAAAGTAATTTATAATCTGTCTTTTTGTGTGGTTAAAGGGTATTCTCTTAAGTTATTAGAATGGAGAGATTATGTCGAAGAATTGAGTGCCGTATGATGGTTTTTGGGCGTCGGATATGATACCACGGCCGCTATAATTGATTCGGAATTCGGCGATTTGGTTGTGGCTGATTGAGTTATCAACTTGGATATCTTGTGGTCTTACCACACCTTTTACTTCCAGTTGGCGAAGTTCGTTATTAACTCTGGCTTCTTGGTGTCCTACAATTATTAGGTTACCGTTTGGTAAGACTTGGGTAATAATTGCTGCAACTTTTAAGTTTAAGCTTTCTGATCTCGAAATTGAGCCAGCTCCTGAATCGGTTCTTGAAGATCCGCCATTTACCAGTTTACCTAGATCTGCACCCTTTGGTAATACTTTGGTTAAGGTTTTACCAAAGCCCATAATGTTGGAAATTCCACGTTGGCGAGAGTTACTGTATGATGCTGATGTGGTATTTGAGAAATCGGCACTATCGTTAATGTTAACATTTACGGTAATAATATCGCCCACTTCTTTACCACGTTGATCTTTAAAGAATGATGAAGAACCATGCGTCCATAAACTATTTAAGCTATGTTGTACCTTGTGAGGTTTGGGCATGGGCATGGTTACAGGTTTATAACCCTCTGCAGTAATTGGATTTTCGATGGCACTAAGTTGCGGACCATCGCCGATATCTGATAAATCAGTAAAAAAATGACATCCAGTCATTAACGTAACTAAAGTTAATGTTGCGGTCATTTTTGTGATTTTATTTAACAAATTATTTCTCATAATCTTCCTTATAATAACTTATAAAATATTTTACCCTAAAATATTTCTTTATTTATTTATCCCCACTTGAACTTTGCCAATGTCTATGATAGTAGCGGAAACTGTAACTTTACTATTTAAATTCTCAACTTTAATAACATCCCCAATACCGCCACTCTCGAGAGCTTTGCCTTGGGCCTCTAAGTTTATCATTTTTGTTTTATAAACAATAGTAATCAAACTTTTTTTCTTAACTGCTATGGCTCTTCCAACATCATAAATTTTTACAACCTTGTTAATATCTATGTTTTTCTTGGCTTGCTTGCCAATTAACTGTTCGGGTTCTAAAATAGTATTTCTAACAATTTTCCTTTTTTCAACTGATATATATTCGATATCATCATCTTTTATTATATCACCTTTAGCTTTAGAATTTATTAAAATTGGAACATCAATCATTTCAACTACATATCCATGAATTATCCGTTTATCTTTCATGTTTTTTGTGCTAAAGCTTGCTTGAAAATATCCTGTATCAGAATCATAAGATAGATTGCTAAGGGCTAAAGTATCATAATGATCAGCAGGTATTACCCAGTTAAAGACGCTCCTATCAAGTTTGAGTTTGTATGTGCCATCAATTTTAAAGCCGTCCTTATTCTTTAGAGCTTTTTTTATGATTGATTCTATGTAATCATTGGAAATCGTAATGGATTTACGCTGAATGATAATTGTAGGATTGTCAACATACGGATTCCATTGTAAATTATTCGCCTTGGCAATACGCTTTAAAGTGGTAGTCGATAAAAGCTTTTTACTGCCAACGTTCGGAGCATGATCAATTATGATATTCGCTTTTTCATTTGTATTATCAAAGATATCGCCTAGCGTAATAAAATCGCCGTTAACATATACATCTTGCTTTAAAATAACTCCAATGGGAGTAGAATCTTCCTTTTTCTCAATGGGAGGAGTGGCAGGCTGATTTAATTCCTTTTGCTTTGCCTCTTGCTCTTCTTTTTTCCTTTCTTGTTCTTCTTCGGCTTGTTTCTTTTTGAGTGCGTCCGCCTCTCTTTGCTTTTTCAAACTACCCGGATGTAATTGTTCATTGATTAGTTCATTGAGCTGTTTACTAACTCTTTGAGCCGAGTTATCCCCTTGAGCAGAGTCTGGGGTTTCTTCTGCAAATGAATTAGATTCATAGCATAAAGCAAATAATACTATGAATGTAAAAAATAATTTGTAGAAGTTTCTCATAAATTCGCCTAACATGTAGTAACTTTTAATATTAAAGTATATAGTATTAACAATAATATCAAGATTACTAACGTAATTGAGTTACTTTTTCTTCCATTGCTGAAGCTATAGTGATTGTTTTAGAATTCATTTCATAAGCTCTTTGAGCCGAAATAAGTGCGGTTACTTCTGTAACTGAATTCACATTCGATGTTTCAAGAAAGGATTGTAAGATCGATCCTTTACCAGGTTCGGACGGACTGCCCGAAGTTGGTGCTCCTGATGCGTCTGTCTCTGTGTACATATTTCCACCTTCGGCATGTAAGCCTGCTTCATTGGCGAAAGTAGCCAATTGAATTTGTCCTAAATTTTGTGGCTTAGATTGACCGTCAACATGGACTAATACTTCGCCTGCAGAGTTAATATTAACATCTGTAACATTTTGCGGAATAGTGATACCTGGTTGCACTGTGTAACCGTCATGTGTTACTAATTCGCCGTTGGCGTTTAGCTGGAATGCTCCATCACGTGTATAACCTGTGTCGCCATTTGGTAGATCAACTTGAAAGTATCCTTTACCTTGTACCGCTAGATCGAAAGTGTTACCTGTGGGATTCACAGGACCTTCTTCGTTTACTCTGTATACGGCTGCCAATTTCACACCTAAACCCGATTGGATACCTGTTGGCACGACTGTACCGTCTGCCGAAGATGTATCACCTGGACGGCGATAATCTTGATATAGTAAATCTTGGAATTCACTACGATGACGCTTAAAGGCTGTTGTGTTCATATTTGCTAGGTTGTTGGAAATGATCTCTACATTACGTTGTTGTGCTATCATACCTGTAGCACCGATGTACATTGAACGCATATTAAATTCTCCTTAGAATGTTATTGTATTAGTTAGTTGGTTAGTTTAGTTAATTAGCTTAGCTTAATGTATTTAACGACCAAACATTAAACTGTTTAGCATTTTTGTTTGTTGTTCGTAATGTTTTTGTACGTAAGAGGAAACCCTTGTGAAGTCCTTGGAAATTTGGATCATCTTAGTTGTTTCTAAAATCGAAGATACATTAGATCCCTCAAGGTAGCCTTGTTCCACTTGTCCTTTTTCGTCAGTGTCTGCGGTTTGATTCTTTGCAGGCTTGAAAAAACTATTCCCCATACGGCGTAATTTTTGTGGCTCTTTAAAGCTAAACATACCTAAACGACCTTTTATGCCGTTTGCTGTGGAGATCGTACCGTCTTTAGCGATGCTAATATCCGAATCATTAGGAGCAAAGGTAATTGGTTCGCCATCCGTACTTAGTACGCTTAAACCCTGATTAGTTACTAGCTTATGAGTGGAATCAATTGTAAAACTACCCTTTCTTGAGTACATTTTACCTTGAGGGGTATCAATGGAAAAGAAAGTGTTAGGAGTTCTTAAAGCAACGTCTAAACTATTTCCTGTGCGAATCAAACCACCTGGTGCGAAATCTTGATACTGTCCCATATCTTCCACATATGATGTAGGTTCTTTCAATGGACGTTCTTGAGTTTTATTCTTACTAAGTTGCTCTTTAAACAAGGTTTGTTGAGATTTAAAGCCAGTTGTATTCATATTTGCTAAGTTGTTACTCACAGTATTTAACTGTGATTTTAACGCAATCTCGGCAGATAAAGCTACATATGATGCTGTTTGCATTGTTGTTCTTCCCCAATAAATAATCTAAAGTTATTCTTGATTTTTATTTTCTAAAATTAGAATATAAGTTCATTTCTTTTAAACAATCTTATACATGCACAAAGCATACCAACTTTTTACATGTGGGTGTATAGACGTTCTAGATACGAATTAATATCCATTAGATTATACATAGTAGCATACATTATGATACATATGCAAGATTCTATTTTTATAACATGGAAATAGTAAAGAAAGAGTAAACTTTTATGAGAGATAAAATCTTTATAGAAAAATATCTTAGAAGATCTTTGATTGTTTATCTTAATACATATATATATGGCAGAAAATTAAAAATATTAAAAATAATGGTTGCAAAACAAATAAAATTCATTTATACTTTATAGTTAATAATTATAGATATTATCTATCGTAAGTTAATTTTTTATGTTGGATTCTTTATATTCTCTGATTTTTCTTTACTTATAAGAAACTCGGAATTTATAAAAAATCATTGAAATACTTGGAAAATTCCCTTAGGATATACGTATCATGTACAACTCACAAAATAGGCTAACTTATGACAACTGAAACAGAAGCACCAGCACAACCAAGAAAACGCCGTTTAAAGAAGTATTTTAACGAATCTATAGCACAACCGCAAAAAATTACCGCTTATGATGTGTTAATGGCCGTTGAAGGCGTTCGCTCTGAACTTAAAACATTACGTAAAAGAGAATCTGTTAAAGCCGCTATGGGCGGTGGTAGTGATGACGAATTCGACGACCTTAAAGATCAATTAGTGGCCATGGCAGAATGTATTGACGATGTAAAAGATAATCTAGCAATGATTGCCGCAGATGATTCGAATCGTCTACCTTCGGTTATGAATGAGCTAGATGCGGTAATTGCCGCAACGGAAACCGCTACGAATGCCATTTTAGAATCAGCGGAAAATATTGAAAAGTATACTCACGAATTGGCGGCGTCCTTTGATGACGAAAAACGCTCGGAATTGGTGGATAAAATTCAAAACGAAACTACTAACTTGATGATTTCTTGTAACTTCCAAGATTTAACAGGTCAGCGTATTACTAAAATAATCAAAGCTTTCTCATTTCTTGAAGAGCGTGTTAATGCTATTATGGAACTTTGGGGTAGAGATGAAATCGCCGAACGTATCGCAGGTGTTATCGATAACATTCAAGAAACCGACACAAGAGAAGATTCTCATCTACTTAACGGACCGCAAACCAACGGCCCTGCGGTAAGTCAAGATGATATTGATGCACTATTTGACTAAAGGTAAAAATATTCTCATGGGAATCATATTATGTATTTTCATGGGAATGTTGTCGGCTTGTGGTTCTGTTGCGGAATTAACTCCGCCGAAGTATCTACCGCATAACTTTCCTAAGGGAACAGCTTATCCGAAGATTAATAGACCGATTTATCATCCTAGTCATACCGAGGCCAGTGATTCGGATGTTAATGGAACAGATGTTAGAAAAACACCAGCACCAATAACACCAACAACAAACTAAGAATAACTAAATAAATTACTATTTTCATTGAAATTTATTTAGTTATTTTTTTATTACACAAGATATATAGATATATAGATATAGAAAAAAGGACGCAATATGACTCATGAAGTTACAGTAATTGGGGCAGGGTTGGCAGGATGTGAATTATCGTGGCAATTGGCAGAGCGTGGCATTAAGGTTAAGTTAATCGAAATGCGACCAGTTAAAAATACTCCTGCTCATCAAACCAATGATTTTGCCGAAATGGTATGCTCGAATTCTTTTAGAAATGATGATTCATCTTCTTCGGCGGTTGGCTTGTTGCATGATGAAATGAGAAAGCTTAATTCTCTTATTCTTAAAATTGCCGATAAGCATAAAGTCCCCGCAGGATCAGCTTTGGCAGTAGATAGAGATAATTTTTCTTTAGAAATAACTAATCTGTTAAAGAATCATGAAAATATTCAAGTAGAGTTAGCAGAAATTACCAAAGTACCCAATATTAACAGTGATAAAATTACAGTTATAGCCACCGGCCCATTAACATCAACCCCTTTATCAGAAGATATCAAGAAGATTACAGGCGAAGAAAATTTCTCATTTTTTGACGCTTTAGCACCTATTATTTACAAAGAGAGTATCGATTTTGATAAGGCTTGGTATCAATCTCGCTACGATAAGGGCGACGGTAAAGACTACATCAATTGCCCAATGAATAAACAAGAGTATGCGGAGTTCTTAGAAGCTCTAAAAACTGCCAACTATATGGAGTTCAAAGACTGGGAAAAAGACATGGTATATTTCGAAGGATGTTTGCCCATTGAAGTTATGGCAAGTCGTGGCGATCAAACCTTACTGTTTGGACCCTTAAAGCCTAAAGGATTGACAAACATACATAATCCAACAGAAAAAGCTACCGCAGTCGTTCAATTACGCCAAGATAACGCTCAAGGTACTTTATATAATATGGTCGGCTTTCAAACTAAAATGAAACATGATGACCAAGTTAGAGTTCTGCGTAAAATACCAGGCTTGGAAAATGCTAGATTTGCACGCTTAGGGGGGATTCATAGAAATTCCTTTATTAATAGTCCGAAAATTTTGCACAAGGATTTAAGTTTAAAAGTATCGCCAAATGTATATTTTGCAGGGCAGATATCAGGTTGTGAGGGCTACGTAGAAAGTGCATCAATGGGTTTGCTATGTAGTTTGTTTATCGCAAGTAAGCTTTTAGATAAACAAGATTTCAAAGCACCAAACACACAAACAGCCTTAGGAGCTTTGTTTAGTCATGTAGTCGGCAATACGGAAACAGACAACTTTCAACCCATGAATGTGAATTTCGGTTTGATCGAAGAATTACCCATGCCCACAAAAGGCAAACGCCCTAAAGGTAAAAACAGAAAAGAAGCCTATAGTGTCAGAGCTAAAGCCGTAATGGATCAATGGATACAAGACAATCCTTGGCTTAAAGGATCGTGATAAATTAGCTAATCTGCACCTTAAATTAGGGCTTATGTAGACGTGAGTACACGTCGCCCTAATTTAAGGTACATCTTAGCTAATTTCTCCCAATCCTTGGGTGTGTATAGTGATAAATTAGCTAATCTGCACCTTAAACTAGGGCTTATGTAGACGTGAGTACACGTTGTGAGTACACGTCGCCCTAATTAAGATACATCTTAGCTAATTTCTCCCAATCCTTGGGGGTGGAGTGTGATAAAGCGTAGGAAATACAATTACTAGTATTCATTTAGTTACTTTGGGGCTTTTATTGTTGTATGTTGCAAGAACAAAATAAATAATAATCTGTTTGATTATTGTCAATATATATGCTACAATGACAACATGAGATTTAAAAAGGCTATTTTTGAAATACCTTTATATGTGCTAATTAAAAAAATAAGGAAAATATAATGCGTTTAATCCCTTTAACAGATAAAGTTGGTATCTGGACGGCTCGTTATGTGGCTGAATCTATCAATAAAGCGAAACCAACTGCAGAAAAGCCTTTTGTTTTAGGTTTACTAACAGGTTCTACTCCATTGGAAATGTATGGCGAATTGATTCGTTTGAATTCTTCTAATAAATTAAGTTTTGAACATGTAATCACATTTAATATGGATGAATATGTGGGTATCCCTGCGGATCATCCTGAATCATATCGTACATTTATGTATACTAATTTCTTTGATCATGTAAATATCCAAGAAAAAAACATTAATCTTTTAAATGGTTTAGCTAGCGATCTAAAAGCTGAAGGCGAAAGATATGAAAATAAAATTTTATCTGTAGGCGGTATTGATCTATTCATCGGTGGTGTTGGTATTGATGGGCATATCGCCTTTAATGAGCCAGGATCTTCGCTATCGTCTAAAACTCGTGATAAGGAACTAACTTGGGATACACGTGTGGCGAATTCTCGTTTCTTTAATAACGATCCTTTAGAAGTGCCTGAAGTGGCCTTGACCGTAGGTGTTGGGACTTTGTTGGCGTCTAAACAAGTTCTGATCATGACTAAAGGTAGAGAAAAAGCCATGGCTTTACATAAGGGCGTTGAGGGTTCTGTAAGCCATTTATGGACGATTTCCGCTTTACAATTACATGAAAATGCCATAATCGTCTGCGATAAAGGATCTCAAGAAGAATTAAAAGTTAAAACTCTCAATTACTTCAAAGAAATCGAAGAAAAAAATATTCACTACTATTTAGACGCTTGGAAAGATTAGCTTAAGTTATTTCTATTATCTGTGAATATCTGTGAAAAGCAAGAGCTATTACTTATGTAGTAGTTTTTGCTTTTCTTGGTTTTTGTTTGATATATCAGTGATATACTTATCAACATCCTGTATATGATTGCTCAAATCTTTCTACTCATTAAGATAAATAAAAGATAAATAAAAGATAAATAAAAGGTAAATAAAAAAAATATAAAAAATTACTTGATTTTTGTATGTTAATAAGGTATAAGTATCAAATAGCTATTCGCATATGAAAGCACCCTTGGAGGCTTTTGGATAGTTACGTAACAAAATTTTTATTAAAAATAAAAGAGGAATTATTATGAGCGAATCATATATTTTAAAAGCAGAAACTCGTGGGCGTGTCGGTAAGGGGGCAGCGCGTGCCGTACGTAGAAATGGCGGTATTCCAGCCGTTCTTTACGGTAATAAGCAAGAACCAAGTTCTATCACATTAGATCCACGTGAGTTATCAATATTTATCAATAAATTTCAAATGGGTATTTACAATCACATTGTAACTCTAGAAATTGACGGTAAAGAAGAAAAAGGTATTTTACGTGATCTACAACTAGATCTTATTAAAGATCTACCAATACACGTAGATTTCTTACGTGTTGGAGCACATACTAGATTGACTTTACATGTGCCTTTACACTTAGAAGGTATTGAGAAATCTAAAGCTATTAAACGTGGTGGTGTTCTAAACGTTGTGCGTTCTGATATTGAAGTGCGTTGTACATCGGATGCTATTCCTGAAAATCTAGTGTTGAAAGTTCCTGAAGATGCAGAAATTGGTCATACATTTAGATTCTCTGAAGTGGAATTGCCAAAAGGTGTAAAACCTACCATTAAAGATCGTGATTTCGTAGTTGCAACGATTGTAGCTCCTAAAATCGTGAAAGATGATGAAGACGAAGAAGTTACTGACGCTACCGAGGAAACTCCTGAAGAAGAAACTAAATAAATTAATAATTTTCACATGCTTTCTAATAAAAGTATTTTAAATTAAGTTATCTGTAAAAAAAAGAATAGTTAATAGTTTTTAATTATTCTTTTTTTGTAATTATCTGTATTGTTTGATGTGCTTAAGGTGATTTTTACAAGCTTTTACAGTTTTACAGTCATAAATAATATGTAACATAAATATAAATATGAATATGAACTCACCAACTAACGAACCACTATCCAATCGCCAAATACGACAAAAAGTATTTAATGATAGAAAATCCATTCCACGTGATACTACGTATGCCAATCCTGAATATTGGTATGATTGGTTTAGAGTTATCCGTAAATTTATCCGCAAGCGTATTTTAAAGCAACATTTACGCAACGATGTTCAAATCGCAAAGCATTATGGTTGCAAATTCATTGCCGATCCAACTACAGGTATGGGGCGTGAATTGTTAGTCTATGAGGGGTATGAGTATAAACAAATTCGTTACATGATTAGAAAAATCCAATCACATAAAAATCAAAAAGCTAATTTTTTCTTGGATCTAGGGGCAAATACTGGAACTTATGGCAATATCATTGCAAGCAAAAATCTGGCAGATTTTACCCATATGTTCGAACCAAATGAAGATGTTACAAGAGTTCTCTTTTCCAATCTGATGTTAAATGGACTGCATAAAAATAAAAATATCAAACATCATTTATGTGCCGTAGGCGATCGTACCCATGTGAATACATTTTACGCCCATACCGATTATAATGATGAGCGTAATCATTTGAAAACCGCAAGTAATGACTATCAAATAAATCATGATAAAGCTTACGAGACTCCCACATCGAGCCTTGATGAAATGATGAGCTTTAAAATCCGCCAAATCATAAGTGCAGGCGGTGCAAAAAAAGGATTCGGCAAAAAACAACGAAAAAAACTTAAATCGATCCCCGTGCCTGTGATCGCTTTAGATGATATGTTCTCACATCGAAATAAATTTTTTGCCATAAAAATGGATGTGGAAGGTAACGAATTACTTGCCCTGCAAGGAATGAAAAATCTCGTAAAAAATAACGATATTCTTTTACAAGTGGAAGTATTCCCAAGAAATGCCCAAAAAGTGCTAGCCTATATTAGCAATGAGCTAAATTTAACCATTCATAAGCGATATGGATCTATGGGCTTTTCTGATTACATGTGTTCGAACTTCCTAAGCGATAGTACTATCGACCCCAATGATATTATTTATCCACCTAAAATCGAAAATGGAGCGTGCTAATTCTATCTTGTAAATAATAACTTGATTAAAATCATTATTTGTATTATAGTAGAATAATATAGATAAAGGTTATAACTAAAAAAGAAATGACTCATATGACTGATAAAAAGAAATTATTAATATTATCATTAACAATATTAATAGAAATCCATGGATTCGCAATCTTTATGCCCATGCTCCCTTATGTGGCTAAGCATTTTCATGCCAACGGTTTCCAAGTAACATCATTGATGACCGTATACAGTCTTGCTCAATTCATATGTTCGCCCTTATTGGGGAAAGTATCCGATAAATTGGGGCGTAGACCTGTGATTTTATTTTCATTGTTGTTAAATGTCATTTGTTATATCCTATTAGGTCTTGCGAGCAATTTGGCGGAAATCTTCATATTGCGTACAATTGCAGGGGCAGGAGCAGGCGTGATAGCCACATCATTCGCCTATGGAAGTGATATCTCCAATGAAGAGAATCGCCCCAAAGTAATGGGCATGCTTGGGGCCTCTTTAGGGCTGGGCTTTGTCTTCGGTCCGATGATTGGTGGGATGTTAGGATCTCATAGCTTGCAACTTCCCATGTTTGTTTCGGCTAGCTTATCCTTTATAGCCTTTCTTATGGCGTTCTTTTTCCTAAAGGAATCATACACAAAATACGCTCGCTTGCGTTTGATAGCTCTTGACCAACCTAAGCCATCATTGTCATACGTTATATTTTCCACAGGATTAATTAAGTTTCTTGTTATCATCGTCCTACTTGCTGGATCATTTGCCACATTCGAATCCATATATATAGTATATGCCAGCGATAAACTAGAATATACAAGTAAGGATATCGGTATTATATTTATGTGCTTAGGTATCACATCAGTATTAGTCCAAGGCGGTATTGTGAGAATGCTAGTTAAACGCATGGAAAAGAAAAAAATCTTGATCTTAGGATCTCTAATAATGATAATCTCATTTTCCCTTATCCCATTTATGAACTCAATAACAGGGAATATTACCGCAGTGTGTATTCTGGCTTTAGGGTGGGGAATGGTTAGCCCCTTACTTAATAGTATCGGCTCATTATACTCAACAAAAAATACCCACGGCGTAACCCTAGGAGTAGTACGCTCTGCTAGTATCATCGCCCGCATTGTCGGTAGTTTACTTGCAGGTATCCTATATGAAAACATATCAATCCAATCGCCATTTTATTTTACTATTGGTATGTTAATACTTGGTATCATCCTACTTCTCATACAGAATATCAAGGATCATGAAAAAGATAGTGAAAAATGAGCTAATACGCACCTTTAATTAGGGCTTATGTGGGTGTGAGTATATGTTTCCCCGTATGTGATCGAACAGGTTTTGTTCGATTTGGTAAGGTAGGATAGTGGTCGGTGCAAGATAAAGGGTTACGCATAAAATAACCATGTGTATTTCGAATCTAGTATGAATCTAGTATAGTGTGAGATATTAGGCGTTTTTAAGGTCAAAAAATATTTGATCTTCGAGATTCTTAGCTTGCGAATCTCTTGTATTTTTCCATAAATCATCTACTATTTTATAATGATGTGCTCCACTTGTAGGCGAGGCAAACCATATTTCTTGTGAATTTATATTAATGCTAATAATGTATATTTCACCCGAATCAAACTCCACTTTGATTGTGTTATTTTCTTCGAAAACGTCCGCATTTTCGCCGTATTGAGCGTCTATTTTATCTTGAAGGTCTTCTAATTTTTCTTCAGCTAATTTAAAAAAATCTTTCATAATATATGTACTTTCATGGTGGTTATTTTTCTACGAATTCATCTTCCATTATACATAAAAAATTATTTTATTTGCAATTAATTTATTTTTTTGTTATATTCATAGTCAATTAACTTGTATTAAATTTATAAACCTAATTCGGAGCTATCTATTATGAAAAAAGATATTCACCCAGAATACCATGAAATTACTGTTGTAATGACTGATGGTACAACTTACAAAACTCGTTCTACATGGGGCAAAGAAGGCGACACTATGAAGCTTGAAATTGATCCTAAATCTCATCCTGCTTGGACTGGCGTACATCGCCTACTAGATTCAGGCGGTCGCTTGGCACGTTTCAACGATCGTTTTGGTGGTCTTACTCTGTAAGTTATATGTTAGCCTTTTCCAATATGGCTTCTATATCTAACTTTACGTGAAAGGTATTCTTATTGATTTTAAGAGTACCTTTTTTATTTACCTTATAGATTAAATATGCTATGATATTACATTCACACCCTTTAATAATCACAGCATAATAAAATACACACATGCAATAAAGAGGTTAAGATGTTAAAAAATAATATCGCACTTATTAGTAAAAATACAGATAATATAAAAATACTTAAAGATATTATCACAAACTTAGAAGCAAATATTTATACATATGATAGCATAGAAGATCTTAAACAAAAGACCCCTCATATGGAAATGGATGCGGTATTCTGTTACTATGAAGAATTGGGAAATATATCAGATGTTGTAAATCTTAACAACGTCTTTCTTATAGATAGCGACTTTAACGAAGAACACAAAAAGATAGTTTATGAGAATTCCATATATGAATATCTTTTTCTCCCTATTAATTCCATGGATGTATTACACAGGCTTGCCATAATTAATCAGCAGAAATTAGAGCGTTTCAATAATAATTCGGCATGTATATCCGTTTTAACCCAATTGGTAAATATTAAAGATGGCGATAACAATGGGCATTTAGTTCGCATGAGAAATATCGTAGGGCTATTTCTTGAAGAGCTATTAAAACATGATGATTATAAACATCGTTTGTCAGAATCCTTATGTTATGAGATCACACAAGCAAGTTTACTCCATGATATCGGCAAAATGGTCATACCAGATCACATCTTACATAAAACAGGATCGTTAACCTTTGAAGAATTCGACAGTATGCGACAGCACACCGATATAGGACATCAAATATTAAGCACAACCTATAATAAATTTGCCTCCAATAATATTATTAAACTCGCCATTGATATCGCACAATCCCACCATGAGCGTTGGAACGGTAACGGATATCCCCAAAACCTAAAAGGAGAAGATATCCCCTTAAATGCAAGAATAGTAGCAATTTGCGATGTTTACGATAGTATTATATCCTCCAATAGCTATAAATCTTCTAGTACTCATGAACATGCTTTAGAATCCATTATCTTAGAAAGCGGAATGCGGTTTGATCCGAATCTTGTGAATGTCTTCAAAAATATAGGAGATAGTATCAAACAAGAAAAACAAAGCCGTTTTACTAAAATGAGAACCTATCACAAACCAACTATCTAAATAAGGAAAAAACATATGCCATTTATTCTAATTATCGTTATATTACTCGTAGTACTTTTACTAAATATCATTATGCTCTTTAAAAGAAAATTACAACAAAATACTAATAACACCACCAATGATCATGATCTTGAATCGGGGTTCTTTATCAAAAATGAAGATTATGAAAATCTGCAAGAAGAAATCAAATCCTATGATGAACGTGAAAAACAACAAGCAACCCACTTCGCCAAACTAAGAGAAGATCTTGCAGGATTCGAAGCTACTAATAATCTGCATAAGGAAAATAATCGTAAGTTAGAACAAGAAAATATCAAACTTAAGGAACAGTATCAAAATCTTTTAGTAAAAAATTCTCAAAATGAGCAGAAACTAGAAACACTTTCAAGCATTAAGGAATCTTTAGCCAAGGATTTTAAAGAAATTAGCCAAGAGGCCATCGAAGTTAACGGCAAAAAATTAAAGGAACAACAAAAGGAAGATCTTAAGGTGGTTCTTAGTCCCTTTAAGGATGAAATTAAGGATTTTAAAGAGAATCTAAATACTATCCAAAAGGAAAATCGTGAAAGTAAAGGAAGTTTGGATCGTCATATTGAAAATTTATCTAAACTGAATATGAAAGTAAGCCAAGAGGCTAATAACTTGGTAGACGCTTTAAAGGGTAACAATAAAACCCAAGGACTATGGGGCGAAGTAATTCTAACTAAAACCCTAGAAATGGCGGGCTTGGTCGAGGGTAGGGATTTCAAAACCCAAGAAAAAGTTGCTGGGTCTATTCCTGATGTTATCGTTAAACTTCCTGAAGATCGTGATATTATCGTGGATTCTAAAGTATCTTTAAATGCTTATACAAGATTCATTAATGCCGAAAATGAAGAGCAAGAAACTCAAGCACTTAAAGATCATATGAAATCTTTGGAATCTCATATTAAGGATCTTAGCTCTAAGGAATATCATAAGCTCCAAGGAACTAACTCTCTTGACTATGTGGTAATGTTCATGCCGATAGAATCTGCCTATATTACCGCCATAGGGCAAGATCCTGACATCTTGAAAAAGGCATATAATAAAAATATCGTCCTTGCTACGCCGTCAACATTGCTGATGATCTTGCGTACTATTAAGAATCTATGGAATATCGAAAAGCAAAATAAAAATGCGGAAAAATTATGGTCAACTGCTGATAAACTTTATGATAAACTTGTGGGATTTGCAACAAGTATGGAAAAGGTCAATAAGGATCTTTCAACATTACAGAAATCCCAAGAAACCGCCTACAAACAACTCTCGCACGGTAACGGAAATGCGATAAAACTTGCCAGAGCATTACAGGATCTTGGAGCGAAAAGTACAAAGTCATTTAGTGATAATCTTATCGAAGAAAGCGAAAACACTCTTCATATAGATTCGGAAAAAAAGGATGAAGAAAACGAAATATAAATATATGTTTTATTTGTATTTAACACTAGTTATAAAAGTTATTTATCATACATCACTTGACATTAAATAAAAAAAAACATATAATACTCATAAATAGTGGATGGATTTTGGACTACTTGCTACCACTACAAAAAAGCTAAGTGTAAAAAGATATTACAAAATATGAGTATTATTTTGTGTAATTTCTACTGGTCCGTGTTTAGTTTATGATTTTAACTTTAATACTAAGGAGTAGTAAAAATTATGTTAAAAAACTATTTATTTACCTCGGAATCCGTTTCTGAAGGTCATCCAGATAAGGTATGCGATCAAATTTCCGATCGTATTTTGGATTTATTTCTAGCGAAAAATCCAGAGGCTCGTGTGGCCTGTGAAACTGCAGCTACAACCAATCATGTTACCTTGCTTGGGGAAGTTCGTGCGAATATTGATAAAGAAGAGATTGATCATGCTGTGCGTGATGTTGTCAAAACAATCGGATACGAACAAGACGGCTTTCATTGGAAGAATCTAAAAATTAACAATTTACTTCATGAACAGTCGGCAGATATTGCCGTAGGGGTTGATTCTACAGATACAAAAGAAGAAGGAGCAGGGGATCAAGGGATCATGTTTGGATATGCTTGTCGTGAAAGCGAAGCGTTAATGCCAGCTCCTATTGCTTATGCTCATGGTATCTTACGCTCACTTGCCGAGGCTCGCCATAGTGATTCTAGTTTAGGTTTAGAACCTGATGCTAAAAGTCAAGTAACATTAAAATATGAAAATGGTACACCTGTTGGCGTTGAATCTGTTGTGCTTTCAACTCAACATAGAGAAGATTTACATAATGATGATTTGGCTAAAATCGTTATTTCGCATATTCAAAAGATTTTACCTCAGGGCTGGATGCCTGCCGAAGATAAATTATTCATTAATCCTACAGGTCGTTTTGTGATCGGTGGTCCTGATGGCGATGCAGGATTAACAGGGCGTAAAATTATTGTAGATACATACGGTGGTTCTGCTCCCCATGGCGGTGGTGCGTTCTCGGGGAAAGATCCTACAAAGGTAGATCGTTCGGCAGCTTACGCAGCTCGCTATTTGGCTAAGAATGTTGTGGCATCAGGTATCGCCGATATTTGTACGATTCAATTATCATATGCGATTGGTGTGGCTCGTCCTTTAAGTGTGTATGTTAATACCCATGGTACTGGTAAAGTGGATGAGCTGAAAATCGCAAATGTATTGCAAGAACTTGTTGATCTTTCGCCACGTGGAATCCGTACTCATTTGAGTTTGAATAAAGCCATTTATTATCCAACTGCCTCATATGGTCATTTTGGTCGCACAGCAACAGCAGACGGCTTTTTCTCATGGGAAAAAACTGACTTAGTAGATCAGTTGAAATCAGCGTGTAAGTAAGGATTTGAAAAAGTAAGGATGTGAATAAGCACTCATGTCTTAAAGACACTGACTGAACACTTTTTTATCATACTTTGAAAATGAATATTTTGTATAATACTTGAAAAAATAGAGATTTAATGGTAAATTCATTAAATCTCTATTTTATTTTAGATTTTATTTAACTCAAGAAAGAATGTATAATGACGGAATACAACAAGATTAAGCAAAAACAAGAAGTCATTCATAATGATGACGGTACTATCACAGTAAACGGCGAAAAGCATATTCATGGCGATAAAAAATTTTATGGGCGACGTGGTGGTAGAACCATAGACGGCTATAGAAAGGAGCTAATGGAGAATTATTTGCCACAATTGGAGTTAAAGCCAAGCGAGTACTCTCAAGACCCTAAGACATGGTTTAATGAGCCTATGGATGAATTATGGGTGGAAGTTGGTTGCGGTGGTGGAGAGCATTTAAGTTGGCAGGCTCAAAACAACAAAAATATAGGCATTGTAGGGGCAGAACCGTTTTTGTTTAGTGTTGGTAGCATGTTAAGGCATTTAAAGGAGCATGAGCCTAAAAATGTACGTTTAATAGCAGATGATATTCGTCCCATGCTTGAATCCTTACCTGATCAATCTGTAAGTAGAGTTTTTTTGCTCTTTCCCGATCCATGGCCTAAGGTAAAACATCATCGCCGTAGATTTGTTAATCCCCATAATTTAGATACCATTTCAAGAATTCTCAAAAAAGGTGGAGAATTTCGATTTGGGAGTGATCATGCCGAGTTAGTAACATGGACACTCAAACACTTGGAAGAACGCACAGATTTTAAAATTTCGGTGGATATGACATCCAATGAATGGCGTACAAGGCCCGATGATTGGTGTCCTACACGTTATGAACAAAAGGCCGTTAGTAAAGGAATCCCTTGTGCTTATTTAATATTTACAAAGATTTAAATTAAAAATACTTTTTTTACTTGCATTGTAGCTTATTTTTTAGTATAGTTATCAACATAAACATTCTATTGGGGTGTAGCCAAGTGGTAAGGCATCGGTTTTTGATATCGTGTACCGCAGGTTCGAATCCCGCCACCCCAGCCAATTTTATGTTTATAGCCATATGATTATCTAGAATTAGCGATAATTTTATAATCATATATATTAATGGGGTGTAGCCAAGTGGTAAGGCATCGGTTTTTGATATCGTGTACCGCAGGTTCGAATCCCGCCACCCCAGCCATTAATAAAATAAAAAAGATGAATTACTAAATGTTAGTAATTCATCTTTTTTTTATTTTATGGTTAGATCGCAAGTCAAATGCTATTTTGTCTTGTTTTTTTTATATTCTTTGTGTGTATATGTTATTTTATATTTTTGCAAGTTTTAGTTAAAAAAAGAACAAAGATTAAAACAACCTTTGTTCCTTTTTTTGAGCTATACTCAAATAAGTAAAACTTATACTATACTATATTTTAAATTTCAAAAATATGTAATGTATTAGTTTCGCCTGTAGTACTCATGTGCATAGAACCAGTAGCACAAACACGATGACCGTGCTCAATTTTATTCAGTTCTAATAATCTAGCAGACGCTTCTTTAATACCATCTTCGAAAGATGAAACTTCTTTAATTACAATAGCCTCAATACCCCAAGCAATAGAAAGTTGGTTGGCAGTTTTTTCAGATATAGTAGCACAGAAAATTTTCTTTTGGATACGTTGGCGAGCCACACGTAAAGCAGTCATACCAGAAATAGAGAAAGCGATAATTGCATCAGCACCACGACCACGAGATAATTGTACTGCAGATTTAGCAACATCAGAGCTAGGACCTTCATCAACATTTAAGAAACGATCATGGAATTTACGTTCTAATTTTTTGATGTGTAGTTCACTAGATTCTACAGATTTAATAATTTTCGCCATAGTTGTAACTGCTTCAACAGGGAAATCACCCGCAGCAGATTCAGCAGAAAGCATAACCGCATCAGCACCAGAGTTGATAGCTGTAGCAACGTCAGACGCTTCAGCACGTGTAGCAACTGGCGATGTGATCATTGATTCTAACATTTGAGTAGCAACTACACAAGGTTTAGATTTTTTACGACATAAGCCTAAAATACGACGTTGAATTACTGGAACTTCTTCAGCAGGAACTTCCACACCTAAATCGCCACGAGCGATCATGATAGCATCTGTTTCTTCAATAATTGCTTCAATATGTTCAACCGCAGACGGTTTTTCAATTTTAGAAATAATTTTACAATCTTTACCAGATTTTTGAATAAGCTGACGTAATTCAACCACATCAGACGGCAACTGCACGAAAGATAAAGCGATCCAATCCACATCTAAATCTAAAGCATAACCAAGATCAACACGATCTTTAGGGGTAAGCGGAGAAGTAGGTAGGATAATATCAGGAACATTAACACCTTTACGAGATTTTAAAGTACCACCAACAACAACATCACAAACAGCATGATTATCATCAAAAGATTTTACAACTATTTTCATTTTACCATCATCTAATAAAAGTGTAGAACCCACTTTCATAGCTTGGAAAATTTCAGGATGTGGTAAAGAAACACGTTCTTTATTACCTAAAGTATCCACATTTGTATCTAATGTAAAAGTCGAACCTGTAGGAAGATGAACGCCTTCTTCAGTTTCGAATTTACCAACACGTATTTTAGGACCTTGAAGATCGGCAAGAATACCAATACGACGACCTAATTTAAGACTTAACTTACGAATATTACTTACACGAGTTTCTAATTCTTCTTTAGTTGCATGCGAGCAATTTAAACGAAAAATATTAGCACCTGCAAGAGCTAGTTTTTCCAACATCTCTGGGCTTTGCGAAGCCGGCCCAACAGTTGCTAAGATTTTTGCATATTTATCCATCATTTTTTTATAATCCCCATTATAAATTATTGTTTAATATATTGTATATTCTCTATAGTACAGAGCCTTAAAAACATATCCATATAATTATGTAACATAATTAAATATATACGTATGCGTTAAGCATATTTAACGCCACATAGCTACTTCGAATCTATACCGTATTAATATACCATATTAGTATGTTTTTTTTCAAGAATTATTTTTAATCAAACTTTAACTTACTAATATAGTTAACATAAAACTAGTATTATAAAAAGATTAATAGCAAACTACATTTACTTTATAGACAACTTATTTATCCTGATTGTGTTTTATTAATATTTGGAAATTCTTTTTGTAAAACTCTTATATAAGCAGTAAAATTATATGCTTGACAATCCATATAATTCATATATACTTACTAATTATTAAAGGATGTGAAAAAAGCACTCATGTTAGCGTTCTTAAGAATTTTTCCACTCTTTTACTTTTATTTCTTAATATTAATTTAAAGGAAAACAATATGAATAAAATTTTATTACCTAGTAGTATGATAGCATGCGGCCTTGTGAGCTTGGTGGCTGTACAATCTCATGCGGTAAAACCTCAAACGGTGGAATTTAGTGCGGGAGTGAGTAAGGATCAATCTATATTATTGCAAAAGAGTATAAATAAGTTATCTGCAAAAGGGGGTGGAGTCCTACATATGAATAAGGGGACGTATACCATAGGGCGAATTGATTTAAGATCTAATATCCATCTACAAATCGATAAAGGTACTATAATAATTCCGTCATTTAAAAATTTAAAATCGTGGAAAAGTAACACGATCTTTTATTTAGGTAAAAAGGGTGGAAAAATACAGAATGTTAGTATAGAAGGAGTAGGCGGTAAGTTTATTGTTAAACTGCCTAAATATAAGAAAGGCCTTAGAGTGGCTATTATTGCCAATGTGGATAATTTTAGCATATCTAACATAGATATATATGATAACTTCACGAAATTTTCGAGCTTGTCCTTTAGTGCATCAGGTACGGATAAAGCCCACAGAATCATTCCAAAGCATGGGATAATTAGTAATATTGCCAATTATCATAGTGCTTACGGATACGGCACAGTGCAAATCCAAGGCGGATATGATATTAAGTTTAATAATATCTATTCCCAAGGTGGCGTTACGCTAAGAGCGGAAACAGGATACAAAAAGAACAACATAAACCAAACAGGTGGAGTCGATAAAATCGTGGCTCATAATATTATGTGTGAAGACGGTAGCTCGGCGGTAATGTTTTCGCCACATACTATCAAAAATGGCACAGTCCAAGCGGAAAACATAAAAGCTAAAAATTGCGGATTTGCCGTTCGTATAGAAAGGGGGTTTATTTCTAAAAAATATGCTAATCCCAATGCAAAAATCGGCTCATTTGCCAAAGGATCATATGTGAAAAATATCGAGGCTACATATGGAACAACAGCCCAATTAAAGCCGAAGAATTTTGTACATGTACCTGATAAGTTATTTCATTTAGTATCGCACAAGTTAAATCCTGATGGAGAAAGCTATTCCGGTCCATCCATGGCAGGCATTATCAATTCTGCTAGATATAAAGTAGAGATAGAAAATCTTGCAACGCATGGATTTTTATATCAAAAGCCTATCGTATATTACAAAAAACCAAACTATAGAAAGTATAAAAAATGGTCATGGAAATCTCCTGATTAGCCAGTTAAGATATTTTTTTCTTGATATTTGCTTTCCTTTATAGTATAGTTATGTATACATACATGTAGTTGTATGTATAACTAATCACTAAATGAGGTATAAATATCATGAAAAAAACATTACTCTCTATAGCCATTGGGGGGACACTAGCGGTTTCTCCTGTGGGATTTATTCATAATAGTTTTGCTAATTCTACTAGAGAAGCAAAGCTTATTAATAGTATCAATAGTAAAATTAACGAGTTAATAAAGTTAAGCAAAACGGCTCAAACAAAAGGCTATGACATAAAAAGGGAACAAGCTACCATTTTTATGGCTAGGCAATTTGCAAACTTTGCCAAATACGATTCAGCACATATAAAAGAAAATGCAAAAATTTTTGGCTATTCTTATATATATAAAAAGAGAAATCCTAAAAGACTCGCTCGAGAGCTACCAACTTATGAGCGAACAGAAATTTTAAAAATGCTTACAACTTCCATTTCTAACATCAATGATGTTATCGCAGGGCGTTCGGTAAGAAAGCCTGTGAATATGGTAGATTGGAAAAATGTCCGCATGAAAAATGAAGAGTTTTACAATCCCAACGGCAAACCAGTATTTTTATACGATTATTTCTCAAAAGCCCATGATGCAGAAGATAAACATCCAAATGTTTATAACGATTATGTAGGAGATCTTGCTAATTCTTGGTTTTTATCTTTAAATTTACTTAAAGAGAATGGCAAATTAGATCTTGAGCATGCTGATAATCTAATTAATTTTGAGAAGAAATTTCCCAATAAAAAAGATCATATTGGATACGTAAATGGCTGGAAAGGTTTAGGAGCTTTACCCCAATGGATGAGAGATAAATACGGCTTGAAAAATCTAACACATGGCGGAGCACAGTGGACAGCTTATGATATCGATAATCCGCACATTAGGGACGCATGGAGAAAAACTTTTTCTCTTATCATTCCCAAATTAAAGGGCAAGAATTTTGCTAAATTAAGTTATGTTATCGCCAACGAACCCCAGTGGACATCCGACGATAAATCATGGTTCAAAGTTAAAAATGGCATTAGTGTTGATACATTAACCAAATTTAGAACATGGCTAAAAAACAAACATCATGGCAGTATTAAAGATCTTAATAGTTTATGGAAAACATCCTATAAAAGCTTTGATGATATCACAATTAAAATTCCTTTTACTGTAGCCAAAATCCGTGGATCAGCTAAATTTTATGATTGGTCCCGTTTTAATATGTATCGTGTGGATAATTGGATGAAGTTTTTACATGATAACATCAAAAAACATGACTCAAGAGCAAACACAAGCATAAAAATTCTACCTGAATTAACTGTTGGCGAGTTAGGTGGAAGAGATAATGGTATTAATATTGAAGATCTAACAAATCTAACCGAAATTTCTGGCCACGATTCCGCTATTCGCACTAAAAATTTTGATAGTAAACATGAAGAATGGCAAAAGAATTATGCTTATTATTGGCGTGAAGTTGCGATGACAAATGATCTTTTACGCTCGTTCGCTCCTAATAAAGTTATATTTAATTCGGAATCTCACTTTATTTCCACATCACACTTCCGTAATGCAAAAATGAAGCCTACATATGTAAGATCTGCCTATTGGCTATCGGCTATTTTAGGCACAAGTGCAAATACTACATGGTTTTGGGCAAGATACGGCACAGGAGAAATCGAACCCAGAGTAATCCATCATCAAGCAGCAAGCGACGCTTATCAAGGTTCGGTAGTGCAAATGCCAAGAGTAGCAAATGAGATCACTCAAACCATGTTCGATTTAAACGCTCATTCGCAAGATATTGTAAAATTTCATAAGCAAGAAAAACCCATAAGAGTATTCTATTCGGAAACATCTAATATTAATTATCAAGATCAAATTAATCAAGTCTTTAATATTTATAAGGGTTTATACTTTGATGGCTCGCCTATAGGTTTTGCTACACAAAACATTCTTAATAAGCATATTGGGAAATTTAGTGAAGTTATTGTTTATAATACGCCGTCGGTAACCGATGATGAATTTAAAGCTTTACAAAATTATCTTAATCATGGCGGTACAGTCATCACAGATAACGCAAGCTTAAAAGTCAACGAATATAAACAAGCTCGCAAGGTAAACTTAAAGCAGGCTAGGGGTAAGCTGATTATTGTTAAACATAATACTAAAGAAATCCCAACCATTCGCAATCTTGCCTTTAAGATCCTACCAAAAAGCAAAAAGCCAGCCATTACCATTAAGGAAACCAATGCCACTAAAACCAAAGGATGTATATGGCGAGTTGTCAATGGATCGGATAGACACAACAAGATCGTTACTGTTATTAACGTAGGTAAAACTACCGCACATCTTACTATGATAGATCCCAATAATAGCCCTAAAGCTACCAATATTGTTGATATGTTCACAGGTCAAAAACGCACTCAACATATAAATCTAGAACCTGAAAAAGTGTTATTCTTAAATGTAGGAACTAAAAAGCCTTGGGCAAAGATTAAGTAAGGAGCGTGAAAAAGCACTCATTTAGAGCTTTTTCTCTCACCTTAAAGTTCCCCATTCCTTAAAGTTTGGGGTAAACCATAGCTAAAAGAATAGCTTACGTCAAGATATATAATAAATATATTTCGATGTAAGCTATTATTTATGGTTAGTTGTGTAGGTATTTGTTAAGCAATTAAGCAATTACGCTATTTTAACCTTTTCTGTTGTTTTGATGTTGTCTGTTTGTGCGTAATAGCGGATAGCGTGTTCTTTTTGACGGCTTTCACTGAAACATTTTACAGGTCGTAGATAGCCGATTACACGAGTTGCATGCCCAACATTTTCGCTTTCGCATTTAATACAGTGTTGTAGCGGATGTTTATGAATGTGGCCACAATCTTCGCAGATAGTTACAGGCACGTTATAACACCAATAATAACAACCAGTAGCAGAGGCAAGATCTAACATTTTTAGAACTTGTTCTTTATCTAGGAGTTCGTTTAAGTTTAAATGCAGAGCCGAACCGCCGTCCAGCTTTTCGGTGAATTCATCGCCATGAAGTTGGAATTTTTCTAAAGGAGATACGCTTTCATCTTCCACAGAGTAGAAATATGAGTTATAGCATTCACGCTCCACTTGTAAGCCGTCTTCCTCATCCCATTTGGAATTTTTCACGCCTAGATTTTCCGCAGGTACGAATTCCGTATTGAATTTAAATCCGCTATCTTTAGACGCTTGGCGGTTTTCATCGAATATAGTACCTAAAATGCTATCTACAAACTCTTTATATTTAGTAGCATTTTCTTTAGTATTAGCACGTGGAGAAATTCCTTTGAACTCACTTGCCTCAACCATGCCATTAATCCCTATGGTTAGGAATTGTTTATCAAGAGTAATGAAATGAGCCTTGTAGATATTGATTAAGTCATGATCAATATTATCTTGGACTAAAGATCTATAGGCAATTAGGAACTTGTGAACCTTTTGCACTGTTTCTTTAAGATCGATATTTTTTTGTATTAATCTGTTTACATTCAAGGTAATAACTTTGATCGAGCCTGTAGCCACACCGCCAGCACCTAGAGAATAGGAAAAATCATTATTATCTAGCTGATTTTTTAGACGACAACACGAAGAAAGAGAATCCGCACTTGCACTTTGATAAATAAAGAAACTATTGCCTTGACTCATCTCATCGGCTAGGAAGTTAGCGAATTTTTTATCTCGTACAGATCCTTTACCGTCATTTAGTAATGCAGATGTTACAACAGGGAATGTTAACAACGCACGCTCACGTTCTTTATTAAACCATTTCATGAACATTTTTTGCATGATATCTAGATGTTTATATTCTACCTTTTTGGTTTTACCATGGGGGAACATGAAATCGCCAAACATAGATTCATAGTAATATTCATCAAAAAGCGAAATATTCCAAAATACTGACTGATATCCACGTGCGGCCGCAGGTTGATTTAGTGAATATACCACTTGAGCGAAAGCGTCTTCGATAATCTCTTGATTGGCTTGAAGATCTGTACCATGATCATCTATAAAGAATTTAGTTAGATACATTAAAAATTCAACCGTAGCCACAGCCCCAGCCAATTCGCTGGCGGTGGCGTAGACTAGATTAATGAATCCACCGCAAAAACTATTTAAATGTTTCGGATAGTTAGATGTGCCACCCACATCCTTTAATCCATTTAGTAAAAACGGATACATATTAATAGATGCACAATAGGATTGTAAGGCGGTTTCATCATGCACATAGATTTCATGATTCTTGATCATACGTAGATATTCTTGTGCTAGGTTTTCGTCAAACATTTCTGTTAGGCGATCTGTCATTAACGAGCGATTTACTTGGATAATGATATCTTTATTTAATTCCATATGTAATGTGGAAATATTTTTGGTGGAAATATTAGAGTTAGCGTCTAGCTTACTTCCTTCGGCAGGATTTGAGGCCTGTCGATAATTTCTGATAAAGTTCTTTTTAGTTTCAAGTTGTTCTTGAGAAAGTGTTAAAAAAGTCATGCTATGCTACTCCCCTTATGTGTTCGCTATTATGTTTCTTTTGGAACATGTATGTAATGTCTCTATCTATAATCCCATTTATGATAGAGTAGAAATGTTGATTGGTTGTGATCCTATCAATTCCGCCGTGTTTTTCGCTATATGGATCTGTTTTTATGTAATTTAAATGTGGTAAAAGCTCTTTATTAATGCTTTTTAAAGTATGAGCAGTATAAAGACAGGTTTTTAATCCCTTATTTTGTACATATTTAAAGAGATTAATTAGGGTTTTATCATCATTACCATTACCTAAAAAGACCACCGCAGATATACCGATATTTTCTTCTATTATTTCTTCAAGAATTTGAGTGTTAAGATCTTCCCCAATGTCTTCTCGCAAAAATGCAGAATGGCAACCTTTACAATTAAATTGACAATTACTAATGCTCAATACCAACGATATTTCATTGGGACATTCACTAAATAAAACTTGAGTATGATCTCTTAAAAACTTAATCATTGAAAATATTCCTAGAATCAAGGCTAATACTATATACAGTGTTCGGATGATTAATATATAGCATATATAGTATTTTCACGCTAGCATTTTTTTTAAAAATAGATTTCAATCATGCTTTATTTTTAAGAATTCTAATGAAAACAATAGATATAAATTTCATATTTTTTATTTAAAAAAACAATGCCAAATAGAATCCCATATGCCCCCATATGACGAGTGATTTTTTATGCCACTTTTGATATTTTCTTGCTATAGGAGTAATAATTTGCTATACTTAATACAGTTAATATTACAGTTAATGTTACAGTTAATATATGTACTACAATTAGGATGATATTTTATGGCGATAGAATCACAAAAAGGCTTAACATTAGTACTAGATACAGCAACTAATTCTTGTTCTGTAGCTATATTTAGTGAAATGGGATTCCTTTTTCAAGATTATCAAGAAATTAGGCGTGGGCATACTGATGTTTTAGTCCCTATGATCAATGACCTTTTAAGCAAAAATAATTTCGCCTATGCTGATATCAAGCAGATAGTTACCACAGTAGGTCCTGGAGCGTTTACAGGCTTAAGGGTGGGGATCAGTACAGCGAAAGGCTTATCCATATCTTTAAAGGCTAAAATTTTCGGTATAACCACTACATCAGCCCTTGCCAAAAGCTTATTGACTACCATTCAAGCGGATACGGATCTTGTTATTCAAGAAAACAGCAGAATTCTTGCTATTATAGACGCTAAACGCTCGGATGTATATACACAAGTCTTTAGCATGGATCTTGAAGAGATAACCCAAGCTAATGCAGAATTACCGCAAGATTTTGTTGAATCCTTAGATGATTCTTACCACTATTATATCGTAAGTGATTGTTTGGATTATGTGGAAAGTGAATTTCAAGCTTGCAATATTAACTATACGCCAGTTAAGACTAATCTTAATGCCAAAAGTGTAGGGGATATGTTTTTCATGAATATCAAACACAATCGCACTTTATTACCTAGTAATCCCATATATATACGTCCACCTGATGCGATCATCCCCAAAAATGGCGGACGTTTAATTAATAACCCTAAATAAAGGATAATATAATGAAAAAAAAGGCCGTGTTCTTCGATTGCGATGGTACTATCGCTTTAAGTGAAGAAGTACATCATCATGTAATTAAAACCGTATTGGCAGATTATGGCATAAATTGGACCGATGAATATGCTAATCGTATTTTAGGTACAACCTATGAAAATTGCTATAGAATTTTACAAGAGGATTTTAACGCAGAATTTACCTTTGATGAATTCTACAATAAGGCCATAGATAAATTCATTATCACAACCAAAACCATGACCAAACCCCACGGCAAGATCAAAGAAACATTCGAGACATTACGTAATATGGGTGTTCAAGTGGCCGTTGTTTCCAACGCTAATCGCCTAATGACCGAGGCAAACTTGCGAGCTATCGGCGTTAGTAGTGTAGGGATCAGAGTTGTAACTTCCACTGACGTCAAAAACGTCAAACCCAACCCAGAACCATATTTACGTGCCTGCTACTTACTCGACGTTAAACCCGAAGAGGCCATAGTCATGGAAGACTCCCAATCAGGATCAACCGCAGGAATTAACGCCAACATTGATACATACATCTACACAACCAACGACATCCGAGAAACCCAAGAATATCCCAACGGCGTAAAACATATCTATGATCTACAAGAATTGATTGATATTGTTAAGGAGTCATAGTGGGTGGTGCTATTGCTATTGGTTTACATCCAAGCCTAAAAGATCCATTTGTTTTTCTTTATAAATTTCTGACGCTATATCTAAGAGTATTCTATGAAATGCTAAAACTTTTTGATGTTTTCCATTGGCAGAAAAACGCATGGCCATTTTCATACTCTTTTTAATTGCTATTAAATTTCTAGAAGTGGCGTCTTGTGGTACTTTAGTTTTTTTAAATCTATTATCTAGATAATCATTTATATATCTTTTATATGATTCTTTGTTCGAACAGTTAATTAAATATTTCTCTAAGCTTTCATTTACATTTATCATATTATTTCTATTGATAAGCTCATCTTTAAATATTTGGCTAAAATCACGATCTTTATTCGCTGTTTTCAAGTCGGCATTAGTTATATGCTTTGATAACATAAGTATTATTTCAAAAGTATCTTTATTTTTGTATTGATCTTGTGTTTTTAAATTCTTTAAGAATAAGCCAATAGGTCTATAAGGGGTTTTAGGCGTATTCTTCATGTTTAAAATACTCAATTACTTCTTTAGGAACATCAACAGGAAAATAATCATTTCCTAGATGTCTATTAAATAAATCCACTTGCATAATTTCCACATGTTCAGGGATTGTGTCTATTAGTTTATCAAACTCATCTTGTTTGTTCTCATAAAAAAGCTCCATAGCCTCATTAGATATTCTTTTAGCCTCATTATCTTCTTCTCTAGTAACCCCATATAATTTTAGTATGTGATCAGGGGTATAATCGACCATTTCGGCGGTTATTTCTATGCTCATTTTACTTCTCCGTTGAATTAGTTTAATTGTAATTGTTATCATTATACAGGAATAATCATTAAAAGTCAATCAAAAAGCCTTGATAAGATACGAGATCTAATCAAGGCTTTTAAGTTTAATTTGCTTGATTTAGTATTGTAGGATTGATATAATATCAGACATTAATAATAATTCGACCCATAGGATACACATGAAAAAATTTTATATAATATTAGGTGTGATACTTGTAAGTACATTTTTCTTGCTAACTTTGGTTTTTTTTACACCTGATTTAAGCATGGTAGTTTCATGTTTGAAAGGGCCAAAAACAATTATGTGTATGAGAAAAGTTGTCTTAAAGAATACTGCAAACTTTCAATATGATTTAGGGGGGATATATTATGATGAATACAACTATAAAAAAGCAATATATAGCTATACTAAATCAGCTAAACAAGGGAATACTGACGCTCAATATATGTTAGGATATATGTGTGAAACTGGGCTGGGAGTATTAAAAAGTGATAAACAAGCAATATATTGGTATACTAAATCAGCAAACCAAGGAAATGCCGCCGCTCAAAATAATCTAGGATTGATGTATAATAATGGGCAAGGAGTATTAAAAAGCTATAAGCAAGCTATATATTGGTATACTAAATCAGCCAAACAACTAGGAGATTCCGCCGCTTACGCTCAAAATAATCTAGGATTGATGTATGAATTTGGGCACGGAGTATTAAAAAGCTATAAACAAGCTCTATATTGGTATACTAAATCAGCAAACCAAGGAAATGCTAAAGGTGAATATAATTTAGGACTTCTGTATGTAAACGGATATGGGGTAGAACAAAATAATATAAAAGCATATGCTTGGTGGTTAATTTCTGCTTATAATGGCGATGAAAGTGCAAGTAAAAAGCTTGAAATAGCAAAAGAAAAGATGTCAGATGATGAAATACATCAAGCCAAAAAATTATCCTATGAATTATCCCGTAAAATAGTCCATGAGTTATTGAAGACGAGTAACAAACCGTAACAAAAGAAAAAGCCTTGATAAGATACGAGATCTAATCAAGGCTTTTAAGTTTAATTTGCTTGATTTAGTATTGTATTATTGATATAATATCAGACATTAATAATAATTTGACCTATAGGATAAACACATGAAAAAATTTTATATTATATTAAGTGTGATACTTTTAAGTATACTCTTCTTACCAACTTTGGCTTTTTCTAAATCTGATCAGCAAACCGCCGTAGATTCATGCTTGAAACAAGCTAAACCAAATATATGTATGAAGAAATTAGCTTTAGGTAATAATGCAATAGCTCAAAAAGAGTTAGGTATTATGTATGCAAAAGGGCAGGGAGTAAAGGTAAATTATAAACAAGCTTTGTTGTTGTTCTCTAAATCAGCTAAGCAAGGTAATGCTCATGCTCAATGTGATTTAGGCTTGATGTATTATAACGGATATGGAGTAAAGAAAAATTATAAACAGGCTCTATTGTGGTTCATTAAGTCAGCTAAGCAAGGAAACTCTGATGCTCAATTTATGTTAGGGGTTGCGTATGAACGTGGGGATGGAATATTAAAAAATTACAAACAAGCTGTATATTGGTATACTCAATCAGCAAAGCAAGGATATGCCGACGCTCAACTTAATTTAGGGGGTATGTATGTAAATGGGCAAGGAGTAGAACAAGATAATATAAAAGGATATGCATGGCTGTCAATTTCTGCTTATAATGACAACAAACTTGCAAAGGAAAATATTAAAATAATAGAAAAACGCATGTCAAGTAACGAAATAAACAAAGCCCAAGCATTAGCCCAAGAGTTAATGAAGACGATTAAAAAGCCATAGTAAAAGAAAAAGCCTTGATTAAGATACGAGATCTGATCAAGGCTTTTGAGTTTAATTTTTGTTTTTTATGAATGAGTTAAATTACAAGTAAATATTATTTGCTTGCTTTTTTGTTCATCCAGTCTGCTTTTTCTTTAATACGAGCGGCTTTACCTGTGCGACCACGTAAGTAATATAATTTAGCACGACGAACACGACCACGGCGAACGACTTCTATTTTTTCAAGAATGGGAGAGTATAAAGTAAATACACGTTCTACCCCTTCACTACCACTTAGTTTACGTACTGTAAAACTTGAACCTATACTTCTATTTTTACGAGCAATACATAAACCCTCATAAATCTGAACACGTGAACGAGTTCCCTCGGTGATACGTACATGTACACGTAAGTTGTCGCCAGCTTTGAAATCAGGGATTTCTTTAGATTCTGTTAGTTTAGCAATTTGTTCTTGCTCTAGTTCTTGAATAAGATTCATTGTTGTATATCCTTATTGTATTGTAATAAACCATAGCCTTATCACCATTTTAAAGTTTATAAGATAAACTTCATCTTTCATAAGGGTTAGTTATATTTTATTTTTGTATTCTGCCCAAAGATCTGGGCGACGCTGTTTTGTGATATCTAAAGATTTCTCTAGACGCCACTCATTTATGCGTTTATGGTGTCCTGATTGTAAAATATCTGGAATCTCTCTACCTTTCCATGAATATGGTTTGGTATAAAGTGGATATTCTAGCAAATCATTTTCAAAGCTATCGTTTGTTAAAGATTCTCTATTACCAACAACCCCATCAACCATGCGGATACATGCGTCAAGAACTGTAAGAGTACAAGCCTCTCCACCTGATAATATGAAATCTCCTAACGACACTTCAAGTAGATTATACTCATCTATAACCCTTTGGTCAAGTCCTTCGTAACGTCCACATAAAAATAGTGCGTTTTTCTTGTTAACGATATCCTTAATAAAGCCTTGTGTTACCTTGATTCCACGGGGTGAAAAATATATTTTTGTTGGGTAATTTTTTTTGCTTAAAACATCATCTATGGCATTTCCAACCACATCAGGACGCAAAATCATACCCGCTCCGCCACCTGCTGGAGTATCATCTACATTCTTATGTTTATTAGTGGCATAATCTCGAATATTTACCGTATCATAAGACCATAAACCATTCCTTAAGGCTCGCCCCGCTAAAGCATGATCTAAGATCCCTGGAAACATTTCGGGAAATAATGTTAATATTGTAGCATGAAATTTACTTTCCATTGTCTGCATTCCTTTCTTAATACCTTAATATTATCATAAATAGCTTTTTTTGTCTAAAGAATTTTATAAGGGTTGTAATAAACAGCTAAATTTTAGCACAATCCAAAGGGTGGGAAAAGTGCTTAGCCAGTGTTCTTAAGGCATGCGTACATGTACTATTGTTTACCTTAGCATGACTTAAGGACGCTGGATGAGTGCTTTTTCACACCCTTTTTGATAAATGTGTTGATAGAATCGTTATTTCTTAGTATAATCATCATATCACAACAAACTAAAATGGTGAAGAAAATTGACAGCAACAACCAATACCCCAATGATGACGCAATATCTCAAAATAAAAGAAGAGTATAAAGATAGTCTACTATTTTATCGCATGGGAGACTTCTATGAATTATTTTTTGAAGACGCCGTTATCGCCTCCCAATCTTTAAATATTACCCTGACTAAACGTGGCAAAACCGATAATGTTGATATTCCCATGTGTGGTGTGCCTGTGAGATCATACGATGTTTACTTATCTCGCCTAATTAAAGCAGGGCATAAAGTAGCCATTTGCGAACAAATCGAAAGCCCTGCAGAGGCTAAAAAACGAGGTCCTAAATCTGTAGTTAAAAGGGAAGTTGTCCGCTTAGTAACTCCTGGCACAATAACCGAAGATGAATTACTCGATGGTAAATCCAATAATTATCTTGCGTCCGTTTACTCTCTCAAAAAGAATGATGTAATGGGGGTTTCTTGGTTGGATATTTCCACAGGAGCATTTTATACCAAAGTAGATACAATTCATAATCTATATGCAGAACTGATTCGTATAAACCCGTCCGAGATTCTTATAAATGAATCTTTCATTCAAAAGGAAGATCTATACGAGATCTTTGCCGAATATAACAATAAGCTAAGCGTTTTCCCCGATGTACGATTCGGCTTAAACACAAATAAAGAAAAAATATCTGATTTTTTTGAATTATCTTCCAGTGAAAATATCTCAAATTATGCCAATGAAGAGATTTCCACAATCGGAACTCTAATAGATTACGTCCAAACCACGCAAAAAGTTACTAGCATTAACTTAAACATGCCAATAAAAATAGGCGATACAAACTTCCTACAAATAGACGGTGCAACTCGTAAATCCCTAGAAATGGTTAGCACATTAAAAGGAGCAAAAAAGGGGAGTCTATTATCTGTGATAGATTACACCATTACCAATGCAGGCGGTAGAACCTTACATGAGTTTTTATCTAATCCTTTGAATAATCTAGGGCAGATTAATCAGAGGTTAACCTTAATAGAACTTTTTCACGCCAATCCCAACATATGTAACACCATACGAGAAATCTTAAAAAATATCAACGATATTGAAAGAGCATTATCTCGCTTGCTTGTAAGACGTGGCACACCCAAAGATCTAGCCATATTACGTGATAGTTTAAATGTAGCCTTAAACATCAAACGTGAACTATTTAGCGATATCGCCGAGCTTAAAAATCTACTGCTTGGTATTTATGATCATAGCGAACTAACTGACAAACTAGAAAAAGCTCTAGAAATCCAACTGCCAAATAATATGCGTGATGGCGGATTCATCGCCAAAGGTTTTTCCGTAGAACTGGATGAGCTGATAAATCTCAAGCAACAATCCAGTAATCTAATGGAAGATATGCAAGAACAACTCATAAATGAAACTAAAGCCAGTAATCTAAAAATAAACTTCAATAACATTTTAGGATACTTTATCGAAGTCCCACAACGTCAAGCCGATAAGCTGGCAAGTAATCAGCGTTTCATACACAAACAAACCATGACAAATACTGTTCGCTTTACCACATTAGAGCTAAATGAATTACAAGGTAAAATCCTAACCGCAAAAGAAAGATCTATAGCTTTAGAACTACAAATATTTGAAGAGCTAGTTAATGAGATCATAGCAAATACTACAGAAATAACCAATACCGCTAAAACTATCGGCTTAATTGATGTGTATTCATCACTATCATATTTAGCATACGAAAATAGTTGGATAAAGCCAATCCTAACCAATGATCTGGATTTTGATATTAAAGACGCATGCCACCCAGTAGTTCAACAATCCTTAAAGCTACAAAATAAGGATTTTATCGCTAACGATTGTAATTTAGAGCAGACGCAATCCTTATGGTTACTAACAGGTCCTAACATGGCAGGTAAATCCACATTCTTACGACAAAACGCCATAATAGTCATATTAGCTCAAATGGGATCTTTTGTTCCTGCGTCTTACGCTAAGATAGGATTAGTTGATAAATTATTCTCTAGAGTAGGGGCTTCCGACGATCTAGCAAGGGGGCAATCCACATTCATGGTGGAAATGTTAGAGACAGCATCAATCGTCAACCAAGCCTCATCGCAATCTCTAGTAATACTTGATGAAATAGGTAGGGGGACAGCCACTTACGACGGATTGTCCTTAGCTTGGGCAATTGTAGAACATCTTCACAATGTTAATAAATGCCGTGGATTGTTCGCAACTCATTATCATGAGTTAACATCCTTAACAACTAGCTTGAAAAATCTTTCTTCTTATACCATTCAAGTAAAAGAATGGAAAAGTAAAATTATCTTTATGCACAAAGTCATCAGCGGAGTAGCAAATGGAAGTTATGGTATTCATGTGGCTAAGTTAGCAGGAATCCCCAAAATCATCATAAAGAGAGCAAAGGAAGTACTAAAAACTATCGAAACAAGCAATGAGGCAGATAACATTAAAAGACTCATCGAAGAACTGCCCTTATTTTCCGAACTAATTAGCGAATCATCACAATCATCAAGACAGTCATCAAGCATTCAGAATGATACAAGTATGGATGATGACGACCTCGCATATGATCATCTTATGCCAGAAATCAGTGAAGAAGATCAAAAAAAATTAGATAAAATATCAAGCATAAACCCCAACAATCTATCGCCCATCGAAGCCTTAAACATTTTATATGACTTGTGTGATAATTAATTACTAGTTTTTTATTATAATATGTGATACAATATATCATATGATATAATATCTATTAAAATACCAATAAAAGAAATGGAGGAAAATATGACATCCGTTAAAGCTATAGTCTGCGATCTTGACGGAACTCTACTAGTTCCAATAAGTGATACATCGAGAAAAAGAAAACTTGCCCCTAAAATGTTAGAAAAAATCCAAGAACTGCGTGGGCAAGGTATCGGTTTCACTATCGCTACAGGGCGTAGCTTTCAATCTATACAAGTTATTGAAGATTTACCAAGCTTTAAAGATGAACCCATAATCTCCATGAATGGCGGTATTATAGTCAAAGGTCTCACAGGGGAGATCATTAAAGAATATGTTCTTGATGAAAAAATATTTAAAAACGTTACAAAAATTGTAAGAGACGCAGGGAAATGTTCCCTACATGCTTTCATCAAAAAAGGCTTGGCTCATGATTCTGTAACTGGATCGAACATCCCCATTGAAGAGGACGGAATGGGCGATAATCGTATGGAAGTCGATTTTTATAAGGATCTAACCCAAGATGATAAGGTCTATAAATTCATGATGACAAATCACAATGAGCCACAATATTTACATTCTCTAAAAGATGAGCTTGTGAAAGCCTTAGGGGATTCTTGTAGCGTGGTTTTTTCGGCTCATACTACTTTAGAGATCTGCCCTAAAGAGGCAACAAAAGGTAATGCCTTAAAATATGTGAAAGAGCATTTTAATATCGAAAATAATAACATCATGACTTTTGGCGATTCCGAAAATGATGAAAGTATGTTAAAACAAGCAGGGGTAGGCGTTGTTATGGAAAATGGCTTTGCTCATCTAAAAGAAGATCCTAACTTATATAACACAGGCAGAAATACAGAACATGGTGTGTTAAACTTCATTAATTCATGGTTTCATATGAAGTCTTAAAGTAAATTATATAAATTATATTGTATTAAATTATATCAAATGAAATTTAATAAACGAAAGAGAGAGAATTACATGACTAACAATCTTGGTCTAGTGGCGGATATAGGTGGCACAAATGCACGCTTTGGTATATATCACAAGGACACAGGCGAAATCATAGAACAAAAAACATTAGCTACTAAAGATTATAAAAATTTATCTGACGCTTTAGAAGAGTATAAATCGCTCATAGAGTGTCCTATGCCAAGGCATGGAGTGATTGATGTTGCTTGTCCTGTAATATCTGATGAGATATCCTTTACTAATAATCATTGGAGCTTTAAGGTGTCGGCAATAAAAGAAGAGTTTAATTTCTTAAATTTTAATGTTATTAACGATTTTACCGCTTTGGCTTTGTCTATCCCCAAGTTAGATGATAATGAATTTAAAACCATAAAAACAGGCAAGCGTAATCTTAAAGGAGCTATAGGATTAATTGGGGCAGGGACTGGTTTGGGAGTTTCTGGTTTAATTCCCAATATGGTCGATAATAGTTGGATGCCACTTTCAGGCGAAGGCGGGCATGCTTCCTTTGTTCCATATTCTAACTTTGAAATGGCTTTGGTGGATAGCACTAAAAAGATTTTAAAGTTAAATCATCTATCTGATGAGCGTTACATATCAGGATCAGGTTTGGTTAATCTTTATAATGCTATTGTTGATGTAAATGGCTTTTCGAACATTCCCACATACGCCGAACCTAAAGATATAGTAGAACAGGCTTTAAATAATCAAGATAATATCTGCACTCAAGCCATTATCCTAATGTTAAACTTTTTAGGACGTTCGGCAAGTAATTTAGCTTTAAGAATAGGGGCTTGGAGTGGGGTATATATCGGTGGTGGGGTTGTCCCTCGTGTTGAGCAATTCATAGCTCAAAGTGATTTCATCTCAAATTTCACACAAAAGGGACGCCAATCCGAATTATTAGATGATGTTCCAATCTACCTAATAACTAACGGCTTAAAAGCTTTAGACGGTTGTTCTTCACTACTTGAAAAGTTTTTAGAAGACTAACCTTAATCATATTATATCATAACAACACAAACTAGGAGAGCTTATAACATGCTTAATTACATAGAAACAAAAGCCTTAGAAGAAGAAAAAAACATTATCTTTTTACTTCATGGATACGGCGATGACGCTCACGGCTTAGGATCGTTAATCCCATTCATAAATAAGGAATTATCTAACACAACCTTTATTTCCATTAATGCACCTTTTGAATGCGAGCAGGGAATGGGTAAGCAATGGTTTTCACTTGTTGGCTATGATCCAGAATCTTTAAAATCAACCCCAACCATAACAGAAGAATTTAAAGAGGTTTTTGTAAATGGTCTTAAACACGGGTCAGAAGAATTATACCAAACCATAAAAACAATATCAGCCGATAGGGGGATATCCTTTAATAAAATAGGTCTGCTAGGCTTTTCTCAAGGATGTATGGTGAGTTTATATTCAGCGGTTAATATGGATGAACAGTTGGGAGCAGTATGCGGATTTTCTGGATGTTTCGAACTTTTCGATGACGAATTCGACACATTCCAAGCCGTATCTAAACCGCCAATCTATGTATTTCATGGAGCAGAAGATAACGTTGTGCCTGTAGAAGCAGGTAAACGTGCACACCTTAATTTAAAATGCTCTGGAATAGACGCACAACTACACATTGAAAAGGGTGTTCCCCACAGTATAGGCGGAGAAAGCTTAAGCCTAGCAGTGCAATTCTATCTAGATAACTTATATGAAACGTAATAACTCTTTTTAGCTTGTTAGCTTGGAAATATATGGATAAAAAATGGGGTAAGTTTGTTAGCTAGCCTCATTTTTCGTATGCAATTTATAGTAGATAGGGGGTTTTAAAGAACAGTAGAGATCTTATATTGAGTAAGGTCTTGTTTTTATCTTGTATGTTTTTAGTTACAGGCCTAAACAATAGGCCTGTAATAGTAAATAGAACAGTAAACGAACATAGAAGTACTAAAAAATACAATAACTTGCCATATATGAGCGTATATGAAGCATATCACAGACAAAAGCTCTAATATTTAAAGGCATAAGCAAGATCTCATCTTCATATGGGATAGAATGGGGAAATATACTGTGTAACACTTGTGTGTTTAGCTTGTGGATGAAGAGAAAGGGCGAGAGATTAAAATTGGTCATTTAAATCTAGGATATGGCATATCTTAAAGATTCAATGAAAAACATCATAATAAAATGTGAGAAAAAAACTAAAAAAAATCATTATGAGTAGAATGGAATTATTGTGCTTTTTTTATGATATTTTCAGGTATATTATACTGTGTTTTACAACATGCTAAATTCCAGAATTGGCTTATATTTGATTAATTATCATTATATATAAACTTAAGCTGTAATAGTAAATATATATATTTTGTTATAGTAATGACGCATAATATATATTATGGTATTTAAATAGATATGAATAAAAACATATAGATATATAATATATATAAATCTGTTTATGAGAATAATATATTATTAAGCGTCAATAGTATTATAAGATAATAGTATAAATATACGATTTGTAATCTCGTATAGTTTAAGGCTTTGACTAGAGTTGTACTCTTATTTAACGTAGGATAATATCTTAAATAGGGTTATTAAAATGATCTTATTTAAGATGTACGATTGGGTGGTCATTATGATGTAAATTAAAAAAATATAAAAAACTTCTTGCATTATTGTTCAAAATGTAGTAAAACAAATACAGAACATAAATTAATAAGGATTCTAAATATTATGCTAACAAAACAACAACGTAATTTATTACTTTTTATGGATAGTCATTTAAAAGCCAATGGCATAATCCCTTCTTATGAAGAAATGCAAATGGCTGTAAATCTAAAATCTAAATCGGGCATTCACAGGCTTATTAAGGGATTAGAAGAGCGTGGTTTTATCCGTAAACTTCCCAATAAAGCCCGAGCAATTGAAATACTCAAATTGCCAGAAAAAATCATTACCAAAAATGGGCAAGAACCCACAGTAAACTACCTGCCCTTATATGGTAAAATTGCCGCAGGTACGCCCATTGAGGCCTTAAAGGATGAAAGCAAATTTATTGAAGTTCCTGTTAATATGGTTGGTGCTGGCAATCATTATGCTTTAGAAATTGAAGGCGAATCAATGATTGATGCGGGCATATTTAATGGCGATTATGTTATCATTAAACAAGAAGACATCGCTCGTGAAGGTGAAATCGTTGTCGCACTGGTGGACGGTAATGAGGCAACCCTTAAATATTGGCATAGAAAAGACGATAAAATCGCCTTAAAGCCTGCCAATAAGGATTATGAAGTTAGATACTTCAATGAAGAAGATGTCCAAATACAAGGTAAATTAGTGGGATTAATTAGAAGATATTAATAAGATGTTATAAGCTATTAATATCTTTAAGAAAAGCTTTAAGGAAAAATTATGAGAATTGCACTATTTGAACCTGATATCCCACAAAATACAGGAACTATGTTAAGATTGGCTACCTGCTTGGATGTGAGTGTAGATCTAATAGAGCCTATGGGATTCATTTTTAATGAAAATAGAATGCGTCGCTCTGGTATGGATTATATTGATCGAGTTGATTACAAAATCCATTCATCATGGGAGCAATATATTGTATTTGTTAATGAGCAAAAAAAACAAGGCTTAATTGATAATTTAGTCCTACTCTCAACTAAAGCCAGTGTCCCACATATTGATTATAGTTATAATAAAAATGATGTACTAATCTTAGGCAGAGAAAGCCAAGGCGTAACCGAACAAGTGGCCCAAGATTCCGATCATGCGGTACGAGTTAATTTAAAAAACAACGAACGCTCCTTAAATGTGGCCATAACCTGTGCTATGGTTCTCAATGAAGCCCTACGACAAACAGACGGTTTTGAAAAATAAAACTTAACGCTATTAAACCTAAACCGCCCCATGCAAAATCCACCCTATCCCAAACAAACAGAACCAGTTTATATATTACTAGCTATTTATCATTACAGGCCTAATATTTAGGCCTGTAATGATAACTAAAGCCATAAGCAAAGACAAAAAAGAATATAAAAATATAGTGATGTTAAACATATCGCAATTCCACACTATAATCCTCTCCCACAAGTAAAAACACTCATTATATATCATTTCTATTATCTACACTTACAGGCCTAAACTAGGCGTAATATAGGTATATACATACAGTATTAGTTTAGATGTATAATAATAAATTAATGACACATATACAAAAAGCCATTTTTATTTACAATGTTACAACAGTATGACACATAACCACTTATAAGCAAAAGATACTACACACTCCAATATATGAGAGATCAAACATGCTTTTTGTCATACTCTTGTATATGGTTTGTCTAATAAGATAAAAATAAGATATAAAGCGAGAGTTTTACTGTATTAATCCCCTATTCTTTTAGCATGAATTATGCAAAATAAAGAACAAAAAAAAGAGAGAGCGGTATTATTCCTGTCTCTCTTTTTCCCTTTTCCTTTTTTCTAGCCCTATTTTTTAGCAAATTAAGGGTTTACATACCTAAAGCGGTTTTGTACATATCTATTAAGCTTTCTAGTTCATCACGTTCGGATTCGTCGAGTTTTCTTAGGGCGATGATTCTACGAATTACTTTAACGTCGTAACCTACTGCCTTTGCTTCGGCGAATACGTCTTTTATATCTTCCGATAAGCTCTTTTTTTCTTCTTCTAGAGTTTCGATTCTATCAATTAATAGTTGTAAGCGTTCGCCTTCAACTTGTGGAACTATAGCCATTACAATATCTCCTTAGTTTTTGTATTGTATAATTTAGTTGTTGTACTAACTATACAATACAAAAGTTAAGATTATCTAAAAATAAAAAAAGATGTATAAATTAATATACATCTTTTTAAATAGTAAAGCTTATAATAAGATATTATAAAGGTAAAATATTTTTACCTGTTTGCTCATTTAAGAATACGGCATAGCCTTCGTATACTGCAGACGCACCACAGAACATACCTTCCCAACCTGCAATCTTAGCGAATAAAGCATTCCCTGTACCTTTTTCTATGGCAAGTAAAATGAACAATATTGTAAGAGTTACAAAAACGGTAATGCCTGATAAATGTGCTTTTTTAATGATCAATGTGAATGCGAATAAAGATGTTATTATTGCCCAAATCACAAAATAAGCAGATAAAGCCCCACCTGTGATAGTTTCCGCAAATTCATTATGAACAAAGAAAATGCCCACTAAAGACCACCAAAATAAGCCATATGATGTAAAAGCCGTAGCTCCAAAAGTATTATGCTGTTTAGCACAGAAAAGACCTGCGATAAATTGAGCCATACCACCGTAGAATATACCCATCATAAATACAGTATTACTAGCACTCATAAAACCAGCATTACAGATATTTAATAAAATTGTTGTTGTACCGAATCCAAACAATCCTAATGTTGCTGGGTTAAATTGGGTAGTTTGTTGATCACTCATGCGAATCACTCCTAAAATTAATAAATTATACATATTTTCATTAAGTTAACAAAAATAAATTATAAAATCAAGTATTATTTTATTTTAGAAAAAATTGAGATCTTATTTAGCGTTGGAAAACGTGGGATCATAAAGCTTAAAACCAATGATCCTAAGGCGAAAATAGCTCCCGCATAAAACACCATTGAGCGATCAAACTGCCAAATAAATCCGAATATAATAGGTAAAAAGACCGCCATAATATGATTCAGAGTAAAAGTTAATGCCGAAGTTGATGCCATATGTTGTGGATTAGCAATCTTCTTGAAATAACTACTATTAGCATAAGACATAGCAAAGAATATATTATCAGCAATATATAAAGCGATCCCTTGCCAACGTTGATTAGCATAAGCATAACCAATAAAGATACAGATCAAGACGCTATGTTCGATAATTAGCGATAACTTCTCGCCAATAATAGGAATGATCTTACCGATTTGTGGAGCAAGGAACATTGTTAATAGTTGGGTAACTAAGTACACGCCTATCATTTTATCAATATGAACATTAAATGTAGCAACCAACAAGAACGGAGCGAATACTACAAATATTTGACGTCTTGCACCTGATAATATATTTAAACAATAGAACAACCAATACTTTTTATAAAGCTTTGGTTTTTTATCTTGAACGTGTGATATTTTATAGCGTTTAATGGCAAATAAAATGAATAGACCCACAAGAATGGTAACCCCACCCCCTAAAGTATATAATGATCTGTAAAATAATACCGACATAACGCCATTATTTCCCGTAAAAATATAGCCAGATAATTCGATAATACCCAACACAACTAACGACATAATAGCCCCAATAGAGCCAGCTTTACCCATTACGATGGTTAATTCGTTTTTGTCGAGTAATTGATATGATAGAGATTGCCTCATTGTTTCACTATAGTGAAAGCCTAAACTCATACCAAGGGTTATAATATATAAGCTCATGGGCGTATCAAATAGCCCCATAGAGATAATAAAGCCACCCATTACTATCACACAGATAGCTAAAAATACTTGTTCTGAAAAGATCAATAAAAACACCAGTGCGGTAACTGCTAACAGCCCTGGTATTTCTCTGATACTTTGTAGAGTTCCAATATGATGACCTTGAAAATGTGCAATATCTACTGTGTAGTTATTTAAGAGATATCGCCACAATCCAAAACCAAAAGCCATGCCAATCGTAAGTATATAAAAAAGATACCTAGGAGATTCGTTTATTTTTTTTAACATTTAAATTTTATCCTTATAAAATAATTAAAAAATACCTTGTAATTAATGTACGATATAGTATATCATTGTATCATAGATAAGACAATAAAAAAGATTCACTTATATCAATTTTAACTTTAAAAAGAGGAAGAAATCATGAATAATAATCGCCGTGGTATGATGTTAATTTTCTGTGCACCGTCAGGGACTGGTAAATCAACGATTACCCATGAAATCATCACTCAAGATCCTAATGTGAAATTTTCATTATCTGCCACCACACGCAAGCCAAGAGATGGCGAAGAGCATGGCGTACATTATCATTTTATGGATGATAAGGAATATGATGAAACTCTAGGAAATGGCGGATTTTTAGAACATGCGTCAGTTTTTAAGCATAAATACGGCACATTAAAAGCTCCTGTAATGAAGTCTTTAGATGAAGGACATGATGTGATTTTCGATATCGATTGGCAAGGGGCAAGGCAGTTAAAAGAAACAGCTCCCAATGATTGTGTTTTAATATACATCTTACCGCCGTCATTAAAAGAGTTAAAAAGACGTTTAGTTTCTCGTAATAAAGATAATCTAGAAACAATTGAGCATAGAATGAATGAGGCTAAATCCGAAGTCTCACATTATGGCGAATTCGATTACATTGTGAAAAATGATAATTTACAAGATATAATGGGTCAAATAAATTCTATTATTATTTGTGAACGCTTAAAGAAACACAGAAATTTAAAAGCTGTAGCACTTGCCGAAAGTATTTTGCAAGAATAAAAACTAACAGTAACACAAAAAGAGCATACTATTTAATTAATAGTATGCTCTTTTTTGTGTTAGTTTTTAAGAAATAAGTTAGTTTAAATTAGAATCATACATATAATGAATATGGAATCACTTTATAAAGCCAATTAGATATATTTGAGTCATCTTATTTGGTTTAACTGTTATCTAATATGTTAAAATGCAAATATTAACAATATTATATAATGGAAGTTAAAATCAATAAGCACATAAATACATCTAATTATAATCATTAATTTTATATGTTATAATAAAAATTATACAGTGCTAACTTTATCATCCTCAATTAAAGGAACAAATCTAGTATGTGCCAATTCTTCTGCTCTAAAACCAAAAGTAGTCTTATAAAGCTTAATTAGAATTTGGTGGTCATGTTGTTCGCCTATAGGAAGAATCATAATCCCGTTATCTTCATCAAGTTGATCAGCTAAATGCGGTGGAATTTCAGGACTCGCCGCTGCCACTAGAATCCTAGCGAAACGTGAATGCCTTCTCCAACCCTTTGAGCCATCACCATGCAAAGTGGTTATATTGTATAACTGCAAATACTTAAATAAAGTTTCTGCGGTATTTAACAATAGTTTATGACGTTCTACAGTATGAACTTTCTTTGCTAATTTAGATAATATAGCCGTTTGATATCCAGAACCCGTGCCAATTTCTAGCACATCGTGGTTATCTTTAACATCTAACTGCTGTGTCATATAAGCCACCGTTGAGGGCTGGCTTATGGTCTGCGAACAGTGTAGCGGTAGAGCTATATCGTCCCAAGCTTGCTTTCTAAAAGCTTGAGGAACAAAAAATTCACGAGGAATTTCCCTAAATATATCAATAAGTTCTTCCGAACAACCTAGTGTGTTTTTGAATTGCGTCAATAAATTTTCTTTTTTACTTAAGTCAATCATTACTTTCTTACCTAAAAATCATTCTCCATAGTCAGTCTAACAAGGAAATAGTAAAAAAATGGTAAAATAATCCTATTTTCATGAGTAATTTTTAATGTTAAATTACACTTAATAAGAGCTTAATTTACTATTAAAAATTAGCTAAAAAATATATAACAAATAACTTAACAAGCTTATGAGAAAGCAAAATCTATTAAATATATGAATCTAGTATGAATCTAGTTTGTTTTCAATTCTCAAGAAAAAAGTAGCCATAAATTAAATTTAGAGATTCCCCTACTTTGATAAAATTTTTTTGCCTTAGAACAAATTCTAAAAATTATAAATATATTTTGCCCCAATGATAGAATCATCATAATTATGAAGATAAAAAAGAGAATCCTTACAATAATTTATTGTAAGGATTCTTTTGTATGAGTGAGATTAGTAGAGAAGATTCGAAGAAATATTATATTGTTACATTAGGCTTTTTAAACGTTCTAAGCTTTCATTAGCTTTATTCTTTTTAAGTTCTAACTCTGATTGTTGAGCTTTTACGCCGTCAATAACATCTTTGGGAGCGTTATCAACGAATTTCTTATTGCTTAAACGCCCATTGATTCCGCCCAACTCTTTCATGATCTTTTCAAGAGATTTTTCCAGGCGATTCTTTTCATGGCTGATATCGACAATGCCTGCAACTTTCACAAACCAAGTTGCCTCGAAGATATTAACTTGAATAGCTCCTTTTGAGACTTCATCCTTATTACCGCCAATGGTAATGCTTTCCATACGTGTTAAACGTTCAAACACATTTTTATTGTTATTAATATATGATTTTGTTTGCTCGTTGGCGTCAATCACCACAACAGGAGTTAGATTTTTAGGAGCGATGTTAAGCTCATCACGTGCAGAGCGTAAAGATGTGATAGTCTCAATTAGCCAATCAACTTCCTTTTGTGCGTCTTCACTGATAAGATCGTCATTAAATTCCGCCCATTCTTTTGTTATTAGCATATCATTTTCATCGCTAGCGAAAATGTTGGCGTATAGTTCTTCTGTAACATAAGGCATTACAGGATGTAAATATAATAAAGTATGCTTTAAAACCCACGCTATGGTAGAGCGAGTTTCTTTGATTAGTTCTTGATCATCGCCATAAAATACAGGCTTGGTTAATTCAAGATACCAATCGCAGAATGTACCACGTGTAAATTGATATTGAGCATTGGCAGTATCGTTAAATCTAAAGCTATCGATCCCGTGAGCCACATCACGCCCCATGTTTATGACTTTGGAAATGATCCATTTATTTAGATTGAGTTTAACATCTTTAGGATTAAAATCATCATCGAGTTTGGCTTCATTCATCAGGCAGAAACGAGAGGCATTCCATAATTTAGTAGTGAAATTTCGATAACCCTCCACACGAGATTCGGAAAGTTTGACATCACGTCCCTGACCTGCCATGGATGTCATGGTAAAGCGTAAAGCGTCCGAGCCATATTTTTCAATAATTTCCAGTGGATCTATAACATTTCCTTTTGATTTACTCATTTTCTTACCATGTTCATCACGAACTAAAGCATGAACTAAAACATTTTCAAAGGGAACTTCATCCATGAAGTAAATTCCCATCATCATCATACGAGCAACCCAAAAGAAGATAATATCAAAGCCTGTAACCAAGGTAGTACTAGGATAATGTTCACGTAAACGTTGAGTATTATCAGGATAGCCAAGTGTAGCAAAAGGCCATAGGGCAGAACTAAACCATGTGTCCAGCACGTCAGGATCTTGGGTAAGTTTTACATTTTCCCCATGATCTTTTTTAGCTATTTCGTAAGCTTGCTCTTCATTTTCTGCGACTACAATTTCGCCATTTTCCGTATACCAAGCGGGAATCTGATGGCCCCACCACAGTTGACGGGAAATACACCATGGTTGAATATTATCTAACCAGTTATAGTAGGTCTTGTTCCAATTTTCTGGAATGAATTTTGTTTTACCAGAACGGACTGCCTCCAACGCAGGCTTGGCTAAGACTTCGGCATTAACAAACCATTGTTCTGTAAGTAAAGGCTCAATAATAACCTTACTTCTATCGCCATATGGTACAGTCATAAGGTTTTCTTCTATCTTAACTAGCAAGCCCATTTCTTCCATGCGTTTTACGACTAATGTACGAGCGTCGAAACGATCCATGCCGTTAAATTCTGCGGTGGCATTTTCATTCATGCTCGCATCTTTATTCATAACGGTAATATATTCTAAGTTATTTCGTTTTCCCACTTCATTATCGTTAAAATCATGGGCAGGAGTAATTTTAACCGCCCCTGTACCCTTTTCAGGATCAGGATATTCATCAGTGATAATAGGAATTAATCTATTGGTAAATGGTAATTTTACTTGTTTCCCTACTACATCTTGATAGCGTGTATCATCAGGATGTACGGCAATTGCGGTATCTCCGAATAAGGTTTCTGGGCGAGTTGTACCAATAGTTATAAATTTATCTGTTTCCCCCACAATTGGATATTTGAAATACCACATACTCCCTTTAACTTCCACTTGTTCCACTTCTAGATCAGATATGGCAGTATTTAGTTTGGGGTCCCAATTCACGAGACGATTATCACGATATATTAATTTATCATTATACAATTTGATAAAGACCTTTTTAACTGCGTTGCTTAAGCCATCATCCATGGTAAAGCGTGCAGTATCCCAGTCGGCAGATGTACCGATCTTCTTTTGCTGTTCAACAATTGTTGAGCCTGATTTTTCTTTCCATTCCCATACTTTATCTAAGAATTTTTCACGTCCAAGATCATGACGAGAAATGCCTTGTGCGTCTAGTTGACGCTCTACAACCATTTGAGTGGCAATGCCTGCGTGATCCGTACCAGCTTGAAATAAAGTGTTTTTACCTTTCATTCTGTTATAACGTACTAGAATATCTTGTAAGGTAAATGTTAAAGCATGCCCCATATGTAATACGCCTGTAACGTTTGGCGGTGGCATCATGATAGTAAAGTTATCGGCAGGAGTTCCGCCACCTTTAGGAGCGAATGCTTTTTTCTCTTGCCATTTTTTATAAATCTTGTCTTCTACGGAATTATAATCCCAGTTTTTATCCAACTCTTTAGCCATGTTATTAACCGATAACCTTTTCTCTAATATTAAACGTCTATATGTTTAAGATTATACAAAAATATTTATGTTAATACAAGCTTATTTTATATAAAAAATGGATACCGTCTCTTAATATATTATTACATATATCTTGAGAGTGTATCCATTTCTACTTTTGATTGAATTAGATTGTTACATCTTAAGCTTTAACTCGCTTCTTGCGAGTTTTCTTCTCTTGACTACGTAGCATATAACCACGCCCCCAAACTGTTTCAATATAGTTCACACCACCCGACGCTGTTTCCAGTTTTTTACGTAGTTTACATACGAAGACATCGATAATTTTTAATTCAGGCTCATCCATACCATTATACAAATGGTTTAGGAATGTTTCCTTTGGTAGTACACTACCTTTTCTTAAAATAAGAAGTTCCAAAATACCGTATTCTTTTTTCGTAAGTTGAATTTGCTTATTTTTCACTGTTACAATTTGATTTGTCAAGTTGACATTTAAATCACCCACAGAAACTTCTGACGCCGAAAAACCTTTTGTTCTACGTACAATAGCGTTAATACGAGCAATAAGCTCGCCTTTACTAAATGGCTTAGTTAAGTAATCATCAGCACCTCCGCTGAAACCTTTAACCTTAGCTTCTTCATCTTGTAAGCCTGAAAGCATTAATACAGGAGTAGTTATTTTGTTCTCTCTTAATTTTGAAAGAACTTCATGACCATCCATATCAGGCATTAAAATATCTAGTATTACTATGTCGTATTCGTAAAGTTTTGCGTATTCGATGCCTTCTTCGCCAGAACTTGAAGAATTACAAACCATCCCAGTAGTTTCTAAAACTAGCTTCAAGCCTTCTGCAGCGACACTATCATCATCAATAATTAGTACACGCATTTACTTAAATCCCTTTTCCCCTAAATAAAATAAGTTTTTAACACTTACTTCATGATATCCCAATATCATTATTATAAGATTCTATCAAACAGAATCACATAATGCAAATGTTTTTTTACATAAAATTATTAATATTTTTATGTATTGTAGAATTACTTTTTAAAACAGAATCTTATAAAAGATATTTTTTTTCACACTTGATAATAATCAAAAGAAAAACATTTAATAAATCTATTTTAATATGGCAATTCTATAATATTATAAATATAATTAATTAATATTGTATTAATATCCCATGAAATTCCTGTTTATATTTATATAACGATTCGCCAAATCAAAAACAATAAATGTTTTCTTACAATCTTAAAACTATTTTCATATATATGGTGTATAATGTTAATACTATTATAAAGTTTTAACCAAAATCTAGACTAGGAACTTTAACTAAATGAAGCACTTAGAAACAAGTATTATAAACACTATCAACAGAATAGCCGACTTTGAAATACGAGGTCGAGTAACTGCTGTTAAGGGATTAATGATCGAAGTTGGCGGAATGCAAGGTTCACTTTCCATTGGGGAACAGTGTTACATTCATGCAACCCATGAAAAAATATTGTGCGAAGCGGTATCATTTAAAACTGGGCATGTATTAGTAATGCCTTATGGTAGTGTTGAGGGTATTTCTTTAGGTAATGCTGTTGAGGTTATATCTTCATCAAGATACATATACCCTACTCCCGAATGGCGTGGCAGAGTGATCAACGCCTTAGGCGAACCTGTGGATGATTTAGGGCCATTACCTGAAGGTAGTAAGGGTTATGCAATTCGTGGTAATCCGCCATCGGCACATAGTAGAAAAAGAGTTGGAGGCAAGATCGACACAGGAGTACGAGCTATCAATGCTTTTTTAAGTTGTTGTGATGGACAACGTATGGGGATCTTTGCGGGTTCTGGTGTTGGTAAATCTTCGGTGCTTTCCACTATTACACGTGGTACGGATGTGGATATCGCTGTGGTAGGCTTAATTGGTGAGCGTGGGCGTGAGGCTCGTGAGTTTATTGAAGATGATCTTGGCGAAGAGGGTTTGGCTCGTAGTGTGATTGTGGTTTCCACATCGGACGAACCGCCCCTAATGAGACGTCAGGCCGCATATATGACAATGGCGGTATCAGAATACTTTCGAGATGAAGGTCATAGTGTTCTTGCCATGATGGATTCGGTTACACGTTTTGCTATGGCACAACGTGAGATTAGTTTATCAATTGGCGAACCGCCTGCCTCTAAAGGTTATACTCCGTCCGTATTTGCGGAACTTCCTAGATTACTAGAACGAGCAGGCCCAGGCCCTGAAAATGCGGGAAATATCACAGGACTATTTACCGTATTAGTGGACGGCGATGACACGAATGAGCCGATTGCCGATGCAGTACGTGGTATTCTTGATGGACATATCGTGTTAGATCGTGCCATTGCCGAGCGTGGGCGATATCCTGCGGTTAATATTTTAAAGAGTGTATCTCGTATGATGCCAGCTTGTAATAATCAAGAACAAAATGAGCTTATTAGTAAAGCTCGTGGAATCATTTCCTCTTATGAAGATATGGCAGAATTGATTCGCTTAGGTGCTTACAAAAATGGTACGGATCACAAGGTGGATGAGGCCATATATTTCTATCCTAAGATTGAAGATTTCTTACGCCAGTTAAAAGGCGAAACTACGGATATTAATACAAGTTATCATTCTTTAGCTAAAATATTAGGTTTCCCTTTTGAAGATGTGGATTACGCCCAATTGCTCAATGATGAGCTAATGGCACAACAAGAGGCCATGAGAAATGGCGGACAGTTACAACAATTCGAAGAGTAGGAATGTGAAAAAGAACTCATGTTAGCTAGCTAGTTAGCTCGAGCATACCTTAAGAACGCAACTCAAGTACTTTTTCCCACTTCTTAGCAAATAAATTGAAAGACATATAAAATGGCAAAATACAAATCATTACACAACTTAATAAAAATTCGGGAAAAGCAGGTAGAAGATAAACAACGAATCTATACGGAAAAAAGTACCGAGCTTGACACTCTTTATAGAATCATTCAAGAGATTGACAGTTCTATAATAAGTGAAAAACAAGTGGCCGCCGCTAATCCTATGGGTGGAGGGCTTTCCTTTTCTAAATTCATTGAGCAGACTTTGTCTACTAAGGATGAAGTGCAAAAGAAGATATATGAAAAGCAAGAAGAAGTTGAAAAGGCACATCTTGAAGTTATCGACGCTTTTAAAGAAAAAAAGGTGGTTGAAGTGGCAGAAGAGAAACGTAAGACAGAATATGAGAAGAAAATGGCAAAAATAGAACAAAATTCTTTAGATGAAATATCTTTAAATTTATATCGGAGTCAACAATCCGAGCGTGGAAAATGGGAATAAAAAAATTAACTTATTATTAACTCATTATAATAACAATAAAAATATTAAAAATTCTCTTGAGAATCTAAGAAATATATTATATAATATCTCATATTGTATAATATAATAAATATAAATTATAAAACTTTAAGGAAAAATCATGGACTGGATTGTATTCGATGTAGTAGTAGTAGGAATAATATTATTTTTCGCTATTTCACACTTAATAAAAGGCGGTATCTATTCTGTATTAGCTGTAGGCTCTCTTTTGATATCAATAATAATAACATGGATGTTGAGAGATCTCTTAGTACTTTTTTATGCTAAGTGGATAACCTATAAACCTTTATGTATATCTTTATCAATGCTTTCAATTTTTATACCTTTGTATACTATATTGAAAATTATCTCATCAAGAATTAATGGTATAGTATCGGTAAGTCCGTTTTTCTTCATTAATAGATTAATAGGATTTGCGTATGGAGCTTTAAAAGGATTTGTGATAATTATTATTTTTATTTCCATTGCAAGAAGTTACAATCAGTTTAATACGAGATTTTTCTCTACAACCATAACAGGGCCAACAATACAATGGGGCGTAACTTATATGGATAAAGTTATCCATACCAATAAGAGAGATATTTCTAGAGCTTTAGTTCACTCAACTCATACCATTAGAAATAATATCAGACACGTTACTCCAAGAAAATATAAGCGTTATATTAGTAGATAATTTTAAAAGATTATATGCACATTATAACCTATTTAATATAATCTCTCTATATACTTTTTATGGAGAGATTATTTATTTAACATCCACCACATAACATAACATCCAATATATATCATGAAAGAAGAATAATTATGTATCATGCTCAACCTTTAAACAGTCTTACTGGTAATTTAGATATACCTGGGGATAAATCCACATCTCATAGAATTATCATGTTTGGTTCTCTTGCCACTGGTATAACAAAAGTTAGGGGCTTACTTGAGGGCGAAGATGTTATGTCGACCATAGACGCTTTTAGAGCTATGGGTGTTACTATAGAAAAAGATCACACTAAAAATGAATGGATAATAAATGGCGTTGGTTTGCACGGTTTAACAGAGCCGAATAACGTATTAAATATGGGAAATTCAGGAACTACCACAAGATTAATCAGTGGGATTCTTTCTGCACAGAAGTTTAATAGCTTTTTAACTGGCGATGATAGTTTAATTACACGCCCTATGGCTCGAATATCAGATCCGTTGACACAAATGGAGGGAAAGTTTATTTTAAAATCTAAAGGCAGATTGCCAATGGTTATTCAAGGTAATCCCAATCTTAAGGGGATCGAGTATGAACTACCGCACGCATCAGCACAGGTTAAATCTGCCATTTTATTAGCGGGATTATACGCAACAGGTAGTACAACAGTAAAAGAGCCAATCGCCACTCGTTCATATACAGAAGATTTATTACGCATGTGTGGAGCTAGCATTAAGAGTATACCCTATAAAAAGGGCTTTATTCATACCATAGAACAATGTAAAGAATTAACAGCCCCTAAGGATGTCTTTAATGTGCCTGCCGATCCGAGTAGTTGTGCGTTCCCTGTGGTTGCTGGTTTGATTTGTAAGGATAGTAAAATCACAATTAAAAATGTTGATTCGTCGCCTACTCGCTTTGGAATTTATGATATCTTGTTACAAATGGGAGCAAATATAATTTACACTAACAAGCGTACAGTTGCCAATATTCCCTTAGTGGATATGGAGATCAGTTTTTCAGAATTAACAGCGGTAGAAGTGGATTCCGATCATATACCCTCAATGGTTGATGAAGTTCCAGTGTTAGCCGTGGCCTGTGCTTATGCCAAGGGTACAAGTATCATCAATGGTTTAAAAGAACTAAGAGTAAAAGAAAGCGATAGACTACAAGGCACACTAGATATGTTACTAAGTGCAGGAGTTAAAGCAGAAATAGTTGGCGATAGCTTGCATATTACAGGTACTAACAACAATGTACAAGGTGGCGGAGAAGTTATGGCGAATCTTGATCACAGAATGGCAATGAGCGGGATCGTTTTATCATCTGCCAGTAAAGACGGTATGGAAATCGATGATGTATCTCCTATTCAAACCAGTTTTCCCAACTTTTTTGAAATCTTCCCAGCTCTTTAAATAGTTGTTATTTTGTTTGATTTTTCTTTCTGTTTGTTAAGCGTCGTTTTTTTAAGAATCTGATTGGTTTGATTCCAGAGAAAGTAATCAGAAGAGCGGATACTAATATGATGATACAACCAATAATATTATATAAGTTTAATCTTTCATTGAAGACAAATAGACTAAATATCAAAGAAAAGACCATTTGCATATAGAAAAACGGAGCAACATAAGAGGCCTCGCCATATTGCATGGCTTTTATATACGAAAATTGCGATACTAAGGTAGTAAAAGGAATCAATAGGAAAAATATCAAATCGTGTAATGTGGGTGTAGTCCATATGGATGGATGAACAATTAAAGATATGCTTGGTACTATGGATAACATAAACATGACATTAATTAAAATGGATAAGGAATCATAGCTTTTAGGAACTTTTTTTGTTAGGAGGTTAAATCCAACTGCAAAAATCATAATGATAAAAGGCGAAATATACCACCAAGACAAGCCCTCTTCCCCTGACGGATGTAAGACAATCGCAACACCAACAAAACCCATTATAATAGATATTATTTTCAATCCTGTTAGTTTCTCTTTAAAAAATATCACACTAGCGATAACTAAGCATATGGGAGATAGTTGAATGATAATTGTATATATACCAAGTGGGATAAATTTTAGCGTAGTAACGGCCAAGGTAGAACAGACTAAAAAGCAAACTCCACGCATGCTTAAGATTCTATTTGTTCCTTTAACAGCCTTAAAAGTTGTTTTCGGCATAATAAGAGCAAACAGAATAAAGGGCAAGGAGAATCTAAACCATATGATCTCTAAAGGATTGTAATCTTGCATAACAAGAATTTTATCGGCGGTATCCTTAACACTAGTGTTAAAACATCCTATAGTTACAAAGATAGCACCTATAATATTATATTTATTTATGCTTTTTATAGTTTTTACATTTTTTTTGCTTTGTGTGTTATTCATAATGATTATTTGTCTTACAAGTTAAAATTTAAAGTTAGTATAAAAACAACTAAGAATGTAAAAATTATATAATTCTTACATTCTTAAGTACAGATAAACAATGATTATATAAAAGTTATTTAATTAAACTTTTACCAGTCATTTCACTAGGTTGATCTAAACCCGCAAGTTCTAAAATTGTAGGAGCAAGATCACATAATGCACCGTCATTTAGCTTTGCCGATTGTGGACCGTTAACAAGAACCACAGGTACAAACGAAGTTGTGTGAGCAGTAAAAGGCTCGCCTGTTTTTTCATCAACCATTTTTTCAGCGTTACCGTGATCGGCAGTAACGATCATGCTACCAGATACATTCTTAATAGACGCTTCTAAACGACCAAGGCAATTATCTACAGTTTCACAAGCTTTCTTGGCAGCTTCAATAATACCAGTATGACCCACCATATCGCCATTGGCAAAATTCACGATGATAACATCAAATTTTTTGCTCTCGATAGCGTCCACTAGTTTATCACATACTTCAGGAGCTGACATTTCAGGTTGTAAATCGTAAGTTGCAACTTTAGGAGAGGCAATTAGAATACGCTCTTCGCCATCATATACACTTTCTTCGCCACCGTTGAAGAAGAATGTTACATGTGGGTATTTTTCTGTTTCGGCAATACGTAATTGCTTTTTGCCAGCTTTTGAAATTACATCCCCTAGAGTGTTTTCTAAACGAGATGGAGCGAATAATACATCCATGAATTCAGCTAGCTTATCGGAATATTTAGTCATTGAACCTTGGTAAGATAATTTTACTTGTTTTTCACGTTTGAATCCGTCAAAAGCAGGATCAACAATGGCAGTACTTAATTCTCTTGCTCTATCTGATCTAAAGTTGGCAAATAAGAAACAATCATTTTCTTGGAAACCTGTGTAACCCTCTAGTACATGAGCTTCGACAAATTCATCGTTTTTACCGTCATCATAAGAAGATTGCACGGCGTCAACTGCATTAGTGTATTTGATCCCTTTAGCCGAAATTAAAGCATTGTAGGCTTGTTCTACACGATCCCAACGTGTATCCCTATCCATGGCATAAAAACGCCCTGTAATAGTAGATAATTCGCCATGACCTTTAATATCATTGACAAAGCTTTCAACAAAGCCTTTTCCTGATGTGGGAGCAGTATCACGACCATCTAAAAATGCGTGTACCTTAACTTTAATCCCTTCTTTAGATAAAGCTTTAACTAAAGCTACAATATGAGCTTGTTGAGAGTGGACACCACCTGGACTTAATAAACCAGCAATATGACAAACCCCAGTATTATCTTTTGCGGTTTTAACTAGCTTGTTGAAGTTTTCCAGATCTGTAAAAGTATCATCAGCAACCGTTTTATTGATTCTTGGAAGATCTTGCAAGACCAAACGCCCTGCCCCAATGTTGATATGCCCCACTTCAGAGTTACCCATTTGCCCTTCAGGTAAACCAACCGCTAAACCTGACGCATTAGCCTTAGCAAAAGGATATTGAGTTATCATTCTATCCCAATTGGGAGTATTAGCTTCTGCGATTGCGTTATCTTTAATTTTAGAGCTTAAGCCCCAACCGTCTAAAATACATAAAAGAACTGTACCATCTATCTTGTTTGTCATTATTATTCTATCCTAACATAATTATAAGTTTGTAATTTAAATAACGTAACATAGTTTTATAGTTTTTACAAGTATTTTTATTTACAAGTAACGTTTATTTATTGAAATTGCTAGTTTTTAATATCCCCATAAGCTATTTTTTATATTTTTTTCAATAAATAACTTATGATGTTCAAGATCTATGCTCGGTATATCAAAAACCCTATAAGGGCGTTCGCTTTGATTGTTATAACGCTTTTGTATTTGGCTATCAATGCCTGTAGTAAAGGTCATATTTTCTTGCTGATTCCCTTCTAAGCATAGGTAAACCTTAGCTAAAAGGTCCGCATCGATCAAAGCTCCATGCAAGGCACGGTTGGTACTATCAATCCCATATTTGCGACAGAGTGCATCAAGTGATGCTTGCTCGCCAGGGAATTTTAAACGTGCGATTTCTAGAGTATCAATAATTTTTTTACTATGACTTGTAAAATCAATCCCTACTTTTGCTAATTCGTGGATTAAAAATTTCATATCGAATTTTGCATTGTGTATGACTAAGGGAGAATCCTTTACATATTCCATAAAATCATGTGCTATGGATTTGAATGTGGGAAAATCCCTTAAAAATTCTTCCGATAAACCATGAACTTTATACGCACCTTTGGGCATATCTCTCATGGGATTGATGTATTGATGATAATGATTATCTGTAACTTTTTTGTCAATCATTTCCACACAACCGATTTCCACGATTCGATCGCCACCTTTAGGATCGAATCCAGTTGTTTCTGTATCAAGAATGATTTCCCTTAAGGGAGTTTTAGGATTTTCTGCCATATATCTCTTACTCTATTCTCTTAATTGTACTTTGTATCTTATTGTACTTTGTATTTTATTGTATTTTGTATTTTTGTAGAATCTAACTTAATTAATCCAATAAATCTATGTGACTAAACGTATGATATTAGAGACTAATTCTTCTAAATGTTCGAATGTGCTTGTGTTATGAATTACAAATCCTGCAAGTGTTTCTTTGGTTTTGTTGGGAATTAACTCACGAGATACTTTTACATATGTATAATGATCACTCTCAAAGGACGCAATAAATCTTTGCTCTGCCACCTTAGGATCGCAAGAAACCGTTGCTACATAATCACATAAGACGAATAATTTATCTTCAAATATGTGTCTAGAGATGATAGCACATAATTTTTTATCTTTATTTTCAACTAAAAACCCTTGTAAGAGGATACCAAGTTTATCCTTTAACAAGCCTCTAAAATATTGAGAGTCGTCTATATTATCAAGTAGTTTTTGTAAAAGTTGTATAAAGCTTTTAGTTTTAATTAACTTTTGATATTTACCGTCTTTATGTTCGGAAATGGTTTTTATGATTTCTTTGTCTTGTGATATGATCTTAAATATTTCATCCATAAGATCCATAGTGGGAAAACCCTGACCATTTAGGATCTTGCCAACTTCTGATTTACCAACTGAAAGACCACCTGTAATCCCCAATACTACTGCCATTTTATATTATCCTTAATTATATGAAAGTTTAAATTTTATTTTTCGACTGTCTTAATGTGTATATTTCAATCATTATATCACAGAATTTAGAAATTTATAATAATTATTTTATTTTTAATAAAAATTCATCGATATTCTTAGCTAAATCATCTAAGCTAGAGTTATTATATATAACATGTGTGGCTAGTTTTTCTTTTTCTTTTATCGGCATTTGCTCCTTTAAGAATTGCTTGAGTTTTTCCTTAGTCATATGTGGACGTTCTAGGACTCTTTGTTCTTGAATCTGATTATTAACCGATATAACTAACACATCATCACAGAATCTCTCAAATTTCTTTTCAAAGAGCAAAGGGATATCAAGAAAGCATAAGCTATGATTCTCTTGCTTGAACTTTTGTATATTCTCAATCACATACGGATACAATACATTTTCCAGATCTCGAAGTTTACTTGATGAGCTTAACACAATTGAGCCGAGTTTTTGCCTGTCGATTTTATTATCTGTTTTGTTATCCACTAAGATATCTTCGCCAAAAAGATTAACTATCTTAGTTATAACGCTTTCATTATGATTCATAAGCTGATGTACATTCGAATCAGCGTCAAATACAGGAAAGTCTTTTGCCATTAGAATCTTCGAAACTGTACTTTTACCACTTCCTATCGTACCTGTTAAGCCTATAACTTTTAACATTTGTTTTTATCCGTATATGTATTTGTAAAGATTGCTAGTAACATCAGGCTTGATCTTAAACCAACGAGTAAAGGCAGGTACGGCCTGATGTAATAACATCCCTTCGCCATTAAGGTAAGGATTGCCATTGGCTTTAGCATTCTGTAAAAGAGTGGTTTCTGTTGGATTGTACAAAATATCATATACGGTAGCATTCTTATTTAAATTCTCAAGATTAATATGAAGATCATTTTCCTTTGTTGCTCCTAATGTGGTAGTATTTACGAGTAAATGGATATCTTGTAAATGGCTTTCCATATCATTAATGCTTATTACTTCGCATTTATCTTGGATATTTAATGATTTAACTATATCTTCTGCTTTGCTTATTGTTCGATTGGCGATAATAACTTTGCTAGCATTCTCATGGATTAATTGCCATATGATAGCACGAGACGCTCCACCAGCTCCGATAACTAAAGCAACCTTATCTTTTATTGTGAAATTCTTATTCATATCAATTAATGCTTGATAAAAGCCATAAGCGTCGGTACAATCTCCATGAATTGTGCCGTTATCTTTAAATGTAAGAGTATTTACCGCTCCGATTTCCCTAGCACAATCGCTTAGTTCATCGCATATGTTATAAGCTTCAATTTTATAGGGCGATGTAACATTCATCCCCATAATGCCGATTTTGGCCATGGATTTTACAACATCATTAAAATCTCCTACCTTTATGGGAATGGGAATATAAACACCGTCTATATTATTCTCATTCAACCAAAAATTATGTATCTTAGGAGATTTGGAATGACTAATGGGATTGCCTGTTACTCCTGCTATTTTAGTTTTACCGTTTATGTTTAAGAATTTGTTATCTGTCATTTTGTTGTTCGCTTTGTTATGTTTGTGATTAGTTATATATTCGATTGTTCAAGCTTTAAAAGATTGCTTTTAATATCAAGATCGCCTTGAGCGTTCCCACGTTTGAATCCGCCCAGTGATCCGTTAGATTTGATGACTCTATGGCATGGAATAAAAAATGGTATGGGATTCCTACCGCAAGCATTTCCTACCGCTCTTGGCGATGTTCCCAACTCTATGGCAATATCCTTATATGATCTAGTTTCGCCGTAGGGAATCTCCATGATTTCCACAGATACCGCACGTTGAAACTCCGTCAGGCTATCGAGATCATAAGCAAGATCAAAAGTTTTTCGCTCCATGTCGAAATACTCTATTAATTGCTTTTTAGCTTTTATGAGTAATTCAACAGGTTGGTGATCTTCATCTCCTTGGACCATACCGTCTTCCACAAACATAATCTTGTTATGAGTGCCAAAGATCGTAAGTTCTTGGTTGAAAACTCGAAAACTAATAAAGGAAATATCATTCATTATATATACTAACCTTAATCACTTGAAATGTTGATTGTAATGTGTTAAAATTTAACCAATTAACATTCTAACAAAAAATGAAACACTTTTCAAGATGATTAAAAATACAATTTTCGCTCCTGCAAGTGGCTTGATAAAATCTGGCTTATGTGTTATTCGCATATCTGGGGATAAATCCTTGTGGGCCTTAAAGCAAATAACACAGATAAGCGAAGATCTAGAACCAAGAAAAGCCTATTTAAAAACTCTAAGAGATCCCCATACAGATAACATCATAGATGAGGCTTTAGTCTTATATTTTAAAGCACCCTTTAGCTTTACTGGGGAAGATGTGGTGGAAATTCATTGCCATGGTTCAATTGCCGTTATTAAGAATCTAACGGAAGTTTTATCTCGCTTAGATCATTTACGCATTGCCGAAGCTGGCGAATTCACTCGCAGAGCCTTTGAGACTGGCAAAATGGATCTTACAGAAGTTGAGGGCTTACATGATCTCTTAGAGGCAAAAACCCAAGCACAGCATAAACAAGCCATGTTACAAATGCGTGGCGAATTGGGAAAGCTATATAGTGCATGGCGTCAAAATCTCATAGATCTTTCGGCACATATTGAGGCTTTGATTGATTTTCCTGATGAAGAACTCCCTTTAAGTGTTACGGATCGCATACAAAATGAAATTCAAGATCTTATAAAGACAATAGCGAATCACTTAAACGACAATAAAAAAGGACAAAAACTAAGAAATGGGATCTCACTGGCAATTCTAGGTTCGCCGAATGTGGGTAAATCTAGCATTCTCAATAGATTCATAGGAGAAGATATCGCCATTGTATCAGATATAGCAGGCACGACTCGAGATGTGTTAGAAAGTACCCTTGATGTGGCAGGATATCCTATAAATATTGCCGATACTGCAGGTATTAGAAAACAAACAGATGACATCATAGAAAAAGAGGGAATTAAAAGAGCTATCAATAAATCCCATGACGCAGATATCTTATTTGTTGTAATAGACGGCACAACTAACAATCTGGATGATATGCAAGACTATATCCAGAATGAAAACGCCATAATCTTAATTAACAAGCAAGATGATGAAAACTTTAACCATAAGATAAAATCTGATTTATCTTCTGATTTATCCATAGAGATATCCGCAAAAACAGGACAAGGATTCCCAGAATTAAAGGACATCTTAATCGCTAAAATTAAAGATATCGCAGGGGTAAGCGAAAGCCCAATTATAACAAGAGAACGCCATAGATCCTTACTACATGAAACCATAACCGCCTTAGAGCGTTCGCAAAATGCTCCTTTAGCTGAAATGCAGGCGGAAGATATAAGGATCGCCATTCAATCCATAGGATCAATCACAGGTAAAGTAGATATAGAAGAAGTTTTAGATTCCCTATTTGCAGGATTCTGCATAGGTAAATAATCAAAAATGGCTGTGAAAAAGCACTCATTCAGCGTCCTTAAGTCATACTTATGTATGGGGTATACACCCCGCATACCTTAAGAACACGCACTCAAGTACTTTTTCACACCCCTTAATTGTATAATCAAAAAAAATACTAAATAAAAACTTCTATTCTTGTTATAAATGTGATATAATGCAAATATATTATTAAAATTATCATAGGTATATAAAGGATACAATCATCATGACACTAATTATAGACGGTAAACAAACCGCAAATGAATTATGCGAGCAATTAACCCAAGATGTTCAAGCGTTTAAAAAGGAATATAATATCACGCCTACCATTGCGGTGGTTTTAGTGGGCGAAGATCCTGCGTCGCAAGTATATGTAAGAAATAAAATCAAGCGTGCAGGCGAAATTGGTTTACGCTCAATAGATCATAAATTAAGTAAAGATATTAGCGAAGAAGAGTTGTTAACACTAATTAACAAACTCAATAATGATCCTGATACCCATGGTATTCTTGTGCAATTGCCATTGCCTGATCATATTAACGATGAAAAAATACTCGATACTATCAATCCCCTAAAGGATGTGGACGGTTTCCATGTAACTAACGTGGGTAAGTTATCCATTGGCGATAAGCAAGCACTTGTTCCATGTACGCCACAAGGTTGTATTCATTTGTTAAAGAAATACATCGGCGATATTACTGGCAAACATGCGGTAATCATAGGCAGATCAAATATAGTAGGTAAGCCCATAGCGTCGTTACTTCTTGCGGAAAATTGTACAGTAACCATTGCCCATTCTCGTACGCAAGATATTAAAAGCCTTACACAGCAAGCCGATATCTTAGTGGCCGCCGTTGGTAAAGCTGAAATGGTAGATGAATCATGGTTAAAGGACGGAGCTATCGTGATTGATGTGGGTATTAATCGCATAAGCACGCCAGAAGGTAAAAATAAGCTTGTGGGCGATGTGAATTTCGCAAGTGCAAAAACTAAAGCTCATGCCATAACTCCAGTACCAGGCGGAGTCGGTCCGATGACGATAGCTTGCTTAATGGCGAATACGTTAAAGGCTGCAAGAAATCAGTTGAAAAAGTAAAGGTTTAAGCATTTATCTTGAATGGTATATATTTGATATATCTATTGATATGAAAAAACATCTTGTTTTTTTAATTACAATTCTGTATACTTAATTTTAGTTTATAGAAATTTAAGAAATAAGGAAAAATATCATGTTTAGTATTTGGCATTGGTTAATAGTTCTAGCCGTAGTTTTAGTGATCTTTGGTGGTAAGGGTAAAATCTCGAAGATCATGGGAGATTTCGGTGCAGGGTTAAAACTCTTTAAAGATAATGTGGCTGATGATAGTCAAAAGGAAGAAGACCAATCAGATAAAAAAGAAATATCAGGAGATAACAAAGAATAATTTATTATGTTTGATATTGGCTTTAATGAAATGTTTGTTGTTGGTGTTGTAGTTCTTGTAATTACAGGGCCAAAGGAGATTCCTAAAGTTTTAAAAACTACCGCAAAAATCATAAGAAAAGTAAGATCTGTAAAATCAGATATCCAAACTAAAGTAGATAATTTTGTTGATATGAATGATGATTATTCTAAAGATCTAAAACAAGCGGTAGATCTGCCCCATATGAAAAAGCTCAAATCAAATCTACAAGATCAGTTAGCAACAAACTTCAATCCCATTAAAGAACAACTCAATCATGTAAATCAGTTGGAAGAGAGTATAAAAAACACTAGCAATAATATTAAGCTTGATACCAAGAAAACTAATGAAAACAATCAAAATGATACTCAAGTTAAAGAGATGAGCAATAAGCATAATGACCAAGAATCTTAGTAATAACCTAAAAGAAGAAACACTAATACATCATATAATTGAATTACGTCGACGTGTCATATATATTTTTCTTTTTTTTATTGTTGCCTTTGGTGTGGCTTTTTATTATCATGATATTATCTTAGAGTTTATTTTAAGACCTCTTATAAGACAAAAGGATTTTACAGATAATAATAAAGTAATTGCCACCGCTCTTTATGAACCCTTTGTAATTTCCATAAAATTATCGGCTTGGGTTGGCTTAATGGTAAGTATGCCAATCATTTGCTTTCAAGTGTGGTTTTTTGTTGCTCCTGGATTATATAAGAATGAGAAAATACTCTTCATACCATTTTTAATTTCCATACCCCTATTCTTTTTTGGTGGAGCTTTAATGGCTTACTTTATAGTATTCCCTAAAGCTTGGAAATTCTTCTTACACTTTCAAGAAGGTACATCAATTGAAATACAAGCACATATAGCTCAATATTTATCCTTAAGTATGTCTCTTGTGTTTGCTTTTGGTTTATGTTTTGAAATACCAGTAATTTTATTATTATTAACTAGAGTGAGAGTAATAAAAACCGAGCAACTAATAAAATGGCGTAAGTTTGCTATTGTAATTGCCTTTGTTCTATCTGCTGTTTTAACTCCACCTGATATATTTTCACAGTTATTACTGGCATTACCTTTAATTGTATTATATGAAGTAACGATTATTCTATCAAAACTATTCGATAAATCAGCAAAGGATTTATAATTATGAAAAAATTCGTACTATATGCAAGATCATCAAATAAAGATATTAAAGAGGCAAAATTAGATTTTGCTTATCAATTGGAACACCTAAAAAAGTATGCTCTTAAATTTGAAAAAGGCCATATTTTAGGCGAGTTCATGGAAATCGCCCCCAACGATACCTTAAACGGTAGACCAGAATTACAAAAAGCCATAGATATGGCGAATGCCAATAATGCTATTTTGATGGTTGACCACGTCCACGTTCTAGCCCTAATGATGCGAGATCTTCTTAAGGTGCTTGATGATATTGACGATCGTTTTTATTGTTGCTATGATCTAGAAGAAGGCGACCCACCCTACGATAAAGGAGTGTGAAAAAGCACTCATTCAGCGTCCTTAAGTCATACTTATGTATGGGTTATACACCCCGCATGCCTTAAGAACACTGACTAAGTACTTTTTCCCACTCCTTTACTTTTGAGGTTTGAAAAAGTACTCATTCAGCGTCCTTAACCGAGGCTTATGTATGGGTTATACACCCCGCCTCGCTTAAGAACACTGACTAAGTACTTTTCCCACTCCTTTACTTTTGAGGTTTGAAAAAGTACTCATTTAGCGTCCTTAACCGAGGCTTATGTATGGGGTTATACACCCCGCATGCCTTAAGAACGCTGACTAAGTACTTTTTCTCACTTTATTTTTTTCTTTCTAAGGATAACTTATTGGTGAACTTATTCGGAGTTGAGAGCATTAGATTAATGTTAGTAGAAATTAATGCTATGATTTTTTCGTTCTCTTCAAACTCTTGTTTGCTAAAGTTTGATAACACATAGGCAGATACCATATGTTTATCTCCAGGATGATCGATCCCATATCTAATACGCCAGTAGTTTTTGCCGATTTTAGCGTCGATATCACGCAAGCCATTATGCCCGCCGTGTCCTCCGCCTTGTTTGATTTTTATTTGAGAGAATGGAATATCAAGCTCGTCATGAATCACGATTATATCTTCGGGTTTTATCTTAAAAAAAGCACAGGCAGATTGTACAGAGTTACCGCTTAAATTCATATGTGTTTGCGGTTTTAGTAAGCCGACATCTTCGCCATTTATGGAAGTTTTTGCAAATAATCCATGAAATTTTTTAGCAAAGGCGGTCGCTCCATATTGATCCGCCATATGATCGACAATCATAAAGCCAATATTATGCCTATTTTTCTGATATTTAGTTTCAGGATTTCCCAAACCAACAATTAATTTCATAGGATAAACTCCCTTAAATAAAGTTACTTAATACTCTCGCCTTTAAGAACGCCCCAAATACTATCACGTGTTACCCAACCTTGATACTCGCCAACAGATACTTGACACCAATCAGAATGCTTTTCACATATGTCCACATGACCAATTACTCTAGGAGCTAAACGGGCAATTACCCAAGAATTCTTAGAAGAAGTTTGATAGATATTAACATCTGCTTGATGAACAATAAAATTTCTTACACCACGTAACATCGATGAATGAACCCAACCTGTATTTCCTTGCCAATCTTGAACCTTACGCCATACTGTTAGTTGCGAGATGATTTTCACTGGTAAACCTGATTTTAAATATACCCAAGATACAGGATATTGAAAACCTGGTCCTGTACGCATACGCACTTTATTACTACGTAAAGACGCAAATCTAGGAAGTGGTAAAACTGTTGCTTTACTAGTTTCCCTTGATCCTACCGCTTTCGCAATATTTACATTTAACAAGCCAAATATCAATATTATAAATGAAAGTAACATTGATACTTTTGTTAATATATGAAATTTTCTCATTGTAATAATCAATTTTCATCATAGGTTTATATATGTACTATAAATATAACATTAATTTCTTAATATTTTATAAATAATTAAGCAAACTATTAACTAAACATATAATTTAATATTCGCTCCGAAAGAGAATGATTCTCATCATAAAGTAATGGGACTTTTATGGTAGTACTTTTATGGATGTTAACTTTTTTTACATTCATAGTAGATTTATAATCTGCCGATAAAGATACAGGGCGTTTATCATGATCTAAGACTTCAATATCAATATTAAGAGTATCAGGAACAACCGCACCACGCCAGTTTTTAGGTGTGTAATTGTTTAAGGGGGTAATGGCTAAAAGTCGGCTATCGAATGGAATGATAGAGCCACCTGCCGAATAGTTATAAGCGGTACTACCTGCAGGAGTGGCCACCAAGACGCCATCGCCTACCAATACCGCAATGCGTTCTGTGCCGTCAACTTTAATATTTAAGTGAGCAGACTGTCCAGAACTTCTAAACATGGAAACTTCATTGATAGCGAAAAAATTATTGGTATCGCCATGAACATCAGTAACATAAGTATGCAAAGGAGCAAAATCAAACATATTAGATGTTTGAATTCTTTCAAGCAATCCCTCTACCCTATAGGAATTCATCAGAAAGCCGACAGATCCCCTATTCATTCCAAAAATAGGCATGTCTTTTATTTTATGATCTAAATTTTTATGGATGGTTTCTATCATAAAACCATCGCCACCTAAAGGGACTAAGGTAAGAGCGTCTTCCATGGGAGTTTGTCCGTAATGATCAATTAGGTCATTACAGGCTTGTACGGCCTCATCAGATTGAGAAGATACAAAATGGAATAATGGTTCACTAGGTTCTATCATAATTATTGCATTTCATCAAAGGCTTGTTCAATTAGATCTTGATACTTTGCTACATCGTGCTTTTTTTCTGCTTCTATCATAATACGTAACACTGGTTCGGTGCCTGATTTTCTAACCAATACACGCCCTTTTCCCTCTAGCTCGATTGTTACTCGTGCTAAGACTTCCTTAAACTTATCATTTTCCAAAGGATTACTTAAACCGTATCTTAAATTACGTAATTCTTGCGGTAATGGAGTGAAAATATCGAAGAAATCCGAGGCTTTTTTTCCTGAATCACTTAAAGCTCCTAGAATTTGCAATCCTGCTATTAAGCCGTCGCCTGTTGTTGTTATATCTGTCATGATTATATGTCCAGATTGTTCGCCACCTAGATTATAGCCATTTTCTCGCATGTGTGAAACAACATAGCGATCTCCCACATCAGTGCGTATTAAGTGGATACCTTGGCTTTCAAGCCATCTTTCCAAGCCCATATTCGACATGACTGTAGCCACAACGCCATTTTCTTTTAACTTACCTTTAGCATGTAAATGTTTGGCAATTACACCGATGATTTTATCGCCGTCAACAATCTTGCCATTTTCATCGCAGACGATTAAACGGTCCGCATCGCCATCCAAGGCCAAGCCTATATCTGCCCCATAGCGTTTTACTTTTTCGCTCATAACTTCTGGAGATGTGCTACCACAACCACGGTTAATATTAAAGCCGTCAGGCTCATTACCGATGACAATGACTTCCGCTCCTAGCTCTTGTAATATTAACGGAGCAACCAAATATCCTGCACCATGGGAACAATCTAAAACTATTTTAAAGTTTTCTAATGTTCGTGCTTCACTTCTAAAGGTTGCTTTTGCTACTTCTATATAACGCCCTTTAGCGTCGTCAATTCGTTTAGCTCTGCCTAGTTCTGACGCAGGAACAAGATCTAAAGATAAATCAGGATTAGCAATTTCTTGTTCAATTTGAAGTTCTACAGCGTCCTTAAGTTTAAAGCCGTTCGGGCCGAATAGTTTTATGCCGTTATCTTCATATAAATTGTGAGATGCGGAAATCATAACCCCTAAATCACAACGCATGGATTTAGTTAGATATCCCACCGCAGGAGTTGGCAAAGGTCCAAGTAAAATCACATCCATACCCATGGATGTAAACCCTGCCGTTAAAGCAGGCTCTAACATATAGCCCGATAATCTTGTATCTTTTGCGATGATAACCTTATGGCGATGAGTTCCAGTTTTAAATATTTTACCGCATGCCATACCAACACGCATGGCTATTTCCGCAGTCATTGGATGTTTATTGCTTAATCCACGAATTCCGTCTGTTCCAAATAAAGTACGCATAAATCCCTCTCCTTTATCTCAATATATAAAAGGAGCTTGAAAAAGTATTCATGTTAGGTCCTTAAGCACTTTTCCCACCCCTTATATACAGGATAATAACAAAAATAAATCATAAAAGCAAGGATAAAAACAAAGCCTAACAAACCCCATGACTAATCTAATAATCATGGGGTTTGTTAGGCTTAAGAAAAGTTATGAGAAATAAATTATTAGCTCATGTATTTCAACAATGACATGCCTTGTAATTTACCGATCATAGCATAGCTTGCTTGTTGCATTTGATACAGTGATTTATATTCCATAGCGGCTTTGGTTTGATCAACTTGAGTAATACCTTCGATTTCACTTTCTAAAGCGTCGCCTCTATCTTGTAACATAGACATATTAGTTTTTACAGATGATGAAACAAAGCCAGAGAAATAACCAGCGTCGGCAATAGTGGCAGGATCTTCATAACCATATGGCGATTTTTGCCCTGCTACTGATGATCTATCTAAGGCACTTTGTAGTAAGTAAGTGGCATTTTTTAAACGTTCTGGATGATGTTTTAAATCTCCTTGAGCGATAATTCCTAAAGCTCGGATAGTTTTTTCAAAAGGAGCATATGTGGCATTAATACTTTGAGTAACATTACGAGTATCTGATAAATGGTAGGTAACTTCTTGGTTGTTTCCTTGATAGTATCCACTACTTTCTACTGTAATTGATGCTCTGTTTGATGTTACAGTCCCACCACCTAAAGTCTTAGGAGCAACGTTATAACCATCGGCAAAGGTAATTGTTGAGCCATCGCCTGATACTGATTTCACAACTAATTTTTGCCCGTCAATGGTTAATTCTGTACCGTCTGAAATAGGATCTCCGTTATCTAGTAGGAATGTACCTGGTTTAGCTGACGCACTATCATTTCTAGATCCATTGTCAAATAATGTTAATGGATTGCTAGGAGTTAAGACATGATTAAAATAAGGATGAGCAGGGCTACCGCTATCTTGTAGGGTTTTTTGTTCTACAGTCATGGTTAAACCGTCTGGCGATATGCCTGTAATAGCTTTATTACCGTTATTGTTAAGAGATCCTGAAACGTTAACAATATCACCTACGTGCATTTCGGCAAAGGAGCTTTTTTCATGAACTACAAGCGAGTGAGGAAGTGATGGTCCATTTACATCAGCAACACTTTTAGAAGAAGAGAAAGTTGCGGTTTTACCATCGGCACTAACACCGCTTAAAGTTATGGTTTGCCCGTTTACTGTCATGGTAGTACCATCACTTAATGGATTACCTTTTGAATCAGTGAAGAAATTCATAGGTGCGGTTGCTTTATGATTTAGATTATCGAATTGTAAGTTTTCACCTGCTCGTAAAGTTTTATCGTCATCTTTTGGAGCTGGCAAGTGGATTACGCCGTCTTCTGGATTACCAATAAGTGGTACAGTATTATTCTTAGGGCTAAATGAAACACCGTTATATGTTTCTGCATGTTCGTGTAATTCATCATCTTCACTTTTAAAGGTTACAGGAGTAGCCGAATTTTCCGCCACTGTTTCTTCTGTTTTTAAGAAGATAGAGTTTGCTTTAGGACCGATATGGTCAATTGTGTATAATTTATCATTACCGCCTGATCCTTTTAAACGGATAGTTTGCCCTGATTGGAAATTGGCAAATTTCCCTAAACCTGTAGTATCGATAATGCTATCTAAACCATTGGGATCGTGTTTCATTTCTGCCCAACTACCATTATTACGTGAGGTAATTGCCATAGATGAAGTATTACCCAGTGCAGTTGTGGGATAGGTTGTGTTTCTACCGTCATATAAGCGTTGGAAGTCTTTTATGCTATCGCCTAAATCTAATTTTACAGGATTATCAGTGGTATTCGTACCACCCAAGTTTAAACCAACAACAGAAGATTGATTGATGTACATTTCCATACTACCCAAACTATTCCACGCCATTTCTTGGAGTGCTTGAACTTCGGTAGCATTATTTACACCATTACTTTCGCCCACTTGTGATAACATGTTAATCATATCAGTAATAGTATCATGAATATTTTCTGTGGCAGTACCGAAAAATTGATTTTTAGATTTAATCTCTTTGTTTTGATCCACATAGTTATTGGAAAACTTCCATTGTTGTTGTAAGCTTAATAAATGACCGATGTGAGTATGAAGACCTGTGTAGGTATCTGATTTGCTACCTGTGGTAGCCTGTTTGTAAGATTGATCCACGGCAACTTTGTTGCTCATTAAACGATTAGCCATTCCTGTTGCAAAAGGGTGATCTGCCACACGGCGAGTAGTAGATATCATAATAAAATTCTCCTAAAATAATTTGTAATAAAATAAAAATATTGTTTTAAATTCTTAACGAACCATACCTTCTAAAGATTTAAACATTTCTTGAATGGTTGATATAATCTTGGCACTTGCTGAATAACTACGCTGATAACGCATAAGGTTTTGTAGTTCTTCATCTAGGTTTACTTGGCGTTTATTATTAACTTGATCTTGCATGTTTTCCATTACTTGACCTTGAACGGCTGTTGATTGCTCATTAGTACTCATACGTTGCACGATATCAGAAACCGAAGCTTGTAAGTAATTCATGGGCGATAAGGGGTTGACGTGCAAACCCCCTGCATAATCATAGTTGGTTGTATTGTTTTTTAGATCTTGGTACATATCTTCTAAGATAGAGCCATCACCTGACGCTATTTCGTAATGCCCTGCTGAAGCTTGACCGGCAACAAATGTCATACGTCCAGTTGATAATTTAGACGGATCATTAAGTAGATCTTGCCTAATAGATAAACTCTGTGCGGCGTCTTGACCAACGACTTTTGCTCCTAGCTCTTGTGTGAAAGCTCCACTTTTATCACTCATCACAACTTCTTCGCCATTATCGTTTATGATGTGTAATCTTTGTAGTTTACCGTCTCGCACTACTTCCGCATGGAAATGTTGAATGCCTTTATTACGGTTGAAAGTTTCGGCTATTTCATCAAGAGTTTGACCTTTTTCTATGGTAAAGACACCAGCAGCACGGTTTAAGCCGTCTGTAGCTGTGTAAAGTTCCACAACTCCCGCTTGAGAAACATGATATGACGGATCAAAAGCTTTTGTTTCTACTTGTGTATGTGGTTTTTCATCGTTTATGATGTTGTTAAAACCAAATAATGAAGAAAAGCCAGTAACTTCTTTGTTTGGGGTTTCGGTTTTACCGTCATCATCAAAGTACATATTGATTTTAGCTTCTTTGGCATTTTGTGCCGAACTCTCCACATCGATAATTCCCATTTTAGAGAATTCGGTATGTAGATTAATGTTCAATTGTCCGCTAGGTGGTTTAGCTTCAATAGGAGGTACAGCGGTATGATCTGCGGCCGTGCGAGGATTTGACCATTCAACAGTAGCACCAGTTAGACCCGCTCCGCCACGTTCTTTACTATTAAGCCAATCACGTACACGATTGCTGACATCTTCCATGCTACCGCCTGACGGTAAAGGATCAGGCCAGCCACCAGCTGGCGGATATGTTTCACCAGGATTTTGACCATAGGGAGTATAAGGAATAGACATTAACTGACGAATGGAAATAGAACGAGTCTCTTTACCTTGATCATCTGTTAGTACTATTTTACTATCTTCGTTTTTAGAAAAAGAGAATTTTTGATGTTCGCCATCAATGAAATTGTGTTGCCCGTCCAATTCTGTAGAACCTGGATAAGGTGTTCCACGGTTGGATTGACCATTTATAGTATCTTTAAAGGAGTTGGCAAAGGTATCTAGTTGCTTTTGGAAATCTGGCAAGATATTATCACGAAGATCAATTAAACCTTGCAGTGAACCACTACGGATATCATCTGTAATTTCTGTACTGTCTGATCTATCGCCTACGTATATACCGTCAATTGAGCCACCGTCAAAGGTTGTACCTGCATTGGTTGATCCTGCGGTTAAATGTTGTAAATGATGTGGGTTACTGTCAACTAAAGTCATACCGCTTTTTGTTGAAATCGATATATTGCCGTCTTGATCTTTAGTGTAGGTAATGTCAATGAGTTGGCTTAATTGATCTATGGATTGATCACGTTGATCTTCCATATCGCCCACATCTCCGCTAAAGCTACCACGTACAATACGCTGATTTAGATCACTTATGTTATCTAAAAGATCGTTTACCTGTGAGATATCTTCGCCAACTGCATTATCAGCGTCTGCTCGCATGGTTTGAACTTCTTTAGAGAAATCTCCTAGAGAGTTTACAAATGTTTGCATATTAGATAATAATTCCGATTGCCCACCTGCCAAGCTAGGATCATGTGCTAGATCACTTAATGAAGTAACGAAGTTTTCCATTAAATCCTTAACAGATGTTCCACTATCAGGCGAACCCAATAGATTACTTAAGCGATCAAAGTATGGGTTTTTCACATCTAGTTTAGCGAATTGCGAAAAGGCATTACGCATACTTAGTAACATGGAATCATCAACTCTACGTTGAATTTCTCCCATTTTAACCCCTGCTCCATGACCTGATAAAACAGAACCTTCAAGTTGTGCCTCTTTAGCTGAATATCCGTCCGTATGTAAGTTTGCAACGTTTCTCGCTGTAACAGCCATAGAGGATTGCATTGCATTTAAGCCAGTCTGTGCCGTTCTGATTGCTGAGTCTAATGATCCTGCCATTATATTTTCCTTTATTCTTAAATTAAAATTGTAGTTGTTGTTGTTGTAAGTTGGTTAAATTTGTAAGTTAATATTCTTTATTAAAAGTTACTGGTTTCACATTACCTTTGATTTCATCACTTCCTGTAGCGTCGTAAGTATCAATGGGCTTGGATAACTCTTTTGCTATTTTTGCTATACCGTCAACGGTTATTTGCGTAACCTCAATGTTGACTTTTAGCTTTTTAGCATTATCTTCCATGACCTCATCTAACTCGGTGGCGACTTCTCTAAGTTCTTCTTTGATATCATCTTCTAATCCATTAAATTTGTTTTCAACTAAAATATTAAAATGTCGCTCGTATAATCTACTTAATTGAAGTTTTTCATCCAAGAGTTTTTGCGGAAAATTTAAATAATCCCGACCGCTCATTGACTTTCCTTCTTCCTTAAGTATTTCTATTAAACGTTCTGATATATATTTTATTTCATCAGCATTTTTTGATACATCTATAGGCATATTACACTATCCATTTTAAAAATTTAGTTAATAACTTAAATTACTTCTTATGTTCTTGCATGGCAATTAACTCGCTTTTAACACTTGCAGATAAACCAAATCCGCCTTGCTTGGCAATTTCTTTACCCATATTTTCCACTAAAAATCCTTGCCATACTTTTTCCGCACTACCGCCACTAAACATACTATTGGTATCATTGCCGATACCTTTAAACATGGGCTTTAACATGGAAGATACAAAGAAAGCTTCAAAATCTGTAGCTGTCTTATTAATCTGATCCATATTTTTAATGTTGGCTTGTGTGCTTTTTAAAGCACTTTTGAAATCTCCCTTTTTAGTATCTAGTTTAGTATCTAGAGATTTATCATTATGGGCAGTTTTTAGTTTTTTCTTGTTTGCCTGTAATATCGATAAGGGGTTTTTATCTATTAGTAAACTATTATCTAGCATTGTATTATCTATCATTGTGTTATACTCTTCTGTTTGTTTTGCTCATGTTGTTTTAGTTAAATTCTAAGAATTACATTACTTTTATTTCAGCTTGCAAAGCACCTGCTGCCTTGATCGCTTGTAATATGGAAATCATATCCCTAGGAGTAACACCCAACGCATTCAGACCATCAACTAAACTTTGCAAGGTTACGCCTGCGGGAAGTGTAGTTAACTTAGTGCCGTCTTGATTGACTGCTATATCCGTTTTAGGAGTAACCGTTGTTTGACCCTTGGAAAACGGATTCGGTTGACTAACTTGAGGATTTTCTGTGATCTTAATTGTTAAGTTACCTTGAGCAATGGCCACTGTTGAGACTCTCACATCTTTACCCATAACAATAATCCCATTTTGTTCATTAATAACAACTTGAGCTATGTCATCAGGTTGAACCTGTAATTGTTCCACCTTGGTTAAAAGATTAACAACATTATGGCGATATTTTTCAGGAATTAATAATCTAACTGTAGCCGAATCCATAGGGAAACTAATAGCTTGCCCTGCAAAAGCGTTGATAGCATCTGCGACTCTACGTGAAGTTGTAAAATCAGGATTTCTTAGACTTAGTTTCATGGCTTTCATTTTGTTAAGATCGAATTTGATTTCGTTCTCAACTAAAGCACCATTGGCGATACGTCCTGATGTGGGAACGCCTTGGGTAACCGTAGCACCCGCACCGCCTGCAGTAAAGCCACCAATCGCAACTTGACCTTGACCAACCGCATATACTTGACCGTCCGCCGCCTTTAAAGGTGTTACTAAAAGAGTACCACCTTGTAAAGATGAACTATCAGCCAAACTACTAACCGTTACATCAATTCTAGTACCCTGACGAGCAAAAGAAGGAAGTGTCGCAGTAACCATTACCGCAGCAACGTTATTGGAATCTAAACCTTGATTTGTAGATTGAATGCCTAAACGCTCTAACATAGCACGCAATGACTCTTTAGTGAATTGACCATCACTCAAGCTATCACCTGTGCCATTCAAACCTACTACCAAACCATAACCAATTAAAATATTATCTCTGACACCTTCGAAACTAACAATGTCTTTTATACGAGAATTCGCATTGGCATTATTAACATAAGCAAGGCTTGAGCTTGAAATAAGTAATAAAATACAGAATGTTTTCATATACTTACTGTAATATTTTTTAGTTTGTAATAAAATGTTTTTAATCATTTAGTTATCGACCCTAACAATAAAGTTTTAAGTTATGTAGAATAAAATCATACATTTACGTATTATCATATGCAATAATCATGCCAAATTATTCGTAGAGCGTGAAAAATGAGCTGATATACATCTTGAATCATTATACTCGATTCTCTAATTGTTGTATATGTATTTTTTCACATTTCTTTCCTTATGAAAAAAGCATGATGATAAATCACCATGCCCATTTGATATTTTGCAATCTTGCTTACTTCATAAATGCAAGCTAATACTAATGCTAACTAGTAATACTAGCTTTAGTACATAGCCATACCGCCATTAACATGAATGGTATTACCTGTAATATAGCTAGCCTCATCGCTGGCTAAGAATACGCAAGCTTTGGCGATTTCATCAGGATTACCCATACGACCCATGGGAACTTGAGAGATCATTTTATCTTGAACTTCTTGAGTTAAAACATCTGTCATAGGAGTCTTGATAAAGCCTGGGGCTACTGCATTCACAGTAATTCCACGAGAGCCTAATTCTTGCCCCATTGTTTTAGTTAATGCAACTACACCACCCTTAGAGGCTGTATAATTCGCCTGACCTGCATTCCCTGTAAATCCTACAATCGACGCAATATTAATGATACGACCGAAACGGCGTTTCATCATGCCACGTATAACCGCTTGCGATAATCTAAATAAGCTTGTTAGATTGATATCTATCACGATATCCCAATCATCTTCTTTCATACGCATGGCAAGGCTATCTCTTGTTAAGCCTGCACAGTTTACAAGGATATCTAAAGATCCCATATCCTTTTCGATTTGTTTGGGTAGTGCTTTAATTTCATCACTATTTAAGAAATCTAGAGAGTATGTTTCAACTTTAGCATTACCTTGTAATTCCAAAGATTTAGCGAACTCTGTTAGCTTGTCTTGTGCTGGAGCGATATCCACCAAGGCCACGCTAGCCCCTTGTGATACCATATCTTTAACGATCTCACGACCAATTCCACCTGTAGCCCCTGTAATTACTGCTACTTTATTTGTTAATTTAAACATATTGTTAATTCCTTTAATTTGAATTATTATCTATTTTGCAATGCTTTGCCATAGTATAATAATTATTATAGTATATATTTTTCCATTGGGCTAATAAATATCTAAAATATTTAGCATATTAACCTTGAAGTTTTGCCAATGTTTTTTCCAATGTGGTTTTATCGCCCACATTAAGCATTGAAATTTGTTTGTCGATTCTACGAGCTAAGCCTGATAAGACTTTCCCTGCACCCAATTCGATCATGGTATCTACGCCCTGATCTTTCATGAAGATTACACTTTCACGCCAACGTACAGTTCCGATAAGTTGATTAACTAAATTAGCTTTAATCTCCTTAACATCACTAACCGATTGAGCAACTGTATTTTGTACTAAACCAACTATAGGTTGGTTAAAGGTAACATCTTCAAATGCTTTTGCCATAGCGTCGCTTGCAGGTTTCATCATGGGACTATGCGACGGTACAGAAACAGGTAAAAGTACAACCTTTTTCACGCCCTTATCCTTAGCTATTTCCATAGCCTTATTGATGGCCGCTGTAGCACCTGAAATCACAACTTGTCCCGGAGCGTTATCGTTAGCCGACTGACAAACCAATTTAGTTTCGCTTGACGCTTGATCGGCTATGACGCTAGCCTCTTCAAAATCAACTCCGATTAAGGCAGCCATAGCCCCTTCGCCCACTGGAACAGCGTTTTGCATTTCTTGTCCACGTAGACGTAATAACTTTGACGCATCGCCAATATTTAGCACATTGGACGCCACTAAAGCCGAATACTCGCCCAAGCTATGACCTGATACAAAACTAACATTTTCTTTTAATGTGATGTTGGATTCTGCTTCTAGCACTTTTAAGCTAGCAATAGAAACCGCCATTAATGCAGGTTGAGTATTATGAGTGAGCGACAATTCTTTTTCGTCGCCGTCAGTCATTAGGGTGTAGAGTTTTTGATTTAAAGCCTCATCGACTTCATTAAACACTTCACGAGCTACAGAAAAGTTTTCTGCTAGTTCTTTACCCATTCCAACAAACTGCGAACCTTGTCCTGGAAATACAAACGACAATGACATAATAAAATCTCCCTTTATCATATAATCTTTAAAATATAGATTCTAGCATATTCTATTATATGATGTCTACATTTTCAAGATAATTTATTAAAAACGCTATAGTGTAAAATAATTATTAAGCGTAACGTATTGAAATATCATGATTAGTTAGGGGGATTTTTTTTAACTTTATTTTAATATTGAAAAAGATAATTTATTAATATATAATACAAAGGATTATTGATATATTTGGTTATATTGTGATAGTATAATGATAAATATATATTTTTTAAATTAATTTTTTATGGAGGTATCTATATTATGGGTATTTTAGGTAAACTATTTGGTTCTAGTGATGGCTCTTCTTCTGAAGATAAAGTTTTAACAATCCTAGCTCCTATTAGTGGGAAAGTGGTTAGTATTACAGAAGTGCCAGATCCTACATTTGCGGAAAAACTTTTAGGCGATGGTGTAGCTATAGAACCTGCTGAAGGTTCTGTTGTAACTCCTATTGCAGGTACAATTACTGCTCTGCCTGATTCTTTACATGCGTTCACTACTAAAAACGCTCAAGGAATTGAAGTTCTTGTTCACGTTGGTTTAGAAACTGTTTCTATGGGTGGCGAAGGTTTTGATGCGAAATTATCTGCAGGTGCTGACGTGCAAGCAGGCGATCCTATCATTACAGTAAATCTTAAAGCTATCGAAGAAGCTGAAAATCTAAAAATTACTCCTGTTGTAATTACTTCAATGCACAAAGTAGAAAGCGTTGAATTTTTAGTGAAAGATCAAGTTGTAAAAGCTGGTGATCCAATTTTAAAAGTAACTCTTATCTAGTTACTAAGTACTAGTTACTAGGGTAAAAACACAAGGATATATTAACATGGATACAACTTTTCTTCATACCATGATTAGAGTTAAAGATTTAGATAAATCGATAAAGTTCTATGAAGATTGTCTTGGGTTAGAAGTTACTAGAAAATCAGATAATGAATCACAACGTTATACGGTTGTTTTTCTTGGCAATTCAAATAGTAATGCAGAAATAGAACTTACATATAATTGGGATAATACTGAAGAGTATTCCGAAGGTCGTAAGTTCGGACATATTGCTTTTAAAGTGGATAACGCTGAAGCAATATGTAAAAAAGTTGCAGATCTAGGATACGAAGTTCCAAGACCTGCAGGCCCTGTTAAGGGTGGTACTACTATTATTGCTTTTATTAGAGATCCTGATAATAATTCCATTGAATTTATTCAAGAATAATTAGCGTATCTAATAAAAGGTGATTTTTTAATAACCCTAAAATGAATAATTTTAGGGTGTATTTTTTTTATCCCATTTAAGTCTATAAATTAATTACCATTTGTTCCTAAGGAAAGGAGATGATATTGTGCATTTAAGAGAACTAGAAGTATCAGAAACTCCAGATGTAATAAAATTAATAAAAGAAATAGGTCAAGGCGAGAACGGTTTTGCTATGGCATTGGAAAAAATTACAGATATGAAAGCTTATCTTACTTTAAGAAAAGAAGAATCTTTAGGTATCAATTTAAAACCTAACCGAGTACCGCAAACGGTTTACTGGATCTATGAGAAAAATAAGCTTGCTGGCGTAATTAAAATTCGTAAAGAGCTAACCCTTTATTTATTAGAACATGGCGGACATATTGGTTATTATATTAGAAAAAAATATCGCCAAAAAGGATACGCTACCCAAGCATTAAAACTCGCTTTACAGATCTTGCAGGATAACGGCACTAAAAGAGCGTTAATTACTTGCGATGTTGATAATATCGGATCTGAAAAAGTCATTTTAAATAATGGTGGTATTTTAGAAGATATTCGAGATAACACTAAAAGGTTTTGGATAAAAACAGATATTAATTAAGATCTTACAAACTTCAAGTATCTACAAAAAAAAGATAACAAGCTTATAATAAGTTTGTTATCTTTTTGTATATGTATATTACCAAGGGGATTTATTACTAAATCCACCACCATGGCAGTAATCTAACAATGGCGAATCTAGAGCGACATTATTATATACGGAATTTGCTCCTTTATCTTCTTGTAGGTAAGATAAAGGGATACCTGCTTCAATGGCTGACGCTTGGTTTAATGATGTAATATCGTCTGTTGTTAATTGGCAAGTTACCGCTTTAAGATTGTCATCAATTTGGGCTTGTTTGGACGCTCCGACGATTGGCATGATACCACGTTGTATTTGCCATGCAAGAGATACTTGTGAAATGGTTAACTCGTGTGTAACTGCGATGTCATTTAAGGTTTTTAATACTTTGTTGGTAAAATCATCTTGCAAACGATCTTTAAATTTACCTGCCATTCTTCCGCTTTCTGCTCCTAAATTATGATAATATTTATCAGTTAGCAAGCCACCACTTAAAGGCGACCACGAAACTAAAGAGACATTTTCAAAATTACAATAAGGATGAATTTCTCGTTCGGCTGATCTATCCAAGAGATTGTAAAATACTTGAATGCCTTCGAATCTGCTCATATTATTTAAGCTAGCGTAAGCATTCGCTCGAGCTAACCACCAAGCAGGAACATTCGACGCACCAATATATAAGACTTTACCTGATTTTATTAAATCGTTTAAAGCGTTGACTGTTTCTTGATAAGGGGTCAGCGGATCAAAACCATGAATATATAAAATATCAATATAATCAGTGTTAAGCTTTTTTAAACTGGCCTCAACTTGAATTTTTAAGGATTTTCGCCCTGCTCCACGATGTTGTAAGCCTTCATTTGGAGTGGCGAACACATATTTGGTAGCAATTACAAAATCATCACGATTGGCAGAAATAAAATCTCCTATCAGCTCTTCGCTTTCGCCTGTGTTGTATATATTTGCAGTATCAAGAAAATTACCGCCTGCATTGGTAAAACTGTTAAAGATCTTTTTAGCTTCATCAATTTCTATGCCTTTATTCGTGCCAAACGTCATTGTGCCTAAAGATAATTCTGAAACCCTAAGGCCAGTATTTCCGTATAAAATATTTTTCATATTAATAAACTCGTTTCATTTATAGTTAATTTCTAATTTTAGTATATTACTAGTATGTTACGCTTATAGATGTATTTTTTAAGGAGTATTTGTTCAACTTTTGCGAAAATAAAATATTGATCTTGTTATAATCTTCCACATCTGCAACCATAGATCCATTATAAATGATATTAAGGATTTTACAAGAGTTATTTTTATATCTTTTGACATAGGAGTTATTTGAGCGACTGCCATAATGTATTATAAATCTATTTGTTTTACATAGATCTTTTATTTGAGATTTCCATCTTGTATAGGCTATTCTATGGTTATTGATGTTCATTTCAAGATATTTTTTACTTTTATCCCATCTTTTGAATATAACCTTTTTGCGTAAAGATTGCTCAAGAAAGCTGATGTTTCTTTTACTTTTGTGTTGTGAAATAAATATTACATGATTCTTTTCCACATAAAATAAGCCACCATTGGACATCACACCCATATTATATGTAGGAGTCGTAAACCATGGGGATATCATTAATAATATCATGATGTAGATCAAGCCTGCATATCTAATTCTACTTTTAATGATTAGGAAAAATAAAATAGATACAACAAATTGCGATGCAATATAGCCATTAAACAAATCCACTTGAAAGACAAAATGTTTATTTATAGAAAGGTTTGTAACCCAAATCACAACTTTTATGGCATAACTTAATAGGAATAAGCTATATTTCATTAAGAAGATCTTATAAAAGATTAATGATATTAATATCAAAGGCATAATAATAAATGACATCAACAACATAACTAACGGATTAGTAATAAATCCCGCCATACTGATACTATGAAAATGATAGACAGATACGGGCATGATACACAAATTTATCATAAAAGAACTAAATGATATCATAAGAATACTAGTTAGGATCTTTTTGTAATTTTTAATATCAGGCTTATACATGTTAACAGATATATAAAGTACAACAAAAGTAGCGAAAAAAGAAAGCTGAAAGCTGGCGTTTAAAACCACTGTAGGATCATATATCATCATCAAATAGCAAGCAATTACAAGAACATAATAAGATGAAGATATGGAGCGGAATATGATACTTAAAAGCATAATATAGATAATAATTCCAGAGCGAATCATTGGCGGTGCAGGTTCTAAAATGATAATATACATTGTGGTAAAAACCAGGGTAATAATCGCCGAGAATATCTTATTGTTAACATACAAATGACTATAGGGAATCATAATCAAAACAAAGCGAACAAACATAAAGATAGACATGGTAACAAGTCCAATATGCAATCCTGATATGGCTAACAAGTGAGATAGTCCAGCCTCTCTAAATTTAGTATAAATATCTTCTGTAAGGAATCCCTTATTACCTGTGATTAAGGCGAGCATAACAGCATTTACAGGATTATTTTTCGGAGGAAATAAAGCCATAACCCTATTTTGTATCTCTATGCGGATGTTCTTTATGCCGTATTTTAGCTTGTCGATACTGCTATTGAAGAAACTATTCCTATTATTTAAGGGGTTAGGTAAGATATCAATGGGGCGAGTAATGAAAGAGTAGCCATAAATACGTTGAAACCAGCCCTTATATATCATCGTGCTTTTTAAGGGTAAATAGGTGCTTGTATATGGCTTGATTGCTGAAACCGTATGTATCTGCATACCGTTTTTTAATTTATAGATCTTAGAACTAATGGTATAGGCGAGAATTTTACCTGATACTCTTTTGTATCTGGTCGGTTTACTTGTGTTTGGAGTCTTTTTATGTTTATATCCATAAGGAGAGATCTGAACATCAGAAATAATAAAAGATGAGATCTTTTTCTTTATGTGAATGCTTGATACTGTGCCTTGAATATCGGCGTATGTATAATGGTTGATTTGCTTAAAGTCATTATTATTAATGAGAACATGCAAAAAGGAAGTTAAGAGAATCACAAATGAAGCAATGGTTATCATTTTGTGTTTAGTAAAAGCTATAATGCCCACAATCAGAGAGCAAGCACATATGATCCCAAGAGCGTAAAGAGAAGTGAAATGATAAAATAATGTTAAATTCAAAAAGTATACGAATATGGCAAAAAAGATTCTACTAATTAAGCCTATATTTTCCACTTCATCCCATATATAATTTCTTATGTCAGTTTGTAGGTAATCGTTAAGCATATGGGGGTTAAGATCGGTCATTTTATTAATTATATTTCTATAACTAAGTTTTATCCTTGAAAAGATATTCATTTTATTATATAATCACTCACAATAATTTTAAAATAAGATTATAACACATTATAACATATAGATAATAGACTAGGTAGAAAAAATGACTGTAGTTACAAGATTTGCCCCATCACCCACAGGCTTCTTACACATCGGCGGGGTGCGAACTGCTCTTTTTAATTGGCTTTTTGCTCGTCATAATAATGGTAAGTTCCTTTTACGCATTGAAGATACAGATAGAAAAAGATCTACAGATGAAGCCATAGACGCCATTTTAGACGGTATGAAATGGCTCGGATTGGATTGGGACGGCGAATCAGTCTCTCAATTTGCCAATACGCCACGCCACGCCGAAGTAGCCAAAAGCTTAATCGCTACAGGTAATGCTTATTATTGTTATTTATCTCCTGAAGAATTAACGGTTCTTAGGGAAGAATCTCGTAAAACAGGCAAGCCCATTCGCTCGCCATGGCGTGATGCTGATCCTAGCACTGCCCCAAAAGATATTCAACCTGTGATCCGTGTTCGCATGCCACAGGAGGGATCTCTTGAAATTGAAGATCTTATTCAAGGTAAGGTTAAAGTCAATAACCAAGAGCTAGACGATATGGTCTTACTACGTTCCGACGGTACGCCAACTTATATGCTGGCGGTAGTGGTTGATGATCATGATATGAATGTAACCCATGTGATTCGTGGCGATGATCATTTAAATAACGCCTTTCGTCAAGTGCAATTGTATAATGCCTGTGGCTGGCAACCGCCTAAATTTTCCCATATTCCCCTAATTCACGGGGCAGACGGTGCTAAACTCTCAAAAAGACACGGAGCTTTAGGCGTGGACGCCTATCGAGATATGGGCTTATTACCTGACGCTATTTTAAATTATCTTGTGCGTTTAGGTTGGGGGCATGGCGATAATGAGATCATATCACGAGAACAAGCTAAAGAATGGTTTACATTGGAGGCCGTTGGTAAATCGCCCTCTAAATTCGATATGACAAAAATGGAATTTATCAACGCTCACTATCTTAAGCAAACTCCACCAGAAGAGTTATATGGCTTAATGTTAGACTTTATGGATAAAGATATGGTTAGTAACATTTCCGACGAAGTTAAAACTCGCCTGATAACATCAATGCCATGGCTTGTGGAACGAGCTAAAACCTTACCACAATTAGCCGAAACTGCTAGCTTCCTAACTAAAAACGCTCCCTTAACTATTGAAAGCGAACTACTTACTAAAATCGATGATAATGGCAAAAAATACGTTAAAGATATCCATAATCTATTAAAAGATTGCACCAACTGGGATCATGATAGCATTAAAAGTATTATAGATAGCTACATGCAGGAAAACGAACTAAAATTCGGTAAAATCGGTAAACCCCTACGCTTATTTTTAACTGGGCAGTTAGCGTCAGCAGGTAAACTCTTTGATGTACTTGAAGTACTAGGTAAAGATGAAGTTATACAGCGTTTAAATATATAGACCAAGAGTTAGGAATAAATGTATACCATTTAAAGACGTTTTGAATTTACTAATATCCCGAATCATCAGAATCCGAATCATCGTAATAATGCCTTCTTTTACCTCTGTCGTTGTAGTATTTCATTGGTAGGGTTCTTCTTACAAGTATTTCTGGGCGTGGGAATATGCCATAAAATTTATCTGTTTCCACTAATTCGGCATTTGTTGGAAGTATCCAAGGAATAATAATAGTTTTTGTAAACCTAAAAGAGTATTCCATAGAGCCTATATCCCATGGCTGTGTACATAATTCCACTTTTTCAAATCTTCTATATTTATATGTTTATAAGGCTTTTTTATGTTGTAATTAAAATATACATGTTTAGATGTGAGAAAGTGATGAATTCTATTACGGGCTTTATGTCTATTTTTTACGGAAATATATATGAAAAACCCCCAAATTACAATTGATACACAACCTATCATTTTTGCCTCGTTTCCGTCAAAAAACAAGAACCCTAAACAAAAAAAGCAAAATATAGATGAAACTATAGCCATAGCAAGCCACAAAGCGGATTTTATACTTTCCGTTGATTTCACGTTTGGGAATGACATTAAAAATTCTTCGTCATCTTGTATGATGTTATTTTTTCTTAAATACTCTTCTGTTTTTCTATTTTCGTATACCATAAATTATTTGCCCCATTGTTTATTTGATAGTTTAAAATTCCCCAATATAAAAAAGTTAGTCAGCCATTTTTTTATATAATATTTTTTTGATAAATTACTAATAATAATCATTATTATTATCATTATTATTATTATTATCGTAATCATAACTATTCTCATAACTATTCTCATAACCAATGTTATTTTCGTGATCATAACTATTTTCGTTATCATAATACATACCATCTCTAAGATATTGCATTGGAAAAAATTCTCTTATAAGTATGTCAGGATTGGGAAATATTTTGAAGAATTTATCAGTTTCTATAAGTTCGGCAGTTGTTGGGATGATGATGGGAAACATGTTGTTTGTTGTAAAAGAGAAGTAAAAATCGGTAAGAGCGTTGCTATATGGTTGTATGCACATATCGGCACGTATTAAATCTTTGATTTCCATATGTTCATATGGTTTTTGAATGTTAGGATTAAAATATATACGTTTAGATGTAAGAAAATTATGGATTCTATCACGTGCTTTATTTCTTCCTTTTATGGAAGTATATAAAAAAAATACTCCAAGTATGGCGAAGATTAAACCTATCAATAATGCTACTTGTGAATTAAGGCCTATATCTTCCCAATACGACCAACCATCGGAAACCAACACCAACAACACAGCTCCCAAGATTAAAAGTAAAAACGCAAACGTCATCAGTGCAAGCCATAGAATAGATGCCATGCTTTCAGTTCTAACAACATTAGGGAATGACATTAAAAATTCTTCATCATCTTGTATAATGTTATTTTTTCTTAAATACTCTTCTGATTTTTTATATGTATAAGACATAAAATACGTACTCCATTGTTTATTTATTAGTTGAAAATTCCTCAATATACAAAATGCATAAAAAGCTAATCAGTTACTTTTTTAGGTTTACTAATTTTCTTTTTTATTGCAGTTTTCGGCTTGGCTTTGATCTTTGTTGTTGATACTGCTTTCTTTTTAGTTTTAGAAATGCTTTTAGCTTTTTCTTTAACTAGCTTTTGAGGTTTAGGGGTTGGTTTGGTTACCGAGATAGATAATTTGCCACCTTTTTCGCTTACACTTACATTACCGCCATTTTGGAGATCACCAAATAGGATATCGTCCGCAAGTTTATGCTTAATTTTAGTTTGGATGATTCGTCCTAACGGTCTAGCACCATAGGCAGGGCTGTAGCCTTTTTTAGCCAGATAGTCAATGGCTTTTTTATTAAAGCTAATTGTAACATGTTTGCGTTCAAGTTGTTTTTCCAATTCTTTAATGAACTTCTTAACAACTTTAACAATGACATCAGTATCCAAACGGTTAAATGTGATAATTTCATCTAAACGATTTCTAAATTCTGGAGTAAAGAGCTTTTTAATGATTTCTTTATCGCTACCATTTTTCATATTATCGGATTTCTCGTTGGCAAATCCTACTGATTCTTTAGATAGTTCGTTTGCTCCTGCGTTACTTGTCATTACTAGGATGACATTTTTAAAGCTGACAACTTTCCCATTACTATCGGTAAGCGTGCCGTTGTCCATTACTTGTAGTAAAATATTATAAATATCAGAGTGAGCTTTTTCGATCTCATCAAGTAATACCACAGAATAAGGCTCTTTTTCTACGGCGTCAGTTAGTAAACCGCCTTGTTCATAGCCCACATATCCAGGAGGCGAACCAATAAGACGAGAAACCGTATGTTTTTCCATGTATTCGGACATATCAAAACGTAATAATTTAACGTTTAAAGCCTTCGATAAGCAGTTAACCACTTCGGTTTTACCCACACCAGTCGGACCAGTGAATAAAAAGCTCCCTACTGTTTTTGTTTCTGATCGTAATCCAGATCTTGAAAGCTTAATGGCATTCACTAAAGATTTAATGGCTTTTGATTGCCCAAATACTTGCTTTTCAAGTTTAGATTGTAAATCGATAATGGTAGTTTTTTCATCTTTAGATACATCTTTAGGCAATACACGAGCGATTTTTGATAATACTTCATCAATATCCTTTATCGATATTACTGAAGTCTTACCACGTTTTTTTCTTTTAGATGAATATTTGGACCCTGCTTCGTCGAGAACATCAAGAGATTTATCGGGTTGAAATTTATCATGTATAAATCTGTTAGTAACTTCAATGGTATGATTAAGAACTTCATCGCTATAACTTACATTGTGATATTTACCATAAGTATCACTTAAAGAGCTAATGATTTTTAAGGTATTATCCTTATTTGGTTCTTTAACTTCCACATTTTGGAAACGGCGAATTAACGCTTTATCCTTAGAAATATGTTGTGTATATTCCTGCCATGTTGTTGCACCTATGCAACTAATTTTCCCACGTCCTAAGGCAGGTTTAAGCATGTTTGACGCATCTAAAGCTCCGCTAGTGGTAGCCCCTGCTCCAATGATCGTATGAAGTTCATCGATGAATAGAATCGCACCTGGTTCGGCTTCAATCTCTTCGACGATGTTTTTAAGACGCTCTTCAAAATCCCCACGATATTTAGCTCCTGCTAGCACCACTCCCATATCTAATTCATAGATATTAGCATTTTTTAGGGTTTTCGGAACATCATTCTTGACGATACGCAATGCTAAACCATTAACGATCGCCGTTTTACCTACACCAGGTTCGCCCACATATAGCGGATTATTTTTGTTCTTTCTGCAGAGAACTTGAATTGTACGATCCAGTTCTTCTTCACGTCCCACAACGTCATCAATGAGACCATGGCGAGCTTTTTCTGTGATGTTTACACAAAATTTATCAACTGTGCGTTCTTGATCAAACATAGCTTCTTCATCGCCAAAAAATGGTAAAGATGATGTGAAATCAATACCATCCATATTACCGAATACATCTTCGTTGTGCGAGTTGCCATTGCCGTTAGCATTGGCATTACTTTTCCAAAATTTATCCATAGCATTTACGATATCTTGCTTGCCAACATTTTGCTTGTGAAGAAAAAATGAGGCAAACGAATCAGTTTCATCAATGATAACATAAAGCATATCTCCGCCATTGGCTTCCACACGGCTGGAATTTTGAATGTTAATGATTGTTTTGTGAATTATCTTTTGAAATCCCAATGATGGACGAGATTCGCCTGTGAAGTTCGCAGGAGTCAAACTGGCGTTATTATCATCTAAAAAAGTTTTGATATCTGATTGTAAGAGCTTAATATCTACGCCTGCATTATTCATAACTCCCTTGGCTATAACATTACTAGATAAGGCATAAAGTAAGTGTTCTATAGACGCATATTCATTCTTACATTTTGTTGCGAACTCTATGGCCTTTTGCAAGGTTTTTTCTAAATTAACTGAAAACATTTTTTATTTATCCTCTTCAACCATTTTGCATTGTAATGGGAAATTTTCAATGGAAGCGTATTCATGAACTTCATTGATTTTTGTTTCTGCTATATCTTTTGTATAAATACCGCAAACCGCTGAACCCTCATTATGAACGCTCATCATTAATTTGACTGAATTCTCATAAGTAAAAGAGAAGATAGTCATTAAAATAAAGACCACAAAATCCATTGTAGTGTAGTCATCATTTAAGATGAATACCTTATACATTTTAGGTGGTTTAAGCTTAACGCTTGTCTTCTTTTTAGTTTTTACATCACTCATTGTAGCTGCTTTTTTAAGATTCTTATTGATAATTTAATATATTATGTTAATATTAACTATAAATTATTTAAATTAATATAGCATATAAATATAATTTTGTAAATTGTTTTATCAAATTAATATGAATTATGTTTAAGTTACCTATATTTAAGACCTATATTTAAGAATGGATATAAATAAATACAAAAATGCTTTTTACTGGTATCAAATCTCAACAGACAACTAAACTATCTTTATCACACATGTTTTCATCACGTATATGTTCATTTATATATGGTATGCCGTTGGTGTTGTTACTATTAATATCTTTTGTAAAAGTATCATATGCAAGATCTTATGCGGTTTATGTGAAAGATCTTACCACAGGGAAAGTCTTAAAGCAAGTAAATCCTAATGCCATAAATTATCCTGCGTCCATTACCAAAGTCATGACCCTATATTTATTATTTGATGCTCTAGATAGAAAAGAATTAAGTATCGATAGTAATCTATATGTTTCAAAATTCTCAACTCTAGCCGAACCGTCTAAGTTGTATGTGGGAGCTTATAGTCGTATTACTGTCAAAGATGCCATATACGCCCTTATTACTAAATCCGCCAACGATGTAGCAAGAGTCGTCGGTGAAAATTTAGCAGGAAGTGAATACGCTTTTGCAGATCTTATGAATAAAAAAGCAAAAGCCTTAGGAATGTATAACACGCATTTTACCAACGCTAGCGGATTCACGAATAAGCTCCATTATACCACGCCAAAAGATATTGCAACCCTAGGGGAAGCAATGTACAAACATCATCGACAATATTATCACTTGTTTTCTACTAAATATTATGTATATAAAGGTATGTATTTAAAGAATCATAATAATCTTATGTCCCATTATCATGGTATGGACGGTATGAAAACAGGATACACAAGAAAATCAGGCTTTACCCTACTTGCCATGGCCACAAGATATCATCACAGAGTATTAATTTCTATCTTCGGTGGGAGATCTGGTGCGTCAAGAGATCGCCAAACATCCATATTATTTAACCAAGCATTCCATAAGATATATTACAGCCAACACAAACACAGTAGCAAAAAGAAATATGTTCACAACCGTACATCTATCCGCAAAACAGCCCATAAAAGTAAAGCCATAACACGCCTAGCACGACGTGATACAGGAACATATTTTGTCCAACTAGGATATTTCTCTCATAAGAATATGGCAAATAAATTACTAGATCAAATCAAGCGATTCCATATGGCCCTACCGTTAGATAATTATCAACTCCATATATCAATTAGCAAAACCCACACGGTATTCATTCCAAGAATCAAAGGCCTAAGCCGTACAAAAGCCGAAAGTATATGTGCCCAAATTAAAAATCGTAATCATGACTGCTTTGTAACCTCTTCCCACTAAAAGCACGTGCTAAAAGGACGTGCTAAATGAGCTAATATGCACCTTAAAGCATGGCTTATGTAGACGTGAGTACACGTCGCCATGCTTTAAGGCACATCTTAGCTCATTTTTCACGCCCTTTAGGTTGTGTTTTTCATGTCCTTTAGGTTATGGAGCTAATATGCACCTTAAAGCATGGCTTATGTAGACGTGAGTACATGTCGCCATCCTTTAAGGCACATCTTACGATCTTTTTCACATCCTTTAGGTTATGGAGCTAATCTGTAACCTTAAAGCATGGCTTATGTAGATGTGAGTACATGTTGCCATACTTTAAGGCACATCTTACGATCTTTTTCATGCCCTTTAGGTTGTTTTTCACGTCCTTTAGGTTATGAGTGGGATATTGGTGTGTTAACGGGGGTTTATGGGTTTGCCGTTTTTTTGGATTTCGTAGTGGACGTGGTATCCAGTGGCTGCTCCTGTTTTACCAACATAGCCGATAACTTGATGAGATCGTACATGACTTCCCTTACGTACTCCTCTTGCGAAGTGATCCATGTGGGCGTATAGTGTGCTGTAAGTATGATTGTGTTTTATGATAACCGTATAGCCATAACCTCGCTTAGTACCTCTAAATGTTACGACTCCGGGAGCGGTGGCGTGAATGGGAGTGTTGTGCTTGGTTGCGTAATCTACGCCTGTATGAAGTATTCTTTTATGCTTAATGGGATGATATCTATAACCATATTTAGATGTGATCACATAATGATCAACAGGAGCTACCTTTAAAGTTCTAAGCCCAACATAAGAATTACCGCTAGATCTTGTACTTCTTGTAGTATGTTTTGTAGTATGTCTTGTGGTTTTTCTACTGCGTGTTCGAGAGTGCTGTCTATTAGCTCCGCTATGTGTATATACATAGTGTTCACAAGAACTTAAGGATACTCCCATAATAAGGGGGAATATACCAAATAAAATTTTACTCTTTTTCATGATAGACTTAACTTCCATTTTACATTTAAAAATTTTCATATGCTTAAAATATACTTTAAAGGTTATACTAAAACTCACATAAAATCAAATAAAATAAATAAAAACTCAAGTTATGAAAGAAAAGGCTTGACTTTATACAATCTTATTTGTATTATATCTTCATAGGTGGAATCTATTAACTAATATGGGTTCTATAAATTATTTTAGATTATGTAATGGTTACAAAAATGTACGCAGTTATTCGCACAGGTGGTAAACAGTATAAAGTTACTGCCGGAGACGTTATTAAGGTAGAGAAACTTGCAGGCGAAAAGGATTCTACTATTAAGTTAGATGATGTTCTAATCGCAGGCGTTGAAGGTGGCGATATTAAAATCGGTACACCTGTAGTTGCTGGAGCTTCAGTTGAAGCCGAAGTTATTGCACAAGCTAAAGATAAGAAAGTTCTTATTTTTAAAAAGAAACGTCGCCAAAATTATCGCCGTAAAAAAGGTCATCGTCAACAGATTACAGTTTTACGCATAAAAGCAGTTAATGCTTAAGGTATAGGGAGTGGAAAACCACTCATTTTAGTGATTTTTCCCGTTCCTGTAGTTTTTATTTTCAAATATATTAAGATTTTAGGAGATTCATTATGGCTCATAAAAAAGCTGGTGGTTCATCAAATAACGGTCGTGATTCGGCTGGTCGTCGCTTAGGCGTAAAAAAATACGGCGGAGAAGCTGTAATTCCTGGTAATATCATTGTTCGTCAACGTGGTACAAAGTTTCATCCAGGTTCTAACGTTGGTATGGGTAAAGATCACACTATTTACGCTAAAACAGAAGGTAAAGTTTTATTTACTAAATCTGGTGCGAAAAATAGAACATTTATTAATGTTGTTACCGCATAAATATAATTAAAGGTTGTGAAAAAGCACTCAATTGTAGTAGTTTTTCACATCCTTTAGTTATATTACCAAGTAAAATACAAAAGACGACTATTATTTTTTTTTAATGTCGTCTTTTTATATACTCATATCTTACACTATCATCATAATTATATTATAAGGAATTACTATGAAATTTTTAGATCAAGCAAAAGTTTTTGTCAAATCTGGTGATGGTGGCGATGGATCTGTGAGCTTTCGTCGTGAAAAGTATGAAGAGTTTGGCGGTCCGAATGGTGGAAATGGCGGGCGTGGTGGCGATGTTACCATTATCGCAGTCAACAATTTAAACACTCTTATTGATTATAGATACGCCCAACACTTTAAAGCCGAACGTGGTGGCCATGGTATGGGTAAGGATAGAACTGGAGCGAGTGGCAACGGTGTTACTTTAAAAGTTCCCGTAGGCACTCAAATATTAGACGAAACACGCAACAGTTTACTTTTTGATCTAACCGAAGAGGGGCAACAAGTGGTTGTGGCCACAGGTGGCTACGGTGGTAAAGGAAATACAGCTTTTAAATCCAGCACCAACCAAGCCCCAAGGCGTTTTACTAAAGGCGAAGAAGGGGAAGAATTTTGGATATGGTTACGTTTAAAATTAATTGCAGATTCGGGCCTTGTGGGATTACCAAATGCAGGTAAAAGCACGTTCTTAAAAGCAGTAAGCCGAGCAAAACCCAAAACTGCCGACTATCCATTTACCACATTGCACCCCCATTTAGGCGTAGTAAAACCTAAAGGCTGGGTACAAGAGTTTGTTATCGCCGATTTACCAGGCTTAATCGAAGGAGCGTCCGAAGGTTTAGGCTTAGGTCATAGATTCTTAGGACACGTAGAACGCACAAAAGTTATTTTACATTTAATCGATAGCACCGCCGAAGATGTGGCTCATTCCTATCAAACCATTAGAAGTGAGCTTTTAAATTACAAACATGGCATTGAAAACAAAGTGGAATTCGTTGCCTTAAATAAAGTTGACTGTCTATCAGAAGAAGAGATTCGAGAGAAAAAAGAACAATTGGAATCCGTATGCGATAACAAGATCTTTACCATTTCAGGTGTCGCAGGGATTGGAGTTGATGAAATACTCAACGAAATGGCAACTCTTTTATTTAAGAAAAGCGAATCCAACATAAACGAAGACGGCACAAAAAAACCGTGGACTCCTTAGAAGTATCAATATAATATAAAAATAAAACAATCATGAATAGTATAGAACATAAACAAACTACTAAAAGGAAAAGAATCGGCATTTATGGCGGATCTTTCAACCCTGCCCATAAGGCTCATTTGAATATATCCAACATGGCCATTTCCCGTCTGGAGTTGGACGAGATTTGGTGGATAGTTGCCAATCAAAATCCTTTAAAAGTTAAGAGTAAAGATAATGTTGAATTTAAACATCGCTTTAACAGTGCCAAGGAAATCGCTAAAGCTAATCCTAAAATTCTCATTAGCGATTTTGAAAAATCTCACAATACTTACAAAACCATCGATACACTTGAATTATTGTTTCAAGAATTTACCACGTACGATTTTATCTGGATAATGGGTGGAGATAATTTTCACATCTTCCATAAATGGTCCTCTTGGCAAGAGATTTTAAGGAAAATTCCCATTGCAGTTTTCGAGCGTCCTAACTATTTAGATATTGAAAATGCAGAAATATATAACCAAATAATAGCACATAAAAGCGATAATGCAGACGAGTTATTTAACGGCAATTTACCTAAATGGATATATATTACAGGAGATAGTATTGATATATCATCAACGGAAATCAGAAACAAAAATCCCGAATGGTGGGAAAATAAAAACAACCGTTAAAAATAAAAATATTTAATACTTGTTATTAGGATGTTTTTGTAGTAGATTAAATAAGGAGTGTGAAAAAGCACTCATTCAGCGGTTTTAAGCCATGCTCATGTATGGGTGTTATACACCACGCATGGCTTAAAACCGCTGACTAAGCACTTTTTCCCACTCCTTATGGTTTGGGGACTAACAGCACATTTTATAACTTTCTACATATCTTGATATTTTTGATATTAAAGATATAAACTTATAACAAGTCATACCCACTCATAAGAAAAGAGAAATACACCATGTCAGATAGAGACGAATTAAAAGACTTCATTGTCGAAATTTTAGAAGAAAACAAAGGCGATAACATTGAGATTATTGATCTTGAGGGAAAAAGCTCGTTGGCGGATTATATGGTTGTTGCCTCTGGTAGATCTTCCACTCATGTAAACGCTTTAGTTCAATATGTGGTTCAAGGCTTAAAACAGCGTGGCGATAAGGACATCGTGCCAGAGGGTAAAGAAGCTGGCAACTGGGTTATTGTTGACGCATGGGACGTAATAGTCCACGTTTTCCGTGAAGAAGTTAGAGATTATTACAAACTAGAAGAAATGTGGAATATCCCAAGATCTCAAGATAATTAATTCCCCATAAACCAAGCACGCACATATACATACATACACATATATATATAAGCACAAGCATACATTAATATAAGTACACATTAGTATAAGCAAAGTATTATTTATTATCAAACTTAACAAAAGAGAATCAATATTCATATGTCAGATAGTAAAATAGAAATCGATTTGAATGAAAATAGAGATGTTAACAACATAAGCAAAGATGAACAATATTCAACTATGCGTATGTTATTAAGAATTTACAGAGAGCATACAAGCTCTTATAAATTCCGCTTGTTTATTGCCGTGATCATGTTGTTGGCAACCGCAGGAGCAACCGCCTTTCCTGCGTGGATCATAAAAAATGTAGTAAATGATATCTTTATCGATAAAAATATGTCTCTTTTAATTCCCATATCGGCATCAGTTTTTGGAGCGTATGTGATAAAATCGATCTCGGCATATCTTAGCGGTTTACAACTGGATTATGTTAGTCAGAGAGTGCTATCTGATTTGCAAATACGTTTATATAACAAGATTATAACCCTTGATGTTGATTTCTTTAACAAAATTAATTCCAATAAACTAGTTTCCATTTTTAGTAATGATATCGACAGCATGCGAGTTGCAACCGTTGATGTTATCTATAACTTTAGCCGTTCTGTGCCGTCTCTTATGGGATTGTTCGCCGTGATGTTTTATAGTAATTGGCAATTAACATTAATCGCTATGTTTGTGATGCCGTTGATTTTGATTCCCATGTTTAGCATTAGTAAAAAAATGCGTAAAGTAACCGCTAATACACAGATCGAGAGATCTGCCTACATGAGCTTATTAAACGAATCCTTTACAGGTATCAAGCAAATTAAAACCTACGGTATGGAAGATAACGAAAAAAATAAAATGCAAGGTATCGTAAATAATATCTTTAAGTTAATTTATAAAGCTGCCAAACTTAATCAAGCGAGCCGACCAATTTCCGAATTCGCCGCAGGTGTGGCCATATCAAGTATTATTTTATGTGGTGGATATCAAGTGATTAAGGGGATGACATCATCAGGAGCATTCTTTTCATTCATCACCGCCGCCATGATGTGCTATGAACACACAAAGAAATTATCGAAATTATCTTCAAGCTTGCAAAGTGGTATGGCAGGCTCGCAACGTGTCTTTTTCATTTTAGATGTTAACAACCATATTGTAGAGTTGGAAGATCCCGAAGAATTTAACTTCAAAGGCGGAAACATTAAGATTGAGAATATCACATTTAAATATAACGATAAAAACGGAAATGTAATTAAGAATATTTCACTCGAAGCCCAAGCCAATAAGACTACTGCTATTGTAGGTGCGTCAGGTAGTGGTAAAACAACAATTCTTAATCTTATTCCAAGATTTTATGATACAAATCAAGGAGATATTTTCATTGATGGTCATAACATTACCAATATATCATTAAAAGATCTCCGTAAGAATATCGGTTGGGTTACTCAAGAAGTTTCCTTATTTGATGATACTATTTTAAATAATATCGCCTATGGTAAGGAAAACGCCACAGAAGAAGAGATCATCAAAAGTGCCAAACTTGCCTTTGCTCATGATTTTATCAGCGAGTTAAAGGACGGATACAATACACTAGTAGGAGAAAATGGCGTGAATCTTTCAGGTGGACAGCGTCAACGTATATCCATAGCTCGTGCCATGTTAAAAGATGCCCCTATTCTGCTTTTAGATGAGGCCACATCGGCATTGGATACAGAAAGCGAAAGAAAAATTCAATCGGCATTAAATGAATTGGCAAAAAATAGAACAACAATTGTTGTAGCTCACAGATTATCAACCATTGTTGAGGCAGATCAAATCATCGTAATGAGTGATGGCGAAGTTATAGAACAAGGTACGCATACGCAACTATTGGCAAATGAAAACGGAGAGTATAAAAAGCTCTATAATATGCAGTTTAAAAAAGATGAGCTAAATCAAGATGAAGATCAACAACTTAAAAATTCGAATAATGAAGAATTACAAACACAACAAAAGGAAGAAAAACAGGGAAAAATAAAAGATTACCTATTCCACTTGAAAAAACTATATAAACGTTTATTTTAATATAAAGTAACTTCACTTACTTATTCATTCATTCGTTCATTCATTCGTTAATTAAGAAAACTAAATACATAAACTAAGCTAAAAAGAGAATCCATTATGTTAAAAAAAATCGCCAACTCTAAAATAGGACTTATTATAATTCCATGGATATTATTTATGGTGTTAAAATTATTGGAATACACATCACGCAAAAAATTTACTGTACATCCTGATTCTCAAGAGCTTATGGATAACAAAAAGCCATTTGTTGCGGTTTTATTGCATAGTCGCTTGTTGATGATGTATTTAATTATGCCGAAAGGTTTAAATTTTGGTGTTTTGACTTCATCCAATAGGGACGGAATTTTAATAGGAAAATTTTTAAATAAAATGGGCATGGAAAATTTTTACGGTAGCTCAACCAGAGACGGAACAAAAGCACTTTTGCAAATTAAACAATGGATAGCTCAAGGAAATTCCATAGGAACAGGTGTTGACGGGCCAAGAGGTCCAGCTTATAAAACCAAACCCGGAGCGGTATTTTTAGCAAAAGAATTACAAGTTCCCATTTTACCCATATCCTATTCAAGTAAAAAGGGAAAATTCTTAGATACATGGGATTGCTTCTTAAGACCGTCATTATTTGACAGCTATGAGTTTGAAGTGGGCGAGCCAATTTATTTAGATGATAACATAAAAATAAGAGACACATTAAAACTAATTGATAGTAAACTATTGGCAGTTACCAACAATGTAGATTCCAAATGCGGTAAAATAACTCCAACACCATCCAAAGAAAAAGCTGAAAAAGCCTTAAGGCGAGAACGAAGATTAAAAGCCGAACAGAGAGAGAAGAACAGATCCGAAGAGATATCTGAAGATATATCCAAAGAGAAATCCGAATAGAGATCATAAAATAAAATTCAAAGGAATTCACATGCTTTTTTTTACTTACTCATTATTATTAACAGTATGCAAGCCATATTTAAATCGTGTCATTGAAAAACGTCTTGAAAGTGGCAAAGAAGATCCCTTGCGACTTGGTGAGCGTAAGGGCATGGCGTCGGTTTCACGTCCGAACGGCGATATTATTTGGATACATACCGCAAGCGTTGGCGAGGCATTATCTGCCCTACCCCTAATTGATTTCCTACTTGAAAACTATGGCACATATAACATTCTCATCACATCAGGCACTATCACATCAGCGAATCTGTTAAGTGAGAGATTGCCAAAAAATGTCATACATCAATATGTACCCATAGATCATAAACCATGGGTACAACATTTTATTAATTATTGGAATCCCAAGCTTGCTTTGTTCGTAGAAAGTGAATTATGGCCCAATATTATCAATGAGTTATCACTAAATAATATTCCCATTGGTTTGATTAATGCTCGCTTATCTGATAACTCCTTTAAAAAATGGAAATCCTATAGCTTACTAACAAAATCCCTATTTATAAAATTAAGCTTTGTTATTGCTCAATCAGAAGAGTATAGCGATAAATACGCCAAATTGGGAGTAAAAAATACATATCATAGCGGAAATTTAAAGTTTTTATCCCCTGCTCTTCCTGTTGATCAAGAGTTTCTACAACAATTAGAAAAAGAAACCCAACAAACCCACCCAAGAAGTATTTGGGTTGCCTGTTCTACCCATGAAAATGAAGAGATTATGGCTAGTAAAATTCATACATCTCTAGCAGAAACACATAAGAATCTCCTAACTATCATAGTTCCAAGACATCCCAATAGATCCCAAGATATCCAAGATTGTTTAAAGTCATTGGGTTACAATATAGCTTGTCGCAGTAAAAACGAGAGTATAAAAGAAGATACACAAATCTATCTTCTTGATACTTTAGGGGAAATGGGAACAGTCTTACAACTTTCAAGCATAGCATACATAGGAAAATCTCTCCTAAACCATGGCGGCCATAATCCCCTAGAGCCTGCAAAATTAGGTTGTGCGGTAATCTTTGGCAATCACATGGAAAATTTCGAAGATATCAAAAAGGATATGCTCGCTAATACATCTGCCATTGAAGTTACATCACAAGAAGAGCTAACTTTAATCATTGATAAACTGCTAACAAATGAGGCTTATAAAAATTTACAAATCACAAACGCCACCGCCTACGCCAATTCTCAAAAGGATTCGCTAGATCAAATTAACAACGTAATTAAAAACTACTTAAACAGATAAAGATAAGATTTACTTATTTAATAGTAAAGGTTCATTATCTTGAATTGGCAATTCGCCGACTGTCTGTAAAATATAAGCACAAATGGATTTTGCACCAACAAGGTCATGCTCGCTTGCTGTACCGCATTGAATTTCATTTGCAGCGGGGATTTCGTTCATTTTGATTACATTATCACATGTTTTCTTAAAGGCTTTTGCTACGTTATCCGATACAGTATCGGTTTTGCCTTTAGGAGCTACTAAAGAAAGGTAGAATCCTGTTCTACAACCCATGGGCGAAATATCAACCACATAAACATCCTTATTAAGCACGGCCAAAGCATCACGAATCTCGCCCGCTAATAAGTGTTCTAACGAGTGAATGGCTTTAGGTGGCATAGGTTCTTCTTTGTTTGGAGTGCGTAAACGAATATCAAAAACCATAACTTCATGACTATCAGACGGAATCTCTAAAGACTTCGATAAACGAACAAACGGAGCAACCATAATACGATGATCTACTTCAAAACTGGCAACATTAGGCATTTTGTATCCTCACTTGTGAAAAACTTAGTAAATCGCAGATATTACGATTTAGCTAAAATAAATTTATATGTAATTATTCATATTAATATAAAGTTCGTATGAAAAAATTAATATTTATATAATAATAACTTCATTATAGTACAATTATATCTTAATGTCAAGAGATAAACAAAAATATCTCACGTGATCATAAGAGATTATACTCTACTTTCCCCCACCCTTTAGCTTATTTTTCATATCCCTTGGATAGAGAAAAAGTTAGCATATAAAAAAATGTGTCGATCAAAGCAAATAAATACTTGACATAAGAATAAAATAATGATATGATGTAATTAAATCATATTTAGTGGTAAAATATACCCTATTTAAATGATTGACTATAATCATAAATTAAGAAAAGGATGAAAAAATGCAAGAATTTGGAAAATTTCACACTATTAAAACAGGAGAAGCTAAATTAACTCAAGGATTTTGGGCGAATCGTGTAACTGATTATGAAAAAATTATCAAGAATTTAGAATCGGCACTCTTATCCGAAGATAACGCTGCTCGCATGCTAAACTTTGGTATTGCTGCAGGCGAAATCGAAGGTGAATTCTATATGAATGAATGGTCGGATGGCGATTGCTATAAGTTTTTAGAGGGTTGCGTAAATCAGTACGCAGTAACTAAAGATGAAAAGATCATGGATGTTGTTAATAAGTACATTCCTTGGATCGAAAAATCTCAAGAGGATGACGGCTATATCGGTACTCAAATTCTATTAACAGATAGAGAAAGATGGACAGACACCGAAAATCATGAGCTTTACAACTTAGGGCATTTGTTTACATTGGCTTGTATTCATTATACTGTAACAGATGATAAACGCTTGCTTAATGTGGCAATCAAAGCCGCCGATTACTTATGGAAAACATTCTCTCCTAAACCAAAAGAATTGGCACATTTCGGCTTTAATCCAAGCCAAATCATGGGTTTAGTGGAATTATACGAAATAACAGAAGAGAAAAAATATTTAGATCTGGCTGATATTTTTGTTACCATGCGTGGCGAAACTCCAGAAATTCGTGGAGACTGTAGTCAAAACCGTATGCCATTAAGGGAAGAAACTCAACCTATCGGGCATGCTGTAACAGGTGCTTACCTTTACGCAGGGGCGGCTGATGTTTATGCTCATACAGGGGAAGAAGCTTTATTGTCAGCAGTTAAAAGAATATGGGCAGATCTCATCAAAAGACGTATATATATAACTGGTGGCGTAGGTCCTCAATATGTGGGATACTCTGATCGTGGCGATACATTATTCGAATCTTTCGCATCGGAGTATAATTTACCCTTAAGAGTTTCATATAATGAAACATGTGCTAATATTGCGGTGGCAATGTGGGCAAAACGTATGCTACAACTTACTAATGACGCAGAATACGGCGATTGGATGGAAACAATCATGTTTAATGCAGGGATTTCAGGATCTAACTTAGATATGACACGTTATTTTTATTCCAACCCAGCTGCACATAGAGCATGTCATCACATTGAGCCGACATTTGCACAATATTCTCATGTCCCTAATCAACGTTTCTTTACATTTGATTGTTGGTGTTGCCCACCGCAATTATTACGTACATTTACAGGAATGCCAAAATGGATCTATTCCCTATCAGATACAGGCGTATCTATTAACCTATTCGGCGGTAGTGAGTTAAATACTACCTTAAAGAATGGCGAAGAAGTTAACATCAACATTGTAACTAATTATCCTTGGGATGAGAAAGTTGAAATCAATGCCGTTAAAACTCCAAAAGATATGGATTTAACATTTAGAATTCCTGCTTGGTGCGATAAGGCTACCTTTAATGGTAAAGCTATTAAATCAGGTATTCACACAGTTAAAGTCAATTCAGGCGATAGTTTAGCTATAGTATTACCAATGCAAGCTCAATTATATACCGCTAATCCATTACTAGAGCAATCAAATGGTATGTTTGCAGTGAAAAGGGGTCCTGTAGTTTATTGTTTAGAAGGGAATGATATTGAAAATAAAATCTCAATTGATGAACTGGCTATTCCTAAAGATGTTCAATTTAGCGAAACCACAATTGAAGAGTTTCCTTATGGTATGGTAGGCTTGAAAGCTGATCTTATACATCGTCCGCACAGTGATAAATTATATCAACCTGTGGCAGATGATAAAGAGAAAAAAATCCCTGTTCGTTTTATTCCGTATTTCTCATGGGCAAATAGAGAAGAACAAGATATGAGCGTATGGATTCCAAGAGCCTAACAAGAGCCTAAAAGGAAACTGTGCTAAATGGGCTAACATATACTGTAAAGCATGGCTAAAGTAAACAATAACAATACAAAAAAAGGAGAGTATACAAATGAAAAAGAACATCTTGATTTTACATACGGATCAACAACGCTTTGATAGTTTAGGCTGTAATGGTAATCCTTCGGCTCAAACTGTGAATATTGATAAGCTAGCAAGTGAAGGTTGTAATTTCACACGTCATATTTCCACTAATACCGCTTGTATGCCATCACGTGCAAGCTTAATGACTGGTTTATATGTGCCTGGTCATGGGGTTTCATCCAACGGAATCCCACTGTGGCGACGTGATAATGGTTGCGAAGATAAAAATAATGTCATCAGCCAAAGATTATTTGGTGTTGATGTTCATGATCGTATCCCAACCATGGGCGATGTGTTTACAGAAAATGGCTATGATACATATTTACTAGGCAAGCTACATTTAGAACCGCTTTTAGCTGATCCATCGTATGAATTCTATGAATCATCAAGCATATGGGAAAGAGAAGAAACCGTCAATGATACAAAACCATACTATGGCTTTAATAATAAAAAATTAGCCTTAGGTCATGGGGAAGCACCTTGTAATTATAATGGCGGTCATTATGGTAGGTGGCTAAAAGATAAACATCCTAAAATCTTTGAACAACTTGCTACAGGTGGCGAACCAAATACAAAAGAAGGCTCAATTCGTAAGGATATTAAATTATCCGAACTACCGTCAGAGCTACATAATAGTACATGGCTAGCAGATGAAACCTGTAACTATCTTGATAATCGTAAGGATAATGATAAACCATTCTTTATGTTTGTCGGTTTTCCTGACCCTCATCATCCGTTCGTACCGCCTAAGGATATAGCTAAGGACTTCTTGGATATCCCTTTGCCTGATTTTGCAAAAAAATCCGACATCAAAGGGAAAAAACCAAAAGCCGTAGAAGAAGCAATGGAATCTTTCCATGTGGATCAAGTTGATCTTGCTGACGCTTATCGCTATACAACCGCATCAGTTAAATTAATTGATAATTCTGTCGGCGTGATCATTGATAAACTTAAGGAAATGGGCGTATATGATGATACCATTATTGTATATACATCAGATCATGGGGATTTCTTAGGAGATCTGGAAATGATTTGTAAGTACGATGTGGCCTTTAACAATCTCTTAAATGTGCCATTCATTGTCAAACCTGCTAAGGATTTCAAAAAAATCCCTAAAGTTAACAAAAACGCCATGAGTAACGCCGATGTCTTGCCTACATTGATGTCTATGGTTGGCTTGGATGAGTCAAGTTATATGCAGGGTGTGGATATCTTTAGCAAGCAAGGCGAAAATAACAAACCAATGGTAACATGTTTTACCGCTCGAGAACCTGATCGCAACATCACTCTTTACGACAATCAATATAGATATACATATTATCTAGATAGTGGCGAAGAAGAATTATACGATCATAACATCGATAAAAAAGAGCTGAATAATCTAGCATATGAACCAACTAGTGAGTATAAAGAAATATGCAATAATTTTAAATCAGAACTTTTACAAAAACATGTTGAATCAGATTTAGGAATATTTAACCATTATGGTTTATGGTAGTCAATATATGATTTATCTTGAAAAATATTTCTGTTTATTATAATAAGGTAATAAATAACTAATAATTAACTAACCAACAAACAACAATTAACAATTAATAATAAGAACTTAAGAACTTAATAACTTATAGGAAAGAAGAAACATCATGAGTAAAATTAAAAGCGTAACCCCCCATGTTTTAAATGTGGATTTAAAACAACCATTTTCATTTTCGCAATGGGAATATAGTTCAAGAATGACTTGCTTGATCGAAATTGAAACAGTGGACGGCGTTGTCGGTTGGGGCGAATGTTACGGCCCATCACAAATGCTTAAACACATTGTAAATGAAATGAAGTCATATCTTATTGGCGAAGATTGTATGGATATTCAACGCCATTGGGAATACCTATACAATCGTTACAGAGATTACGGTCAAAAGGGTTTAATCATTGAGGCTATTAGCGGTATTGATATTGCTCTATGGGATGTATTTGGTAAGATTCTAAATCAACCAGTACATAAACTACTTGGCGGTACATTTAGAACAGAAGTAAAAGCTTATGCCACTGGTTTTTATCCTGTAAAAGGCGACGCTATCAAGCAACTTGCTTATGAAGCTCAAAAATATCTTGATGAGGGATTTTTAGCAATGAAGATCAAAGTGGGTTTCGGTGTTGATATCGATTACGAATATGTGAAAACCGTTAGAGGCGTAATTGGCGATAAAGCCGAACTTATGATTGACGCCAATCACGCTTATGATTCTATCGAGGCCATTAAACTAGGGAGAAAAATCGAGCATTTCAATATCGGTTGGTTTGAAGAACCTGTTCCACCTGAAGATATTAAAGGATATCAAGAATGCAGACGTGCCTTAACTATTCCCATTGCAGGTGGCGAATGTGAATTCACAAGATTCGGCTTTAGAGATATCTTAGCTAATCGTACAGTAGATATTATCCAACCTGATACTTGTTCAACTGGTGGATTATCAGAATGTAGAAAAATATCAGCCATGGCAAATGCTCACGGTGTTCGTTATAATCCCCATGCTTGGGGTACAGGAATCGGCTTATCGGCTAACCTGCATTTATTGGCAACATTACCGCATAATCCATTATCATCAAATCCAGTTAATCCTATGCTAGAATTCGATCAAACCGAGTATCCATTTAGACACTCAATCATCGAAGAAACCATTGAGCAGAAAAATGGATATGTACAAATCCCTACAGCTCCAGGTTTAGGGGCAACCGTAAATAGAAAAGTATTAGAACAATATGAAATCTAAGGATGTGAAAAAGCACTCAAGTACTTTCTCCTAACCCTTAACTTTATTAATTAATTCATGACACAAGGAAACACAACATGAAACAATATAAAATGCTAATTGATGGCAAGCTAGTAAGCTCAAGTACATTATTCCCTGTAAATAATCCAGATACAGGCGAAAATTTTGCCGAAGTACCACAGATTGAAGCGTCTCAAGTGGAAACAGTGCAGAAATCCGCATCTAAAGGCTTTAAAACATGGTCTAAGATGTCGCCTGCTAGTCGCTTTGAGATTATGGAAAAATATGCTAAAATTCTAGAAGAGCATAAGGCAGAACTCATTGATCTACTAGTTGAAGAAACAGGAAAAGATCGTGGCACAGCTGAATATGATTTTAATATGCTACCTGATTGTCTACGCTTTTTCACAGAAGAAGCAAAACGCTTAGAACAACCAGTAATTCCCGATCCTGACGGGCGTTTTTTAAACTATATCCAACGTCAACCCTTAGGGGTAGTAGTGGGCTTTCTTGCTTGGAATTTCCCCCTATTAAACTTAGGCTATAAATTCGGTCCAGCTTTGGCTGCAGGGTGTAGCGTAATTGTTAAACCATCACAACAAACTCCAGTTACTAGCTTAAGATGTGCGGAATTATCTCTTCAAGCGGGTTTCCCTGCAGGGGTAATTACGGTTATTACCAGTAATGATTATTCGGTTACTGATCCTTTACTAACAAGCAAAGATACTGCCCTATTCACAATGATCGGCTCTACTCGTGCAGGCGTTGGGGCTATGAATACCGCTTTGACAAATGTTAAGCACTTTTCCGTAGAATTAGGCGGAAATGCTCCTACGGTTGTTTATGATGATGCGGATTTGGAAAAAGCAGTTGAAAAAATTGTTGATCTTAAATTTGCAAATAGTGGACAAGTGTGCGTATCTATCAATCGTTGTTTTGTTCATGAAGCAGTTTATGATAAGTTTGTAAAACTGGCAAAAGAATACACAGCAGGAATCAAACTACAAGCAGGTGGCACAGAAGGTCGCACAATGGGGCCTCTAATTGGTGCTAAAGAATGCGATTGGATGGAAAAACTTGTAGAATCAGCAGTAAAAGACGGCGGGAAAGTTATTATTGGTGGTAAAAAAGCCGATAAAAAAGGTTTCTACTTCGAACCAACAATCATCGAAAATGCTAGCGTTGATATGGAAATAACCAAAGATGAAATCTTCGGCCCCATTTTACCTATCATTAAATTTAGTGATAAGGATGATATTATCGCCCTATCAAATGATAATATTTACGGTCTAGCCTCTTATTGCTTCACAACTAATATGAAACGTGGATTACAATTTGCTGATCAAGTTATATCAGGTAGTGTCTGCATTAATGAGCCACATTATGCAGTACATTTACCACATGGCGGATTAAAGCAAAGTGGAATCGGTAAAGACTGCTCTAAATACTCACTGGAAGAATATTTAACAATAAAACGAGTTTCTATTTTAGTTAACGATTAAATATCTTGTCTAATTAGTTTGTAAATAGTTTACTGATTTTATCTTATCTATTTCATCTTAGAATATACATATAAACCTAAATTTATATTGGAAATATCAATTTTTCAATACGAATTTAGGTTTAATAATATAACGATCATAAACTATGCAATCTAATTTATAGGCTTGTATCTTGAGATTATGTCATATAAACAGCTTGAATAAGGTTGACATTAATTAAGAAATTAGATATACTTTTACTTATAGAGTTAGTTTAAAAAATTAGTTATTTGGGAAAATCATTAAATAACTTAGTTTATTATGAAAGTGTATAATATGGCGGTAGATTTATCACATCAAGAAGAAATAAAGTTTAGTGATACGGAATTTATTGTGTCTAAAACAGATATAAAAGGTGTAATAACATACGTAAATAAAACATTTACGGATGTATCTGGCTATAAACGTACTGAATTATTAAATCAGCCCCATAATATCATCCGTCATAAGGCAATGCCCATGTGCGTATTCAAATTGTTATGGACAAAACTTGGCAACGATGAAGAATGTTTCGCCTATGTGATTAATCAAGCAAAAGATCCCAATAAATATTATAGAGTGCTAGCGTATGTTACTCCAGATAAGGATGAACATCATAATCTAGTTGGTTATCATTCCTTTAGAACTGTAACAGAAAAAAGTATGGAAGAAACTATGGATCATGTTTATGATCTTTTAAATCAAGAAGAGGCTAAATATCCATCACGAAGAAAAGCCATAGAAGGCGGGACTAATCTGTTAGTTAAAATGCTGGGTGATCTCGGTTTTGCGGGCTATGATGAATTTATTCACTCATTAATTAATCAACAATAAACTTAATTATTGTATGTTTGTATATTTAAAAGGAAATCAATATGAAACAAGAAGTATCTATCTTTGTTCAACTGGCAAAAAAAATTAATACTTTAAAGATAATCTTAGCATGTAATAGTATTTTAATTCTTGCTTCAGTTTTTATTACGAATTATATATACAGCGGGATTCTTGCCATTATTATGCTTGCCTTAATGGCTTATGCCTTTGTAACAGTTTCTAAAACATCAGAACAGATAATAAAAATTAAAAATATACTCTATAAAATATCTAAAAACTTTGATGTTATCACATCAGGCGATATTTCCGTGAGAATCGTAAACTTTAGCGATATTGACGGCAGTGCCATTCAAAACATAGAAAATTCCTTTAATGATATGATCGACTCCTTTGATGTTTTCATTAAAGAAGCCATTGCGAGTATTGAATTTTCATCTCAAGATAAATTTTATCGTAAGGTGCTGTTAAGAAGTAAAAAAGGCGTATTCAAAAACTATTCGGCACTTATTAATAAATCCATTAAGCATTTCGAAGAAAATAAAAATCTAGCCAAGCAAATTAAAGAAACGTCCTATAAGGGGATGAAATCCATTAACGCCGAATTCATTAACGATCTTAAACATTCGGAAGAAAATATCTCCATTATTAAAAACTTACCCAACGAATTGGAAAGCTTTCAAGAAGAATTCGAACACATTAATGAGTTTTCCGATGGTTTTGTAAGTATCTCTTCAAAGGTTAACGGTATTACAAATAATATATCCATAGCCACCACTTTAACAGACGAGGCCACACGTCAAAAGGATATATTATTAGATGACTTTGCCAAAATTATTAATAGTATTTCAGTGATTTACGATATAACGAAAAAAACAAACTTACTAGCGTTAAATGCCAGTATCGAGGCTGCACGAGCTGGTGAATTCGGTAAGGGCTTCCTTGTTGTTGCCAATGAAGTTAAAAATCTCGCCAACCAAACGGCAAAAGCTGCGGAGCAAATCGATTTAGATAGTACCAATGTTAAATCATCAGTTGAGGCCGTTACAGAAAAAATATCAGAAATAACCAACTCAATTTCATCAATAAACACCGAGGCCACCCAAATCGAAAGCGTGGTAGATCAGTATAGCGATAAATCTTTAACCTTAAAGGATGATCTAATATTAGAGCTAAATAAATTCAAAAATAGCACCGAAGAATCTATCTCTCATCTTGATACTTTATCCAATACAATTAATATAAAGGGCGATGATATGTCAAATAATATCGATAATTTCTTTAGCAATTAATTTTTATTATAACTTTTTAACACAATTTTTTAACATAACTTTTTAGAACACACAAGGAGAAAAAATAATGGTCAGCATTTTTAAAGAAAAGGATAGTGCATTGAATGCCTCTTTAAATCTAGGCTTTTCTGCCATATACAGAAATACAGCAATAGGTTTACTTTTAACAGCCCTATCAAGCTTTTTCTTTCAGAAAATCATAATCACTTCATTTAGTAATGATATAATGATCAAAATGGCTATTATGGGTATTGTACCGTTAATTGTGATTTTTGTTGCAACCGCTTTGATTGATGAAGTTTTTAATATTATAGCTTTACTTGTATTTTATGTGTTTTGTATATTTATCGGCTATCTGTGTACAACATATATTCATAAACGATTTGACGGTATAATATTACAAATATTAGCAACCAATTTTATTATGTTTCTTGTAATGTACATCATGGGACGCTTTACTAAGATAGATATTATCAGTATGGGCAGTTACGCTATTATGTTTGTCATAGGATTTTTTACCGCTGGTGCGGTTTCTATGTTTACAGATGGCTGGGTTGCATTATTAATTCTCATTGCTTACGTAGTAATTTTTGTAGGCTTTCTACTTATTTATACAAAAGGTATTGCCAACTTATACCAAAAACTAAGCCTAGAACAAAAAGCAAAAATGGTCGTTATCGCCTCATCTCTCCTATACTTCAGCTTTTTAGTTGTGATTCTAGTAGCTTTACTATTACTAAGACACCTAGAAAAACGCCAAGTAAAACCACAGTAAATACTTAGTTTTACATCTCTCTTTTTAGGCGTCTTGCCATGACAGTCGCCCTACTCGGGCGGAGGTCTTGCCAGACGGGCCGAACATAGCGATGTTGCACAAAGTTTGTTCGATCACAAGTTAAACTAGGATCTAGTTCATAGCTCATATGGGGTAATTATTATGTATTAAGCATAAACAACAAAAAAAGCAATGAATATTAATTCATCGCTTTATTGTAATCTTTAAAATATTATATCATGTGATATAAGATCAGTAAAATGGAAATTTGTACAAAGTTGATACATAGGTGAAAGAAAGGGAAGACTTTTTCTATGTAAGGGTGTTTAATAAGGAACTT